>JBBSDZ010000017.1:0-42825 GCA_038240205.1 Solirubrobacterales bacterium | reverse complement strand
CGCGAGCGATGTGAGCGGCGATCTTGCGGGCGCGCCGATGGTGCGGGGCCTCAGCGACGTGGCATTCGATGCGACGGACCCTGGCGCAGGTGTGTACGAGGCGCTGTTCAGCGTCGACGGGCGGATCGTGCAGCGCACGGTTGTGAACGACAACGGCGGACGCTGCCGGGACGTCGGGCAGACGGCCGACGGGCTGCCGGCGTTCCTGTACGTGCAGCCGTGTCAGGCGTCGGCGAGCGTTGACATTCCGTTCGACACGACGGCGGCGCCGAACGGCGCGCACCATCTGGTCGTGAGCGTGATCGATGCGGCGGGCAACGCAGCTCCGGTGCTCGACCGCAGCGTGACCATCGCCAACCCGCTGCCGCCAGGCGTGCCGGGACCGCCGAATGGGACGAACGCATCGGACAGGCCGCGCCTGGAAGTGGGCTGGAAGGGGAAGCGGAGCGCGACGCTCACGAGCCGCTTCGGGCGAGCGCAGACGATCACGGGCTCGCTGCGCGCGCTCGGCGGCGCTCCGATCGCTGGCGCGACGCTCGACGTGAGCGCGACCCCCAGCTACACCGCGGCGCGCTCCGTGGCGATGGCAAGCGCGCACACGGACGCAAACGGCCGTTTCTCCGTGCGCATTCCCGCGGGTAGCTCCTCGCGCACTCTGCGCATCGCCTATCGCACGCACGTCGGCGACGCGCTCCCGGCGGCGACGCGCACGCTGACGCTGAAGGTGGGCGCGGGAATCGCGCTGCGCGTCTCGCCGCACGCAGCGAGCGAGGGCAGTCGCATCTCCTTCCGCGGGCGCCTGCGTGGCGGCCCGATTCCGCGAGGCGGCAAGCAGCTCGTGCTCGAGGCGCGCTCGCCGGGCAGCGCTTGGATCGAGTTCAAGGTCGTGCGCACGGACGCGCGTGGGCGCTTTCGAGCCGGCTATCGCTTCAAGTTCCCGGGCCCGGCCGCCTACCGCTTCCGCGTGCGCTCGGAACCGGAGGCCGACTATCCGTTCGCGGGCGGCTCCTCGAACGTGGTCGGCGTGCGCGAGCGCTGACGCCTGACCGGCTCGGGCCGACGGCCCGCGGCCTTATTCTTCTCCGCCGCGTCAGGCGCGACGCTACCGGGCGCCGTGGCGTCATCGACCGGGCGTCGATCGGCGACCGACAAGACGAACTGGTGAGGAGAGCAATGGATCGCGACAACCGCACGCGCAGGGCACCGGCTTGCATCCTTGGCCTGCTCGCCGCGTGCGCGCTCTCGGCGACGATGGCCGCGAGCGCGTCCGCGCTGACGCTGTCGCCGCTGAACGGGACGCCGGACGCCTCCCCGGAGACGCAGATCAGCTTTCTCGGCGCGCCGACGAGCGCGATCAAGGATGTCTCGGTGAATGGTTCGCGCAGCGGTTCGCACAGTGGCCAGCTGCGCTCGTATGCGAGCGAGACGGGCGCGAGCTTCCTGCCGAGCCGAGGCTTTACACAGGGCGAGCGCGTGACCGCAAGTGCGCGCGTCGGGCATTCGCGCGTGTCGACGAGCTTCACGGTCGCGCAGCTCGTCAGCTATCCGCTCGGAGCGAGTCGCGCGCCACTTCCCGCCAAGGCCGGCGCAAACCAAAGCTTCGTCTCACAGGCAAAGCTGCAGCCGCCGACCGTGCAGGTCACTACCGCCTCCCCCGCGGCTCTGCCTGGCGACATCTTCCTGACGACCAACTCCGGGCGCGGACAGAACGGCGCGATGATCATCGACGCGGCGGGCCGGCTGGTCTGGTTCAAGCCGGCGGGGGCCGGCAACTCGGTCACCGACCTGCAGGTCTCGAGCTACGCGAACAAACCGGTCCTCACCTACTGGGAAGGGCACATCGACCTGGGCGTGGGATTTGGCACGGACAAAGTCCTCAGCACCGACTACCGGCCGCTCGCTTCGGTGCGAGCCGGCAACGGCTATTACGCCGACCTGCACGAGCTGCAGATCGCTCCCTCGGGATCCGCGTACCTGACGGCGTACACGCTCGTGCGCGGCGACCTCTCCTCCGTCGGCGGCTCTCGCAACGGCGCGCTGCAGGACGCGGTCGCGCAGGAGGTGGACATCAAGACGGGCCTGGTGATGTTCGAGTGGCACGCGTACGGGCACGTGGCGCTGTACGACTCCTACGCCAGCTCCCCGCGCGACCCGAACCGTCCTTGGGACTTCTTCCACATGAACTCCATCTCTCCGGACTCGTGGGGAGACGGCAACTTCATCGTCTCCTCGCGCAACACGTGGGCGGCGTATGAGATCGATCACCACAGCGGGTCGGTGATGTGGCGGCTTGGCGGCAAGCGCTCGAGCTTCAAGATGGGCGCGGGCACCGGCACCGCGTTCCAGCACGACGTGCGCTGGCAGCCGGACCACACGCTCACGCTGTTCGACAATGGCGCTGTGCCCAAAGCGCACTCCGAGTCGCGCGTGCTGCACGAGCAGATCGACTGGGCGCACAGATCGGTCAAGCTCCTGAGCCGCTACGTGCGCACGCCGGCGCTGCTGTCCGGGAGCCAGGGCAACGACGAGCCGCTCGGCAACGGAGACTCGTTCGTCGGCTGGGGCGAAGACCCGTACTTCACGGAGTTCAACGCGGCTGGACAGGCGGTGTTCGACGCGCACATCCCCGCGCCGGCGCAGATCTATCGCTCCTTCCGCTTCTCCTGGAGCGCTACGCCGGCGAGCCCGCCGGCGATCGCGTTGAAGGTGACCGGTCCCACGACGACGACGATCTATGCGAGCTGGAACGGGGCGACAGGCGTGAGCGCGTGGAGGATCATCGGCGGCGCCAACCCGGCGGCGCTCGCACCGATCGCCACCGTCGCCTCCGCCGGCTTCGAGACGGCCACGGCACTGCCCAGCGCCGCTCCGGTGTTCGCCGTGCAGGCGCTCGGTGCGGGCGGCGAAGTGCTCGCGACCTCGCACGTGCTCGCCCGATGAGCGCGGCATGTCCCTTCTGCGGGGCGGCGAGCGCGCACGCCTTCTTCGCGACCGACCGCAACCGCGAGATCAGTGAGGAGCGCTTCGACTACGCGCGCTGCAGCGCCTGCGCGACCGTCTTCCTGCTGGACGTTCCGGACGACCTCGGGCGCTACTACCAGGGCGGCTACTACCAGTTCGACGCCGACGGAGAGCCGACGTGGAAGCGCAACCAGACGCGCCTGAGCTCGGCGTCGTTTCGCATCGGCCTGGTGCGCGAGCAGGTCTCGCCCGGGCGCCTGATCGAGATCGGCGCAGGCACGGGAGCGTTCGCGGTCGCCGCCCGGGATGCGGGCTTCGACGTGAGCGCGATCGAGATGGACGAGGGGTGCTGCAGCTACCTGAGCCGCGAGAAAATTCGCGCGATCTGTAGCGAGCAGCCACTGCAGGCACTGGAGGGGCTCGAGCCCGCGCGCGCTGTGGCGATGTGGCACGTGCTCGAGCATCTGGCCAATCCGGCGGAGGTGCTCGCGGCGGCGGCGGCGAAGCTCGAACCGGGCGGCGTGCTCGCGCTCGGTGTCCCCAATCCGAGCTCGCTGCAGTTTCGCCTGCTCGGCAGCCGCTGGCCGCATCTCGACGCTCCCCGCCACCTCAACCTGATCCCGCCGGACGCATTGATCGAGCGCGGCGAGCAGCTGAGTATGCGCTGCGTCGCGATGACGACGACTGACCCGGAAGGGCTGGAGTTCAACCTGTTCGGCTGGGCCAACGCGCTGCGACGGCGCCCGGCCGACGGGCCGCTGCCGCGCAGCGTCGGCTACGCGGCGCTGGCGATCAGCCGGCTCGCGGCGCCGATCGAGCGCGGCGGCAGCCGCGGCTCGACGGTCACGCTCGTGTTGCGCAAGCAGGGCTAGCGTCCACCGCGCCCGCTTGCCGCAGGACGCGCGGCGGACCGATCAGGCGTTGCGCGCCCGATCGGAGGGGAACGTGCTGCGGCGCAGGATCCTCGCCAGCTCCTTGTCGCTCGGGCGACTCGCGCTCGCGCCGCCACCGCCCTCGCCGACGCGGCACAGGCAGACGATGTTGAACGGCTGCTTGGGCCGCAGCAGCAGCACCTCGAGCCCGACCTCCTCGCAGACTTCGGCGACGGTGCGGGTGACGAACACGTGGTGATGCATCGCGCGCGTGTCAGGGTTCTCCCGGCAGCGCTGCTCGAAGGTCTCGCGGTCGGGCGCGCCTGGGTCTCGCTCGAGGTCGTGCATCGAGATGATCTCCTCGAGGTGGGTCATGTCGTCCTCGGGCGTGTGCCGGTCGGCGTCGGCGCGCAGGTGCTCGAGCGTCGTCACCGGGCGGCGATGGTCGAAGGTGCCGTCGCGGTGGGGCACGATCAGCAGTACGTGCCCGCCCGGTCGCACCACGCGCCGCCACTCGCGCAGGGCGGTGAGCGGGTCGGCGAGGTGCTCGAGCACGTGCGAGGCGAGCAGGACGTCGTAGGCGTCCTCGGGCACCTCTGTCAGCCGTCCCGCCTCGGCGATCACGCGGCGGCGGATGCCGATCTTGCCGGGCAGCTCCTCGGCGGCATGAGACCAGATCGTGCGCTCGGCGTAGTCGAGCGTGTCGAGCGCCGCGAGTTGCGGGTAGACGGCCACGAGCCCGTCGGCGGCGAGCAGTGCGCTCGGTCCACCTGGCTCGAGTGCGACAGCGCCCGCGAACACCTCAGCGCTCGTGCTCAGCCGGCGGTCCTTGCGCGTGGCGTCCAGCCGTTTGCGCACGCGGTCGAGCAGGCCGGGGTGGTGCGCGGGCGCCACCGGGGCGGAGGTAGTCACGCCGGGGTTCTAGCATCCCCGGCCATCGCACCGCAAGACCGTCCATCCGCCGCCGAGCCGGGCGGGGAACCCGCGGACGTCCTCTCGACTTCGGCCGCTGGACCGGCGGCCGTGCGTGGCGGCGCGCTACGCGTGGGCGGCTATCTCGCCGGTGCGCTCGTCAGCGCCGTCTCGGCGGCGCTGCTGTTCCGCCACCTCGGCGTCGTCGACACCGGCCGCTACGTCACCGGGCTGTCGCTGGTCGCGATCGTCGCGGCGCTCTCGGACCTCGGGCTGACGGCGGTCGGCGTCAGGGAAATCGCGACGCGCCCGGCAGAGGAGCGCTGGCCGATCGCGCGCGACCTGCTCGGGCTGCGGATCGTGCTGACGCTCGGCGGTGGCGTGGCGATGACGGCGATCGCCTGGGCTGCGTACTCGAGCACGCTCGCGGCCGGCGTCGCGCTGGCGAGCTTCGGGCTGCTGCTCCAGGCCACGCAGGACAACTTCGCACTCCCGCTCGTGGTGGACCTGCGGCTCGGCTGGGTCTCGCTGCTCGACTTCAGCCGCCAGCTCTCCACGACGCTCGCGACGGTGCTGCTCGTCGTGATCGGGGCAAGGCTGCTGCCGTTCTTCGGCATCTCGATCCCGGTGGGGCTGCTGGTGCTGGCGGCGACGGTGAAGCTCGTCCGCGGCAAGCGCGAGCTGCGACCGACCTTCAGCATCTCGCGCTGGCGGAAGTTCGCCGGCACGATCCTGCCCTACTCCGCTGCCGTGGCAGCCTCGGCGCTGTACTTCCGCGTCTCGATCCTGCTCGTCTCTGCGCTGTCGAGCGGCATCCAGCTCGGCTACTTCAGCGCCTCGTTTCGCATCATCGAGGTGCTCACGCTCGTGCCGGGCCTGCTTGCCAGCTCGGCGTTGCCGATCTTCGCGCGGGCGGCGCGCGACGACCACGACCGCCTCGGTTACGCGCTCGGACGCGTGCACGAGGTCGCGGTGATCGTCGGCGCGTGGGTCGCCGTCTCGATCGCCGTCGGCGCGCCGCTCGCGATCGATGTCATCGGCGGCGCCCACTTCAAGCCGGCCGTGCCGGTGCTCGCGATTCAGGGAATCGGGCTGGGGGCGATGTTCGTGAGCGTCGTCTGGGGCAACGCGCTGCTGAGCCTCGGCGCCTATCGCCAGATCCTCGCCATCAACATCGCTGCGCTCACCTTCAACGCGGCGCTCGTCGCCGTGCTCGTGCCGCTCGACGGCGCCCGCGGCGCCGCGATCGGCACGGCCGCCGCGGAGCTCATCGCGGCCGTCGTGCAGGCGGTCGTGGCCGTCCGCGGCCGTCCCACCCTGCGCCCGTCGATGCGCGTGATCCCGCGCGTCGCGTTCGCCGCCGCGGTCGGGCTGATCCCGCTCGCGTTGGCCGGGGTCGGCGTGCCGACGATCGTGCGCCTGTTGCTCTCGAGCGGACTGTTCTTCCTGGTCGCGTTCGCGACGGGTGCGTTCCCGCGCGAGCTGCTCGACCTGATCCCGGGTCGCAGCTCGCGCACCACCGGGGCTCGCCCGTGATCGGCGGCGCGCACGAACCGACGGTCGTGCTGCACCTCGTCTGGGCCCCGCTCGGGCTGGCGCCGCTGCGCGCCTTCGCCGACTCCTATCGCGATCACGACGCGGGCAGCGAGCACGAGCTGGTGATCATCCTCAACGGCCTCGCCGCGGACGGATCGGGCTCGGGCTCCCGCGCGGAGCTGCTGCGGGAGCTCGTCGGCATTCCTCATCGCCTGATCGAGTTGTCACAGTCGGTGCTCGACCTCGTCGCCTATCGCCAGGCGATCGCGCAGCTCGGTGCGCGCCGTGTTTGCGTGCTCAATTCGCACAGCAGGTTGCGCGTGGATGGATGGCTGTCGGTGCTCGAGCAGGCGCTCGCGCGTCCCGGCATCGGCCTCGTCGGCGCGAGCGGGTCGTGGGCGAGCATGCGCTCGCGCGCCCTGTTCCAGCTCGGCCTGCCGAGCGCCTACCGCCGAGTGTGGCCGGACCGCGCCGGCACGATCGCCGCCTTTCGCGCGCTCGAGGAGGATCGCGGCGGCGCGCCGGACGGCGGTGGCCGGATGCGCGGCCTGTACTCGGCGAAGGCGCTGCTCGACATGACGATCGGCTTCTCGGCGTTTCCCGCCCCGCACGTGCGCACGAACGCGTTCATGGCCGAGCGCGAGCTGCTGCAGGGAGCGTTCGTGTCGCAGTTGCGGCGCAAGGTGGACACGCACCGGCTGGAGAGCGGCCGCGACGGGCTCACGCGAGCAGTCGAGCGGGCCGGGTTGCGCGTGGCGGTGGTCGACCGCGCGGCGCGCAGCTTCGAGGTCGAGGAGTGGCCGCAGAGCAACACCTTCTGGCAGGGCGATCAGGAGGGACTGCTCGTGGCGGACAACCAGACCGACAGCTACGAGCAGGGCGATTTCGCCCGCCGGCGGCTGCTCTCGGCCTACGCCTGGGGCGAGCGAGCGGCGCCGTCGGCGCCGCTCGGCTGAGCGCTACAGTCGGCGGCCGATGCCCCGAGTCAGCGCCGCGGTGCTCAACTACAACGGGCGAGAGCTGCTCGAGGTGATCCTGCCCTCGCTCGCCGCCCAGCGCTATCGCGACTTCGAGATTGTCGTGATCGACGACTGCTCGACAGACGACTCGCTGGAGTACCTGCGCGGGTCATGGCCGCAGGTGCGCGTGGTGGTCACGGGCCCGAGCAATGTCGGGGTCTCGGCGGCGTTGAACGTCGCCGTCGGCGCGGTCGCCGCGGAGCTCGTTGCGTTGCTGAACAACGACATCGAGCTCGATCCAGAGTGGATGGGCGAGCTGGTCGGCGCGCTCGATCAGCATCCGCAGGCGGCAACGGCGGCGGGCAAGCTGCTCAGCTATCGCGAGCGCGAGCGGATCGACGGGGCCGGGGACATCTTCACGCGCGCGGCGATGGCCTGGGGGCGCGGTAGTGGGCAGCTCGATCGCGGGCAGTACGACCACGCGGAGGAGGTCTTCGCGCCGACCGCCGGCGCCGGTCTCTATCGCGCTTCGGCGCTCGCCGACGTCGGCCGCTTCGACGAGTCGTTCTTCGCCTATTTCGAGGATGTTGATTGGGGTCTTCGTGCACAGCTCGCCGGCTATCGCAGTCGCTACGTGCCAAGCGCGATCGGCTTCCACATGGGCAGCGCGACCACGCAGGGCGATCGCAACCCGCTCTACTACGAGCTGCAGCGGCGCAACACGCTGGCGGTCCTGATCAAGGATGTCCCGGCGCGCTTCCTGTTGCGCAATCTTCACCGCATCCTCGCCGAGCAGCTGCTCGGCCTCGCCTACAGTGCGCGCGCAGGGATGCTCACCGTGCACCTGCGCGCCGTGCTCGCGGCGCTGCGCAGATCGCCCGGCTGGCTGCGCGCGCGCCGCTCGATCATGCGCACGCGACGCATCGAGCTGAGCGAGTTCGACCGCTTCGTCAGCGAGCGGCGCTGCTGAGATGCCCGGCTCTGAGCTGACGATCGTGATGCCCAACTACAACGGCCGCGCGCTGCTGGCGGAGATGCTGCCGTCGCTGCAGGCGCAGACGCTCACGCCGGCGGAGGTGGTCGTCGTCGACGACTGCTCCGATGACGATTCGCGAGCCTACCTGCGCGAGCACTGGCCGCAGGTGCGTCTGATCGAGCTGCCGCAGCGCAGTGGCGTGACGGCCGCGCTCAACGCCTGCCTGGCCGCGGCGAGCACGGAGCTCGTCGGCCTGTTCAACAACGACATGGCGCTCGAGCCTGGCTGCCTGGCTGAGCTGGTCGCCGAGCTGCAGCGCCATCCGCACCTGGGATCGGTCACGCCGAAGATGCTCGACCACGCCGAGCGCACGGTGCTCGACGGCGCCGGCGACATACTCAGCTGGCGTGGCGGCGGGCGGCGGCGCGGGCACGGCGAGCGCGACGCCGGGCAGTACGAGCGCGCCGAGGAGGTGTTCGGCCCGTGCGGCGGCGCCGCGCTGTTCCGCCGCGCCGCGCTCGATCGCGTCGGCGGCTTCGACGAGGCGTACTTCGCCTACTACGAGGACATCGACTGGGCTTTCCGCGCGCAGCTGCTCGGCTACCGCTGCCGCTACGTGCCGAGCGCTGTGCTCTACCACCGCGGCAGCGCCACGCTCGGGCGCGGCATGAGCGAGTTCAACGGCTACCACCTGTGGCGCAACCCACTGTGGCTGATCGTCAAGTGCTACCCGGCCGCGGCGCTCGCTCGCCATGCGCCGTCGCTGCTGCGAGGACAGGCGGGCAACCTCTACACGGCGTTGCGCGCACGCCGGCTGCGAACGTGGGCGCGAGCGATGCGCGACGCGCTCGCTGGGATGCCGGCGGCGCTCGCCAAGCGCCGCGAGATCCAGCGCACGCGCACGATCTCCGCCGCGGAGCTGGAGGCGATCGTCGCCGGCGAGCGCGTCGCATGATCGGCGTCGTCCACCTCGTGTGGGCGCCGCTCGGCCCGGAGCCGCTACGCGAGTTCGTGCGCTCCTACGCCGCGCACCCGTCGGGCGCCGAGCACGAGCTCATCGTGCTGCTGAACGGCGCCGGCCCGGACGGGCCGGCAAGTGCGCAGTTGCGCGCAAGCGTGCTCGCCGAGCTGCAGGGGACGCCGCACCGCCTGATCGAGCCGCCGCGGGCGCTGCTCGACCTCGCCGCCTACGGCTGGGCCGCGCACACGCTCGAGCACGAGCAGCTCTGCTTCTTGAACTCCTACGCGACGATCGCCGCCGGCGACTGGCTGGCGTACTTCCAGCGGGCGCTCGCGCAGCCGGGAGTGGGGATGGTGGCGGCGAGTGGCTCGGGGGAGAGCCAGGCGGAGTGGGTGCGCGGGCCGCGGCGCCACTGGCTCTACCAGCTCGCCCGCCTGCACGCCGCGCGCGCCGACTATCCCCGCTTTCCCAACCCGCACCTGCGCACTAGCGCGTTCATGCTCAGCCGCGAACTCGCGCTGGAGCTGGAGCTGCAGGAGGTCGCCGACAAGCGCGACGCCTACCTGATGGAGAGCGGGCAGGAGGGCATCACGCGGCGGCTTGCGCAGCGCGAGCTGCACGGCGTCGTCGTCGGCCGCGACGGCAGCTCCTACGACGTGCCGCAGTGGCCGGCGAGCTGCACTTTCCGAAGCGGCGAGCAGGAGAACCTGCTGATCGCCGACAACCGCACGCGCGACTACGAACGCGCCTCGGCGCGCCTGCGCCGCCGCCTCGCGCGCGACAGCTGGGGCGACGCCGGCTACGCCGCCGGCGGGCGGTAGGCGCCGCGGCGCAAGGCGAGCGAGCCGCGCAGCGAGATCGAGGCGTCGATCGCATCGCGTGGCGGGCGCGGGCGGCGCTCCAGTCCGCGCGCCGCGCGCCAGCCTTCGATGCGCCCACGCAGCGCGAGCAGGTCGCGGCAGAGGATCGCATCGCCCGCGACCACTATCGCCTCGGTGACGATCGTCCGCGCCGCGAAGCGGCCGCGCAGCACGCCGTAGCGGCGCAGCAGGTAGCCGCGGCTGAAGCCGGACAGGCGGCGCTGCGTCGCCGAGCGCCGGCCGTACGTGCGCGAGCCGAGGTGCACGCCGACGGCGTCCGGAGCGCCCACGCTGCTCCAGCCGGCCGTGCGCAGGCGCAGCGCCAGGTCGAGGATCTCCATGTACGCGCGGATGCCCTCGTCGAGCCCACCGACTTGCACCCACGCGCTGCGGCGGTAGGCGCCGGCCGTGCCCTCCGGTCCCGCCAGCACGGGCATCGCGCTGCTGGCATCGGCGGCAGGACTGCCCTGCAGGCGGGCGAAGCCGGCGAGCGTCGCGTCGGCCGTGACGCCGACGCTGTCGATCCGCTCCTCGCCGACAGCGCTGGAGGCGAGCAGCAATGCGGCCGAGGAGCCGGCGTGCGGATCCTCCAGCAGCGGCGCGACCAGGCGCTCCAGGCAGTCTGCGCGCAGCTCGACGTCGTTGTTGAGCAGCACCACGTACTCGCCCTCTCCGGCCTCGACGCCGCGGTTGACCGCGTGTGTGTAGCCGCGGTTCTCGCCCAGCTCGATCGTGCTCACCTGCGGCCACTCGACGCGCAGGCGCGTGACGGTGTCATCGGGCGAGCCGTCGTCGACGACGATGACCCGGTGTGGCGCTGTCTGTCGCGCCAGATGCTCCAGACACGAGCGCGTCAGCGAGTAGTGGCCGTGGACGGGCACGACGACGTCGATCGAGGCGGCCACGGCGCCATGCTAGGGCAGGCTCGGGCGGTGGGGCTAGCCTTTCAGCGGCCTTGACCGCGCCACGCACACACATCGGCCTGAACCTGATCTTCCTCGTGCCGGGTGAGACGGGCGGCATGGAGGTCGCCGCGCGCGAGCTGATCCCGGCGCTGCTCGCGCAGGCGCCGGCAGGCACGAGCTTCACGGCGTTCGTCAATCGCGAGGCCGCCGCCGCGGGCGACGGACCATGGGGCGAGCTACTGCCGGCGGTGACCGTGCCCGCGCACGCCCGCAGCCGCGTGCAGTGGGTGCTCGGCGAGCAGGCGCTGTTGCCGCGCCTGGCTTCGCGCGCCGGCGTCGACCTCGTGCACAGCCTCGCCTCGACGGCGCCGCTGTGGGGCCCCTTCAAGCGTGTCGTGACCGTTCACGACCTCATCTACGCGCGCGTCCCGGAGGCCCACTCCGGTCTGCGCGAGCGTGGGATGAGGGTGCTCGTGCCCGCCGCCGCGCGGCGCTCGCAGCGCGTCATCGCCGACTCCCAGAGCACGCGCAACGATCTCATCGAGCTGATCGGGCTCGACGCCGAGTTGATCGATGTCGTCCCACTTGGCCTCGGCGCGGCTGCTCGCACCCCCCCGGCGCCCGAGCGCGACCTGCGCGAGCGGCTGGAGCTCGGCGAGCGCCGCGTGCTGCTGAGCCTCTCGGCCAAGCGCCCGCACAAGAACCTGCTCGCGCTGATCGGGGCGCTGTCGCTGCTGGAGCCCGAGCTCCGCCCGCTGCTCGTGCTGCCCGGCTACCCGACCTGGCACGAGCAGGAGCTGCGTGAGCGCGCGGCGGCCGCGGGCCTGAACGGCGACGTGCGCTTTCCGGGATGGCTGCCCGACGGCGACGTCGAGGGGCTGTGGGCGCTCGCCGAGGCGTTCGTGTTCCCGTCGCTGTACGAGGGCTTCGGGCTGCCGGTGCTCGAGGCGATGGCGCGCGGCGTGCCGGTCGCCTGCTCGAGCGCCTCCTCGCTGCCCGAGGTCGCGGGCGACGCGGCGCTGCTGTTCGATCCGCACAGCGAGCGCGAGATCGCCGAGGCGATCGGCAGGCTGATGGCGGACGAGCAACTGCGCGAGCGCCTGCGGCAGCGGGGTCGCGCCCGCGCACAGGGCTTCACGTGGGCGCGAACGGCGCGGCTGACCTTGCGCAGCTACGCGCGCGCGCTCGGCAACGAGCTGCCGTTCTGAGAGCCCGCGATCGAGCCGCTCCCGGACTCGGACCCGCGCTCCTCGGGCGTTTCGTAGTGCGCGAGCACCGTGCGTAGCGAGGACTCCAGCGACAGGCTCTCGGCGTTGCGCGAGTACCACGCGGCGGTGCTCTCGCGCAGCGCCAGCCCACCGTCGTGGATGCGTTCGATCGCCTCAGCCACCGCCTGCGGATCCGAGCGCGAGGCGATCGTGCCGTTGACGCCCTCCTCGATCAGCTCGGTGGCGGCGTTGTCCTCGCCGGCGACGACGACGCTCGGGGTGGCGCGCGCTGCGGCCTCGACGACGACCATCCCGTAGCCCTCGCGGCGCGAGGGGAGCAGCATGCACATCGACTCGCGCATCTCGCGATCGACCGTCTCGGCGTCGGCGAAGCCGGGGGCGGAGACGACCTCCTGCAGCCCGTGCTCGGCGATCGCGCTCTGCAGCGCCGCACGCTCGGGCCCATCGCCGAGGAACTCGCCGTGCAGATCATCGATTCGCTCTGCTGCGAGTGCGATCGCGGCGACGCCGAGCGTCGCCTGCTTCTCGGCGATCAGCCGCCCAGCGAACAGCACCGTCGGCTTGACGGCCCGCGCGACGGCCGCCTCTGCGCTCCCGGAGTAGAGCCCGCGCAGCACGGTCACGGGCCCGCGCAGGCCCTCCTCGCGCAGCCGCTCGGCGTGAAGCTGGGAGAAGCAGAACGCGCGCTGGGGCACGAGCGCGCACACGCGCTGGACGAGCGCGCCGACACGCCCGCCGATGCCGCCGAGGTAGTCGAGCCAGTAGGAGCGGCTCCACACCTCAAACCAGTCGACCTCCAGCTGAAAGCCCCTCAGCGGGCGCACGAGCGCGGCTGCGAGCAGCGAGAAGTACGGGAACGCGCAGGCGTGCACGACCTCGTAGCGCCGACCGTGGCGCAGCAGGTGTGCGAGCACGCCCAGGCCGAACACGAGCGGCGGCAGGATGCGCCTGCGCCCGCTCGCCGTATACAACGCCATGCGCGGGCCGGCGGCCACGACGTGCACACGCGGATCGAGGTCGACCTGCTCGCCGCGCGGCCATTGGCGCAGCGTCACGTAGGTGACCTCGTGGCCCTCGGCAGCGAGGCGCTCGGCGAGGTTGCGGTACCAGCGCTCGCCGCCCCCGATCGTGTACGGGAACAGGCAGTCGTAGACGACGCAGATACGCATAGCGGTAGCATCATCCGCGAATCCGCCACTTTCCGCCCCGCCGCGCGTTATAACCGCGTGACGCCCTTGATGGATCGGGAACCGCAGGCGTCGAGCCACCGCCCATGAGCACAGTCGTCCAGACAAAGCCACCCGCTCACGCGGGCGCCGAGGATCGAGCCGTCCCGCTGGTGTCGGTCGTCATCCCCTGCCTAAACGAGGCCGAGAACATCGAGGCATGCGTCACCGCCGCGCTCGCGGCGATCGCGAAGATGGGCGTTCCCGGGGAGGTGGTCGTCGCCGACAACAACTCCGAGGACGACTCCGCACGGCTGGCCGAGCAGGCCGGCGCGCGCGTGGTGCTCGAACGCCGCCGCGGCTACGGCAGCGCATACCTGGCCGGCTTCGCCGCCTCGGGGGGTCGCTACATCGTCATGGCCGATGCCGACCTGACGTACGACTTCAACGAGATCCCGCGCTTCGTCGCCGCCCTCGAGGAGGGCGCGGAGATGGTCATCGGCGACCGCATGGACAACATCCAGCCGGGCGCGATGCCGTGGCTGCATCGCTACATCGGCAACCCGATCCTGACGGGGCTGCTCAACCTCTTCTTCAGCACGGGCATCAACGACGCACACTGCGGCATGCGCGCGCTTCGGCGCGAAGTGCTGCCGCGCCTGGATCTGCGCACGACCGGCATGGAGTTCGCCTCGGAGATGGTCATCAGGGCCTCCAAGGAGAACCTCAAGATCGCCGAGTTCCCGATCGAATACCACCCTCGCGGCGGCGAGAGCAAGCTCTCGAGCTTCCGCGACGGCTGGCGCCACCTGCGCTTCCTGCTCGTGCACAGCCCCAACCACCTGTTCATCGTGCCCGGGGCGGTGCTCGCGGGCGTCGGCCTGCTGATCGTCGTGTTCGTCGGCGCCGGCCTGGACTTCTTCGGGCGATCGTGGGGGCTGCACGCGCTGCTCGGCGGCGCGCTGCTGATGATCGTCGGCACGCAGGTGCTCGCCCTGGGGCTGTGCGCGCACGCTTACGGCACCTACTTCATGAACGAGCGCGACCCGTGGTTCGATCGCATGCGCTCGCGCTTTCGCCTGGAGCACGGTCTGCTCCTGGGCGGCCTGTTCACGTTGATCGGGCTCGCGATGGGCGTGGTCATCGTGGCGAGCTGGATCTCACACGGCTTCGGCTCTCTCGCCTACGAGCGCCTCGCGGTCGTGACGGCAGCGCTGTTGATCGTCGGAATACAGATCTTCTTCTCCTCCTTCCTGCTGTCGATCCTCGGATTGCGCCGCCGCTAGCGTGCGGCACCTGCGCCGGATTCCGGCGGTCGTCTTCGCCGGTGATGCGCGCGTCTGGCGCGCCGCGCTGCTCACCGCCGTTCCGCTGCTGCTCCTGACCGCCTTCTACTGCCTGCGCCCGCGGGACTACTACACGGGCACGGACAACGTCGAGGCGCTCACGTACGTCGCCGAAGCGCCCCCCGGCGCTCCCGTATGCGTGCCGGATCTGTATCTCCCCGCAGGCACCGCGCGCCTGCGCCTGCAGGTGATCTCGCGCACGCGCACGCGCCCGGCACTGAAGCTGGCGCTGCGCCTGGGCGTGCGAACGATCCAGAGCACGCTGCCGCCGCTGATCGTTCCGTCCAACCGCATCAGTGCTGCCGTGTTCACGATTCCCGCCCCGGTGCGCTCGGAAGCGGCGGCCTCGATCTGCCTGAACGCTTCTGACGTGGTCAACTGGGGCGGTACGCCGCTGCCGCTGCCGCCGGCGAGCGCCGCGCCCACGCTCTCGGGCAAGCCGCTGGCCGGGCAGATCGCCGTCTGGTATCTGCCGCGCAGCGGCTCGCAGCGCAGCTACCTCGCGCGGGCGGGCAAAATCCTCGACCGGGCGGCGCTGTTCCGCCCCAGGGCGGTGGGAACGTGGCTGTACGCGCTGCTGCTGGTCGTGCTGCTGCCGGGGCTTGCGCTAGCGGCGGTGCGTTGCCTCGCCCTTGCCGCCGCCGGGCACGCGCCACGGCGCCTGGCGCGGTGGCTGTTCGTCATCGCCGCGCTCAACTTCACCTGCTGGGCGCTGATCACGCCGCCCTTCCAGAGCCCGGACGAGGTCGACCACTTCGCCTACACGCAGTCGCTCGTGGAACGCGGGGAAGCGCCCTCGAAAGACCCCGGCTCGCCGCTGCCGCGATGGTCGAACTCGGAGGTCCTCGCGCTCGATGGCACGAGCTTCTTCAGTGATCACCAGATCGGCGGTGCGCGGCCGCCGTGGACCGCTCGCCAGCAGCGCGAATACCGCTCCGCCACCGCGCAGCTGCACCCGACTGCAGCCAACGGGGGAGGCAACGAGACGGCGGCGACGCACGGCCCTATCTACTACGCGGCGCTGGCGCCGGCCTACGTCCTGGCGAGCAGCTCGCCGTTCGACCAGCTGACGCTGATGCGGCTGACCTCGGCGTTGATCGGGGCGCTGACCGTCGTGTTCGCGTTCCTGCTTATGCGCGAGCTCGCGCCGAGACGTCCCTGGCTCGCGGTCCTCGCGGCGCTGCTCGTCGCCTACCAGCCGATGTACGGGTTCATCTCCGGGGCGATCAACAACGACGTCGGCGTGAACGCCGGCGCGGCGGCGCTCGAGCTGCTGCTGATCCGGATGCTGCGCCGCGGCGTGACGCTGCGCATGGGCCTGCTCACAGGGGCGCTGCTCGTGCTGCTGCCGCTCGTCAAGGGCACCGGCTACGCGCTCTACCCGGTCGTCGCGATCTCGCTGGCAGCGACGGTGTGGCGCCACCATCGCCGCGCGGACGCCGTCGGCTGGGCGGCGGCCGTGGTCGGGGCCGTGGTCGCGCGCGTGCTGTCCACGAGCCTCGACATCTTCCATCGCGCGAGCACGGCCGCCGCGGGGGGGGCGGCGCCCGCGGAAGCTGGCTCGGTGTCTGGCTCGACCAGCGAAGCGCTGCATCACCCGTTCGGCTACCTCGGCTACCTGTGGCAGGTGTTCCTGCCGCGGCTCTCGTTCATGTCGCCGCACTTCGCGACGACCAACTTCCCGGCGTTCGTGATCTTCGACGAACGCGGCTGGGGGGCGTTCGGCTGGTACGACGTGTTCTTCTCGCACTGGGTCTACGACGTGCTGCTCGGCGCGATGCTGCTGACGGTCGTGCTCGGGGCCGCCGCGCTCGTGCGCGAGTGGCCGTTCGTGCGCCGGCACGCGCTCGAGCTGGGGATCCTCGCGCTGATGCCGATCGCGGTCGTGGCGGGCGTCGAGGCGGCGTTCTACACATCCGGCTCACGCCCGCTGATTCCCGAATTCGGCCGCTATGCGTTCCCGGCGATAGCGCCGCTGGCGGTCCTCGTCGCGGCCAGCCTGCACGCGTTCGGCAGGCGCCTGATGCTGTATGCGGGCGCCGTGCTGCTGGTGGCGATGATCGCCCTCAGCTATGCCGGGCAGTTGACCACGCTCACCGGGTTCTATGCCTGATCTCACCGTGGCAATCCCGGTCCGCGACGCCGGCGCGATGCTCGCGCACACGCTCGACGCGCTCGCCCGCCAGACGGTCGCGCACGAGCTGCTGGTGTGCGATTCGGGCTCGCGCGACGGCTCCGCCGCGCTGGCCCGCGCGCGCGGGGCGGAGGTGGTCGAGATCGCCCGGTCGGAGTTCAGTCACGGCGGCACGCGCAACCTGCTCATGCGCGCGGCCCAGGGCGCGCGCGTCGCCTTCCTGACGCAGGACGCCGAGCCGGCCGACGAGCGCTGGCTTGAGCGACTGCTCGGCGGCTTCGAGCTGGCAGGCGACGTGGCGATCGTCTACGGCCCCTACCGCCCGCGCCCCGGAGCACAGCTGCACGTGAGCGCGCCGCTGCGGCAGTGGTTTGACTCGCTCGCCCCCGACGGCAGTCCGCAGGTGGAGCGCCTGGCGCCCGCGGAGCGCTCTGCGCCGGCGCTCGAGCTGATGGGCAGACGCGGCTTCTTCACCGACGCGAACGCGTGCATCGCGCGCGCTGCATGGGAGGCGGTGCCGTTCCGCGAGGTCCCCTATGCGGAGGACCGGGTGCTGGCGATCGACATGCTCCGCGCCGGTTACGCCAAGGCGTTCGTCCCGGGCGCGGCGGTCGTGCACTCCCACGACTACACGCTCGCGCAGGAGCTGCGCCGCTCCTTCGACGAGTGGCGTGGGCTGCGCGAGGTCTACGACTGGCGGGAGCCCGGCTCCCCGGCGCGCCTGGCCTCGCAGCTCCGCGGCGCGCTCGGGCAGGCCAGGCGCGAGCTGCGCAGCGACGGCGTGGCGGGTCCAAGGCGCCAAGCTACGCTGGCGGGCGTCGGTGCGCATCAGCTCGCGCGCCTTGCAGGCGGACTGCTCGGCTCGCGCTCGCCGCGAATACCGCCGGCGCTGCGGCACTGGCTCTCGCTCGAGCGCCGCGCCGGCTTCGAGCCGCTCGCGATCGACAGCGTCGCCGACCGCCGTCCCGGAGAGAATCAAGCACGATGAGCGACCACGAAAAGCCGCCAGAGCAGCGCCCCCCGATCACCGCGCCCGAGACGATCGCCACGAACGCGCTCGACGGCAGCTTCAGCGGGCCGCTCGCCGGGGTGCGGCGGCGCATCTACCTCACCTACCGCTACCTCGGCTGGCGCACGCTGCTGTTTCGCATCCTCACGCTCCCGCTGCGCCTGACGCCGTTGAGGAGCAGGCTGCGGCTGCGCACGCATGCACGCGATCGCGAGATGCGCCGAGCGCTGGCGTGGTACCGCGCACACGGCCGGCCGGTCGCCGTCGTGATCCCGAGCTACCGCGATGCCGAGCACGTACGGACGCTGGTCGAGAGCATCCACAAGACGGTGCCGCGCGGGATGGCGCGGATCATCGTGGCCGATGACGACAGCGGCGCCGAGCACGTGGCGGCGCTGCGGCAGATCTCCGGCATCGAGGTGCTCGCGGGCGAGGAGAACCGGGGCTTCGCAGCGAACGTCAATCGCGGCTTGCGCGCGGTCGCGGCGGGGGAGGACGTGGTCGTGCTCAACTCCGACGTCGAGGCGCGCCCGGGGTGGCTGGCGTGCTTGCAGTACGCGGCCTCGCAGGAGGAGGACGTGGGCATCGTCGGCGCGCAGCTGATCTACCCGGACGGGCGCATCCAGTTCGGCGGCACCGTGCGCAACCGCGACGCGCCTGAGTGGTTCGACCACCGCTACCGCTTCAAGCCCGAGGGCTGGGGTCCGGCCTGCCAGGCCGGCCCGGCGCTCGCGGTCACCGGGGCCTGCATGTACGTGCGACGCGAGGTGATCGAGCGGGTGGGGATGCTCGACGAGGCGTATCCGATGGCCTACGAGGACGTCGACTGGTGCCTGCGCGCGTGGCAGGCGGGCTTCCGCGTCCTCTACTTCCCGGCGGCGCGGCTGGTGCACCACGAGTCGGTCACGCGCGGCACCGATGTCGGCGAGCGCGAGCTCGCCTCCCAGCGGCTGTTCTGGGAGCGCTGGGGCGACTTCTTCGACGCGCGCCCGGTGCGCAGCGAGTCGGGCGCACTGCGGATCGCCTACGTGACCGAGGGCACCGGCATCGGCGGCGGGCACCGCGACATCTTCGAGCACCTCAACCGCCTGCTCGACCGCGGTCACGAGGTGGCGCTGTACACGCTCGGTGAGGCGCCCGACTGGTTCGACCTGCGCGCTCCCGTGCACAGCTTCGAGTTCTACGACGAACTGATCGACGCGCTCGCGGACGTCGAGGCGATTAAGGTCGCGACCTGGTGGAACACCTCAGCTCCGGTATGGCGCGCGAGCGTCCTGCACGGGATCCCCGTGTACTTCGTGCAGGACATCGAGACCTCTTACTATCCCGATGACGAGTCGGCGCGCCACGCGGTGCTCGACTCCTACCGGCCCGAGTTCCGCTACATGACGATCTCCTCCTGGAACCGCGAGCGCCTGCGCGAGCTCGGGCTCGATGCGGAGCTGATCCCTCCGGGCATCGACCTCGAGACGTTCCGCCCGCTCGCGGGAGCGCGCCGCCGCGAGGACATGGTGCTCGCGCTCGGGCGCTCCAACCCGCTGAAGAACCTGCCGCTTACGATCGACGCGTGGCGGGCGCTCGAGCTGCACACGCGCGAGGGCGCCGGGGTGGAGCTGTGCCTGTTCGGGATCGAGCCGGAGCTCGCCACCGGCGCAGGCATGCGTCATGTGCAGGCGCCGAGCGACGAGCAGGTAAACGAGCTGTTCAACGAGGCGACCGTGTTCGTGCAGACCTCGACGCACGAGGGGTTTGCGCTGCCGCCACTCGAGATGATGGCCGCAGGCGGAGCCGTCGTCACGACCGACGCACACGGCAACCGCGACTTCTGCCGCGACGGCGAGAACTGCCTGATGCCCGAGCCGACCGTCGAGGCCGTCAGCGCGGCGATCGCGCGTCTGCTCGGCGATCCGCAGCTGCGTACGCGACTCGGGGCCGCGGGTATCGAAACAGCGAAGGACTACGCCTGGGAGCTGCGCATCGACGCGCTGGAGAGCTTCTTCGCCGGGGTCGCCGCCCCTGGCCGCTCGGCGAGCGGCTCTACGGTTCGGAGGTGAGCTGCTCGGGCTCCGGCGCGAGCTGCTCGCCCATGTGCTCGGCGTTGGCCCAGCCGAAGTGAAGCTCGAAGTCCGCGACTGAGGTCGTGGGCGCCGGCGGCGCCGGGGGGGCGCCGCGCAGCTGTCTGAGGCGATGCACGGCTTTGGCGGGGCCGAGCAGCAGGCGTCGTAGCAGCGGGCGCCTGACGAGCGCCGCGAGCGACTGCTGGGACCCTGGGTCGAGCGGGCTGGCCGGGCCGAGGAGCGTGCGCGCGTCGGGGGTGAGGCTTTGCCACAGCTCGTTGTACTTGCGCTCGAGCTCTGAGCGTTCGACCTCGACCTGCGCCAGCTCGCGCGCTACCCACGCCGCCTCGCGCGAGCGCGACGCCGCCGCGGCGCGGTAGATGTCGATCAGCGACTCAGCGGTCGACTGCCACGTCAGCGGCGCCGCCGCGCGGCGGATCGCGAGCACGTGCTCGTGGATCGCGGCGGGATCGGCGAGCAGCCGGCTCACGCGCGCGGCGCTCTCCCCGGCGTCCCACGGGACGAGCGTGGCGAGCTCCTCCGGCAGCAGCTCGGCCAACGCCGTGTGCGAGGCGAAAAGGCATGGCCGGTCGTTGTCGGCCGCCTCGTAGGGCATCAGCCCGAACCCCTCATACGTGGTCGGATAGAGGACGGCGGTGCAGTTGCGCAGCAGCCACTGCTTCTCGGGCTCGGCGACCGCCGGCAGCGTCACGACCGTGCTCGCGAGCTCGGGACGCGTCGCCAGGAAGGCGGCCTCCTCGCCCGCCGAAGAGCCCCCGGCCACGCGCGGGCCTGCCAGCACCAGCTTTCCCTGCCAGCCGTGCTGCTCGCGCAGCGCCTCGAGCAGGCGCAGAGCGAACACCCTGTTCTTGTGCCTGAAGTCGGTTCCCAGGCAGAGCAGGAACGGCTGCTCGTCCAGTGCCTTTGCCTCTGGGGGCGGCGCTGCCTCCAGGCTCGCGGTGCCACCGTGGTCGACGCCGATGTAAACGACGCGCACGCGGTCGGGATCGACGAGATCCTCGCTCAGTGCGTCCTTGGCGGCGTGGTGTGAGAAGAACACGACGCAGTCGGCGATCGCCAGCGCCTCGCGGGTGAGGCGGCGGTGGCGCTCCCATTGCGGATAGCCGGGAAAGTAGCCCGGGTTGCGATAGGCGATCAGATCCTGGTGGGTGATCACCTGACGCTCGCCCGCCATCCCGAGCAGCGTCAGATCGGCGGCGCTGCTGACTTGGTAGGGCCGGTGGGCCACGTCGGCCTTCTCCATGTCGCGATGAACCTCGCTGTGCGGAATCAGACGGACGTTGGGTCGAGTGGACAGCTCCTCTGCCGCGTAGTCGCCGAGGTCCGGCGGTACGATCACCTGCAACCCGACTCGATCCGCCGCGGCGAGCGCCTTGATCAGCTGCAGCGTGTGCACCTGCGTGCCGGTGGCAAGCGGCCCCAGGCAGCGGCCGTCAATGGTCACGGACAGGCCGTTGATCGCTCGCCGCGCGGTTGCGATTGAGCGCGGCAGTCGGCCGAATGGAGTATTGGCCGCAGCGGCGCTCGCGCGCTCGTAGTAGGGGTAGCGAGCCTCGACGAGTCGGTCGTGCTTTGCTTGGATCGGGTTGCGCTCACCGTCAGATCCGAACGAGCCGCCCGCATGGTGCAGGACGAACACATCGTCGGCCGCCACGTGTACGAGGCCGTGGAGCACACAGCGCTGGGAGAAGTCGACCTCCTCGCCGTAGCCTGGTGAGAACGCGAGATCGAAGTCGCCCACTAGGTCCAGCGCCTGCCGGCGGATGTACATGCAGTGCCCGATCGCGGTCGGCAACGTCGGGTAGATGCGCAGCGACTGCGCGAGAATCGCGCCGGCGGCTTGGGCCAGCGACCGATCCTGCGGGATCCCGCCCTGCGGGCGGTTGCGCTTCGGGACCGACAGGATCGTGCCGTGGTTCGTAAGCGCGCTGGAGGTCGCGACGAGCGCATCGGACTTCGCGGCGCGGCGCATTCCCTGAAGCCAACCGGCCGAGACGACGCAGTCGCTGTTGAGCACGACCACGTCGGCCGGCGCCGCGGCGGCGAAGCCGGCGTTGACGTTGCCGGGGAAGCCGAGGTTCTGCGGCTGGCGCAGGTAGCTGACGCGGTGCACCAGTACGTCGCGCAGCGAGGCGACGAACTCGCCGATCGCCGGATCGGGGCTCGCGTCGTCGGCGATGAGGATCTGCGTCTCGCGCGGGGTGTGTGCGAGCACGCTCGTTAGGCACTCGGCGAACAGCTCGGGCGCTCCGTAGACGGGTATGCACACGACGGTCTCGCCGCGTCGCACCTCGAGTGAGCCTCCGGGGGGCACCTCGTGTAGCTCCCCTGCGGCCGAGCGCTCCTCCTCCACGCGCATGACCCCAAGTACCCCCTCGGGATGCCGCTCAGCCTGCTCGATCGCCCACGCGAGATAGGAGTCACGGTCGGTTCCTCCGGGATCGGTGAAACGCTCTCGAAGCTCTGGCGTCGCCTCGTGCAGGGACGTGAGGTAGCGGCTGAGCGGAGCTTCACCGAAGTCAGTCACCGGTTCCGCGAGCCAGCTGAGGAAGTTGCGCTCTCCCTCGCGTGTGAAAGGTGTCTCGCGAACCGCGCCCAGGCTGTGTGCTCGGTCCCAAAGGCGGCGCAAAACGGGGGTCATGGGCACTCCGCCCGCGGTCGTCGCGAAGTCGTATGGCCAGTGGCTGCTCACGGCGTGACCGAGCGCGCCGAGTCGTCCCGCAAACTCTGCGCACATGCCGGCGAGAACGGGCTCATGTTTGAGGTCCGTTCGGTTGTCGTACGTGCTCAAGCGCTCTGGGCGCTCCGGGTCGAAGCCCGTGAAGTGGAAGCTGAGCAGGGGCACGCCGTCGATGCTCACACCGTCGCCCGCGAGCGCGAAGTCGCTGCCGGCGCGCCAATAGCCGGCGTTGACGCCGACGTCGCGCCAGAGCCCGACCTGCTCGGAGAGCCCCGGCATGAGGTCGGCCCAGCGCTGGTCGAAGACCATCGCGCGCGTCGGGTCCAGCCGTGAGCCCCTGCGCAGCCGCTGTGCCCACCAGTCGAGCAGGCTCTCGACTTGGGGGCTCGTGCGCGCGGCCGCGAAGCCGGTGTTGAACGACCCGGCGAGCAGGATCGCCAGCTCGCTCGGCTCGCACCCGTCGTCCGGCAGCGGCGCCAGCAGATGCGGGGTCAGCAAGAACGGGTGCTCGCTCAGCGCCTCCTCGAGCCCGGACAGCGGCGCGAACAGTCGCACGTCGCTGTCGAGGTAGACGACCGGCTGCTCGTCTGAGAGAAGGTGGCGGATGAGCCTCGGCTTCAGCGCGCAGCACAGCTCCATCACGTCGTAGCGCGCGCTCATCTCCTCGAAGCCGTCGATCTGCAGCTCCCGCGGGGTAAGGATCTCGAACGGCTCCGCTGCTGGCTCTACGAAGCCCTCGATCGAGTCGACGACCAGAACGAACATGCGCGCTGCGGGCATGTGCGCCCGCAAAGACTCAGCGAGCGCGCGCGCGTGGGCCAACCATCTCTTGTTGATGACCGTGCAAACGTGCACGCGGCGGGACTATAACCGCGACGGGACGACCCGCAGGTACCCTGTGGGGGTGCTGGAGACACCCGCGATCGTCGTCGACGACGTCAGCAAGAGCTTTCGCGTGCCCGAGGAGCGGACGCACACGCTCAAGGAGCGTGCCCTACATCCACGCCGCCGCTCGAAACACGAAGCCTTCGCCGCGCTGCAGGACATCTCGTTCGCGATCGAATCCGGCGAGTTCTTCGGGATCGTCGGGCGCAACGGCAGCGGCAAGAGCACGCTGCTGAAGTGCATCGCCGGAATCTACGGCGTCGACAGTGGGCGAATCTGGTGCAACGGGCGGATGTCGACGTTCATCGAGTTGGGCGTCGGCTTCAACCCCGATTTGGCAGCGCTCGACAACGTGGTCATGAACGGAATCATGCTGGGACTGAGTCCACGCGAGGCGCGCGCGCGCTACGAGAGCATCATCGACTTCGCCGAATTGGCCGAGTTCCAGGATCTCAAGCTGAAGAACTATTCCTCCGGAATGCACGTCCGGCTCGCCTTCTCGGTGGCAATCCAGGTCGATGCCGACATCCTGCTGATCGATGAGGTGCTCGCGGTCGGCGATGCATCGTTCCAGCAGAAGTGCTTTGACGTGTTCAACCAGATGCGAGACGACGGGAAGACAATCATCTTCGTGACCCACGACATGGGCTCGGTTAACAGGTTCTGCCATCGGGCGATTCTCCTCGAGCGCGGTAAGGCCGTCGTCCTCGGAGCGCCCGAAAAGGTCGCCGAGAGCTACCTGGAGCTCAACTTCGGACGCGAGGTCCCCCAAGACGGGGGCACAAGCTCGCGGGTCGGAGATGGATCCGCTCGCATAGTCGATACCTGGGTGGAGGACATCGCGGGCGGCCGCTGGGCTCTGTACAACCAAGGGCACCCGCTCGTCTTTAAGGCGCGCGTGGTGTTCGAGCGAGCTGTCGAGGACCCAGCGCTGCAGGTCAGCTTTGAGAACGAAGCTGGCCACGCAGCGCTGATGGCGACCACCGGGCGGCAGCACGAACGCACTGGACGGTTCGAGGCGGGCGACGAGGCGATCTTCTCGGTCAGCTTCGACAATCACCTCTCACCCGGACGCTATTTTCCGATCGCCACACTGGCTCGGCGCGGCAGCGGTCTAGACATGATCGATCGCCACCGACGGGGCCTTCACTTCCTGGTCGGCGGCGTTAACGCGGAAGGTGGCTATGTCGACCTCCCTTACGCGGCGGCGATCGAGCGCGTCGCCGGACACCATCGGGCACGGGTGCAGGCGCAATGACCACCGACGCCATGACGGAGTTGGATACAGCCGCCCTGGGCCAGCCGATGCGAGGCCCGCGGGCGCTCACCGATGACTGGTCACGCTTCTGGCACCTCACGTACAACATTGCGCGCAACGAGTTCAAGCTGCGCTTCTTCGGCTCCGTTCTGGGCTATCTCTGGCAGCTCATGCGCCCGCTCCTGCTCTTTGGTGTATTGCTCTTCGTCTTCAGTCACGTGGCTAAAGTGAGCAGCGCACCCCACTACGCAGTCGCACTGCTCGCGGGGATCGTGCTGTTCACTTTCTTTGGCGAAGCCACCGGCGGGTCTGTGCGCAGCGTGGTTGACCGCGAGAACCTCGTGCGCAAGATTCACTTTCCCCGTCTGGTGATTCCGCTCTCGATCGTGCTCCTCGCCTCCTTCAACTTGGCACTCAACCTGGTTGTCGTGCTGATCTTCGCGCTCGCCGAAGGAGTGCATCCGATGGTCTCCTGGGTACAGGCGCCATTGATCCTCGGGATGCTCGTGCTTTTCTGCACTGGCCTCGCGATGATGCTGTCTGCGCTGTTCGTGCACTTTCGCGATATCCAGCCGATCTGGGAGGTCTTCAGCCAGGTGCTCTTCTATGCCTCAGGAATTCTGATCCCGGTCGAGCTGATCAAAGCAAGGGTCAGCGGCACGATCTTTCACCTGCTCATGCTGAATCCATTGGCGATCATCGTCGAGCAGTTTCGCCACGCGATCATCGATCGCCAGGCACTATCTGCAGGCCAGGTGGTCGGCGGTTCGTGGCAGCTGCTCGAGCCGGTTGGAATCGTCCTAGCAATCTTCGTCTTCGGCTTCTGGGTGTTCAACCGGTCGGCGCCGCTGATTGCGGAGAACCTTTAGCTACGAAGATCTGTGATGAGCGAGGAACAGCCGGCGAGGCTATGGATTCCCGATGACAACCGGCCGGCGCCGCTGACCGTCGCGTCAGTGCCGATCTTGGCGGAGGACGACTGCCAGATGTCCTTCGGTGAGCGAGCTGCACTCGAGGGGATTCTCAGCCAATGCAAGCCGCGCGTCTCTCTCGAATTGGGAACCTATGAGGGCGGTAGCCTGCGATTCCTCGCGGCGCACAGTCAGCATGTTCACACGCTCGATCTCTACGACGTGATCACGGATCACGAGGCATTCAGAAACGTGAGCTTCTACGAGGGAAACTCGAGGGTGGTCCTGCCCGAGGTGCTACGCGCGCTGGAGCGCGAAGGTGTCGAGATCGACTTCGCACTCGTCGACGGCGATCACTCCGCGGAGGGAGTGCGCCTAGACCTCGACAACCTGCTCGAATCATCCGTATCCCGAAGCACCGTCATCTTGTTGCACGACACCATGAAAACCGACACCCGTGCCGGAATTGAAGCGGTAGGGCTACGGCAACGGGCAAAGGTCGCCTACTACGAGCTGGACTTCATACCAGGCTACGAGTTCGCCGGTGGTCATTTTGACGGCCAGGTAGGAGGCGGCCTGGGTCTCGTGGTGACCGGTGACCGTGAGACGAGCGGGTATGGCCAGGAGCCAAGGCAAGCGCGGTACCGCGAGCCGTTCGGGCTGCTACATCGCGGGCGTCGGCTTCCAGGTACTCTGCAGCCCGTGATCGAGACCACATCTCCGTTCCCGATGCCGCCCGACGAGCTGATCGACCGCGTCGTAAGCGGCTTTTCGAACGAGGAGGCGGAGGAGCACCGAGCGTTGTTCCTCCAGACCGGACAACGCTCGCTGGGGGATCTGGAGGCTGCCTTGGTCGCGGTCGGCGATCAGCTCGCCGCGCACGAGCGCATCCTGGAGTTCGGCTGCGGCTGCGGACGGATCATGCGCTGGATGGCGGACTTTGCCGGCTCCAGCACATTGGTGGGCACAGACATTGACGCCCGGGCCGTCGAATGGGCCGCGGAGAATCTGCCGTTTGCCCGCTTCGACGTCAACGGCGGCCGTCCTCCGACGGGCTACGAGGACAGGGCGTTCGACCTGATCGTCAACCACGGCGTCTTCACGCACCTCGACGCCTCCTACCAGGACCTGTGGTTGGAGGAGCTCCGCCGAATAACCGCCCCAGGAGGGCTCGTCGTGCTCAGCATTCACGGCGAGCACGCCTTTCAGACCAGTGAGCAACAGCTGGCCCCCGGCGCTCGGCAGCGGCACGAGTGGCGGGCTCAGCTCGAGCGAGACGGGATCCTCTTCATCGCGGACGACACCTACGTCGGCAGCGTCTTCCCTGACTTCTACCACACGACGTTTCATGCTCCTTGGTATGTGTTTGAGCATTGGAGTCGCTGGTTTGAGGTCCTCGCCTACCTGCCGAGAAGCAGCCTCGATTTTCAGGATCAGGTCGTGCTCCGTCGTCGTGAAGACGCCGACGATGCCGGCACTCCGATCCACGCCCGGCCGGGCGGTGATGAGGCAAGCCTACGTGTCCCCTCCCCTTCGGTGAAGGTTGCGGATTTGGCCCATCCTCTGACGGCGTCTACGGCAGGCAGCCGTTTTGGCCGGCTGGGCCTCCTCGCGCGCCGCGCCATCTTTCGCGTAGCCCGGCCGGTTCTGTACGCCCAGGAACAGGTAGACCGCTCTTTGGCAGAGAGGGTCGCGCAGCTTGACGAGCGTCTGGGCGAGGCGCGCGACGAGAGAATGCCACCGCTGGTGCATGTCGCGCTACGTCAGCAGGCGGAGCGCATCAATCGACTCGAGAGCGACCTTCTCGATCACAGCAGCACCGAAGAGCGCGGCAGTCGAGCCGAATGAATCCCGGAGCTCGTCAAGCGGCGACATGACCGGGAGAAAGCCGCGAGTCATGGTGACCGGTGGCGCCGGCTTCATCGGCGCTACCCTCGCGCTCGGCCTCGCCGAGCGCCACCCCGGCTGGGAGATCCTCGCGCTCGACAACCTGCGACGCCGCGGCTCGGAGCTGAACCTGCCACGGCTGCGGGACGCCGGCGTGAGCTTCGTCCACGGGGACGTGCGTGAGCTGAGCGATCTGCTGGAGGTCGGAAGCGTGGAGGCGATCGTTGAGTGCTCTGCCGAGCCGTCGGTGATGGCCGGGGTCGACGGCGACCCCGACTACGTCTTGCAGACGAACCTCATCGGCGCCTACAACTGCCTGGAGCTGGCCAGGCGCTGGAGCGCCCAGTTCGTGTTCCTCTCGACGAGCCGCGTCTACCCGGTCGCGCGCCTGGAGCAGCTGAGCTACGAGGAGGCGAGTACGCGCCTGGAGCTGACCTCCGAGCAGCCTGTCGCGGGCGCCAGCGAGCGCGGGATCGCAGAGGCATTTCCGCTGGAGGGCGCACGCACGCTCTATGGCGCGACCAAGCTCTCGGCGGAGCTGCTCGTAGCCGAGTACGCGGAGTCCTATGGTCTGGCGACGGCGATCGATCGCTGCGGCGTGGTCGCCGGCCCGTGGCAGATGGGCAAGGTCGATCAGGGCGTGTTCACGTATTGGATGCTCGCGCACCACTTCCAGCGGCCGCTCTCCTACATCGGCTTCGGCGGTAGCGGCAAGCAGGTGCGAGACCTGCTGCACGTCGCCGATCTGCTCGATCTCGTCGAGGAGCAGCTCGGCGATCCGCAGCGCTGGGCCGGGGCGACGGTCAATGTCGGCGGCGGGCGCGAGTGCAGCCTGTCGCTGCTCGAGACGACCGATTTGTGCAGGGAGATCACGGGTAGGAACGTCGATGTCCGCCCGTCCGGGGAAGATCGTTCGGGAGATATTCCGATCTACATCTCGGATTGCACGCGCCTTCATGAAATGACCGATTGGAGGGCCCGCAGGGGCCCTGCCGAGATCCTGGCGGACATACACGCATGGATCCTCGAGCACGAAGCAGCGCTCGCCGCTGCGCTCTAACAAAGGACTCGAATGCCAGCAGCGATCATCACAGGATCGGGAGGACTGATCGGATCGGAGTCCGTCCGGCGCCTCGTCGAGGGGGGCTTCGAGGTGATCGGCCTCGAGAACGACATGCGCGCCCGCTTCTTCGGGGCGGATGCCTCGACGGCCCGCACCACCGAGTCGCTGCTCGAGCGCTATTCCGGCGAGTTCCGCTCGCTGGAGATCGACATTCGCGACACCGACGGAGTCGCGCGCGTGTTCGCCGAGCGCGCCCCGGAGGTCGAGCTCGTGATCCACACCGCCGCGCAGCCGTCGCACGACTGGGCCGCCACGGACCCGCAGACGGACTTCGCGGTCAACGCCAACGGCACCCTCAACCTGCTCGAGGCGACGCGGCTGAACGCGCCGAACGCGACTTTCATCTTCTGCTCGACGAACAAGGTCTACGGCGACCTGCCCAACCAGCTCCCGCTCGTCGAGCTGGAGAGCCGCCTGGAACTGCTCGAGGGGCACCGCTACCACCGCGGCATCGACACGAGCATGTCGATCGACGGCTCCACGCACTCGCTGTTCGGGGTCTCGAAGGCGGCCGCCGATCTGCTCGTGCAGGAGTACGGCCGCTACTTCGACATGCCCACGGTGTGCTTTCGCGGCGGCTGCTTGACGGGGCCGAACCACGCAGGAACGCAGCTGCACGGCTTCCTCTCCTACCTGATGCGCTGCACGATGACCGGCGAGCCCTACACCGTGTTCGGCTATGGCGGCAAACAGGTGCGCGACAACATTCACTCCGAAGACCTCGTGTCGGCGTTCGAGGCGTTTCACCGGGCTCCTCGCGCTGCGGCCGTCTACAACATCGGCGGCGGGCGTGAGAGCAACTGCTCGATGCTCGAGGCGATTGAGCTGTGCCAGGAGATCGCCGGGCGTGAGCTCGACTGGCAGCTGGGCGAGGACAACCGCATCGGCGACCACCGCTGGTGGATCAGCGACCTGGCGCCGTTTCGCGCGGACTACCCCGACTGGGAGCTCAAGCACGACATCCGCGACATCCTGCGAGAGATCCACGATCGCAATGCCGAGCGGTGGACCGCCGCGGCATGAAGCTGTCGGTGGTCATACCAGCCCACGACGAGCGAGATTCGATCGGGCCGACCGTCCAGGCACTGACCGCCGAGCTGCGCGCCGAGCAGGTTCCGTACGAGATCGTCGTCGTGGATGACGCGAGCAGCGACGGTACCGGCGAGGTCGTGCGCGCGATCGCAGCGCAGGACCCGGCCGTGCGCTGCATCCGCTCGCCGCGCCCGCCCGGCTTCGGTCACGCGATCCGCTCCGGCCTGGAGGAGTACACGGGCGATGCCGTGGCGATCGTGATGGGCGACCTGTCGGACTCGCCGAAGGATCTCGTCAGCTACTACCGCGTGCTCGAACGGGGCTTCGACTGTGCGTTCGGCTCGCGCTTCGTGCGGGGTGGCCGCGTCCAGGACTATCCGAAAGTCAAGCTGATCCTCAATCGCCTGGTCAACCTCGGCATCCGGCTGCTGTTCAGGCACGGCTACAACGACACGACAAACGCGTTCAAGGCATACCGGCGCGAGGTGATCGAGCACATCCAGCCGCTGCTCTCCAATCACTTCAACCTGACCGTCGAGATGCCGCTGAAGGCGATCGTCCGCGGCCACTCCTACGACGTCGTACCGATCTCCTGGACCAACCGCAAGCACGGAACCTCGAAGCTGAAGCTGCAGGAGATGGGCAGCCGTTACCTGTTCATCGTCTTGTACGTGTTCCTCGAGCACCACCTCAGTCGCGGCGACTATCACCGTCCGGACGCCCCGCTCGAGCGCCACCCGCGTCGGCCGCATCCGGGGGTGCGCGCTGCCCCGGATCGCCGCGAGGCGCCTGCCGTCGCGGGCCGCCAGGAAGAGACCTCGGGCGCATGAGCGGCATCGCCCAGCCGGCCGCTACGACGACGGCCTCCGGGTCGCCCGGGCGCGACTCGTCCAGCTCCCGCAGCCTGACCGAGACGATCGTTGGCGACGTCGAGCGCCGGTGGCCGTGGGTCCTCGGCGCGATGCTCCTGCTCGACGCGGTGCTGCTGCTCTACATGGGCAAAGGGCTGACGTTCTTCTACGACGAGTGGGACTTCGTCCAGCACGACTACGGCGGCGGCGCGCACTCCCTGCTGGCCGCCCACGTCGGGAACATCTCGCTGTTCCCGGTCGTCGTCTACAAGATCCTCTTCCACGTCGTCGGCCTCGATCACTACGTCTTCTATCGCCTCGTCGTCGTGGCGCTGCACCTGACAGCGGCCGTGCTGATCTTCGTGCTCGCCTCGCGGCGCATGGCGCGCGCGCCGGCGCTGTTGGCGATGGCGTTGATCCTGTTCCTCGGCGCTGCCTGGGAGGACCTGCTGTGGGCGTTTCAGATCGGCTACATGCTCTCGATCGTCGGCGGTCTCGGCACGTGGGTGCTGATCGAGCGCGAGGACCGGCTCGGCGACGTCGGCGCGCTGCTCTGCTTGATCCTCGCAGTCGGTAGCTCGAGCCTCGGGATCGCCGTGATGATCGGCGTCGCCGTCGAGCTGGCGTGGCGGCAGCAGTGGCGACGTGGCTGGATCGTTCTCATCCCGGCCGCCCTCTATGTCCTCTGGTACCTGGGCTACGGCGAAAGCGAGGTCACCAAGGAAAGCCTGATCAACGCCCCCGGTTACGTCGAGGACCTCGCGGCGGCCGCCTTCGGTGGGCTGATCGGGCGCTCGGCGCTCGATTGGGGACGCCCGCTGGCGGTGCTCGGGGCGCTGATCCTGCTGCGGCGCATCCTGCGCCCGCCGCCCATCACCCCCCGGCTGGCCGGGCTGGTCGCCGCGGGCTTGGGCCTGTGGATCGTCACCGCCGCCGCTCGCTCGACGATCTCAGCGCCGGAAAGCAGCCGCTACATCTACCTCGGCGCCGTGGCGATCGTGCTCGTCGGCGTCGAGCTCCTTCGGGGTGTGCCGATCGCGGCGCGCGCGACTGCCGTGGCGGGCATGCTGATCGGGTACTTCGCCGTCACCGGGCTCACGCCCTTGCACGCTGGCGCCAGCAGCCTAAGCTCTACCTCGAAGACGCTCAAGGCCAAGCTGGGGGCGCTGGAGCTAGCAGTGGCGCATGCGCCGGCCGGCTATCACCCCGATACCCAGCTGGCACCCACGCTCGAAGCTGGTCCCTACTTGCATACGGTGCGCGCGATCGGCTCCTCGCCGGCCGACACACCGGCGAACCTGGAAGCTGCCGGACCGCAGGAACGGAGGGCCGCTGATGCCGTGCTCGTTGCGATCTACAGCGAGGTGGCACTCAAGACGGCGACCAGTACGGATCTCACATTGACTGGCCCGGCCCCGACCATGCTCTTCCTCGGGGGAGCGGTCGGCTCGCGGCGGGGAGGGTGTGAGCGGCTCGTTCCCCAAGCCGGCGCGGTCAGCAACCCCGCGCTGGTCGTGCCCAGGTTGGGAGTTCGGATCGAGGATGTCGGATCGGCGCCTGTGGCGATGGCACTGAGCAGGTTCGGCGACGGTCTCGTTCCGCTGGCGCAACGAATAGCGCCCGGCCATGCGCTGACCGTCGTGCTGCCGGCTGACACCTCCGCTAAGCCGTGGGTGTTGCACCTCGCGTCGAGCTCCGAGCTGGAAGTGTGCGGGCGATGAGCGATCGCCTTACGGGGCCTCGAGGCACGGCGGCCCCTGCTGGAGTTCCGCGGGGGGATGCGCCCCGGCGGTTCAATCCGCGGGCTCCGAGCGACGGCTCCCGGCAAAACCCTCGTCTCCCTCCACGCGCTTGGCCAGGCCGGATCATCGCGTTCAGCCGCGCCTCGCCGGAGGTAGTGCTCGCAATGCTCGGAGCGTTGGTATCGCGCGCCCTTTTCTGGCAGATGACCCACCGGATGTTCGAGGACGGTCTGATCACGATCACGCATGCGCGAAATGCGGCCGAGGGTCTCGGCCTGACGCATCACCCAGGCGAGGGGCATGTCCACGGGTTCACCTCCGCACTCTCGGTGCTGATCCCGCTGCTCGGCGAGCTCGTCAAGCCGAGCGGGGGCGGGTTCGTCGCGATCCGCCTCGCCTCGATGGCGTGTGTCGTGATCGCCATCTACGCGATGCATCTGCTCGGCAAAGAGCTGAAGCTCTCTCGCTGGGCGATGGTGTTCCCGCTCGCCTACCTGGCGTTCGACCAGAACCAGATTTTCTACGGGATGGCCGGGATGGAGACCGAGGTGGCCGTCGCGATCCTGCTCGTCAGTGTCCTGCTGGTCATTCGCGAGCGCCTGATCTGGAGCGGGGTGATGTTCGGCCTGTGCATCCTCGTCCGGCCTGATTTCGTGCTCTTCATCGTCCCAGCGTTGCTGTATTTCGCCTGGCCGCGAAGAGGGCGGCTGCGATCGCTGCTCGGGACGGTAGCCGCCGCAGTCTGTGTCGCGGCGCCCTGGTTCATTTTCACCACGATCTACTACGGCTCGCCGATCCCACGCACGATCGGGGCCAAGCTCAACCGGTACTTCGATCCCCCTACGTTCTCGGCGGGGCCGGGGGCCTGGATCTCCTATGCGTGGGATCAGCTGCAGACTGCGGGGGAACCGCTATGGCACGGCTTCGCCCCTTTTCTCGAGGACGGGCTGGTCCTCAAAGGCCCGGTCTCCTCGTGGCTGCTCGGCGACATCGCGTTCGTGTTCATCCTGCTGGCCATCGCCGGTGCCTGGCGACTGCGTCGCAACTCGAAGGCGATCCCGATCTGGTCCTACGTGATCATCTTCTTCGCTTACCACGTGCTCGTGTTGCCCCCGGGCTACTACGAGTGGTATCTAGGCCCAGTGATGACGTTCGTCGCGCTGCTCGCGGCGAGCGGGCTGTCCGGGTTGAGCCTGCGCCTCGGGTCGAGGGTCGCGATCGCGATGACCGCGTTCATGGCATTCGCGTTTGCGGTCCACATGCCCTACACGTTCCCCCTCGAGGCCAACGTTCAGCATCAGGTGGAGGACCGCGTGCGCAAGCAGCTCGGGCTGTGGCTGCACGCCAACGTCCCGCCCGGGCAGACGGTCACCTCGGAGTCGGCCGGATACATCGGCTGGTACGGCAGGGTCAAGCTCTACGACTACCCCGGCCTAACCTCACCGACGGCCTACGACGCGCTTGCCCGTCTCGGCCACGCGCGCAACAACATGAACGAACTTATCCGCGTCCTTCATCCTGATTGGATCGTCTTTAGGCCGTATGAGCTCACGTACTTTGCGGCAGCGAATCCATCCCTCGCTGCGCTGTACCACTCGGTCGTGGAGTTCAAGGTCGCGCCCAACTCCGTCGACCTGGTGAGAGGCGGCGTCACCTACATCAACATCGACACCGATTTCATCGTGCAGCGGCGGATCGCGAGCGAACACTCAACGGCGGGCTGAGGCGGTCTTCCCGGCAGGCTGAGGTGGCGGGTCCAGGGTCGGGGCGGGCTGGGACTCCCTGGGCTCCGCGGCCGAATCCGCCCGGCGAGTCGGCGGATGCCGCGAGTTGTAGTGGAGCAGCCACGCGCCGACCACCACGAACGGCACGAAGTTGACGAGGTGCAAGACGAGCGCGTAGGGCAGCGCCGTCGAGTGGGGCACCCCAAAAGCTCTCAGCGCGATCAACGTGGCTCCCTCGAACACGCCGACTGCGGCCGGTGGCGACGGCAGGATCATCCCGAGGCCGATCGCCACGAGGACCAGCACGGCTGCGGCGAAGGGCAGATGCAGATGGAACGAGACCATCACGAGGAAGGCGCAGGTGATCGAGAGCATCCAGGCCACGATCGTCCACACCAGCGCCTCCAGCGCAACACGCCACTCGTGCAGGCCGCTGAGCCCGTGCGTGAGCTCGGCGACCGTTCGCTCGAGGCGCTCCTCCGAGAGCGGCGAGAAGCGCCCGAGAGGACGTAGGAGCAGGCGCAGCGGGCGATCTCCGTAGACCGCGAGAACCGTCGCGATGCCGGCGATCACGGCGGCGAGGCTGACCGCGACGATCGCGGCCGCGCCGAACCAGCTCACCTTCGGCAACCAGGGCTCGGCGACGAAGAAGATCAGCAGGATCGCGACGATGTCGTAGAGCCGCTCTAGGACGACAGTGCCGGTGATCTCGACCGGCGGGGAGTCGCTCCTGCGGGTGAGCACCAGGATCCGCGCCGCCTCGCCCGCTCGGGCGGGCAGGATGTTGTTGTAGAGGTAGCCGATCATCATCGCGTTGAGCGTCGTCCCGCGCGGCGGCCGGCGGTCGGGGATGAACAGCGAGCGCCAGCGCATCGCTCGCGCGAGGTTGCCGAGGGCGAAAGCGATCAGCGCAGGCAGCAGCCACAGGTAGTCGGTCGCCTTCAGCGCGTCCCAGGCTCGTGTGAGGTCGATCCCGCGCAAGGCTACGAACGTGAACGCCACTGTCACAGCGATCGTTAGGACATTGACCAGCAGACGCGAGCGGCCGAACGGACGCCATCCCGCCACGCGTCTGGGGTGCCAAGGTCGCAGTCGCTCCGGCGTGGGCTCCTCGGGTGGCTCGGACGCGGGCCGCTCCTGATTGCTCACGAGCATCGCGTCAAGGTAGTCGATGGGCCCGATCCACCCACCCCCGTGCGCCCACGTGGGCGACTGGACATCCGCTTGAATCTGGACATCCGTCTGTTTGCGGCGCATCGCGTCGAGGATCTAGCGATCATTCCGATGCACAGAGCAGTGCCCCTTCCCCGACTGAGCCAAACTCCTCGGCGCCTGCGCGCGCTGCTCGCGACGGCCTTCCCGCTGGCCCTCCTGGCGGCCGCCGCGCCCGCCGCCAGCCAGGCGGACATCACGACCTTCGGCAGCCCACTTGCCGTGCCGGCGACGCTCAACACGGCCGAAAACCTCAACTACCCCGGCACCTACACGGCTGTCCCGCCGGCCCCTGACGCCCCGAACGGCGTCTTCCACACCTATCACTACGGCGCCGACACGGCCCTGTGGAGCATCGCGCAGCCCGCCGGCACGCCCCGTGTGCCGGCGACCGGGCAGGCGGTCAAAGTGGCGCTCGAGGGTTGCGCGCAGCGCGCCGACGGCGGACCGCCGCCCCTCACCGAAATCCACTTCCAGGATCTCTCGCCCCTGCCCGACGGCGGCGCCAAGGTGATCATCACCTCCGAGGGTTTCAGCATCCCCGTGTGCGGCGAGGGGGGCGCGAGCGGCTCGACCGTCTCCACCTACGAACCGACCAACCTGTGCGTCAGCGAGGGCGACTACGTCTCCTTCAACGACAACGGTGGCTACGTGCCAAACGTCTACCGCAGCGGCGTCCCCTACCAGGTGCTCGGTGCGGTCAAAGGCGCTGCGACCAACTCGTTCATCCGCGATCAGGGCACGGGCAACGGCAACACCCTCTCACCCGGCTACACGAACGCCAACGAAGGCTTCGCGACCAACCACGACGAGGAATTGATGATGCGCGTGACGCTCGGCACCGGCGCCGATGCCACGCACATCTGCCCGGGCGGAAACCACGGCGCCCCGCCGAAGCTCGCGCCCATCCGCGTCAGCCCGCAGACCGATGGCGTCAACCACAGCCGCATCGTCGCCGTAGCGATGTTCTGCCGTGTCGATCCGTGCAAGGGCGTCGCCACGCTGAGCTTGGGCGCCGGCACACACACGTTTGGCCGCAAGGGCTTCACGCTCCAGCCACACAAGACCGCGCACCTGCCGATTCGCGTCTCGCGCGAGCTGGTTGCGATGATCCGCCGCTATCACGGCGTCTCGGCGACGCTCACCGCAACCGTCGCCGGCGAGTCCGTCTCGCAGAAGATCGGCGTGAAGATCTTCTAGTCCGGCTCGCTCCAGCTCCAGCAGCGCAGCTCGCGCGCTGGGCGCTCGAGCGCCACTGCGGCCCCGGCCCTCGGACCGGCGTCGAGATCCGCGATCCATCCGTTCTCCTCCGAGCCGAATGCGCGGCGCCCGAGGCCGCCACCGTCGCGCTTTGACGCGGCCTCATGGCGCGCCCAGCCGCGCAGGAACTCGTGCTCGCGCAGCGGCTCCTGCAGTTGCCGCAGGCGCTCGGCCTCGTCCGTGCCGAAGGTGCGCCTGGCTAGGGCGAGGTAGTCCGGTCCGCGCCCGCCCGATCGGCGCTCGCGTGCGAGCTGGATGTCGACCCCGACCGGGCTCAGCTCGGTGAATGCGTACAACGCACGCCGCCCGGAGTGGGAGAGGTTGAAGTGGAGCCTGGCCTCCCCGGCGACGCTCGGCGCGAGGGCCGGCTTGCCGTGCTCGCCTGCGATCAGCTCGAGCGCACTGGCGTCGCATCGCAGGTAGCGGGCGAGCAGCGCGCGCAGGACGCCGCGCGAGCGGCTCCACAGCCGCCGCTCGGGCTCGCGCCCGATCCGCTGCGCGCGCACCCGCTCCTCGGCGCTGAGCGCGGCAGGCAGCGCCTCGCCGCCGTCCGTCAGCTCGGCCTGCCAGACGTGCACCTCGCCGCTGCCGAGCGCCGGCTGACGCGGCCCCGGCGTCCATTGCCGCACCGCGCTCTGGAGCGGCGGTCGGTGAGCGGCGCGGCCCAGGCTCATCGGGGCGAATATAGGCCAGCGAGCGGGCGCGACGGGCGCGAATGCCGCCGCGAGCGGGGCTGCGAGGTCGGTAACCTGAGCTGCCGTGCGCGTCATTCCCACCCGTCTCTCCGGCCTCGTGGCGGTGGAGCCTTCCACACACGGCGACGAGCGCGGCTTCTTCTGCGAGACCTATCGCAGCGAATGGCACGCCGAGCTCGGCATCTCAGCGGAGGAGCGCTTCATCCAGGACAACCACTCGCGCTCTTCGCGCGGGGTCGTGCGCGGCATGCACTTTCACATCGGGCCGGGCGTCGCCAAGCTCGTGCGCTGCGCGCGCGGGCGCATCGTCGACATCAACGTCGACTTGCGCCAGGGCTCGCCCACCTACGGCGAGTGGGAGGCCGTCGAGCTGGACGACGAGAGCATGCGCGAGCTGCTCGTGCCCGTCGGCTTCGGCCACGGCTTCTGCGTGCTCAGCGACGTGGCGGACGTGATCTACAAGCAGACCGCCTATTACGACCCGGCCGTCGAGCGCGGGATCGCGTGGAACGACCCTGACATCGGCATCGAGTGGCCGCTCCCCACCGACGAGCTGATCGTCTCCGAGCGCGACATGCAGGCGCCGCTGCTGCGGGAGGTGGCTGAGGAGCTGCCGTTCCGCTGGGAGTCCTGATCGGCATGAGCCACCGAATGGAGCGCCTGCGCGAGCGTACGAACGGTTACACGGTGACGCCCCGGCAGTACGCCGTGGTCGCGTACGTGGCGCTCGGAGCGCTGACGCTGATCGTCCTCAGCGGCGCCGCCGTGCGCCTGACCGGCTCCGGCCTCGGCTGTCCGGATTGGCCGAAGTGCTACGGCAAGGCCTACCCGCCGCTGACGACGCACGCCGTGATCGAGTTCTCCAACCGCATGATCACCGGGCCGATCTCGATCGCCGCCGGCGCGGCGTGGCTGCTGGCGCTGCGGCGCCGCCCCTACCGTCGCGACCTGATGTGGCTCGGCGCGCTGCTGCCGCTCGGCGTGATCAGCCAGGCCGTGCTCGGCGGCTTCACTGTGCGCGGCGCGCTCGACTACGGCTGGGTGATGGGCCACTTCGCGCTGTCCATGCTGATCCTGCTCGCCGCCGCCGTGCTCGCCTGGCGCGCGGGCGAAGCGGCCGGCGAGCTACACGCTCCCGGCGCGCCCGACGGCGTGCCAGCCGGCGGGGCGGCACTCAACGGGGACGCGCGCGGCGCAGTCGCGCTCGGAGACGCTCCGGTGCCCGACCGCAAGCTGATCCTGTGGACGCGCGCGCTCGTCGGGTGGGGGGCGCTGACGATCTTCGCCGGGACGGCTGCGACCGCGGCCGGGCCCCACGCGGGCGGCTCGCCTGGGCAGCGGATCAACCGCCTGAACTTCGACGGCCGCGGGACGATGGACTTCGTCATCCACCGCCACGGGGAGATCGCGCTCGTGTTCGGCCTGGCAGGGGTCGCACTGTGGTTCCTCGCGCGCAAGCGCCAGGCGCCCCCGATGGTGCAGCGCTCGCTCACGGTCTTCTGCGTGCTGCTCGCGCTGCAGGGCGTCGTCGGGCTCGATCAGTACAAGACGCACCTGCCGACGCAGCTCGTGTGGGTGCACGTCGGACTGGCCTGTGCGGCCTGGCTGGCGGCGCTGTGGGCCGCCTGCGCCGCCGGGGCGCTGGCCCCGCGCAGGGCCCCGATCTCCAGCGCCAAGGCTGCGAGCGGGCATCTCCGGACTGCGCCGCCGGTCGAGTTCCCCGGAAATTAGGGGCTTTCCGAGGCACAAGTCCAGCGTTTCCGGGTTTCGTCGTCCTCACGAGCGGTTAGCCTGCTCGCAGTAAAGACACCCGAGAAGGGAGTGCTATGACCAAGAACGAGCTGGCCGAGCAGGTCGCGAGTCGTAACGGACTGGCCGCCAGCCAGGCCCGACAGGTGGTGGAGACGACGATCGAGGCGATCTCCGACGAGTTGGCCGCTGGGGGTGAGGTCGCACTTGCAGGCTTCGGCAAGTTCAGCGTCAGCCAGCGCGCCGCGCGGCAGGGGCGCAACCCCTCCACAGGCGAGACGATCAACATCGCAGCGAGCAAAGCGGCGAAGTTCTCCGCTGCCAGCGCGCTGAAGAAGCGTCTCAACGGCTGATTCTGCCCTGCGCGGTTCCCAGAGGTCGCCGGACCAAGAGCGTCCTGCGACCTCTGGGCGCGGAAGGACTCGCTCGCTGAGTGCGAGAAAGCTTCGCGCTCCCTAACCCGGCGTTTAGCTGCAGCGAGGAGGCTGTCCAGATCGACTCCTTCCTCCTCTACACGGGCGGTGCGTCATGAGACAGACCAAGCGGGGCCGGCGGCGGCGCAACACGACGAGCACGCGCTACGGCTCCCTCTCGAACTTCTATACGGCCGACCGACGGCGAGCGAGCTCGCGCGAGCGCGACGTCGGGCTGTGGTGGCGCGAGGACGCGCGCGGCCCGCTGCACCGCGCCGCCTGGGTCAACGACACGGGCGAGCTGTATCTCGTAAGGCTCGGCCCGATCGAGCAGGGAGGCGGTCAGGTCGAGGTGCTCGCGACGATCGCCGACGATGAGCAGCTCGAGCGCGAGCTCGAAGGCTGGCGCGAGCACTGCGGGCAGCCGCAGTCGCTGAGCTGGCTGCGCAGTCGCGCCGCGCGCGTGACCGGGAGAGTGCGAGCAGCGCGAGCGGAAGCCGCAGCGGCCGTCGCCGGAGCAGGCGCGATGCTCGCGACCGCGACATCCGTCGCGGTCGAGCTCGTCTAGCCGAAAGCGCCGGGCGAGGCCTCGCGCGGACCGGGGTGGCGCGGAAGCCCGTCGTCGGGAATCGCCTCCCAGCAGACCGCTGAGTCGACCCAGTGGCGGTACTGCGGGCGGACCCCCGGGTCGCCGTCGAGCGAGCCCAGTCGCACGGCAACCTCCGCGTCTGCGAGCGGCTCGCCGCTGAACACAGCCGAGCCGCAAGTGGCGCAGAACCACTTTGGCCTGCCGCTGGGCGGCGTGTAAGCACGCATTTGCTCCTCGCCCTGCAGCAGATCGAAGCCCGACTGCGGCACGCGCCCGCCGGCCGAGGAGCCGGTGCCGGTGCGCCGCTGGCAGTGCGTGCAGTGGCAGTAGCCGGCGGAGATGAACGGCGCCGTGATCTGGAAGCGCACGGCTCCGCACAGGCAGCCTCCCTGCAGCGGCTGCTCTGGGGAGGGAGGCGGGGCGGCTGCCATCGCCACCATGCTAGGCCGCCTGTGTGTCGAGTCCGAGGGCGCGCATCACCGCCGGATCGTCAAGGCGCTCGGCCAGCACATCGCTCCTGGGCAGCTCCCCGTCGGCGAAGTACGGCACGCCGATCACGAGCATGCCGGCCGCGGCCGCCGCGGCCACGCCGATCGGCGAGTCCTCGAGTGCCGCGCAGGATGCCGGCTCGGCGTCCAGGCGACGGCAGGCCTCCAGGTAGATGTCGGGCGCCGGCTTGGGCGAGGCGATGTCCTCGGCTGAGACGATCGTCGCGAACGGCCCCTGCTCGAGCAGCCCGGCGCTTGCAAGCGTGCGCTCCAGGAATGCCCGCTCGGAGTTCGAGGCCACGCCGAGCGGCACCCCGGCCTCGGTCAGCCGCGAGAGCAGGCTGAGGGCGCCCGGACGCGGCGAGATGCCGGCGAGCGCCTCCTGCATGACCAGCTCGATCAGCTCGTCCATCAGTGCCTCGCCCTCGCCGGGGCGCTCCAGCAGCGCCTCCAGCTTGGTCGCCGCCATCGAGCGCGAAGAGCCGATCAGGAAGCGCTTGTGCTCCATCGTGAACTCCCGCCCGAGGCCGGCGAAGAGCTGCTCCTCGGCGCGCGTCCAGGCCTCCTCGGTGTCGAGCAGGAGCCCGTCGTTGTCGAAGATCACCGCCTGCGGAGTGCGCGCCACGACGGCATCTTCGCGATTTCTTTTCGCCCGTGCGTGAAGTTTGTGCCCTGAGCCGTGTCTCAGTCGCGTATTCCACCCAATACGGCCGCAATCCGGCCGAAGGAGATCACGGCAATGAAGATGACGCTCTTGACAGCAGTTTCAGCAGCAGCCCTCGCTCTACCGGGTGTCGCGCTGGCAGCGCATCACGATGGCGCGGCACACCAGAACCGCGAGCACCAAGGCGTGGAGCACCAGGGCGCAGGCCATCACCGCGGCCAGCGCGGCCGCGCCCACGACGCCAGCTCGCACCAGCGTCGTGAGGTTCGCGGCACCGTCGCCTCGCTCGCCGGCGGGGTTCTCACGATCACCAGCGCCAGTGGCTCCAAGGCTCGGGCGGCTCCGGCAAGAGCAGCTCCGGCGATGACACGAGCACGACCACCACCACGACGATCGCGCCGGACGCTTCGAGCGGCAAAAGCAGCGGTGGCACGTCGGGTTCGGGATCTTTCGGCGGATCCTCGGGGTCCGGCGCCGCTGCCTCGACGCTGGCGACGGACACGACGGACACGACCAAAGGCGGCGGCTCGGACCCGACTCCCTGACGGGAGCACGAGGCGGGGCGATCTTCGCCCCGCCGAGCACCTCTCGGATACGCGCGGGCGTCCGCGTCCGCGGTCACACTTGCGCACGTGCATTCGACCGCCGAGTCGCCGAGCAGCCGTGAGCTGTACCTCGCCGGCAGCGGCTCGTTCGCAGCGGAGATCGTCGAGTGGGCCGGCGACGGCGGCTGGGAGGTGCTCGGGCTGATCGAGCTCCGCGACCTCGCGCGCGTCGGTGAGCTCGTCGAGGAGCGCCCTGTCATTGCCCCTGGCTCGCCGCCGCCCGGTGCAGCGGCTGTCGTCGCGGCCGGCGGCAGCCGTCGCAGCCACTGGGCCTGCCTCGAGCATCATGGCTGGCAGGCGCGGACGATCGTGCACCCGCACGCATGGGTCTCTGCCTCGGCGGTGCTCGGCGCCGGCTGCGTCGTCGGTCCGGGAGCGGTGATCGGCGCGCGCTCGGTCATCGGCGAGCACACATTGATCTCGCGGGGCGCGCTCGTCGGACACCACGCCCGGATCGGCGCGTACGTCTCGCTGCTGCCTGGTGCAAACCTGGCCAGCCACGTGCAGATGGGCGAGGATGCGATCGTCGGCATGGGCGCGGTCGTCGTCGATCACACGACGATCGGCGCGAATGCGATCGTCGCCGCCGGCGCAGTCGTGCTGCGCTACGCAGCGTGATCCGCGGCGCGATCGCGCGGGCGCTCGACTGGCGCTTCGGCGCGGTGCTCGCGCGCCTGCAGGAGCTCTCAGAGCGCACCGAGCGAATCGAGCGCGAGCTGACCGCCACGCGCCAGCTGCTCGACCGGCGCGTGCAGCCGCTGCTGCGGGCGCTCGTCGAAGAGGACGCCGAGAACCGCCGCCGGCTGTTCGCGTTGCGCGCGAGCCCGGACTACGAGGCGCCGTACACCGACCCGGATCCACTCGTGTCGATCACGCTCGCCACGTGGCAGCGCACCGAGCTGCTGCTGGAGCGCGCGCTGCCCTTGCTGCTCGCGCAGACGCACGCGAACCTGGAGATCCTCGTCGTCGGGGATGCCGTGGCGCCGGAGGTCGGCGAGGCCGTGGCGGCGCTCGGCGATCCGCGCGTCCACTACGATGGCGTCCGGCACTACGCGATCGGCTGGGAGTTCGTGCATATCGCTATCGATGACTGCACGCGTCTGGCTTACGCCGAGGTCCTCCCGGACGAGAAAGCCGCCACAGCTGTCGCGTT
>JBBSDZ010000016.1:0-44742 GCA_038240205.1 Solirubrobacterales bacterium | reverse complement strand
CTCGCCAGCGCGCGCCTGGCCCACCCGGCGATAGTCGCCCTGTACGAGGCGTGCGCGCAGGAGGACGCCTTCTACCTGATCTCAGAGCTCGTCGACGGCGAGACGCTTGGGCAGCTGATCGCCGAGCAAGCCCTCGCAGACGAGCAGGTCCTGGAGATCGGCGTGGCGCTGTGCAGCGCGCTCGCGCACGCGCACGCACGCGGGGTGATCCATCGCGACGTCAAGCCCCAGAACGTGCTCGTCCCACACGAGTCGGCCTCGCACGAGCGCTCGGCACAGGAGCCCCGAGCCGCTGCCAAGCTGACCGACTTCGGTGGCGCGCGACTGAGCGGTCAGGACGTGCTCACGCGCACCGGAGACGTGCTCGGCACGCTCGCGTACATGGCTCCGGAGCAGAGCGAGGGGCGGGGGACGGCGGAGCCCGCCGATCTCTACTCGCTCGCGCTCGTGCTCTATGAGGCTTTGTGCGGCGTCAACCCCGTGCGCGGCTCGACACCAGCCGAGACGGTCCGCCGCATCGGTCGCCCGCTGCCCTCGCTCGGTCGCACGCGCCGTGACCTGCCGCGCGAGCTCGCACGCGCGGTCGACCGTTGCCTGGCGCCCTCGCCGGGCGCGCGCGGCACGCTCGAGGATTTGAGCATCGCCCTGGAGGACGCGCTCGCCGAGGAGGAGCAGCACTCCAAGACCGCGAGGACGCGGATCGTGGCTCGCCGGCCGCGCTGGGGGACGGACGCCCATGCGCGCGAGGAAGAGCACGCGCCCGCGCAGCACGCGCCTCGGCCTTTCCAGTACCTCCAGCCCACAGCCGCGACGCCCGCGCCGACCGCAGCGCAGCGGCTTCCCGGCGAGGCGGGTGCGGGGCTGCCGCGCCTGCTCTGGCTCGCAATCGCGCTGGCGCTCGCCGTCTGGCAGACGGCAGCGGGGAGGATCGGCGTCGGCCTGCTCCTGCTCGCCGCGCTGCTGCCGGTCGTGTTCGTGCCGGTTGCGCGCAGGGCTCAGGGCGCCGCCGGCGGATGGCTGCTGTGTGCCCTGGCACCGGCGCTCGGCGCGGTCGGCTTGGCAGGCGCGTTCCCGGCGATCGCCGGGCAGGCCTCCCGCTGGCGCATGCGCGCGGCCTTTGGCGCGCTCGCGTACTGGTGGCTGGCTCTGGCCGAGCCGCTGCTGTCGAAGCACCTGTGGCTCGGCCCACTCGCCGGCACCCCATCGCGGGCGGTGTGGGAGGGATCTCTGCAGAGTGCCGCCGTGCACGTGATCGGACCGCTGCTGAGTACCGGCGTGCTGCTGGGCGCGGCGCTGTGGGCGGGCGCAGCCGTCGTCCTACCGCTGCTCGTACGCGGACGCGGCGCGGCACTCGACGTGGTCGCCGCGACGGTCTGGTCGGCGGGGCTCGCAATCGGCGCGCCCTTGCTCGACAGCGGCCCGTCGGCGCCGGCGTTGCAGGCGAGCCCGCGCGGGGCGATCGTCGGCGCCGTGCTCGGCGGGACGCTTGCGGTGGCCGCCCGCGCTCTGCGCGGCCCGGTCTGACGTAGCATGGCCCCACGGCTCGACCCAGCCCGCTGGGCTGGTGGCACCGACCACCGACCACCGCGCCGCGCCGTTTTCCGATGAACGTCCTGAAGAGCGTCGAGACCACGATCGCAAACCTCGTCGAGGGCACTTTCGGTCGCCTATTCCGCTCGGAGGTACGCCCGATGGAGCTCGCGCGCAAGCTCGCGCGCGAGATGGACGAACACCGCACCACGTCGGTCTCGCGCGTGTACGCACCCAACGAATACTCGGTGTGGCTCTCGCCGCAGGACCGCGCCCGCTACGAAGGCGTCGAGCACGAGGTCATCGGCGAGCTGTCGGCCTACCTGCTCGAGCACGCGCGCCGCGAGGAGCTGATCCTCGCCTCCAGTCCGGTGATCGTCTTCCACACCGACGAGCGCTTGGCTCTCGGCGAATTCGGCATCCAGGCGCAGTTGGTCCGCCCGGCCGGTCACAGTGGAGAGGAGGCCCACGCGCTCGACCCAGCCCAGGCCGAGCCCACGGGAGAGCATGGCGAGACGATGATCTACAGCACTTCTGCGCGATTGCGCGGTCAGGTCGAGGAGGCTCAGGGCCGGCGGCCTTCGCGCGCTCTGATCACGGTCGCCGGGCGGCGGCTGCCGATCCCCTCGCGCGGCGCCACGCTCGGGCGCAGCCGCGACTGCGACATCGTGATCGACGACGCCGGCATCTCGCGCAAGCACGCGGAGATCCGGCCTGGCGCCGAGGGCTGGACGGTCGCCGACCTGGGCTCGACCAACGGCGTGCGCCTGAACGGCCGCACGGTCCGTGCCGCGCAGGCTCTGCAGCCCGGCGACCACGTCGAGCTGGGCTCGACTGAGATCGTCTTCGAAGCTGGATGACCACGCTCGCGCCCGTATCGGTTGCCCTGAAGTTCGGCTTCCTCGCCGTCCTGTACCTGTTCGTTCTGTGGGTTGCACGCAGCGCTCGCCGCGACCTGCGACGCGGCGATGCGGTCACGGCAGGCGAGAGCTTCGCCGCCGCGCCGGGGCCGGCGCCGGATGCGACCGGGCTGTACTCGGCGACGGCGCCTGCCGCCACGGATCTCGCCGACCGTGCGCCGCGGCTGGTGGTCGAGCGCGCGCCGGGCCACGAACCGGGGATGATCTACGACCTCGACGGAGACCTCGTGCTCGGGCGCGGCGACCGCGCGGAGATCCGCCTGGAGGACCCGTTTGCCTCCTCGCGCCACGCGCGTCTGTTCGAACAGGGCAACATCGTCGTGATCGAGGACCTCGGCTCGACCAACGGCACGTATCTCAACGAGGAGGTGCTGCAGACGCCGCGTCCGCTGCATCCCGGGGATCGCGTCCGCATCGGTGACAGCGAATTCACCTTCGAGGCCGACTGACTTGCTGCGCGTCGCCGAGCAGTACGCCGGATCGGACACCGGGCGCCAGCGGCGCGCGAACGAGGACTCGCTGCTCGCGCGGGCGCCGCTGTTCGTGGTCGCCGACGGCATGGGCGGCGCCCAGGCCGGCGAGGTCGCCTCGCGCCTGGCCGTCGAGTCCTTCCAAGGCGGGCTACAGGACGCCGCCGAGCCGGAGCAGGAGCTGGCGACGCTGGCGCGGCTGGCCAACGCACGCATCCACGAGCTCTCGCACAGCCACGCCGAGCAGGCGGGTATGGGGACCACGCTCACGGCCATCTACGTCGGTGAGCGCGACATCGCGATCGCCCACGTCGGCGACAGCCGCGCATATCGCCTTCGCGACGGCGAGCTGCTGCGGCTGACCGAGGACCACTCGCTCGTCGACGAGCTGCTGCGCCAGGGGCGCCTGACGCCGGAGGAAGCGGTCGAGCACCCGCAGCGCTCGGTGATAACGCGCGCGCTCGGCCCCGAGGGCGACGTCGAGGTGGACACGCGCTCCTACACGGCGCGCGACGCGGACGTCTACCTCCTTTGCAGCGATGGGCTGACGACGATGCTTTCCGAGGATCGCCTGGCCGAGCTGCTGCTCGCGCACGACACGCTGCGCGATGCCGGCGAGGCGCTGATCGCCGCCGCCAACGAGGCGGGCGGGCGCGACAACATCACGGTCGTGCTGCTGCGCCTGCAGGAGCTGGACGCGAGCGCCTCGCCGCTGACCGAAGAATCCCCGGCGCTCGTGCCGCGCGCGCGCGACGCCCAGGACGCCGGTCCCGCGACGGCCACCGGCGCAGCAACGGCGCCTGCGGTTCTCGCGCGCCGTCCTCGCCTGCCGGCGGCGCAGGGAACGGGCCGGCGGCGGGGAGTGCGCGTGCGGCGAGCCGGATCGCTCGCGGCCGTGCTGGCCGTGCTGGCGGTGATCGGCGCGGGCGTCTACCTGGCACTGCAGTCGGTCTACTTCGTCGGCACGAACAGCCGTGGCCTGGTGACCATGTTCCGCGGGATCCCGTACCGACTGCCGGGCAACCTGGCGCTCTACAGCAGCGACTACGTCTCCGGCGTGAGCGCCTCGACGCTGTCTGCACAGCGTCGGCACACGTTGCTGGATCACTCGCTGCGCTCGGAAGCGAACGCCGGCGCGCTGATCCACAGCCTGGAACTGGGGGAGCTCGAATGAGGCGCCTTGCGCCTGGAGCGGCTCGAGTGGACCTTGCGCGATGAATCAACCGATCGTCCGCCTGTTCGGCGTCGTCGCGCTGATGTTCGCGTTGCTGCTGGCGTTCACCTCGCGCTGGACGATCTTCGAAGCCTCCTCGCTGCGCAACAGTCCGCTCAACGCTCGCGGCGTGCTCGAGCAGCAGCGCATCGACCGCGGCAGGATCCTCGCAGCCGACGGCTCGGTCCTCGCCCGCAGCGTGCGCTCCTCGGCCTCGCGCGGCTCGGAAACCGTCTACTCGCGCACCTACCCAACGCGCGACGAGTTCGCGCACGCGATCGGCTACGACTACAACACGACCCTCGGGCGCACGGGCTTGGAGCTGTATCGCAACGACGCTCTGGACGGGCGGACGGGTACGAACCTGCAGACGATCCTCGACCAGCTGCAGGGCAAGAAGCGCCAGGGCGACGATGTCTTCACGACGCTGCAGCCGGGCGCCCAGCGCGTGGCGAACACCGCCCTGGAAGGTCACGAAGGAGCGGTTGTGGCGCTTGAACCCCGCAGCGGCGCGGTGACCGTGATGGCCTCCTCACCGGGCTATGACGCGAACGCGCTGAGCTCGGTGAAGACGTATGAAAAGCTCGCGAAGGACTCGACGGGCAAGCCGCTGGTCAACCGCGCGACGCAGTTCGGCTACGCGCCGGGCTCGACGTTCAAGGTCGTCACGGCGACGGCGGCGATCGACTCGGGCGCGTATACGCCTGAATCGACGGTCAGCGGCCGCGACAACGTGCGCGTCTCCGGCGTGCCGCTGCAGAACGACGAAAACGAGAGCTTCGGGCAGATCACGCTGACGCAGGCGCTCGCGAAGTCCGTCAACACGGTCTGGGCGCAGGTCGCCGAACACGTGGGCAAGCGCACGATGGCGCGCTACATGGCGCGCTTCGGCTTCGGCCGCAAGCCGCAGCTCGACTACCCGGCCAAAGAGATGTCCTCCAGCGGCGAGTACCTGGGCAACCGCCTGCTCTCGCCGACGAGCTCGCGGGTGGACGTGGGGCGCATGGGCATCGGGCAGGACAAGCTCGAGGCGACACCCGTGCAGATGGCCGAGGTGGCGGCGGCGGTCGCCAACGGCGGCAAGCTGATGACACCGCACATGACCGCGCGAATCGTCGACCGCGACGGGCGCACGGTGCAGCGGATCTCCCCGCACGTGCAGTCGACGGTGATGAAGCGGTCGACGGCCGCCGCCGTGAGGACGATGATGGAAGCGGTGGTCAACGAAGGAACGGGCACGCCGGCGCAGATCGCGGGCGTGCAGGTGGCGGGCAAGACGGGCACCGCCGAGACGCAGATCGGCACGGCCATCAACAACGTCTGGTTCATCGCGTTCGCGCCGGCGTCGAACCCGAAGGTGGCAATCGCGGTGACGCTCAAGGGCGTCCCCGGGCAAGGGGCGTCGTTCGCGGCGCCGATCGCCAGAGAGGTCATGGAAAGGCTGCTGCATGGCTGAGGGGGGGAGGCGACATGGTTGAGCCGGACACGATCATCGACGGTCGCTACAAGGTGATCTCGCGGGTCGGCTCGGGTGGGATGGCCGACGTGTATCTGGCTGAGGACCAGCTGCTGGGCAGGCAGGTTGCGGTCAAGCTGCTGCACCACCACTTCGCCGAGGATCAGGAGTTCGTCGAGCGCTTCCGCCGCGAGGCCTCGAGCGCAGCAGGGCTCTCCCACCAGAACATCGTCGGCATCTTCGACCGCGGCGAGTGGCAGGGGACCTACTACATCGCGATGGAGTATGTGGCGGGGCGGCCGCTGAAGACGATCGTGCGCGAGGACGGCGCGCTGGCGCCCGCGCTGGCGATCGACATCGTCGTTCAGATCCTGCGCGGCGCGCGCTTCGCGCACCGTCACGGCGTCATCCATCGCGACCTGAAGCCGCACAACGTGATCATCGACGAGGAGGGCCGGGCGCGGGTCACCGACTTCGGCATCGCCCGCGCCGGCGCCTCGGACATGACGCTGACGGGCTCGATCATGGGCACCGCGCAGTATCTCTCGCCCGAGCAGGCGCAGGGACACATGGTCAGCGGCGCCTCCGACCTCTACTCGGTCGGAGTGATCCTCTACGAGCTGCTGACGGGCGTCGTGCCGTTCGAGGGTGAGACGGCGGTGGCGATCGCGTTCAAGCAGGTCTCAGCTGAACCGCGGCCGCCGAGCGAGGTCAACCCGGCGGTGCCGCCGGCGCTTGACGCGGTCGTGCTGCGCGCGCTCGCCAAGGACCCGGCGCAGCGCTACCGCGACGCCGAGGAGTTCATCGCGGCGCTGCAGCTCGAGCGCGAGGCGCTCCCGGCGTCGCCAGGACCGGCCGCGTTGGTCGCCGGCCCGGGAAGCGGCGATGTATGGGGGGGCGTCGCCTCGACGCAGGCGCAACCACTCGAGAACGGGCCACCCGCAGGCGCGCTGCTGCTGCCGGCGGAGGACGGCTACGACGAAGATCGCCCGCCGGAGGACGGTCCGGGCATCCAGCGCGTGCTGCTGTGGGGGCTGCTCGCGGCGCTCGTGGTCGGCGCGATCGTGGCGGCGGTGCTGCTGCTCAGCTCCTCAGCCGGCCGCCTCACGGTGCCGAACGTGATCGGGGAAACCGAACAGGCCGCCTCGGCGCGTCTGCGCAAGGCGGGCCTGCGCCCGGTTCCGTCGCTGGCCTCGAGCGCGACGGTCGCCAGCGGGCGTGTGATCTCACAGACGCCCGGCGCCGGCGCTCGGGTCTCCGGCGGCAGCCGGGCGAGCGTTGTCGTCTCCAGCGGTCCGGGAAGCGCGCCGCTGCCGAGCGTCGAAGGCCTCACCGGCGCCGAAGCGCTCAGCCGGCTGCGCGCGGCCGGGTTCAAGCCGACGCAGAAGGATGAGGCGAGCGCGAAGGTGCCTCAGGGCCACGTGATCGGCACCGAACCTCCGGCCGGAACGGAGTTGCAGGTTGGCAGCCCGGTGTCGGTGCTCATCTCCAGTGGACCGCAGCAGGTACGGGTGCCGAACGTCTCAGGCGACTCCACGACCGGCGCCGAAGCGGCGCTGGAAGCTGTCGGACTGGCCGCCGGAACGGTCACCGAACAGGTCTCCGCCGGACAGACCCCCGGCACCGTCTTCGCGCAGTCGCCAAAAGCCGGCACCGAGGTGCGCGCGGGCGCGAAAGTGAACCTGACTGTGGCCAAGGCGCCCAACGAGGTGGCCGTGCCGAAGGTCGTCGGGCAGGGCGAGACGCAGGCGGCGGCTGCGCTCGGAGGTGCGGGCCTCGTGCCGAGGGTCGTCACACAGAAGACGGGCGAACAGAGCAACGTCGGCGTTGTGCTCGAGCAGAGCCCGGCCGGGGGTCGCCAGGCGCGCAAGGGCTCGACGGTGACGCTCACGGTCGGGGTGCTCGGAACCGAAACGACGACGACGACGCCGACGACGCCAACGACGACGACGACGACCACGACGACGGCCACACCGCCGCCGCCGGCCGCCGCCGGCTGATGAGCGCCGCGGCCCACGATCGCGCCGGCCCGCTCACCGTGGCTGTGCTCGCTGGCGGGCGCTCCTCCGAGCACGACGTCTCGCTGTCATCGGCTGCGGCCGTCCGCGACGGGCTGCTTGCGGGCGGGCATCGCGTCGTGTGGGTGGAGATCGGGCGCGACGGGCGCTGGCGCCGTGAGGGCGAGCAGGAGCCGCTCAGCCTGACGCCGGGTGCGGGCCTGCTCGGTGCGGACGTCGCCTTCCCGGCCCTGCACGGGCGCTTCGGAGAGGACGGCACGGTGCAGGGCCTGCTGGAGATGCTCGGCGTCGCCTACGCCGGATCCGGCGTCGCTGCCTCGGCGCTGTGCATGGACAAGGTGCTGTTCAAGGAGCTGATGTCGGCGACGGGCGCGGTGCCGCAGGTCGCTTACGTCGACGTCCACCAGGCGAGCTATCCGGAGCGCGCAGCGGAGATCCTCGGCGCGATCGCCCAGCTGGGGCTGCCGGTGTTCGTCAAGCCCGCCCGCATGGGCTCCTCTGTCGGCATCGTGCGGGTGAGCGACCCGCAGCGGATCGGCGACGCGCTACCGCGTGCGTTCGCGCACGACGAGCGCGTGATCGTCGAGGCGGCGGCGCCGGGCATCGAGGTCGAGTGCGGCGTGCTCGGACGCCTGGCCGGCGCACGTGCTGCCGGCGAGCCTCCCACGATCGCCTCGACTCCGGGCGAGATCTCATTCGACGGCGACTTCTACGACTTCGACGCGAAGTATGCGCCCGGCGGGATGGAGCTGCGCGTCCCGGCGAACATCTCCGAGCATGCCGCCGCGCGGGTGCGCGAGCTGGCGCTCGAGGTGTTCGCGCTCGCCGGCTGCGACGGGCTCGCGCGCGTGGACTTCTTCGTCGACGGCGAGCAGGTGCTCGTCAACGAGCTCAACACGATGCCCGGGTTCACGCCGACGAGCGTCTACGCGAAGTTGCTGGAGGCGAGCGGCGTGGCTTATCCGGAGGTGGTCGAGCGGCTTTGCCGGCTGGGGATTGAGCGGTTTGCGGGGTTGGAAGGCCACACGTTTTGAGCGCCTACTTGAACAGCGTCAATTCGCTGATCGACGCTGACTGCTGGCCGGGCGGCAGCGTGGTCAGCCAGATCAGGTAGTAACGGTAGGCGCCGCCGCCGGTGAGCTTGATGCGCTGGCGGTTGCGGACGTGGGTGGAGGCGCCGAGCGGGCCCTTCCAGCCGCGGGCGGACAGCGGGTTGGAGTCGCCGTAGGGGCGCGAGAGGTCGATGCTCTCGGCGCCGTAGACCTGCACGCTGAAGCCGGGGGTCGGGGTCTGGATCTCGACGGCCTTGGCGGTCACGCGCGGGGAGGCGTCGAGGTACACGCCGAGCCCGACGCCGCCGGCCTTGTGCAGCGTGCCTTCGTAGTAGTGCGCGGTGCTCCAGTCCGTGTTCGGGTCGCTGTCGATCACGTTCTGCACGCGGTTGTGGTTTTCGGGGCCGGTGCCGAACGGGTTGTAGTCGTGCGCTGCGGTTTGACTGAGCGGCACGGCCTCCAGACCGGCGCTCGAGTGCACGTCAGGCGCGACGCCGGTCCCGCGGTGCGCGCGCTGCGCAGCGGCGACGAGCGCGATCGCGACGATGGCGCCGAGCAATGCGAGCGAGGCGGCCCAGCGCGCGGGATGCTGCATGCGCCAGGGCAGGCGCCGGCGCGCGTCGCCGGGAAGCGTGCGCAGCACGCTTGTGACCTCGCCGGTGGCCTGGCCGGATCGGGCGGCCTCGACGGCGAGCACCTGCTCCAGATCGGCGACCATCGCCTCGGCGTCCGGGTAGCGCCAGTCGAGATCCTTGGCGACGGCACGGTCGACGACGGAGGCGGTTGCGGCTGAAACCTCCGGGCGCAGCAGCTGCACGTCTGGAATCTGCTCGCGGACGTGGCGCATGGCCACTGCGACGGGCGTCTCACCGCGGAAGGGAACCTCGCCGGTGAGCATCTCGTACAGCACAACGCCGAGCGAGTAGAGGTCGGACTGGACGCCCACCGGCTGGCCGAGGGCCTGCTCGGGGGAGACGTAGTCGGTCGTGCCGAGGACGCGCCCGGCGACGGTGAGCCCTTCCTCGGTGAGCGTGCGCGCGATGCCGAAGTCGGTGATCTTGGCGCCGCCTTCCTCACCGATGAGGACGTTCTGCGGCTTGACGTCTCGATGCACGATCATGCGCTCGTGCGCGGCCCCGAGAGCGCGCGCGATCTCGATCGCGTAGGCGATCGCCTGGGTGATCTCGAGCGGCCCCTCGCGCCGGATGAGCTCCTTGAGCGTCTCGCCCTCGACGTACTCGAGCACGATGTACGGGGTGCCGACACCGGCCTCGTGCTCATCCTCGGAGGCCTCCTCGCCGGCGTCGATGACGGTGACGATGTGCGGGTGGTTGAGCTGTGCGACCGAGCGCGCCTCGCGGCGGAAGCGCTCGAGCTGATCGGAGTCCGAGGCGATCTCGCGGTGCATGAGCTTGATCGCGACGGGGCGCTCGAGCACGGTGTCGAACGCGCGGTAGACGGTCGACATGCCGCCGCGGCCGATCTGGGCATCGAGCCGGTAGCGCCCGCCGAGCAGCGTGCCGAGGACAGTCATCGCCCTATTGTGCGCGCAACGCCGGAGACCGCGCGCATGCGCGCTGTCACGCGCGTGCCGCCTGTCCGGATTTTCTAGATTGCTCGGGCGTGCGCAGTTGAGGAGCTCCGCAGGCGTGCGAGGACTGATGCGGCGAGCAGAAAGCGGTAGAGCGAGTAGGGCAGCAGCGAGCGCAGCGCGCGGTTGGGACGGCGCAGCAGCCGTGCGCTGAGCAGCGTCGAGGCGAACGCGCTGCCGGCTCCGGCGGCGAGCGGTGCGGCGGCGGCGCCGGTCAGTCCGCGCCTGCTCAGACGGATTCCCTCGAGCGCGCTGGCGCCGAGCATCACGGGCAGCGCCGCGTGCCAGGACAGCGTCTGCGAACCAGCCGGCGAGAAGCCGCGAGCCCGCGTCGCGGTGAGCGTCGCGCCGTAGCGCGAGACGCCGGGGACGAGCGCGACCGCTTGCGCGAGCCCGAGCGCGAGCCCGTCGCCGGGGCCGGCGTCCTGCTCCTTGCGCGTGCTCGCACCAGGGCTGAGCTCGGCGACCGCCATCGCGATGCCGCCGCCCACCAGGCCCGCTGCGATCGAACGCGGGCCGCCGAGATGCTGCTCGATCGCCGGACGCAGCAGCAGGCCGGCGAGCGCTGCGGGAGCGAGCGACAGCGCGACGACGGTGAGCCGTCGGCGCCCGAGCCGTCCCGCCGCCTCGATCAGCTCGCCGCGCATGTCGAGCGCAAGTGCCAAGCCGGCACCCGCGTGCAGGGCCAGCTCAAAGGACTTACGCGTCTCGCCGTCGAGCTCGGCGTAGGGCCAGCCGAGCAGGAATGGGATCAGTGTCGTGTGGGCGGAGGAGGAGACGGGCAGTAGCTCTGTCGGTCCCTGCACGAGCCCGAGCGCGAGCGCGTGCGTGGCGCTCAGCCCGCCGCTAGCTCGGTGCATCGGTGGCGGGGTCGCCCGGGTTCCTGCGCCCCCTTCTACGCCGGATGATGGCGTAGACGACCGCGGCGACCGCGAGGGCCACCACCACATAGTCGACGTACTCGAGGCTCTTGCGCACGCTCGTCCATTCGTCGCCAACCGCTTCGCCGGCCAGCGCGAGGCCGAGCACCCACGGGATGCAGCCGATGAGGGTGAGTACGGTGAAGCGCAGGAACGGCATCCGGGCGACACCGGCCGGAAGCGAGATGAAGGTGCGGACGATCGGCAGCATCCGGCTGAGCAGGATCGCGGGCGCGCCGTAGCGCTCGAACCAGCGGTCAGCCCAGGCGATGTGGCTCGGCTTCACATGCAGCCAGTGGCCGTGGCGTTCGATCAGCTCCAAGCGTCCGGCCCGGCCCACGCCGTAGGCGATCCACGAGCCGACGAGGTTCCCGAGAACCCCGGCGGCGACTATCCCGACGAGCGTCAAGTGGTGATGAGCCGTGCTCTGACCGGGGTCGGCGACGGCAAAGCCGGCGAACAGCATCGTGGCCTCGGACGGGATCGGGATACATGCGCTCTCGGCGACCATCAGGACGAAGACCGCCGGCAGACCAGCGTCCCGAACGAAGTGCCAGGCGATGTTGACGAGGCTCTCGGTGAACGAGGCGAGGTGGAGCATGGGCCGGGGACGATACCGGCGGAGTGGGTCGGCGGGCCGAGCCGGGGCCTGGCTCCGGGGCGGCCATCCGGGCCACCTCGTGAGCGGACACAGCGCCGTTCGGGGACTTGGCGCACTACGGTCCGGGCATGCGCGTTTGGATCGACCTGACGAACAGCCCGCACGTTCTCGTGATGCGGCCGATCATCGAGCGGCTGCGCGCGCGGGGGCACGAGGTGCGGGTCACGGCGCGGGACTTTGCGCAGACGCTGGCGCTTTGTGAGCGGTTCGGGATCGAGCACGTGCCGATCGGACATCATCGGGGCGAGCGGCTGGGGGCGAAGGGGCTGGGGCTGGCGTCGCGCTCGGCGGCGCTCGTGCGCTGGGCGCGTGCGGACGTGCGCGCTGCTGCTGGGCGCCGCTTCGACGTGGCGCTCGGGCATGGGTCGAACGACATCTCGGTGGCGGCTGCGCTGCTGCGGGTGCCGAGCTCGACGATGTTCGACTACGAGTGGGCGACGGTGCAGCACAACGTCAACTGCCGCCTGGCGCGGGCCGTGGTGGTGCCGGAGGCGATCCCGCCGGAGCGCCTGTACCGCTATGGCGCGAAGGGCAAGATCCGCGCGTATGAGGGGCTCAAGGAGGAGTACTACCTTGCGGACTTCGAGCCGCAGGAAGGGGTGATCGGCGAGCTGGGACTCGATCGCGCCCGCCCGATCGCGGTCGTGCGCACGCCACCGGAGGTGTCGCTGTATCACCGCTTCGAGAACGACCTGTTCGCGCGGGTGCTCGAGCACCTGCGCGTGGCGGCTGCCGAGCAGGGGCTGCAGCCGGTGGTGCTGCCGCGCGTGGACTCACAGCGCCAGGAGCTCTTCTGAGTGCCCGGCTTCATCGTCCCGGAGCGCGCGATCGATGCGCAGTCGCTGATCGCTTATGCGGACGTCGTGATCTCGGCGGGGGGCACGATGAACCGCGAGGCGGTGGCGCTCCGAACGCCCGTGTACACGACCTTCGAGGGTCGCCCGGGAGCGGTCGACGAGCGCCTGATCGCGGAAGGGCGAATGCGCCGGCTGTCCCGCGCCGAGGAGCTCGACCTCTCCAGGCGCGAGCCCGATGGCGAAGACGCCCGCATCCGCCGCGATCCGGGGGCGCTCGTGGATCTGCTGCTGGCGCCTGCACGCAGCCGTGCCGAGGGCGCCTGAAACCCCGGCTGCTGCTTACAATCAGCACAATGCGCCGACGGATCCGCTCGGCGGCCTTTCCCTTGCACCGTCATTTGCTGCCCCAGCTCGCGGTGGATGGGGTACTGGTCGCGCTCGCGTACTACCTCGCGTTCGAGCTGCGCTTCAACAACGGCCCCAGCGCGTACTACTCGCACCTGCGCGAGCGCACGATCTGGTGGGTGCTGGTGGGCAGCCTGCCGGTGCTCGTGCTCGGGCGTGTGTATCAACGCCGCTGGCGCTACTCCGGTCAGCGCGACTACGAGGCTGTCGCGCGCGGCGTCGTCGCGATCGTGCTGCTGACTGTCGTGGCGGTGGCGGTGCTGCGCCCGGTCGAGCACGCGACCAGTCACGGGACGGTCGCGATCGGGTTGCCGAACGGCGTGATCGTGCTGTTTGCGCTGCTCGCGCTCGTGTTCCTGGTCGGCGCGCGCGCGCTCGCCCGCAGCGGCTACGAGCGCCGGCCGCTGGCGGCGTTCCGCGGCGGGCGCAAGGGCCAGCGCAGTGTGCTGATCGCGGGCGCCGGTGACGGCGGGCGGCTGGTGCTGCGCGAGATCGTGCGCAACCGCGGCCTCGGCCTGGCGCCGGTCGGCTTCGTCGACGACGACCCGGCCAAGCGCCGCCTGCGCATCGATGGCGTTCGCGTGCGCGGCAACACCGAAGGCGACCTGCCGCGCATCCTCGACGACGCGGAGCCGGACGAAGTCATCATCGCGATCCCCTCGGCGCCGGGATCCACGCGTGCCCGGATCGCACGCGAGTGCCGCACCCGCGGGATCCCGGTCCGCACGCTACCGACGGTGTTCGAGCTGCTGCAGACGCGCGGCGCGCTCGCGCGTCAGATGCGCGAGGTGCGCGTCGAGGACGTGCTCGGACGCGAGCCGGTGCAGATGGAGCTCGAGCAGGTCGGCGCCTACCTCGCGGGCGAGACGGTGCTCGTGACCGGCGCCGGCGGCTCGATCGGCTCGGAGCTGTGCCGCCAGATCGCGCGTGTGGAGCCGCACCGGATCGTGCTGCTCGACCACGCCGAGGACAACCTGTTCTCGATCCAGCGCGAGCTGGAGGACGAGCGCCACGTCTCGACGTCGATGCTCGCGGCCGTGCTCGCCGACTGCAAGGAGGAGGAGCGCATGCGCGAGGTGTTCGCCGAGCACCGCCCGACGGTCGTCTTCCACGCGGCCGCGTACAAGCACGTCGGGCTGATGGAGGCCAATCCGGTCGAGGCGGTGCGAAACAACGCGATCGCAACGCGCGTCGTCGCGCACGTGGCCGGCGAGGTCGGCGTTGAGCGATTCGTGCTCGTCTCGACCGACAAGGCGGTCGCGCCGGCGACCGTCATGGGCGCCTCCAAGGCGCTCGCTGAGTTCGCGCTGGAGGCGGCGACTGCGCGCTTCGCCGAGACGCGCTACGCGGCGGTGCGCTTCGGCAACGTGCTCGGCTCCTCCGGCAGCGTCGTCCCGATCTTCCGCCGCCAGATCGAGCGCGGCGGACCGGTCACGGTCACCGACGAGCGCATGACGCGCTACTTCATGACGATCCCGGAGGCGGTGCAGCTGATCATCCGCACCGGCTCGCTCGCGTGCGAGGGACGCGAGGAATCGCAGAACGGCGACGGCCGCTCGCCCGCGAACGCGGCCGCGCCCACAGCGCAGGCGAGCCCGGGGGCGATGGTGTTCGTGCTCGAGATGGGCGAGCCCGTGCGCATCGTCGAGCTCGCGCGAGCGATGATCGAGCTCTCGGGCCTGGACCCGGACCGTGACATCGAGGTCGAGATCGTCGGCCGGCGCCCGGGCGAGAAGCTGCACGAGGAGCTGTTCAACGGCTACGAGCGAGCGCGCCCGACGAGCGCCGAGAAGATCCTGTTGGCCGAGCGCGAGCCGCTCGGAGCCGAGGCGGTCGAGTCGATGTTCGCCGAGATCGGCCTGCTTGTGCTCGAGGGCGACGCCGCCGGGCTGGCGGCGAAGGTTTCAGAGCTCTCGGCGATGCACGTCGAGAGCCAGCCGGGCAACGCCGCCCGGCGGCTGGCCGGTCGCGCGACGCCGCGTGACGGTGCGCACGATGCGCCTGCGGCCCTCATACACTCTCCAGATTCATGATGCCCACCCCGCTCGCGCTTTCGCTCTCGGGCTCGCTCACCCAGGCCGGGGCAATCGCTGCGTTTGCAGCCCTGCTGGGCATCGCGATCCTCTCGCTGCTCGTGTTCGCACAGGCGCGCGAGCTCAAGCGGCTGCGCGAGTGGGCCGGACGCGCGCCCGAGCGCGCCGCCGAAGTCGAGCAGCGCGTGAGCGCCGAGGCTGCCGCTCGCGCGCAGCCACCGAACGCGACCGCGCAGCCGGGCCGCCCGGTCCCACGCACCGTGCCGATCAACGCCCGACCCGTTCCCGCCGGCCCGGGCACGCCGACACCGGTGGGAGCGCCTGGAGCACCCGCACCCGTCACCGCATCGCAGCCGGCCACGGCAAACGCCGCCGCGGCCGGCGTCGCCGCGGGCGCATCGGCGGCCGCTGCCCCGGCGCCTGCAGCGGCGGAGAGCGCCAAGCCGGGGGGCCTCTCGACGCCGGCGGCGCCTGCACCGGGTGTCACCCCGGCGACGGCCGCAGGCGCTGCAGGAGTGGGCTCCTCGCCCAGTGAGGGCGCACCGGCAACACCAGTCCCGGCGACGGCCGCCGCCTCTGCCGGCGCCGGCGCGCCCACGACGGCCGGCGCGAGCGCCTCGCCGGCCTCTTCGTTGCACCAGCCGGGCACGCCCGCGGGCGCGGGGTCCGCTCCGGCGAGCGCCCCCTCCACGCCTGCGGGTCGCCCAGGCGCACCCGCCACGGCGTCGCCGGCCGCGGCGACGCCCGCTCCGGCCACGGCAGCCGCGGCAGCGACTGCAGGACGCGAGAGCACGCCGCGCTCGCCGAGCCCTCCGTCGCGCCCCCCGGCCCCGATCGGTGCGAGAGGCGCGCAGGCAGCCGCCGAGGGCATCCTCGCCACGCGCGCCGCATCGGCACCTGACGCGAGCGCCCCGGTCGGCGCTGTCGCCGGCGCCGGCGCGCAGCGCTCCGCGCCACAGCGCGCCGACGGCGCCGGGTCGAGCGCGCGGCGTGGCTCGGCGGCCTCTGCCGCGACGCCGCCGGTCCGCCGCTACCGCGCCGAGCGCCGCTCGCCGGCGCGCCCGACGGTGCTGATCGTGGGTGGCGTCGTCGTCGGCGTGGCTGTGCTCGTCGTCGTGCTGCTCTCGCTCGGCGGCGGCTCGAAAGCCGGCAGCTCTTCTGCGAGCAACTCCAACGCCGCCTCCACGACCGCCGCTCAGTCGGGCACGGGCGCGACCACGAAGACGACGAGCCAGGGCAAAGCGACGCCTGCGGCGAGCAGCCCGGCGAGCACGAGCGTGGTAGTGCTCAACGGCACGGCGACGACAGGGCTCGCGCACCGCGTCTCCAGCGAACTGCGCCAGGGCGGCTACACGCGCGCGACGGCTCTCAACGGCCAGCCGCCGGGCACCAACCAGGTGACTGTCGTGGAGTACGCGAGCGGGCACCGCAGCGAAGCGCAGAGCGTCGCGCGCACGCTCGGGATCTCCTCGCCGCAGCCGATGGAAGGCACCCTCTCCTCACTGGCCGGATCGGCGACGGTGGTGGTCATCGTCGGCCTCGACAAGGCTGCGACCACCCCATAGCCGGCTTCCTGGACATGCCCGCGCGCTCGGGCAAGCCGCGCGAGCGGGGGCTCACGCACGTGATCGACCGCGGCCTGTCGGTCGCTGAGGTCGATGGATTGCTGGAGGTGGCAGGCGACTTCGTGGACATCGTCAAGCTCGGCTGGGGCACGGCGGTCGTGACGGGCAACCTCGCGCCGAAGCTCGCCCGCTACGCGGCACATGGAATCCCGGTCGTGCTCGGCGGCACGCTCACGGAGGTGGCGATCCGGCAGGGCCGCGTCGACGGGCTCGTCTCCTGGCTGCGCGAGCTGGGCCTGCGCCACGTGGAGATATCCGATGGCACGATCGAGCTCGCGCCGCAGGTCAAGCACGAGCTGATCGAACGGCTGTCGAAGGAGTTCACGGTATTCGCCGAGGTCGGCAGCAAGGACGCGGACTTCATCATGGCTCCGTACATCTGGGTCGAGCAGATCGAACGCGACCTCGACGCGGGCGCGTGGAAGGTGATCGCGGAGGCGCGCGAGTCGGGCACAGCCGGCATCTACCGTGCCGACGGCGAGGTGCGTACAGGGCTGATCGACGAGATCGCGCACGCGATCGACCCTGACAAGCTGATCTTCGACGCGCCGCTGCAGCAGCAGCAGGTCTGGCTGCTCAAGCGCTTTGGCACAGAGTGCAGCCTCGGCAACATCGCGCCTGTCGACGTGCTCTCGCTCGAGACCCTGCGCGTCGGTCTGCGCTCGGACACCGTGGAGCACTTCGCGCTGGACGAGCACAGATCGGCCGGGGGCGATTGACCAGCCCGGCCGAACTCAGCCTCGGCGGCTCTTCCACGCAGCAACCGGGCGATCGCAGCTTGGCAGGGGCCGTGTTCGCGCTGCTCGTGCTCGCGTGCTTCCTCGCGTTCTTCCTCACCCAGCACCTCAAGCACACGCCGACGGCCGTGCAGGTGTTCAGGCTCACTCCGTTCTTCTCGCCGACCCCTGCAGGGCACATCAAACAGGAGCGCATCTCCTTCCGCCTGGCCAACGCCGACGAGGTGACGATCACGATCATCGACTCCTCCAACGCGGTGGTGGCGGTGCTGCTTCGCGCCCACTCCGTCGAGCGCTACAAACAGCTCTCGCTGCGCTGGAGCGGCCGCCGCGGTACGGCGAGCGGCTTCGTCCTCGTTCCGGGCCCGAACGGGCAACGTGCGCTCGAACCGAGGCTCGCCGGGCCGCTCGCAAGGGCGGGTGAATATCGCGTGCGCGTGAGCCTGCGCAGAGCGCACCGGACGGTGGACTCGCCGCGCAGCTTCACGCTGGTGAGCCCATGAGCGTGTCGGCGAGCGCGGCACGGCTCGGGCTCGCGGGCTCGCTCGCGCCCGGCGCCGTCGCCGCTGCGCTCGTCGGAGCGGCGATCTTGGTGACTGCGCTGGTGTGGCTGATGCGCCGCCACACCGAGGCGTTTCCGCTGCTGGCGATCCTGGCGCTGCCCTTCCGGCTGCCGATCTCCGCCGACGGCCGCACGGTGAACCTGCTGATCCCGCTGTATCTGGTCGTCGCGGCGGGGACGCTCGCGCACCTGCTGCCGCGCCTGCTCAATCGCGAGGAGCCGCGGCCGCGCATGCTGGAGTGGCTGCTGCTGGCGTCGGTCGTGCTGTACGGCGTGCAGGCGCTGTACTCCTCCGACCACGCCAAGGCCGCGGAGAACCTGGCGTTCTTCTACGTGCCGTTTGCGCTGCTGTTCGTGCTGCTGCGCGACGTGCGCTGGTCACAGCAGCTGCTGATGCGCTGCCTCGGCGTGGCTGTCGTGCTGGCGATCGCGTTCGCGGGCGTCGGCTTCGTCGAGTACGCGCGCAAGTCGTTGTTCCTGAACCCGAAGGTCGTGGCGGCGAACCAGTACGACAACTACTTCCGCGTCAACTCGCTGTTCTTCGACCCGAACATCTACGGACGCTTCCTCGCGCTGGTCATGATCGCCGTGACGGCAGGGGTCTTGTGGTGGCGCAAACAGCGTGGCGTGCTCGCGGCGGCTGCAGTGCTGGCCTGGCTGCTGGCTGGGCTTGTGACGAGCTTCTCGCAGTCGAGCATCGCCGCGCTGCTGCTCGGGTTGGCGGTGCTCGCGGCGTACCGCTGGTCGCTGCGCTGGACGCTGAGCCTGGCCGCCGCGCTCGTCGCGCTGGCGTTGGCTGCCGTGCTGCTGGCTCCGAAGAGCTGGCACCTCGGGCTGGCAGGAAAAGGCGGCTCGGCGAACAACGTCACGACCGGGCGCGCGAAGCTGATCGAAGGCGGCTTGAAACTGTTCGCCGACCGGCCATTGCAGGGCTACGGCTCGGGCTCGTTTCAGAAGCAGTACGAGAGTCACTCCAAGGCGAGCGTGGAGAACGCGACATCGGCATCGCACACGATCCCTGTGACGGTCGCCGCGGAGCAGGGGATCGTCGGGCTGGCGCTTTACGTGGTGCTGCTCATCGTCGCGTTCCTTGCTCTGCTCCGCGGCGCCGGGCGCTCGCCGCCGCGCATAGCGATCGCGGCATGCTTCGCAGCGCTCGTGCTGCACACGTTCGCTTATGCGGACTTTCTGGAGGATCCGTTGACGTGGACGCTGCTCGGCATCGGCGTGGCGCTCGCGCGGGTGGACGAGCCTGCGCCCAGCGCTCGTTCCGCCGGCGCCCCACGCGAGGGCACGCTCGCGCCGGCAGCCGGCGAGTAGGTTCTGCGCCGTGCGCGGCTATCTGAAGCGGCTGCTGGCGACGGGCGCCGCCTACCAGTTCGGCGACATCGTCGCGAAGGGGATCGCGCTGATCACGATCCCGCTGTACACCCGCCACGTCTCGCCCGCGGGATACGGAGCCGCCAACTCGCTGCTGACGGCGGTGATTCTCGCGAGCATCCTCTTGCGGGTCGGCGTCGGCGAGGCGTTCATCCGTTTTTATTTCGATGATGATGATGTCGCGCGTCGTGACCGGATCGCGCGCACGGCGACGGCGACGGTCGCGTGGACGACGAGCGCGGCAGCGCTGCTGGCGCTGCTGTTCTCCTCGGGGCTCTCGCGCTTGATCCTCGGCTACCGCGATCCGCTGCTGCTCGACTGCGCGATCGTCGGGCTGTGGGCGTTCACGAACCTGGAGATGGCCTACGCGCAGCTGCGCGTCGACGAACGCGCCCGCGCCTACGTGATCGCCTCGGGCGCGAACGTGGCGATGACGGTGATCTTCACGGTCGCGCTCGTGGTCATTGCCGGCGAGGGCGCGCGCGGCCTGCTGCTCGGCAACTTCGGCGCCTCGGCGCTGGTCGTGCTCGGGCTGTGGTGGGTGCTGCGGCGGCGCTTCAGCCTGCGCGTGCATTGGGCGGACCTGCGCGCGATGATGCGCTTCGGGCTGCCGACGGTGCCGGCTGACGCGAGCGTGTACGCGCTGCAGGTGGCCGACCGCTTCTACCTGTTCCGCAGCTACTCGCATGCGGCCGCCGGGGAGTACTCGGTGGCGCTGCAGTTCGCGACGGTCGTGTTCGTGATGGTGCGCGGCTTCCAGTACGCGTGGCCGCCGCTTGCGTACTCGATCGAGAGCGACGCCGAGGCCTCTCGCCTGTACTCGCTCGTGACGACCTACTTCCTGCTGGCGACGGGCGTGGTCGTCGCGGCGGTGGCGCTGCTCGGCCGCTGGATCGTGCGGCTACTGGCCGCGCCGCAGTACTTCGGCGCGCACCGCGCGCTGCCGTGGCTGGCGCTCGCGTGGACGTTGTACGGGCTCTACCAGGTGATGATCGTGATCACCGGCCGCGCACGCGTGACCTCGCGCAACCTTCCGGCGGCTGCGGCAGGCCTCGTCGTGAACGTCGCGCTGCTGCTGCTGCTCGTGCCCAACGGCGGCCTCGGCCTGGGCATCGCCGGCGCCGGAATCGCGCTGTGCGGCGCGTACGTGGCAATGCTCATCGTCATGCACCTGCTGACGCGGCGGCTGTTCGCGGTTGCTTTCCAGTGGGGCCGGCTGGCGCTGCTGACGGCGATCCTCGCGGGCGTGGCCGTCTCAGGTGAGCTGTTGCTGGCGAGCAGCGGCTTCGCCGGCCTGGCCCTGCGTGTGCTCTGGCTCGCATGGATCCCGTTCTTGCTTGCGATCACGCGCTTCTTCGGCCCGGAGGAGCGCGCGCAGGCGCGGGCTGTGATCGCGGACGGCCGCGGGCGCATCGCCGCCTTCCGCTCCGGGCACGGCGACGTCGAGGCGTACGCCGAGGATCCGCTGAAAGACCTGTGAGGAAGTCAGATCGTCGAATGGAACGTAATGCACTTCAAGTAAAGGGAGGACGGGTCCGATTAGCCGCTCAACATGCCTGAGCTGGCCGTCAAGCAGCGGATGCCCGCCGGCGCGCGCGAGCGCCGTCATCGCGAGGAGGCGCTTCGCCGTCACCGTGCGGACGAGCGCGCACGCAAGATGGCGGCGGCCGACGAGCTCGCGTATCTGCGAGCACAGCTTCAGCTCGCCGCTCGGCATCTAACCGCGCTGCGAGCGCACCACGCCGGCTCGCAGGTGGACCCAGGAGCTGTCCGATCGCCTCGGCGACCTAGCGCTCGTTGTTGTAGCGCGCGGCGGCCTCGCGCACGCCTTCGCCGCGTCCCGGTGCGAGCGTCGCCACGACGTGGCGCCACTGGCGCGCGGCCGAATGACGCGGCAGCACGGTCGCCGCGAGCGCGCGCAGGGCGTATGCCCACGCCGTGAGCCAGCGCACGGCGAGCACGGCTGCGGCCGAGTGGTGCTTGCGCATGTACAGGTCGCGGTTGCGTGCCAGTTCGACGATGCGTAGCTCCGGCACGGCAGCGGTCGCGAGCTGCTCGTGGTGAACGGCGACGGCGCCCGGGACGTACACGCTGCGCCAGCCGGCATTGCGCAGCCGGCGCGCGAAGTCGACCTCGTCGGAGTAGACGAAGAAGGCCGGGTCGAGGTAGTCGACCTGCGCGGCTGCGTCGCGCCGGACGAGCAGCGCCGCCGACTGGCACCAGTCGACCTCGCGCGTCTTCGCGCCGCCGCTCTGAACGGTCAGGCGGCGGTGCAGCATCAGCGCCCCGGCCAGCGCTGTCAGCGGGGTGGGAAAGCGCCACGCCGAGGGCTGCTCGATCCCCTCCGGGCTCAAAAGCCGCGCGCCTGCGCACGCGGCCTGCGGTCGCTCCTGCAGCGCCTGCACGAGCGCCGCCGTTGCGCCCGGACGCAGCTCGGAGTCCTCGTTGAGCAGCAGCGCGTAGCGCCCTTTGGCGCGTCGCAGCAGCTCCGAGTCGTTCGCGCCCTTGCCGCGCCGCTCGCTCAGCGCGATCATCTCGTTCACCGCCGGGTGCGCCTGCGCTGCCTGCGCAGAGCCGTCGCGCGAGCCGTTGTCGAGCACCAGCACCTCCGTCGTGAACGGCACGCGCTCCCGCTCACCTGCGACCGCGTCCAAGCCCTGCAGCAGCAGCTCGCGCTGGGAGGTGTTGACCACGCAGTAGGAGACCTCCACATCCGGCACGCCCCGGACTCTAGTGCGCGCATATTGTCCGCACCGATGCACGTTCACGTCATCGACCCATCGGCGTACACACCGCCGTACGACCACGCCCTGTGCCGTGCGCTTGCGTCGGCCGGGGCGGATGTCGAGCTGTTCACGAGCCGGTTCGCCTACGGCACGGTTCCGCCTGCGGCGGGCTATCGCCGCGTCGAAAGCTTCTATCGCGCCTCGCGTCTGGCACCAGGAAGCTCGCAGCTCGCGCAGCGCACACGGCGCGCGCTGAAGCTCGCCGAGCACGTCCCGGACATGCTGCGCTACCGCCGCGCCGCGCGCGCTGCTGACGTCGTGCACTTCCAATGGCTGTCCGTGCAGCAGCTCGACAGCCGGCTGCTGCCGGCGGGCCGCCCGCTCGTGCTGAGCGCCCACGACGTGCTCCCGCGCGAAGCCGGCCCACGCCGTCGCGAGGCGCAGCGGCGGCTGTACGAGCGCTTCGACGCGGTCGTCGTGCACAGCGAGCACGGACGCGCGCGCCTCATCGGCGAGCTCGGCGTCGATCCTGCGCGCGTGCACGTGATCGCCCACGGCGCCTTCGCGCACCTCTCCGAGCTGCCCGTGCCGCCGCCACCGTTCTCCACGGACAAGCCGGTCGTGCTGTTCTTCGGCCTGCTGCGCCCCTACAAGGGGCTCGACGTGCTGCTGGAGGCGTGGCGCGGCATCGACGACGCTGAGCTGTGGATCGTCGGCATGCCGCGCATGGACATCTCCTCGTTGCGCTCGCGAGCACCCGCGAGCGTCCGCTTCGTACCGCGCTTCGTGGCGGACGCCGAGCTGCCCGCGTACTTCGCGCGTGCCGACCTCGTCGTGCTGCCTTACCGCGAGATCGAGCAGTCCGGCGTCCTGTTCACGGCGCTCGCGTTCGGCAAGCCGCTGCTGCTGAGCGACGTCGGCGGCTTCCCCGAGCTTGCTGCCACCGGCGCCGCGCGCACCGTGCACGCAGGCGATGCGAGCGCGCTGCGCCGCGCGCTCGCCGAGCTCCTCGGCGACCCACAGACCCTCGCCGCGATGGCTGCGAGCTCGCAGGCAGCAGCCGCCGGCGAGCACTCGTGGAGCGCCATCGCCGCACGCACGCTCACGCTGTACGAGCGCCTGCTCGGCGCCTGAGCGGCTGCTGCGGCCCGCGTCCGCGAGAATCATCGCGTGCTCGCGCTCGCAATCGTCTTCTGGCTGTGCCTCGCGCTGATCGCGTGGACGCAGCTCGGCTACGCGCTCGCACTCGCTGCACTCGCGCGGGTGCTGCCATCCGCGGCGAGCGGCAACTACGAACGCACACCGCGGAGCCCCGGCAGGGGCGGAGCCCATCATGACCCTTCCGCCTCCGCTCCGGCGCCCCCGGCGGCCTCGCTTGTCGTCGCGGCTCACGACGAGCAGGAGGTGATCGCCGCGAAGGTTGCCAATGCGCTCGCGCTTGACTACCCGCGCGAGCTGCTGCAGCTGATCGTCGCATGCGACGGCTGCAGCGACGCGACAGCGCAGCGCGCGCGCGACGCCGGCGCCGATCTCGTGCTCGAGCTCCCGCGCGGAGGCAAGATCCGCGCCCAGGACGCCGCCGTCGAGCGGGCGAGCGGGGACGTCGTCGCCTTCTCCGACGCCAACTCCTACTGGGAGCCGGGCGCTCTGCGGCGGCTCGTCGGCGCGTTCGGCGATCCGCGCGTCGCCTACGCGTGCGGACAGGTCCGCTTCGTGCAAGCCGCTGAGACCGGTGGCAATCAGGAGGGCCTCTACTGGCGCTACGAGCTCGCGCTGCGCGCGCTCGAGTCGCGCCTCTACTCCGTCACCGCCGGCAACGGCGCCATCTACGCCACACGTCGCGCCGACTACCTCGTCGTCGATCCGATCATGGGGCACGACCTCTCGCTGCCGTTCAACCTCGTCAAGCGCGGCCGCCGCGCCGTCTATGTCCCGACCGCGCGAGCGAGCGAGAAGATGGTCCCCTCGCTGCTAGGGGAGTTCGCGCGCAAGCGGCGAATGATGAGCCACACGTGGCCGATTGTCCTGCGCGGCGGGATGCTTTCGCCGCGCGGCTACCCACCGGGATATGCGCTGATGATCCTCTCCCACCGCCTGCTGCGCTACTCGACGCCGATCCTGCACGCGATCGCGCTGCTCGCCAACGTCGCGCTGCTCGCCGTCGGCGCCGGGACCGTGTACGCGATCACGCTCGCGCTGCAACTGCTGCTCCTGCTCGCCGCCTCCCTCGCCGGCGCGCTCCCCGCCCGCCCGCTGCTCATCGCCCGCTACTACGTGCTCACCACCGCCTCGCCCGCCGCCGGGCTGTGGGACTGGCTGCGGCACGGGACCGACGCCGCGTGGGACGCCGCCGAGGGAACGCGATGATCCGCCGGGCGATCGACATCGTCGTCTCCGCGCTCGCGCTGCTGCTGAGCGCCCCGATCCTGCTCCTCGCGATGATCGCCATCCGCCTGACCTCGCGCGGCCCGGCGATCTACCGCCAGCGGCGTTCCGGGCTCTACGGAGAGCAGTTCGACATGCTCAAGTTGCGCACGATGGTCGACGGCGCCGAGCACTTCGGCGCCGGGCTTGCGATCAACGCCAACGACTCGCGCGTCACGCGGATCGGCGCGTTCCTGCGCAGGACCTCGTTCGACGAGCTGCCCAACCTGCTCAACGTCTTGCGCGGGGAGATGTCGCTGATCGGCCCACGCCCGACGCTGCCCGCGCAGGTCGCCCAGTACACCTCGCGCCAGCACGGGCGCCTCTCGGTCAAGCCCGGCATCACCGGCTGGGCGCAGATCAACGGCCGCGCCTCGCTGCCGTGGTCGGAGCGAATCGAGCTCGATCTGCACTACATCGAACACCGTTCAATGCTGCTCGACCTGCGGATCCTGCTGCGCACGCCCGCGCTCGTGCTCGGTGGCGGCGGGCTCTACAAGGGGCAGGAAGGCGGCTGGGAGGGCGAGCTGTGATGACCCCCGCCGTGCTGCTCACAGGCGTCGGTAAGCGCCACGACATCGTCTCCTGCTTCGCCGCGCTCACGCGCACGATCGCCGTCGATCCCTCGCCGCTCGCTCCAGCGCAGTACGCCGCGCACGTGCGCGCGGCCGTGCCGATGATCGACGATCCGCGCTACCTCACTGCCCTGCGCGAGCTGTGTGAACAGCACAACGTCGGCGCCGTGCTGCCGCTCACCGACCTCGACATCGAGGTACTCGCGCTAGCGCGAGCCGAGGGACACCTGCCGGCGCTCGTACCCTCGGTCGAGATCGCGCGCGCGACGTACGACAAGTACGAGACGCATTTGCTGCTCGGTCGCCTGCAGCTACCCTCGCCCCCGACCGTGCTGCCCGAGGGCGACCTCGACGCGATCGACTACCCGGTCATGGTCAAGCCGCGCCGCGGCTCCGGCGCCCGCTCGATTCACCTCGCGCGAGACGTCGCGCAGGCACGTTTCTTCATCGACTACGTGCAAGAGCCGGTCATGGTGCAGCGCGCGATGGACGGGCCCGAGCTGTCGATCGACTGCCTCGGCGACCTCGACGGGCGCTGCCTCAACGCGATCCCGCGGACGATGCTCGAGTCGCGCGGCGGCGAGTCGATCAAGGGGGCCGTCGTGCACGATGAGGAGCTGATCGAGCTCGGCCGGCGTACGATGGAGGCGCTGTGCGTGTGCGGGCCGGCCACCGTGCAGGTGTTTCGCGATCCATCCATCGGCCTCGGCATCACCGACGTCAACACCCGCTTCGGCGGGGCCTTTCCCGGCCCTGCCTATGCGGCTCTGCCGGGCCGCAGCTACCCCGAGCTGATCGTGCGCATGGCCTGCGGTGAGCGCATCGAGCCGCACGTCGGCGAGTTCAACGCCGGGCGCACGTTCACGCGCTACTATGCCGAGCTCGAGCTCGACGAGCGGCTCGAGCCGACCGGCCGCGACATCCTCCCCGTCCGGGAACTGCCGGCCTTCCCCGAGACCGCCGGTTAGAATTACGCACGTGTCCACGATGCTCGCCGATCCGCCGGCAGCGCCCGGCTCAGAGCAGGCCCCCAGCGCGCCCGCAGGCCCTGGGGCTCCGGCGCCCGAGCCTTCCGCGCACAACTGCTCGGAGTGCGGCTCGCCGCTGCAGCCCGGCCAGGACTGGTGCCTGCAGTGCGGCACCGGGGCGCCCGACAGCCTGCGCTCGCGCACGCCCAGCTGGCGCTCAGCCGCGGCGATCCTCTCGACGCTCGTCCTGCTCATCGCCGGCGCAGCCACCGCCGCCTACGCGGCGCTGAGCAAACCGGGCGGCAAATCGTCGCCGGTCACGACGGTCGCGCAGGTCACACCGCCGGTCAGCTCGACCCCCGTTGTCCCGCCTGCGTCTGAAACGCCCCCGACCGCGACGGGCAAGATCGGTACCCCGACGACGATCAAACCGCTGCCGCTGACACCTGTAAAAGCTCCCAAGATCCAGGCAATCACGCCCGTGCCGAAAACGATCAAAGCGACGCCGCTGCCCACCGGCACCGGCCAAGGCAAAACCACGCCCAAAGCCGGCAACGAAGGCCCGGCGATCGCGGGCGAAGCCAACGCTGAAGCGCTGCTGCTCGACACCAACGCCGCCTCCACGTACAACCCGTACAACTACACGCCCGCCAACTTCGGCGATCCGAGTCTCGCGATCGACGGCGACAACTCCACCGGCTGGACCGCCGTGGTCGAACCGACAGTCGCACCGAAGATGGCCGAGGGCGTCCTGATCGACCTCAACACGGCGCGCAAGATCGCCGTGATGGGCCTCAGCACCACTACCCCCGGACTGACCGTCCAGGTCTACGGCGCCAACGCCGCCGCTCCGCCCGGCTCGATCACCGATCCCGCCTGGGTCGCGCTGACCCCCTCGCGCGTCGTCAACAAGAAGCACGTCCGCCTCAAGCTCGGCACGAGCACTCCAGCTTCCAAAGGGGCACATCGCTTCATCGTTCTGTGGCTGAGCGCTGCTCCCGCCTCCGCCGTCGGGACACCGCAGGCCCCCGGCCGCGTCAGCGTCAACGAGATCGCGCTCTTCCTGCGCAAGAAGTAGCCCGAGCGCCGGGCATCCGCTGGCTTGCCGGGAGCGCATCCGGCGGCTCCGCGGACGGGCGCGCTGAGCCGTCGCTCGGGCTCAGCCGGCGCTCGCGCGGGCACGTTTGGCCGGCCGTTTGGCCGTCCGCGCGGGAGGGCGCGTCGACGCCGCTGCCGTGCGTTTGCCGGCGCGTGCTGCCGCCGGGCGTTTGGCGCGACGCGCGCGCGGCTGTGCCCACACTTCGTCGAGGAAGCTCGCGATCTCGCCGGTCAGTCGCTCCGGCTGCGTGCGCAGCTCGACCAGCGAGTTGGCGACGATCAGGCGGCCGTTGGGGAGCTCCTCGGCGAGCATGCCGGCGTCCGAGAACGGGTGCACCGGATCGCGCTTGTGGCCGAGCACGAGCGCCGGCGTCTGGAACAGGCGGCGGTCGTTGCGGTGTGGAGCGATGCGCCCGAAGAACAGCCCCTGCAGCACGGCCCCGCTCGGGCCAGGTTCCTGGCGGACGAGGTCGAGCATGACGTTGCCGTAGTGGGGGAGCAGCCGCCGCGGCACCGCGCGCGCGCCGCGGCCGAGCAGCTTCATCGCCGATTCGCCGAACGTGAGCGCCGCGAGCAGCGGCGTGAACGCGAGTGCGCTCCACATCAGCGCGTTGTCGAGCACCGGCATCTCGATCACCATGCCGCGCAGGCGCTCCGGGTGCGTGAGCGCGACGTTCAGCGCCGTGTTCGCTCCGAGCGAGGTGCCCATGACGACCGCTTCGTCGATGTCCAGGTGGTCCATCAGCGCGACCACCTGATCGCCGAAGAAGCGCATCGAGTAGCGCCACATGTCGCGCGGACGGTCCGAGCGGCCGTGGCCGAGCAGGTCGACCGTGATCACGCGGTTCCCGCGCGCGGCGAGGTCTTCGGCCAGCGGTCGGTGCATCTCCTGGGAGAGCAGCAGCCCGTGTACGAGGATGATCGGCCGCGAGCCGGCCTTCGAGCTCTTGGCAGTGCGCCCGCGCCCGCCCGCAGCAGTGACCGCCGCCGGCCCGCCCCCGTACTCCGAGTAGGCGATCCGTTGACCCTCGAATTTGAAGGTTGCCATTCGTCAACCCTACTATCCGGCCGCTCGGCTGCCGCTCGCCGGCTCGCTGCGACGGCCGCGCGGGGTGCGCGTGCGCCGCTGGCAGCAGCGCGCTAGCGTTGACTCACACCGCACCGCCGGGACACCGTCGCCGGCGCCAACCACCAGGAGGCAGACCATGGCCAAGCAGCCCCGCATCCTCGCCGGCGAGACCGCCGCGATCACCGGCGCAGCCCGCGGTATCGGCCGCGCCACCGCCGAAGCGCTGCTCGGTCAGGGGATGAAGGTTGCGATCGGCGACCTCGACATCGACGCCGCGCGCGCGACCGCCAAGGAGCTCGGCCCGAGCGCAGTCGCAATCGCCCTGGACGTGACCGACCGCGATTCCTTCTCGGCGTTTCTCGATCTCACCGAGCAGCAGCTGGGCCCGATCGACGTGCTCGTCAACAACGCCGGGATCATGCAGATCGGGCGCTTCATCGACGAGGACGATCTGACGGCCGTGCGCATGGTCGACATCAACATCCACGGCGTCATCCTCGGCATGAAGCTCGCGCTTGCGCGCATGATCCCGCGCGACCGCGGGCATATCGTCAACATCTCCTCGCAGGCAGGCAAGTTCGGCGCGCCCGGTGGCGCGACCTACTCCGCGACCAAGCACGCTGTCGTCGGCCTGACCGAGGCTGTTCGCGGTGAGCTTCGCCTGATGGACGCACACGTCGATCTCAGCTACGTGATGCCGTACGTCGTCAAGACCGAGCTCGGCTCTGGGCTGGGCGCGGCGCGCGGGCTGAGCAACCTCGAGCCGAGCGACGTCGCCGAGGCGATCGTCGAGGCGCTGCAGCTCGGCACCGTCGAAGTGTGGGTGCCCAAGTCGGCCAAGCGCACAAACGTCCTCGGCGTCGTGCTGCCGCGCCGTCTGTCCGAGGGCATGGCGCGCGCGATGAAGGCCGACCGCGTGCTCGCCGACGCCGACACCTCCACGCGGCGCAACTACGAGCTGCGCGCGTCGCGCTCGGAGCCGAGCCTCGAGGGCTCACCCGAGCAGCCGCAGATCCCGAGCGCAGCCGGAACTGGGCCCGCGCAGGGCGCTGACGCGCGCAGTGAGCAGCCAGCCGGCCGCGCGCCGACGCGCCCTTCCCGTCTCGACTAGGAGGACTTGAGCCAGTCGGCGATGAGGCTGCCGATCAGCGGTCCCTGGTCCTCCTGGAGGAAGTGGCTCGCGTTCTCGATCGGCCGCGGCTTCGGCGCTCCGAGCGCCTCGGCGAAGCGCTCGCCGACGCTCGGCGGAAGGATCGGGTCGGAGTCGGCCCAGAGGACGAGCATCGGGCGCTCGTCCTCGCGCAGCGCGTCCTGGACGGCCTGCCCGGCCGTAGCGCCTGGCTCCTGCGGGCTGCGCGGGATCATCAACGGGAACGCGCGCGCGCCGGCCTTCGAGGCGACGTCCGGATAAGGCGCGTCGTAGGCGGCGATCACGTCGTCTCCAGGATCGGTCTTGCAGGCGCCGCGCACGAGAAATCCGACCGGCAGGTCCTCGGTGCGCTCGACGAAGTCGCGAAACGCCGTCCAGGCGTCGGTCATGCGCTGGTGGCCGGTGAACAGACCCGTGTCGAGGATCACGATTCGATCGATCCGCTCGCGCTGCTCGACCGCCAGGCGCAGGCCGATCGGCCCGCCCCAGTCGTGCACGACGATCGTCGCCCCGCGCACATCGAGATCCTCGAGCAGCGAGGCGGTCATCGCCGTGTGGCGGTCGTAGGAGTACCAGCCGATGTCGGTCGGCTTGTCCGAGCGCCCGAAGCCGGCCATGTCGGGCGCGATGCAGCGAAAGCCGGCGTCGCGCACCGGTGGGATCACCTTGCGCCACAGGAACGACCACGTCGGCTCGCCATGCACGAAGATCACCGGCGCGCCCTCGCCCTCGTCGATGTGCGCGAGGCGCAGTCCGTCGACCTCGCGGTAGTGCGCCGCGAACGGAAAGTCCGGCAGATCCGCCAGGGCCTCCTCCGGTGTGCGGACCGCGTCTGTCATCCCGCCAGGCAGCATATCCGGGGTCTCATCGGCTAGGCTCGCGCCCGTGCATACCGCGCTCGTCCACCTCGCGCCCGTGCTCGGCGCCGAGAAGGCCAAAACGCCCTTCTACATCGCTGGTGGCCTGCTCGTCGCCTGGGCGCTGATCCTCTCGCTTGGGCTCGGCATGCGCAACCCCAGCTTCCCGGGGACACTCGGCGGCCAGCGCATCGTCGCCGCCATCACCGCGGTGCTCGTCGCGGCCGCCGCGACGACCGCCGTGATCACCTCCGGCTCGCCGGAGAAGAGCGGCGGGCAGAGCGCCTCCTCGACGCAGAGCGCCGCCACTCAGGAAACATCGAGCACCCCGACCACGACGCGCGCTCCGTCCACGTCGAAGCCCGCGACGAAGCCCGCGACCTCGCCCAAAGCCACGACCGGCACGCCCGCGCCGGCGTCGTCGCCGGCCGCCACCGCGACGACGCTCAAGCTCGCTGCCAACGCCTCCGGTCAGCTCGCCTTCGAAACGAAGGCGCTGACAGCCAGGGCGGGCAAGGTCACGATCGACTTCAGCAACGCGTCCCCGATCGAACACGACGTGGCGATCGCGCAGGGCAGCGCCGTCGTGGGACAGACACCGGTCTTCGCCGGGGGCTCAAAGACGCTCACGGTGACGCTCAAGCCGGGCAAGTACACCTTCTACTGCACCGTCCCCGGGCACCGGCAGGCCGGCATGGAAGGTACGCTGACCGTCTCGTGAAGCTCTACGTCTGCTGGGGAACCTTCCCCACCCCTCGCCCCGGTGGCCACCCGTGCGCCAACGCCTACCACGCGCTCAAGGACGCCGGCCACGACCCCGAGCTGATCAAGTCCTACGGCTTCGCGCCGCTGGGAGCCGCGCTGAACAGAACGCCAGGACGGCGCCGCGTACAGGAGCTGACTGGCAGCCGCTGGGTGCCGGCGCTCGAGCTCGATGACGGCACGGTCGTCGCCGACTCGCACAAGATCGTCGAGTGGGCGGCCGCCAACCCGGCGTAGCGCCCCCGGTCTCACTGCGCGAATGCCGGTGGCGTAGTCAGGAGGACAGTGGGGCGTGCGCGTGCGGCGAGAGCCGCCATGCGAACAGCACAGCCGCCACGGAGGTCGCCAGGTTCAGGCTCGAGACGCCTGCGCGCATGGGGATGCTGATGCGCGCGTCCGCGCGCTCGAGCAGCTCGTCGCTGAGGCCATGGCGCTCGGTGCCGAACGCGAGCAGCGCACGGGGGGGTAGCTCATGCGGCGCCAGCGCCTCGCCGTCCGGGTCGAGCGCGAGCAGCGGCCGTGCCGAGGGCTCGAGCGCAGCGAGGCGGGCGACCGGCACGGCGAAGTGCAGGCCAGCTGCGCCGCGCAGCGCGTCTGGCGCCCACGGGTCGTGGCTGCCGGTCGTGAGCACACCGGCGATGTCTGCCGCCGCGGCGACGCGCACGCACGCGCCCATGTTGCCCAGGTCGCGCGGGTCCTCGAGCAGCACGACCGGCGCCGGCCGCTCATCAGCGAGGATCGCTGCCGGCTCGATCGTGCGACGCTCGGCCAGGCCGATCACACCGGTCGACGGCGCGAGTGGTGCAAGCTGGCGAAACACCTCCGGCTCGACTTGGCGAGCGAGCGAGCGCAGGCGCTCGCCGAGGTCGGGCGCGAGCAGCGCCGTCAGCCGGTCGAGCTCGCGTGGGTCGCTGCACGCGACCTCGAGCACGTTCGCGCCGAAGCGCAGCGCGTGCTTGAGCGGGTGGAAGCCTTCGAGCACGGCGAGCGAGGAATCGCGCCGCGCGCGGCCGAAGCGCGGGATGAGCGATCCATCTTGCACTCGGCGATAATGGCAGCTCTGCGATGAAGCTCGAGGGCATCCACCACATCACGGCGATCACGGCCGACGCTCCAGGCAACGTCGAGTTCTACACAGGCGTGCTCGGCCTGCGGATGGTCAAGCAGACGGTCAACCAGGACGATCCGACCGTCTATCACCTGTTCTACGGAGACGACGATGGCTCGCCTGGAATGGACCTGACCTTCTTCGAGTATCCGGGCGCGGCGCTCGGCAGGCCGGGGGCGGGGATGGTCCACCGGATCCTCTGGCGCGTCGCCTCGGCGGACTCGCTCGCGTACTGGAAGCAGCGCCTGCAGGCACACGGCACCGCCGCTGAGCTGAGCGGCGAGAGCCTCGTGTTCGCCGATCCGGAGGGCCTCGACCACGAGCTCGTTATCACGAGCGCTCCGGACGAGCCGCTGGTTGCGAGCGCGCCGGGCATCCCGGCCGAGCACGCCCTGCAGGGGTTCGAGGGCGCCCGTGCGTACAGCACAGATCCTGCGCTCAGCGCCGGTCTGCTGCGCGACACGCTCGGCTTCGCCACGCAGGACGGGCCGAGCTGGGAGGTGCGCGGCGAGCGCCGTGGCAGCTTCTACGCATATGACCCGGCGCCGCCGCAGGCGCGCCCGAGCCAGGGCGCCGGCACCGTCCACCACATCGCGTTCGCGTCCAGGCCCGAGGACGAGGAGGATTGGCGCGAGCGCGTGGCCGAGTCCGGCGCGCACCCAACAGCCGTGATCGATCGCTTCTACTTCCGCTCGGTCTACTTCCGCGAGCCGAGTGGAGTGCTGTTCGAGATCGCGACGATCGGACCGGGCTTCGCCGTCGACGAGGACGCAGCGCACCTCGGCGAGCGCCTGTCGCTGCCGCCTCGCTTCGAGCCGCTGCGCGAGCGCCTCGCGGGCGTCCTGCAGCCGCTTCCCTATCCGCGCCCGCCCGAGGCCTAGGCGGGGCAGAGCCCCGGCGAGGTTTTCGGGCATGTCGCCGCACGAGAACAAGGAGATCGTCCGCAGCTTCTATGCGGAGGCGATCAACAGCCGTGACTCCTACGCGTGCGAGCGCTGGCTGTCGAAGGGGTTCGTGCACAACGGCGTCAAGCGCGGCCGCGAGGGACAGCGCGAAGCGGTTGCCTACTTCCTCGCGGCGTTCGAGCCGCTTCATCACGAGATCCTGCTGCTGCTGGCCGAGGAGGATCTCGTCGCCGCGCACCAGCGCTGGCGCGGGCGCCAGGTGGGGGAGTTCCTCGGCTGCCCGCCGAGCGAGCGCGAGGTCGCATTCACCTCGACAGCCGTGTTCAAGATCGCAGGCGGCGAGATCGCGCAGGCGTGGGATGAGATGGACAGCGCCGCGATCGTCGCGCAGATGAGCGACAACTGATCGCTCGGCCGGCGCTGACGGCGCGCCAACAGCCGATCGCACGCCGTCCGCGGCGATGACTTCGGTCGCCCGGGGTCGTCTGCGTTGCAAACAAAAAAGGAGGGCTCATGTCCGTCGATGACCGGCTGCAGCTCGTGCGCGAATGCTATGGCGCGTACGAGTCGGGAGATCGCAGCACCCTCGAGCACATCCTGAGCGAGGACTTCACTTTCTTCAGCCCGCCCGACCCGGGCATCGACAAGGCGCGCTACTTCGAGCGCTGCTGGCCGAACGCCGCGAGCACGGCCGCGTTCGCGTTCGTGCGATTGGCGCCGGTGGGGGAGGAGGTGCTCGTCACCTACGAGCTCACGAAGGCCGACGGTGGGCGCTTTCGCAACACCGAGATCTTCGGATTCGATCAAGGGAAGATCGCCAAGGTCGAGGTCTACTTCGGCTGGGATCTATAAGAACGGCTCGCCTGCAATCGATGTCGAGACCCGCGACGCCGCCCGGCTGGGGCGCTCCGGTGGAGACTCGGTCCGGCGGATAGGGTGAGTGACCCTGCCGCCGTCTCGAGCTCCCGAGCGACCCTCGATACGGGGATGGAGCGGCCACGGAGGCAGCCGCTCCACCATCCCATGCGGTCTTGGCTCCTACCTCATGCGCGGGTCGACGTAGAGGCCGAAGAGCTGCGTGTCGCTGCTATTCCCATCCTTGCCATCGGCGGCGAAGATAAAGCGTACTTGGCGCGTTTCTTCGGTCTTGCCCCCGAGTTCAGGCTGCACGTTGAACGATTCGGAGAGGGCCCAGCCGGACCGTGAATCTTCGTGCTGGCCGCTCTGTTCCTCCTGGATCGCCCCTACCTGCTTGGGCTTGCTCGCGGTCTTGGTGTTGGCGTAGGCGACCGAGACGACCACGCTGCTGTCGCCTTGGACGCCGTTCGTCCAGATCCGCGCGGTCGGGTACTGAAGCGTCACGCAGACCGGCGGGCTGACGGCGACCGAGCCGCCCGGCAGATCCAGCGCCGAGCCGGTGCTGCCATCGGGATGCGTGGCGGCGACGACGTGCGCGCCTCCGTACAGTTCCCAGCCTTCTGCACCATTGGTGAATTCACTGCCTTCGACGAGCGTGTAGTAGTTGACGTCTCCGAGCGCTTCAAACGGCTTGGAAAACGTCTGACCCGGGCACACAGCCAACACTGCGTTGACCGCTCCGGGTGCTTGCTTGACCACCGAGACGACGTCCTTCTTCGCCAGCGCCGGCGCAGCTGACAGTCCCAGCAGGGTGACTGTGGTTCCCGCTGTGCAACCGAACTTCCTGACGAACCTGCGTGCCGTGGGGCGAGACAGAGACATTTGAGTCCTCCGTGACGTTCCACTGGCGACCGAGCTATCTCATCCTTGAGACCTCTGGCTTTGCGTCCCCGCCTCGCGACGGGTTTGCCTTTTTCAGTGACTGGTTGTTTTTGCTTACAGGGGCACTATCGGGCAGATCCTTGTCGTCCTAAAGGGGCAAGGACGTTTGTACGAGCAGCCGCGTTCGAGCCGTGAGCGCAGTGGGCGAGTCGTCCTCAACGACCAGCAGGCCTCAAGTCTCTGGCGACGCCGCGACGATAGAGACCAGAACGCCATGTCTGTGCATGCGATCAAAGAGGCCGAGCGCACGAGAGACTCCTGCGCACAGCGCGGGCGTCCGATGGATGCAATGCCGCGTCGCGGAGAACTTCTCGTCGGGGGAGGTTTTCTGCTCAGCGCTGTAGCCATCGCCGTCTGCTTCGGCGTGCACAGTTTCTCACCGGCCACGGCCGCGCTGTACGTGATCGGGATCGCCTTGGCCGGTCACGTCCGCTTCGACGTGGGCGCCGGATTCACTGTGCCAACGCAGGCTCTGTTCGTGCCGATGCTCTTCGCCGTCCCACTTGCGGCAGTACCGTTCCTCGTGCCGCTTGCTCTTGGTCTTGGCATGGCGCCAAGAATCGTCCGCGGCGAGGTCTCGCCGAGCTGGCTGCTGACGGCTCTCGGCAACAGCTGGTTCGCGATCGGGCCGGCGCTCGTCCTCCTGCTGGCGGGCGCTCACAGCCCGAGTGGAGATTGGGACCTGCTGCTGCTAGCCCTCGTGGCCCAGCTCGCCTGCGATTTCGCTGCGAGCGCTGTGCGTGAGCGCCTGTTCGGCGGGCTCAGGATCCGCGAGCTGCTGGAGGAGTGCCGCCCGATATATGCGATCGACTTGGCGCTCTCTCCGATCGGCCTCGCAGTCGCCTTCGCGGCCATGTCCGTACACAGCCAGCTTGCCGTTCTGTTCATCGCCCCGCTGTTCGGGGTGCTGATGTTCTTTTCGCGCGAGCGCCACGAGCGTCTCGAGCAGCTCGCCGAGCTGAACGACGCCTACCAGGGCACGGCTCTGCTCCTTGGCGATGTCGTCGAGGCGGACGACGCTTACACGGGCGAGCACTGCAAGAGCGTCGTGCGGCTGGCGCTCGACGTCTGCGAGGCGCTTGGCCTGGACGCGGACCGCAAGCGCAACGTCGAGTTCGGGGCGCTGCTCCACGACGTCGGCAAGATCGCCGTCCCGAAGGAGATCATCAACAAGCCGGGCAAGCTCGACGAGCGCGAGTGGGCGATCATCAAGACGCACACGATCGAGGGTCAGAAGATGCTCGAGAAGATCGGTGGCTTCATGAGCGAGATCGGCCGCATCGTGCGTGCCTCGCACGAGCGCTGGGACGGACGCGGCTATCCCGACGGGCTGTGCGGCGAGGACATCCCGCTGGAGGCTCGCGTCGTCTCCACTTGCGATGCGTTCAATGCGATGACGACGACGCGGTCCTATCGCAAGGCGATGTCATTCGCGGACGCGAGGGCCGAGCTCGAACGCTGCTCGGGGTCGCACTTCGACCCGCAGGTCGTCGGAGCGCTTCTCAGGGTCGTGCTCGCGAGCGACGCGATCGCGTCTGACGCCGCTGAGGACCTGCGCGACTCGCGCGGTGGAGCTGCGCCCCCGCAACGCTCCAGCCGGCCGGTCCGCGCCGGGATGGCCCGGCCGGCGAGCACCATGTCCGTGCCGCATGCGCGCCCGCGCGAGACCGAGTACGCCGCGCAGTCGCTGCCGCCAGGTAGCGGCACGTAGCGGCCTCGCCGGGCGGCCTCGACCGGCGGCCGGCCCGCGCCACGGGCAGGTCTGACACCTTCAGCCACGGCTCGTATCGGCCGATACAAAACGGTGAGCATTCGAGCCCTCAGCGTCAGCACGCGATTCTTCCTGGCGCTAGTCGTACTCGCCGCGTCGCTCGCGTGTGTCGTGACTCTCGGTCTGGTGGGCATGCGAGACGTCCAGCGCGCAAACAGCCAGCTCTACGCGGACAACCTGCTCTCCGAGCAGGCTACGAGCGAGCTCAGCGCCGACCTCGACCGCGCTCAGATCCTCACTTCGAGCATCGCGTTGAGCAGGCGCGTCGGGGAGGTGGCTGCCCTGCGTGCGCAGCTCGAACAGATCGTCGCTCCACGCATCGACGCTGATATCGCGCGCGTAGTGCGGCTGCATCGGAACGATCGAAAAGCGGAGCTCGCACAGGTCGAGTCGATCCCGGGCTCTTGGAAGGCGATCCGCGCGCTCGCGGCGCGCACCGAACAGCTCTCGCAGGGGCGTTCGCCGAGCGCAGCGGAACGATCGGGCGCCGCCGCGACGGTCGCGGCGGCCATCGGACGCCTCAGCGCGTTCGTCGCGGCGAGACGGCCAATCGAGCTGGACGCCGCCGCGGACGCTCACGACAGCGCACTCAACACCTACGACACGGACCGGCTCTGGCTGCTGGTTGCCTCTGTGGTCGCGCTTGTGGCTGCGGCGACGTTGGCTCGCACCGGCGTGACGCTCAAGCGGCTGCTCGACCGCCAACGACTGGAGGAGCGATACAGCGAGATCGAAGGCGAGTACATCGACACGCTGCAGGCCACTGCAAGCGAGGAGGACGCCCACGAGCTGCTGCGCCGCCAGCTCGAGCGCAGCTTCGACGAGACCCACGCGCTGGTGCTCACGCGCAACAACAGCTCCGACCGGCTCGAGCCGAAGACGTCGCTGTCGTCCTTCGAGTCCCTGCGAGAGCCGCTCGTCGGCGCCACGCCGCGCTCATGCCTCGCGATGCGCCTCGGGCGGGGTCACGTCGACGGCCAAGAGCGTGACTCGCTGATGGCGTGTGAGATCTGCGGCGAGCTGCCTGGGTCGAACAGGTGCGAGCCGCTGCTCGTCAGCGGCGAGGTGATCGGCGCGGTGCTCGTCAATCAGGCGCAGCTGCCGGAGGAGCGCGACTGCCAGCGCATCCGCGACACGGTTGCGCAGGCGGCCCCGGTGCTGGGGAATCTGCGCAACCTCGCGATCGCGCAGATGCGCGCAGCGACCGACGGGCTCACGGGTCTACCCAACCACCGGGCGGCCCAGGACACGCTCAAGCGCATGGTCGCCCAGGCTTCGCGCACCTGCAATCCGCTCGCGGCGTTGCTCGTCGACCTCGATCACTTCAAGAAGGTCAACGACATCCATGGTCACGACCGCGGCGACGAAGTTCTCGCCGCGGCCGGCGTGGCCTTCCGCAGCGTGGTGCGCGACAGCGACTTCGTGGCTCGCTATGGCGGCGAGGAGTTCCTGCTGCTGTTGCCGGCCACTGATGAGCTGGGAGCCGTCCGCGTGGCCGAGGCGGCGCGCAACGCGATCGCCTCGATCAACCTGCCACGAGTGGAGCAAGCGATCACGGCCAGCGTCGGCGTGGCGATTCTCCCGGCCGACGCCGGCGACCCGGTGAGCCTGTTCCGGGCCGCCGACCGCGCTCTCTACGTCGCCAAGAACAACGGTCGCAACCGCGTGGAGACGGCGAGTCCGGCGGGGCGCACCCAGGACGCGCCCGGTGCGCCGCAGGACTCGAAAGCTCCCGAGGCGCACGAGGCCTTGCGGGCCCGCGCGGGCTGAGCTACACGATGAGGAGTGATCAGGAGAGTCGAGTCGTGCAGCCTGCCGGCGGCCTCGGACACAAGTCACTGCGTCAGGTGGTGGTCGCCGTCCTGGTCGCTGGGCTGATCGTTCTGACGGTGCTCACGCTCGCCAATCAGCGCGCGATCCTAAGCGAGACCGAACGCTCGGCTCGCCAAGCGCGGATCGCCGCCGTCTATCAGGACGCACGTTTCTGGGTGGGCCAGGAGGAGTCGCTCGAGCGCAAGTACCGGTTGGAACCGAGCGCCGCGGTATTCAAGCTGCACGACCAGGCCGAGCGCCGGGTGGGCGCCGACCTCAGGGGTGTACTGGCACTCGACGGATCGTCGGCGACGCGAAGCTTCGTCGAGCGGGCGCTGCGCGACAACGGCAGCTACGCCGATGCGACCCAGCGCATGTTCTCCGCCGTGGTCCTTGACAACGGACCGCGCGTGCGGTTTCTCGATCATGTCGTCACCGATCCCATTTTCACCTCACTCGAGACAGCGGTCGACAAGCGCGCCGCACGCTCGGCCGAACGGGCGCGCGAGTCGACCGAGGTCCTGCGCAGAGACGAGGCAACGGCTTCGCTCCAGGAGATGGTCGGGGTCGCGGTCATCCTCGTCCTCTTCGGCGCGCTGTCGTCCGCTCTCCGCCGCGGGCGCCGTGCACGGGTCGCCATGCGAGCTGCGGAGCTCGAGCGCCTGGAACAACTCGTCATCACAGACCCCCTCACCGGCCTGCGCAATCACCGAGCGTTCCAAGAGGATCTCGCGACGGAGCTGCAGCGCACCGGACGCACGGGAGTCCCCACTGCACTGGTGATGCTCGACGCGGACGACCTCAAGACGATCAACGATACGCACGGCCACCAGGCCGGCGACGAGACTCTGGTCAAGCTCGCACGCGCGCTCGTTGCGACTCCACGCGGCGCCGACCGCGCGTATCGAATCGGAGGGGACGAGTTCGCCGTGATCTTGCACGACGCCGGCGAGTGGGCGGCGTTCGAGTTCGCTCAGAGGCTGCTCGCGACGCTCTCGCCGGGCGACGGCCGCGACGGCGTGCAGGCAACTGCAGGAATCGCCCAGGCACTCAGCTTGCGCACACGAGACGCTCTCGTCAGAGAGGCCGACCTGGCGCTGATGAATGCAAAGCGCTTCGATCAGGACGTGGCCATCTACACGCCGGAGATGACGCCCTTCCGCGAGTCCGCTCTCGAGGCACAGGAAGACCAGCAGACCCGCAAGCTCGCAAGGGCGCTCGCTCTGGCGGTCGACAGCAAGGACTCCTACACGCGCAGCCACAGCCAGACGGTCGCCACCCTGTGCGCCGTGCTGGGGGCTGAGCTCGGCATCGAGGGGGCAAGGCTCAAGCAGATTCGCCTGGCGGGCCTGCTGCACGACGTGGGCAAGATCGGCATCCCCGACTCGATCCTGAAAAAGCCGGGGAAACTGACCGACAAGGAGTACGCGGAGATGAAGCGCCATCCGCAGCTCGGCGGGGAGATCATCCTCGCGGCCGAGATGCCGGTCGAGGCGAGGTGGGTGCGCCACCACCACGAGCGCATCGACGGACACGGCTATCCCGACGGGCTGAGCGGGCGGGAGATCCCGCTCGAGTCACGCATCATCCACGTCGCCGACGCATTCGAGGCGATGACCTCGGACCGTCCCTACAGGGATGCGCCGGGCGAGCTGTTTGCGATCGAAGAGCTCAAGCGACATGCGGGGACTCAGTTCGACGCCGAAGTCGTCGAGGGGATGCTGCGCGTGCTCAACAGCTCGCATGCGAGGGTACCTGGCGAGGAGACGCCCTCGGGCGATCTCGAGGACCACGTCCCGCTCCGCCCGCCGGCGACCGTCTGACCTTCGGGTCCCGGGTCTGGCCGCCCGCGCCCTCGAACCGCCTACCCGCTCATCTCGATGCTCTTACGTCCCACGAGCTCGAGCGGCGTGACATCGGCTGGCCCGTCCACCAGAGCGGGCATGTCAGCTGCCCAGGCCTGCACCTGCGCGCTCTGACGCGTGCGCTCGTACTCCTCGGCGCTCGACCAGACCTCGGTCAGGAAGACATCGCTGTCCTCGTCCGGCGAGGTGCTCACGAGCATCAGCTCGCAGGCCGGATTGTCACGCTGCATCTCGCAGGCTTCGAGGAACTTCGTAAGGAGCTCCTCGCGCCGGCCGTCGCGAGCTCGGATGCGGGCGTGCTGCGCAAAGCGGGGCACGGGCGAGAAAGATACATACTTGCCGAGCGACCGCGATGCGAGGAGCAGCATGAGGATCGAGAGGCTCAACGTCGGATGGTTCACTGCTCCGGGCGGGATATTCCGAGCGGGCGAGGACATGAGCACGCCGGTCCGCTATCCCGTGCCGGCTTACGTGGTGGAGACGGCCGATGAGCGGATTCTGATCGACACTGGCTTGAACCCTGCGGCGATCGCCGACCCGGCTGCCTACTACGAGCGGCCTGAGGTCTTCGCGGTGTTCGAGCTCGAGCAGCAGCAGAGCGTCGCCGAGCAGGTCGAGCTCGAGACGCTGACGAAGGTCGTCCTGACCCACCTACACTGGGACCACGTCGGCGGGCTGAAGCTGATCCCGCCCTCGGTGCCGCTGGTGGTGCAGCGCCGCGAATGGGAGGCCGGTCACGATGATGCGGCGATCGCACGCAACCTGTTCCTACCACGCGACTACAGCGCCGAGGATCGTGAGCTGATCCTCCTCGACGGCGACACCGATCTCCTCGGCGACGGCAGCATCGAACTGCTGCTCACTCCGGGGCACACGCCGGGACACCAGTCGGTTCGCATCGGCGATGTCGTGATCGGCGCCGACGTCGTGCACTTCTCATCGGGCCTGGACGATCGGCGCTTCCCGGTCTTTGCCGACGATCACGAGCAGCAGGCACGCTCGGCGGAGCGGCTGCGCGGGATGAGGGAAGCTGGGCTGCAGATAATCCCGGGCCACGATTCGGAGATGCTGGTTCCAGGAATCTTGACGAGCTGACGCGCGATCCGCGATAGGGCGGCGACCGCCAGACTGCGCGAGCCCGCCACACGCTGTTAAGCGTGCCATCGAAGCCTGAGGCATCACGTTGCGATCGCTCGGGGCTTGATGGACGAACGCACTCACCAGTCCTTTTTCGGCGACCGCAGCTCTGGCAGGTTTACCTGACGTCCACAACGCTCTGCGCGTTGCTGTACATATCGGTCCCACCTCAAGAGGAACCCCCCTGTTCTTCAACGCCTTGGGGCGGATGAGTTGGACCGCTGTGATCGTGGATCCGGCGCAACCGGCCCGCCGACCTGCGTCCGTCGACTACGCGCTGAGCGCGACGCACGGCTGAGACGGAACGAGGTGCAGCTGGGCTGCGTAGTGGAGCTAGGGGGACTCGAACCCCCGACCTCCTGGGTGCGATCCAGGCGCTCTCCCATCTGAGCTATAGCCCCGCTGGCACGCGCGACAGCGCGCAAGGTCCGGCAAGTGTAGTCCGCGCCGGGCAGGCGCGATATGCAGACAGGCAGGCGAGGTATCGTTTGGCCGCGCATGAGTTTGCTCGACGACGCCATCCGCGAGCACCTGGAGCTAAAGCGCCGACGGGGCGCCGATCCGGGCGAGGTCGCCCGCGAGCAGCACGAGGCGCTCGACCCAGTGCCGCGTGAGCGCGCGGCAGAGGCCGAGGGGGGCGGTTTGCCCACCGAGCAGGTGCTCGAGCCGGGCGCGCACGCCGGCCCCGACGAGGAGTCAACGGAAGCCAGCAATGCGCTCCCGGTGGCCGCGCACCCGACCGGATCGGTCGAGCCCGCCGCAGTCGGCGAGACCGCGGAGCTGGACATGCGCACAGTGCTCGGCGAGGCGAGCGAGACGGCGGTGCAGGGCGAGGCCGCGGGAAGCGCTCCGCTCGCCGAGGAGAACTCCCTCGAATGGGAGGTTCCCACCGAGGCGGCGGGAACAGCGGAGGCCCAGGACCCCGACGATGACGTTCTCGAGGAGACCCCGGACTTCCTGCGCGACACACCCGAGCAGGAGCGACTGTGGTTCGAGCAACGCCCGCCTAGGGACTTCGACTTCGACAAGTAGCGCGCCAGGGTGGGCTTATCCTGAGCGAGCGCTCGGGTTCTCTCTCATGCCCGCCGGAATCGTTGATGTCTTTGCATCTTTCGTTGTCAGCCTCGGGCCTCGGACTAGTTGTCGACTAGTCCAATCGCCACTTGATGCAGTACGCGGCAAGGCGCTCCTGCCTCGCCGGGAGCGCCTGGCTGCGCCTAGGGCGCGACTCAATTCGCGGGTTCAGCGGCAGGCCGCGCCGCACGCACAGCTTGCCGCGCGGTCGCAGTGCCGCGGAGATATCAGAGCGCAATGCTCGAGACGGCGGCACCCATTCGCGGCCAAGACCTCCCGCAGGCATGGTTTTCACCACGGGCACAATGCGAGCCGAGCCGAGGCTGCCTGCCTGCCGGTGCCACACGACCTGGAGACGATGCTAGCCGCGGGCGTGCACAGCGTGCCGCGGGACCTTGTCGGCGTACATCGCAGCGTCGGCGCGCATGAGAACGCTTGCGGCCCTCTCCTCCTCGCCTAGGACGGTGGCGCCGATGGAGAGGCGGGGGAGCGGCTTGGGAACGCCGACCGTCGCCAACGGCATCGCTGCGACCGGCACACTCGCGCTAGCCCCCCCAGCAGGCACCGAAGGGACCTACTACGCCTCTTTCGACGCAACCGACAGCAACGCCGACATCTCGCTTTCCGACTCGAAAGTGATCGCCATCCACGTGCTATCACCCGACGCTGAGAAAACCGAAACGCCGGTCGTTGCACCGATCACGGCGGCGCTACCGATCATGGCGCCGCTCGCGCCTGCCGCCGCCCCGGTCTCGCCCGAATGCTTCAGCGGCCGGGAGTTTACGATCCATTGGGCGATCTCCAAGGACCCGCACAATGGGCCAGTCTGGCTCCGGATCGGGGAGACGCACGCAAGAAGCTCAGCCGTCACGCACGGAAGGCCAGGATCGACCTCCGTGGCGAGTCGGCCGGCGCTGTGAAGGTCTCGGTCAGCACCAGGACCCGAGCAGGGGGGAAGATCAGAAACGTCCGGGTCTTCCACACGTGCAAGTCACACCAGGAAGTCGCACCGATCGGAAACCTAGTCCTCCACTAAACGGCAGACCGGGGCCGGTTGGGTCGTCATTCACCTGCCGGTCCCGCATCCCGTTCTCCTTCTGGCCAGAAGGCCTGTGCCCGCCGAATCGCAGGAAGTCGACTCACACCGGGCCTTGTGTCGGGCTCGGGCTCTGCGCGAGGTCACCACACAAGATCGGGACGGACGCACCGCGGGCCCGCCCACAAAGTTCCACGCCGGGTCCGGACGGTCAACCTACTGCCCGTCCTGCACGGCGAGCTCACGACCTACAAACTTCTCGCAGCGCCCTCAGCGGACCTGCTCACGACGCGCCCGGATAACCACCGCTAGGGCGCGTCGTGAGCCATGCTTAGCTAGAGCCGGCCGCCTCTTCGATAGCCGAACCCGCCGCTTGTAAGCATGATGATGAGCACGATCAGCAGCAGTAGCCAGAGCAGCGGGCTGACGCCGATGCCGCCGGCTATCGCCAGGATGACCAAGACGATGATCAGAATCTCTACCAGACCCATTTTCGACTCCCTCTTTGCGGTTGATACTGCGTCACTAGGTTCGCGCCTGCTCCCGCAGCGCCTGCATCGCCTCAGTAGGACGTAGCCGCCGAGCGGGTGTAGGCCGCCGGATGATCCGGCTACGTCCGCCCGGCGTATGAATCTCGCGAGCGCCGGCCCCGTGCGGCTATTCCGGCTGTAAGGTCAGCGCCGCCTACGAATGGATTCGATGCCCGCCAACGCCAGCTTGACCGATCACGCGGACGCGGGCGAGCGACTTGTCCGCGCCGCCTCGCTCGTAGGCGATCAAGAGGACTTCCACGTGTGGCGGCAGCGGCGAAATGCGTGGGTTGGCGCGACGGCCAAGCTGCTCGCCGCGACGGGAGGGCACGTGGAGAGCTTCCGCGAAGCCGCGAGCGTGTCGCATCCGCTATCGCATTGGCATCAAGCGCTCGAAGCTGAGCTACAGGCGATCAGGGACGCCATAGACCTACTGCACGCGAAGTCGAGCGTTGAGTGAGGAAGCTCGGCCGAGGCGGACTATTCGCTGGGCAGCCGGCCCCGTGCGGCTATTCCGGCTGTAAGGTCAGCGCCGCCTACGCGCGGCGGGTTTCGGAGAATGCGGTCGTCCTCGGACTCGTTGTCGCCCGATGGGTTTGTTACGTCACACATCGCCCAATATTCTGTCCCCGACAGACCCGCCGACGGCTTCGCTCCGGGACACAGCGCCAGGCAGAGCGAGGGCTCGTTGATGGCTCGGAGGGT
>JBBSDZ010000015.1:0-47174 GCA_038240205.1 Solirubrobacterales bacterium | reverse complement strand
TCATCGTTCCCACCATGGCCGGACCTCCTCATCTCATGGGGTCAGCCGGAGCCTTCTCTCCGGCCAGACAAACCCCCGCGAGGAGCGTCCGGCCATCTGAGCCGCCAGTCAACCCCCCGGGCTAACCGACATAGGGTCTAGCCGTTTCGCGAGCCTTCCTTGGAACCGCTCGGCGCACGAAACTGCTACGCTGTCGCACATGGACATCGGCGTGCGGGATCTACGCAACCAAACGAGCCGCGTGATCGATGCCGTTCGGGGTGGAGAGCGGGTCACCCTGACCGTCCACGGCGAGCCCGTTGCCGACATCGTGCCCCATGGACGCCGTGCGCGCTGGCTATCGGGACCTGGTCTACGCGAGCAGCTCGTCGAGCGTGCCGCCGATCCGGCTTTGCAGGGCGAGCTGGACGAGCTCGCCGGTCAGACCCTCGACGAGCTTTGAGCGTCCCGAACAGCGGCCTGCTGGACACCTCGGTGTTCATCGCTCGCGAGACGGGACGACCGCTGGGGCCGCTCCCTGCGCACGTGGCGGTGTCCGTCGTCACGATCGGAGAGCTTCAGCTGGGGGTATTGGCAACGGCGGACGCATCTGCCAGGGCGCGCCGCGCCGACACGCTCGCGCTCGCGAGAGCCGCCGACCCGATCCCAATCGGCGAGGCGGTGATGGTCGCGTGTGCGCGGCTGGTATCGGAGTGCAGGCGCGCGGGCGTTCACCGGACGGTCAAGCTCACCGACGCCCTCATCGCTGCGACGGCGATCGAGCACGGTCTCGCAGTCGTCACCCAGGACGAGGACTACAGCCTGGTCGCGCGTGCGTGTCCCGAACTGCAAGTGCTCGCGGTCTGATCGAGCTCGCCCAAGCCCGCGCCGCGGGGGCTCCGACCTAGCGCTCAGCCCTGCGGAAACACCTTCGGCAGCAGCCTCAGCCCGAGCGGGTTTCCCTTCGGGCGCAGGCGCCGCGTGGCAATCGCACGCAGCGGATCCAGGCGCTCACCGACGATGTCTACCCAGTCCTGGTAGGAGAGGCTCAGCCGCACGTCCGGGTTGGATGCCTCGCCCTGCTCGACCGTGCTCGAGCCGTTGTTGACGACCATGTGCCACGTCGGCACGTCGGGGTCGGTGAACTCCCACTGGAAGGTCGTCGGGCGGCGCAGCCCGTGCTCCGGGTTGACCTGGCGGCGGATCGTGTCGAACAGCATCGCCTGGATCTCCGGCTCGCGTGAGGAGGGGCCCTCGCGCACGCCGATCACGCCCGCCTTCGCCAGCGCACGCCCACGCTGGGAGATCTCCAGAGGGCTGAGTCCGGGCGGCAGCAGCGCCGGACCGGGCAGGCTCTCGATCGGCAGGCCCGCGGAGCGCAGCTTGGTGGTCATCGAGGTGAGCCCCTCGACGCCGACCTTGTCGAAGGTGTAGTTGAAGACCGTCAGGTAGTTCTCGTCCCAGCCCGGTGGCATCAGCACCTGTGAGGTGAAGCGGGTTACCTCTCGGAGGATCCCGGCGACCGCCCTGGGCACGCGCTTGGGGTCTTCGCGGTTCAGGTCCGACAGCAGCTTCACGCCGAAGCCGATGTGGCGCTGCTCGTCGGAGGCGATGTTCTCCATGCCTTCGCGGAAGGCGGGCAGCTGGTTGCGTTCCTCCAGATAGCTGCAGATGAAGTGCTGGCCGGGCTGGGCGAGGGCGGCCTCGATGACGACGTGGTAGAGCGTCACCGCTGCGGCGAGCTTCGCCGGTGAGCGGTCGGCGCGGAGCTCGTCAGCCATGCGGTCGAGGCGGTCGAAGATCTTGCGGAAGCCCGCGGTCAGCTGCGGCTTGATCGCGTTCAGCCCGCTCGACATCGAGCCGTCGCCGACTTCGCAGACCTCCTGCATGAAGCGCTTGAAGAAGACCGCGTGCCGAGCCTCGTCGACCTGCTGGGTGGTGAGGAAGTACTTCTGCTCCTCCAGCGGCGCCGCGTCGATGTATGGCGAGAGGTTCTCCGCCACGGCGTCCTCGCCCCAGAAGAACAGGCAGTAGTTCCACATCGCCGCTTGGCGCTCGAAGTCCGTGAAGTCATCGCGCCACTGGCGCGCGTCCTCGGTGAAGTCGAGCTCCGTCGCTCGCCAGTTGCCGCGCTCCCAGCGCGCGTACAGGTCCGAGTAGGTGATCGCGTCGGTCGGCAGGCTGGCCAGGTTGGATTCAGAGGCTGTCGAGCTTGGTGTGGCGGTCGCCATGAGGCTGCTCCTGTCTGGTGTGTGTGCCCGCGCAGCGTGCGCTGCCTGAGGTTCTCGTCTCCGCCCGAGGCGCGGAGGGACGCTACAGAACTGATAACGAACGCTATCGCAATAGCGATCGCTCTGTCAAGTAGGATAGGGACATGAGTGCCCCCGAGACAGCGATCGCACCGGCGGCGCAGACAGGCCGGATGACGCGCGAGCAGAGCAAGGCGAACACGCGCGAGCGCCTGCTGGCAGCGGCGCGCAGCGCGTTCGCGAGCAGTGGCTTCCACGGCGCCTCGGTTGAGGAGATTGCCTCGAGCGCCGGCTTCTCCACCGGCGCGCTGTACTCGAACTTCGACGGCAAGGAGGACCTGTTCCTGGTGCTGATGGAGCGCGAGATCGACGAGCACGCGCGCGAGATCTCCGAGGCGGTGCGCGAACGCGCCTCGGTGACCGAGCGGGCGACTGGCGGAGCGCGGCAGTGGATGACGATGATCGAGCGCGAGCCGGAGTTGCTGCTGCTGTTCATGGAGTTCTGGGCCTACGGGGTGCGCGACGCCAACGTGCGCCCAAAGGTCGCCGAGCGCTTTGCGCAGATGCGCAGCCTGCTCACGCGCCTGATCGAAGACGGCGTGCGCGAGTTCGACCTGGAGCTCGCGATCCCGGCGCCGCAGCTCGCCGTGGCGATCGATGCCCTCGCCGACGGCATCGCGCGGCAGAAGCTCGCCGACCCGAGCGCCGTGCCGGACGATCTGATGGGCCGCGTGCTGTCGCTGCTGTTCGCCGCCGCTACGCGCCCGGCAGGCACAGACACGCGTAGTGAACCGTGAACAGCCGCCGCGCCGTCGCAGGGGCGACGCGGTGAAGCCCGGCCCGTAGCGCCCACTTCGCGCCGGCCCTCGTTTGCGCCGCACGGCCGGCTGCGAAGAAGCGGTGGACCCTCAGCGGCAGCGGGTCCTCCAGCTCGCACGCCACCCTCAGCCTGGCGCCCTCGACGATGCGGCGCGCGCCGTCGCGATCGAGGCGCTGTAGGTGGCCGACCTCGTGCGCGTGCTCGCGCTTGCCCGAGCGTCGCGCCGACACGTTCGCCTCGAGCGGCACCTCGACCACCACGGCTCGAGCAACCCTCGCGACCTCCGCGAGCAGCGCCGCCGGGTCGGGGACGTGCTCGAGCACGTGTGAGAGGACCGCGAGATCGTAGGCCCCGTCGGCGTCCGGCAGGCGCATCCCGTCATACAGGTCGACCGAGTCGATCTGAGGCCGCTGCCGCGCGATCTCAACTGCGGCTTGGGTGATCTCCACCCCCGCGAGGCGCCCGCCGAAGCCGCGGTCGTGCAGCTCGCAGAGCAGCGCGCCGTCGCCGCATCCGACCTCGAGCGTGCTGCGCGGGCCCACGCCTGCAAGCGCACACAGCGCGACCACGTGGTCGGCCTTGCCGACTGCGCCGAGCGCGCGCCAGCGCGCGTAGCGCTGCGAGCACTCGGCATCCTGCGTATACGCCTCGTCGTAGAAGCGCACCAGCGCGTCTTTCTCGTCATCGCACGGTTGCGGCAATCTCCTGCCTCCTGCCTCGAGGAACCGGCCTCGGTCTTTGAGAATCTCGGTTGTGCTCTATATGATGACTCTCAGACCGTCCGCGGTCGGCGACGTGCAGCTGCCGAGCAGGTGCAGTAACTCAACTCGAATGGAGCGCGCCCAGCCGATGAGCAAGCGAGCCGCAGCGATTGGCCGAGGACACCCGGAGTGAGCGCGGCGAGCAGGTCGGTTGTGACAGGGGGGGCCGGTTTCATCGGATCCCATCTAGTGGATGCGCTCCTCGCCGATGGGCACGAGGTGACGGTTATCGACGATCTGTCCTCTGGCGATGCGACGCGAGTCGCGGACGAGGCCGAGATTCACCAGCTCGACATTGTCGATCGCGACGCCCTCGACGAGGTGATCGACAGTTGCAGGCCGCACGCCATCTTCCACCTCGCGGCGCAGTCGAGCGTGACTGTCTCCGTCGCCGACCCTGCGCGAGACTGTGCGGTGAACGTGCAGGGAACGCTCAACGTACTCGAAGCCGCAACACGCCACGGCGCCCCGATCTCATTCACATCCACCGGCGGGGCGCTGTACGGCGACGATGCTCCTATGCCGACCTCCGAGGACCGCATCCCGGCCCCGCTTGCCCCTTACGGCGCCTCGAAGTGGGCGGGCGAGGCCTACATCAGGACTTGGACCGGAGCTCGCGGAGTTCCTCATTCGATCTGTCGACTCGGCAACGTCTACGGACCGCGGCAGAGTCCGCACGGCGAGGCGGGCGTGGTGGCGATCTTCGCCCATCATCTGCATGTCGGCAGTTCACCGACGATATTTGGTGACGGCAAGCCCACCCGCGACTATGTTCACGTATCAGACGTCGTCGCCGCTTTGCGCACCGCCTCGGGAGTTGCAGGCGTGTTCAACATCGCCACCGGTGTCGAGACTGATGTGATGACTGTTTGGACAACCCTGCGAGAGGCCGCGGGCGCAAGCGTTGAACCTGTGCTCGCGCCTCTGCGGGACGGTGAGCTCAAACGGAGCTGCATAGATCCTGGGCGTGCAAGACACGAGCTCGGATGGCAGGCACAGGTGAAGCTCGGGGAGGGGCTCGCTTCGACCTATAGGGCTTTGGTCGAAGAATTCGAACGCGCCTGAGAAACTAGTCGCGTCTCTCCTCTCGGCGCGGCAGCAGTCGCCGGATGAGAGGAGCCTTCTCGAGCAACGCGATCAACTCTCGTGGCTCGACCTCGCCGGTCACCCAGAGGACTGCGCCGAACGCAATCAGGCCTGCCATGGCACTGAGCGGCAATCGCCAAAGTTCGCTCGCATCGCCGTTGAGCAGGAGGAGCACGCCGGTCATCGCACCCCCACCGAGGACCACGCGGACGAAGGTTCTCGCCGCCGGACGGAGATCGAGGTGAAGAATGCGCTGGCAAAGGATCAGATGCGCCGGTGCGTAGATTCCGTACGCGACGTCGGTCCCGATCGCACCCCCAATCACCCCAATCCGAGGGACGAGGAGGAGATCCAGCACCAAGTTGATGACGACCGTTACGATGGCGATGGGCACGCGCCGGCGGGCCTCGCCGAGATAGTTGGCGCTCACCGACACGAGTGGGCCGAATCCCATCAGGAAGATGCAGGGAGCGAGCGCACGCAGCACGGTTGCCGACTCGCGGTAGCCGCCGCCGAGTCCGATGTCTACCAGCAGTGAGGCACATCCGAGCACGAACGCAGTGATCGCGGCCTCCAATATCAGGAGCAGTCGCACCGCTGTCAGAAACGCATCGACACTCGGCTCCTCGTGCGGGTTGCGTGCCAGCCGCGGAGCGACCCCCGCGGCGGCCGCTCCCCCGGGGTAGGAAAGGAATGAGATCAACCTGAGCGGAGCGCTAAAGATCCCAACCGCGCCCGCGCCGAGGTAGCCGCCGATGATGAGGATGTCGATCTCGTTGAACAGCGTAAACGCCCCGTCGATGATCAAAAGCACACCTGCGTAGCTTGCGACGCGACGGGTATCCTGGCCGAAACGCAGTGTCCGCGGGAGCACTCCCGGACCGAACAGCCGCGCGAGCGCGAAGAGCGCCATGCCTGCGCCGGCCGTATACCCGATCGCCCGCCCGAAGGCAGCGCCTGTCACGCCCGCTCCCGCGAGCACGAGTGCCACGCTCGTGGTAGTTTCGACCACGCTCTCGACCGTCGCCGTCCATAGCTGATAGCGGACGCGCCCCATCGCGACGAACGCGGATCCCATCATCATGATGCTCTGGCCGAAGAGCGCAATCGCAACTCCACGAATGGGCCAGACCAGCCCGTGGATCCCATATGCGCCGGCGATGGGATCTGCGAGTGCGCAGAGGAGGATGGCCACAAACGCGCTGACGAGCAGCTTCAGACGCAGGCTGTCCGCGAGCACTGAGACGACACGCGCCGGATCGCCCCGGTGCTCGGCTGCAAAGCGCGCGGCAGATGCCGAAATGCCGAAGTCGGTGGGCATGAGCACAAGGCCGGCGATACCGAGTGCCAGCGAGAAAACGCCGAAGCCCGAGGATCCGAGCCGTCGAGCGAGGAACAGCGTCAGTCCTGCGGTGAATGCGGCTCCAACAAGCTGCGCCCCCAGCGCGAGCGCGGCGTTTTGGCCGATTGTCTCGCCGCTGCCTTGATAACCGCCGGCACCGACGGAACTCGGCCCATCGTCGGTGGTGGCCGTTTCTTCGGGCTTGGCAGGTTGCTCGGTCATGGCGGCAGCCTAGATCAGTTGTCTGGCGCTCAGCGCAACGTCCACCAACGCTCATAGAATCGCTGTGTTCATGGCCTCCACCGCTTCCTCCCTCCGGCAGGCGGGCCGTGTGCGCGTTGTCACATTCGTCGATTTTCTGAGTTGCTTTGGCGGGGCCGAGCACCTCGCATTGCTGATCGCGACCCGCCTCGACCCTGTCCGCTTCGAGTCCATCCTCTGCGTCAGTCGCTGGCCGCTGACGGGCCCCTGGAAGGGGGATCCTTCAGCACCGCCGGCGATGGAGCTGCTCGAGGGCTCGCCAGCGCGCTTTCTGCCCCTGGCGCGCCGTCGCAAAGTTGACGTTGGCGCGGTCGCACGGCTCGAGCGCTTCCTGCGGCGCGAACGCGTGGACGTGCTGCACACCCACAAGTTCGGTTCAAATGTCTGGGGAACGATCGCCGGCAGGATTGCCCGGGTGCCGGTTATCCTCGCCCATGAGCACACATGGTCGTACGAGGGTCAGCCATTGCGCCGCTTCCTCGATCGTGAGTTGATTGCGCGGGGTGCCGATCGGTTCATCGCCGTCTCTCGCGAGGATCAGCGACGCATGATCGAGATCGAGGGGATCGACCCCGAGCGCACTCTATTCATCCCGAACGGCGTGCTCTCCTCGCGGCCACCGAGCGGACATGATGTCCGCGAGGAGCTCGGAATCAGTCCGGATGCGACCGTGATCGGAGCAGTCGGGGTGCTCCGCGCCCAGAAGGCGCTGGACGTGCTACTGAGGGCGATTCCACTGCTCTCCGAGTGGCCAGATGCGCGAGTGCTGATCGTTGGCGATGGCCCCGAGCGCACCTCCCTAGAGCGGCTGGCCAAAGAGCTCGGTGTCGCGGATGTCGTCGACTTCGCGGGTCACCGCAGCGACATTCCCGACGTGCTGAGCGCGCTCGATGTGGCGGTCAGCTGCTCGGACTTCGAGGGTAGCCCGCTCGCGGTGATGGAGTACATGGACGCACAGCTGCCGATCGTGGCGACGGCCGTCGGCGGAGTCCCTGACTTGATCGAGTCGGGAGTGCACGGCCGACTGGTCCCGGCACGCGATCCAGCCGCGCTTGCAGCCGGGATCGGTGAGATGTTGCGCGAGCCCGAGCGTGCGAGCGCGATGGGCGCTCGCGCTCGCGAGCGGCGACGGAGCGAGTTCGATATTGCCACGCTCGTGGGCAGACTCGAAGCGCTCTACCTCGAGCTGCTGAGCGACTCGCCGCGATGATCGCGCCTGACGCGCGCTCAGGCCTCCGCGCCGGCTCGCAATTCGCGCTCCTCATGGGTCGCGATCGCGAACAGGACGGGACCTAGCGCGAGCATCACCCAAAGCAACTTGCTGTACATGACGGAGATAAAGAAGTCCGCGACGAGCATTCCGAACAACCCCAAAAAGACGGCTCGAGCAAGCGCCTCCATCGCGGCCTCACCTCGCTTTGCCCAGAGGCGAGCGGCTTTCAGCGCGTAGGCCATGCACGACCCGATCACCCCGAGAAGCATCAGTAGGGCCGGAACCCCGTCCTCTGCCATCACCTGGAGATAGGTGTTGTGCGTGACCTTTGGTTCTTCGGTGAAGATCAGATCGGCGCGTTGAATCGACCCTGGTCGCAGGGTGTAGCTGGCAGCGGTGTTCGGAAAGTTTCCAACGCCGACACCGGTCACGGGATTGGCCTGCACCATCCGCCACCCGACTGTCCACAGGTCCGTCCGACCGGTGCCGCCCTTGGCGCTGCGGACGCGTTCCCGCGCGGGAAGCGGGGCGAGTTGCGTGAAGTACAGAAATCCCCCGGTCGCGATCGTCAACAGCATGATCGTTATCGGCAGCCGCCAGCGGCCCGCAAAGATCGTCCCGGCGAGCAGCAGGGCTCCGAGCGCGAGCAGGCCTCCGCGCGAGAGGCTGAGGAATATCCCGGCGGTGCAGAGCGGAACCGCCACGACGGCAGTCAGTCGCATCAACGAGCTCCGACCTCGCCCCAAGGCGAATCCCGTGCCGAGCGCCAGGCCTACGAGCAGGACGGCAGCGAGTTCGTTTGGATCGCCAATCGTTCCTGTTGCGCGAGCGCTTTCTTCGACGATCGCAGGATCGGGCGGCTGGAGGATTCCGAACGCCGCCGCGAAGATCGCCCCGAGTACGATCGCCCCGAGCACGACGGCGAGGTCGCGCCGCGTCCGCACTGCCGTGTATGCGATCGGGATGAGCAGCATGTTCGGTGCGTATCGTGTGAGTGCGGTTGTGCCGGCACCGACCTCGGGTGCCCACAGCAATGACAGCGCCAACCACCCGAAGAACGCGATCAAGATCCACGTCAAGTAGGCGTGTTCAGAAAAGAAGTCTCGCTCGTCGCGTCCACCCACACTGAAACGGGCCAGCCACGCCACCGCGACCAGCAGCCCGGCGGCCTTCGCAGGGCTCAACGAACCCGATGTACCCAGCGTCTCCACGAAGCTGAGAAAGGCAAGGACAGCGAAGCCTGCCGCGAGGTCGGCGAGCACGATGTAGACGAGCACGAGCCCGGCAACCAGCGCGACGGCGATCAGCGGCTGTAGGGCTGCCACCACTCCGAGGATCGCCGCGGTCGCGAGAATGCTCGATGGGAGCAGCTCGATGACGCGCGCCCGCCCGTTCATCGGTCGCCTACGCTCCGACGGCGGGTACCTGCTGGCGAACCCGGTCTCCGAGCCCCTGCCGGGGCGACGGATTGGGGGCATAGTAGCCGGCGCCCTGGCTGTAATCGTCGCTGACGATCACCAGCCCGGAGGGGCGGACGCCCTGACGGGATAGAACTTCGCCGAGGTTCACGAGCTGGTCGGTCCGGCTGTGCCCGAGACGCGCGACGATCAGAACGTCGTCGACATGCTGGCTGAGCGGCAGCGCATCGCTCACCTCGGTCACTGGAGGAGCATCGAAGATGATGTAGTCCGCGAGCGTCTCCGCTTGGAGGACCAGCTCATCGCTCGCGGCGAGCAGGCCGTCGGCCAGGTAGGGCGCCGACTGCTCGACGAGCAGCACCTTGAGGTTCTCGCTGAGGCTTTTGACGGGAATGAGCGCCTCTTTGAGGGAGATCTCTCCCATCAGGACGCCGGCAGTTCCACGTTTCCCCCGCTTGGCGTGCAGGTCCAGCGCTCGCGCAAGTGACGGGCGCCGCAGGTCGGCCTCGACGAGAATGACCTTGTGCCCCGCGAATGACAAGGTCGCGGCGAGATTCAGTGCCACAGTCGACTTGCCCTCCGAGCGCGTGGAGCCGGTGACCATCATCGAACGCGTGTTGCCGGTATGGCCGCGAGCTCCGAGCGCGACCCTCAACATCCGGTAGCTCTCCTGTGCCGTCGGCGATAGTTCACCCGGACGCATCGGCATGCTGCGCGAGGCGGGTCGTCGTTCGCGAGGTATCCGCGCGAGCACAGGCAGACGCAGGATCCGACGGAGGGTCTCCTCGCGACGGATCCGTGGGTCCAGGTTCTCGAGTGCGAAGGCTCCTCCCAGACCGATCACAAGGCCGACCAGGGCGCCGACGATCACGCTCAATTTCGTCCGCGGCCATGACGGAGAGGTCGGGCGCTGCGCGAAGGACTCGACCGAGACGGTCGGATCGGGGCCGGCAAGTAGCGTCTGCAGCGACGAGAGCCGTTCGCCGAGCGATCCCTGCCCGGTTCGCTGCAGCGGAGGGAGCGCTTCCACCTGCTGCTTGATCGTCGGGATGATCGACAAGAGCTGGCGGTGCAGGGTGCGCGTTCGGCTCTGGACCGTCGCGGTGGCGAAGCCGTTGGCTATCGCCTGCGCCAGTGCGGCGCTCGAGGCGGTCGCCGTAACAGCTACGACGTTGCTCTGCGCAACCGGCACGGCGCTGACCTGACCGAGCAGCGCGCGGCTCGTGGTGCCGCGAAGCTTGGTGGCGACGAGGGCGGCGACTTCGGACGTCGTGACCAGGCTAGCCGCAGTCGCGACATCGCCGGTCTGGTTTCCCGAGCTCGTGATCAAGTTCAGCCCGATCAGGTTGCTTTCGCCGTTTACGGGCGTTATGAGCAGATGTGATTCGGCCTTCCACGAGGTGGGCGCCAGCTTCGCGTAGATTCCGGCTACGAGCGTGACGATGATCACACAGGCCAGGATCAGGCGCCGTCGGTCACGGATCACCTCGACGTAACGGCTCAGGCCCTCGCGAGGGCCTTGCGGCGCAAGCCAATCGGAAGAGCGTGTTGGGTCGCTAGAGCGTGGCATAACCGTGGCGGCCCCGCGGGCCGGAGCACCCGAGAACAACGGTAGCGGCTATCTCCGCGACGCGGCGAGGTCGCGCGGGGGCCGCTGGACGTTCATCCGATGTCAAGAGCGCTTGGGTCATCAAGCGGCGAGGGTGGTCGATGGAAGCATGCTCGCCAACCTATACGGAGGGTTCTTCCCAGATGCTTAGTGCTGCAAGCCGAGTTTCAAACCGCGCCGTCCAGCTGAGCGGACGATCCCGCTCGCGCGCACATCGGGGCGCGGTGAGGCTCCTTGCCGCGTTAGGTCTCCTCGTGGCGGTCTCCGGGCTCCTCGCCAGCGGCGCGGGCGCCGACTCCACCCCCACCGCGTGCAACAGGTTCGCAGCGCCGGACGGCTCGGACGCCGCCACCGGCTCAGCTGCGGCGCCTTTCCGCACGGCCTCGATGCTTGCTTCATCGTTGACCCCCGGACAGGTTGGATGCCTTCGCAGCGGAACCTACGGCGGAGGCCTCCGGATCAATCACGGCGGCTCGCCTGGAGCGCCGATCGTGTTGCGAAGCTATCCCGGAGAGCGGGCGCTGATCACCGGGCGCATGTACGTTCCCCAAGGGTCGGACTACGTGACGTTCGCGGACCTGTCCTTCGACGGCAATCTCCAGTCGGGCTCCGAACGCCTCCCGAGCCCGACGGTCGACGCCAACCACGTGACCTTTGAATCTGACGATGTGACCAACGACCACACCGAAATCTGCTTTGACATCGGGAGCTCAGTATGGGGCAAAGCCGACTCGACGTACATCGTCGGCAATCGCATACACGACTGCGGCGTCATTCCCGCGACCAACCACCAGCACGGCATCTACGTCCAGGACGCGACGAACACCCATGTTGTCGGCAATCTAATCTCGCACAACGCCGACCGTGGCATCCAGCTCTACCCCAGCTCGACAGGCGGCGTGATTACCGACAACGTCATCTCCGAAAACGGGGAGGGTGTCATCTTCTCGGGCGCAGGGGGCGTGACATCGAGCGGCAACCTCCTTGAACGCAATCTGGTGGTGAACTCGCTGATTCGTAGTGACGTCGAATCCTGGTACCCGAGCGGCACACCACAGGGGGTCGGCAACCTCGTCCGCAGCAACTGTGTCTCGGCTCGCGGTATCGACTCCAGCTCAGGCGGGTTCAGTGTCCAGGCCAACGTTACGGCGGCCTCCGGAGAGCTCAGCCCCACCGCAGCAGGCGGCTACCGCCCGCTCCCGGGCTCGGCCTGCGCGAGCGTTCTCGCCCTGCCTCCAACCCTCGGTGAAGGCGCCGCCTCGGGCACCGCGCCGGTGGGAGTCCTGGCAGGATCCGGTTCCTCCATCCCCGCGCCGGTCCTGGTCGACGCCGGCGATCCGGCGGCTACCGCAAAAGCTGCGCCCGCTCGCACGGCGGCTCCCACGAACTCCGAAGTCTCGTCACGCTCGACGGTCAAGCATCGGCGCCACCGCAAACCGGCCCTCAGGCACAGGCGCGGGCGCAGGCGTAGGCACGCGCCGCACGCCAGTCCCCGCGGGTCGGCGCGAGGCCTCAGTCGTTGAGCACCAGCCTTGGGTCGGGTGCTCCTCAGCGGCGGAGCGAGTCGAGCAGTTCCCAGGCGGGGCTGGCGCGAAGCCGCCGGACCGCCGGCGAGACCTTGAGCCGGAACCGCCGGTCGTCGTCTGCGTAGTAGACACCGATTCGCGGCCAGCGCATGGGGTGCTCGGCGTGCAGGCGACCCGGGAGCGCCGCCCCTGCCGCATATCCGGCCCGCACGGCGCCGGCAACCACTCTGTCGTCGACGTCGCCATAGGGGTAAGCGACCGAGGTGCACGGCGTGCCGAGCTCCTGCTCGCAGACCGCTTTTGAGCGCGTCAGCTCATTTTCCAGGACGGAGTCCTCCACCCGGGTGAGATGGGGATGGGTGGCGGTGTGCGAACCGATCTCCCAGCCATCGGCGGCGAGGATTCTGAGCTCGTCCCACGACATCGGCCACAGCTCCGACTCGTGCGGGCCACCGAGCCACCGGTCGATGCCCTCCCAACGCAACGGCCCTTGCCTCCCGATTTGATCGCTCGGTGCGAACACGGTCGCGGTCAGTCGGAAGCGATCGAGAATCGGTCGGGCGATCTCGATCACCGACCGGTAGGCGTCATCGAAGGTCACGGCTAGTACCCGATCCCCCGGTGCCGAGCTGACCGCCTCGGAGAAGGTCGCTCCTCGATAGCCGCGCCGCACGAGCATCTCGATCTGGCGTTCGAAGCGTTCAGGGGTCGTTGATAGGCTCGCCTCCCAGGTGGGACTGAGGGCGTGGTAGCAGAGGACGATCGGGCTGGTCACTGTTGACGATCAGGTCAGTCTCGCCGGGGGTGGCCGGCTGCCTGGGCACTGAACAGCATAATGAAGGGGCGTGAGCGCTCCTTCTGCACCCACAGCGGCTGAGCCGCCGCGCGAAGACGTGCGGGTGGATGTCAGCGTGCTGGTGCCGGTGCTCAATGAGGAGCGCCATATCCGCGAGACGGTGGCAGCGATGCGGGCGCAGCGATTCGACGGGACAATTGAGCTCCTGTTCGCGGACGGTGGCTCGATTGACCGTACCCGAGAGATTCTCCAGGAACTTGCCGCGGACGACGCGCGTATCCGAGTGCTCGACAATCCCAGACGGCGAACCGCCAGCGGCTTGAATGTCTGCCTGGCGAACGCACGTGGCGAGTTCGTAGCTCGGATGGATGCGCACACCTTCTACGGTGACCGTTATCTCGCGGCCGGAGTGGAGCGCCTGAGCCGAGGCGACACGGAGTGGGTGAGCGGCCCGGCGGTCCCGCGTCCGGTTGGATCGATCTCACGCGCGGTAGCGCTCGCGCTCGCGTCTTGGCTAGGTCGGGGAGGCTCTCGCAAGTGGAACGAGGACCTCCAAGGCGCCGACGAGCGCGATCTGGACACCGGCGTCTTCGGGGGCGTCTGGCGCCGGCAGCGGCTATTGCAGGCGGGTGGGTGGGATGAGCGCTGGCCGATAAACCAGGACTCCGAGATGGCGTCGCGCTTCCTGAGTGGCGGGGAGCGACTCGTGTGCCTTCCCGAGATGGCTGGGTCTTACGTTCCTCGAGACTCGCTGAACGGTCTCGCACGGCAGTACCTTCGCTACGGCTTCTACCGAGCGCGGACCTTCCGCCGCCATCCCGAGAGCATGCGCCGGTCGCACCTGATCCCTCCGGTGCTCGCGCTCGCACCGGTCGTAGCGGTGGCCGGGCCCCGGCCGCTCCGCACTCTCTCTCGCTCTGGGCTGTGCGTGTACGCGGCCGCCGTCATCGTGAGCGCGTCCAGAGCCGCGGCTCGCCCGGGGCAGCGGCGTGACGGAGCGCTGCTTGTCGCGATTCTCCCGATCATGCATCTTGGGTGGGGGTTGGGCACGCTCGCCGGGGTCCTCCGTTTCGGGGCGCCGCTCTCGGCGCTGGCCGGCATCGCGGGTCTGCCAAGCGCCGCGCCGGCGGGTGTTACGGACGAAGCCACCTTTGCCCCCTCCCTCCAAGGCTCCGGCGGCTGAGTTGCGGCTCGCGGTATACACAGATTACGAGTACTGCACGGACGGGACGACCCGCTACGGACAACGTGCCTTCGTCGTCTTCTTGGAGGCTCTTCGGGAGCGGGTCGACCGCCTCGTGCTGGTCGGGCGAATCGATCCGAAGCCCGGGCGCTCTCACTATCCGCTGCACAAGGAAACCGAGCTCCTGGGCCTGCCCCACTACGAGAGCCTGGCGCATCCCGCGTCGGTGATCCGCTCGCTTGTCGTCTCCGTCGCACGCTTCTGGCGGCTACTCGATTGTGTGGACACCGTTTGGGTTCTCGGTCCCTATCCGCACTCCGTGCTGCTCGCACTGCTCACGATGTTGCGACGACGGCGGCTGGTGCTGGGGGTTCGGCAGGACATGCCTGTGTACGTCCGCAGCCGGCGACCGGAGCAGCGTTGGATGCACTGGAGCGCGGATCTGCTCGAGGCGATCTGGCGCCTGCTAGCCCGGCGCTATGCGGTCGTGGTGGTCGGCCCGGAGCTGGAGCGCAAGTATCGGGAGAGTCACGCGCGCACCGTTCTACAGACGGATGTCTCGTTGATCTCTGAGCGAGACCTCACTTTGGCTGAGGGTGCCGTCGCCGCGCGTGATTACCACGGCGACCTCACGATTCTCACCGTCGGAAGGCTCGACGCCGAGAAGAATCCACTGCTCCTCGCCGAGGTCATGTCGGTGTTGCTCGCACGTGGTCCGCGCCCGTGGCGTCTTCTCGTTTGCGGGGACGGACCGATGCGATCGCAGCTCGAGAAGCGTGTCCGCGAGCTCGGAGTGCAAGAGCACGTGGAGCTGCTCGGCTACGTGCCGATCGATGGGGGCCTGCTCGAGCTCTATCGGAGCAGCCACGCATTCCTGCACGTCTCTTGGACGGAGGGATTTCCACAGGTCCTGGTCGAGGCGTTCGCGAGCGGGTTGCCGACGGTCGCGACGGCAGTCGGCGGCGTTCCGGCGGCGGCAGGTGGTGCTGCGATCCTGATCGAACCCGATGACGCGTCTGCGGCTGCGGACGCGCTCGAGAAAATCGTCGATGATGCCGACGTGCGAGCGCAGCTCATCGCTGCAGGTCTCGAGCGTGCGCGCGGAGGAACGCTCGAGGCAGCATCTGAGCGCCTGGCAGAGTTCTTGGCCGCCGCCTCGTGAGCTGGCGCTCAAGCGCGCCACGCCCGCACGCGTCGCAGTGCCTGGTAGGCAGCTGGGCTGATGCTCTTCGCGCGCTTCTTCGCGTTCCACTCGAGCCACAGGCGACCACAGGCAATGAGCTCGCCCTGCGCATAGGCGGCTGCGACGCGCGCAGGCGTTGACGCCCAGATCGTGTAGCGGCCGCGCACGGCGAGCTCTCGCTCGAGAGCTCGCGCGTTCGGCTCAGAGGTGAACAGGACCTCGAACCCGGCTGCAGCCGCTGTGCTGATCACGGCTTTCGCCAGGAAGCCTCCAGGGACCGACGCCGTTCGCGGCTCGGCTCCGAGAGCATCCGCGAGCACCGCGCGGCTCGTGCTCCACTCCTCGTAGAGCTCCGCGTCGGAAAGTCGCCCCATGTAGGTGGGATGGGAGTGAGAATGGCTGCCGATCAGATGTCCCCGGTCGCTCATATCGCGTAGCTCCTGCGCCGAGACGAACCCGGGCGTGTCAATACGAGACGTGGTTACAAAGAACTGCCCCCGCCACCCGCGGCGCTCGAGCGCCGCTGCCGCGAGCGGCGCCGACGCCCCCCCGTCGTCGAAGCTCAGCGTGACGGCAGGTTCCGCGCCTCTCGCGTCGAAAGTACCCACGCCCAGGCCGGTGGCTGCGAGCGCGTCCAGATGCGCCTCGAAGGCCTTTGGCTCGAGCTTGTAGCGTGCTGCGAGCGGTCCGGGAAAGCCGATCGTGTCCCTCTGCTCGCGCGGCGCGAGGTCGTGATACATGAGCGTTCGCATGATTCGATCCAGGCGCCATGAGCTTAGAGAGCCCGTCAGCCATCTCCTCGCGCGTCGGGCCGGCTCAGCGCTGGGACGCCCCACGCTAGTCTCAGCGATCACATGTCTGGATCGGTGGGGCCGATAGGCAAGCTCGCACGTCCGTTGCGCGAAGCGCCCGTGACGATCCCGGCACTGGGGGCCGTGGCAGTGTTCGTCGCCTGGGCGGGGAGTCAGGCCGGGTATCCGGTCACTCACTGGGCGCCGGGTGCGCTGATCGTCCTCGTACTCCTGGCGATTGCACAGTTCGGCTCGCCGCTGCGTCTGGGAGAGGTCCCGCTGATCGTTCGCGTGGCGCTGGGCTGCCTCGCGTTGTACACGGGCCTCAGCTTTTTGTCGATCCTGTGGGCCGGAGTGCCATCGGACGCTTGGGAAGGTGCCAACCGCACGCTGCTGTATCTACTCGTGTTTGCGCTCTTCTCGCTCTGGCCAATGCGTCCTGCCAGCGCCGCGCTTCTGATCTGCGCATGGACGCTCGCGATGGTCGGGTTGGGCGTCTTCGTGCTGCTGCACATCGACGGCGTCGCTGACCCTGCGGGACTCTTCAGCGAAGGTCGCCTGAAGTATCCGGCCGGCTATGAAAACGCCAGTGCCGCGACCTGGGCGATGGTGTCCTGGCCAGCCCTGCTGCTGGCTTGCGGCGCGCGTATACCGTGGGTGGTTCGCGGGCTGCTGGCCGGCGGGGCGGTTCTGCTCGCGGACCTGGCGCTCATGAGTCAGAGCCGCGGCTCGCTGTATGCCTCGGTCGTGATGCTCGTGCTCGTGTTCGTTCTGCTGCCGCGACGGGTGCACCTGTTCGCCGTGCTGGTTCCAGTTGCCGGCGGCATCGCTCTCAGCGCTCCGCTGGTGCTTCGGGTCGGGGATCGGCTCTCGCACGGCGGCAACGTCACGGCGGCGCTGCACAGCGCGACCGCCGCGGTGCTGATAGCGGCGCTCCTGGTGAGCACGGTGGTCGCCGTCGGCGCTGCACTCGAAAGTCGAAAGGTCCTATCTGAGCCGGCGGCTGGGCGGCTGCGCCGAGGCATCGGGCTTCTCGCAATTGCCGTGGGGCTGGTCTTGCTCGTGGGCGGGGCGGTGGTGTCAGGTGACCCCGTTGCGCGTGTTGAGCACGGATGGCAGACCTTCAAGGGCGGCTACGGGGCGGACGCCAAAGGTGGGAGCCGGCTCACGAGCGGCCTCGGCAGCAACCGCTATGACTTCTATCGAGTGGCGATCGATGAGTTCGTCGCGCATCCCCTGCTGGGGACCGGGGTCGACAACTTCCAGCAGCAATACCTCCTGCACGGGCACAGCCATGAGACGCCGCGTTATCCGCACAGCATCGAGTTGCGCGCCCTGGGGGAGACTGGTGTGGTGGGCGCACTGCTCGTGCTTCTCGCGCTCGGCGCCGGCGTCCTCGCCGGTGCGCGCTCCGCGCTGAGTCCGGCCCTTTCGAAGCTGGACCCGCTGCGGGCGTCGGTCGGTGCGGCGGCGCTGGCGGGCTTCGCCTACTGGATCGTGCACGGCTCGGTCGACTGGTTCTGGGAGTTCGCGGGCCTGGGTGCGCCGGCTTTCGCCCTGCTCGGCCTCGCGTGCGGGCTGGTGCCGCCGAGCGAGCCGGAGAAGGCCGCTCGCTCGACGTCTCGAGCACGCGCGGCCATCGCGGGCAGGAGAATGCGCCGCCCCCTGGTGCTGGCCGGTGGTCTATTTGCGTCGGTGGCAGTTGCGGGGTCACTGGCGGCACCCTGGCTGAGTCAGCTCCAGATAGAGAGTGCTGCGCAAATCTGGAGAACGGCACCGCGGAGAGCGTATGCGCAGCTGGCTGATGCTTCGAAACTGAACCCGCTGGCCGCCGAACCGTTTCTCGTGGCCGGAACGATCGCTCTCCGCTTCAACGACCTCGCGCGTGCCGACCGTGACTTCGCCAGCGCGCTGTCGCGCAGTCCGAACGACGCCTATGCGACCCTCGAGCGGGGTGCGATCGCGTCGACGTTAGGTCACCCGCGCCTCGGGTTGCAGCTCTTGGAACGAGCTGTGCGCCTCAACCCTCGCGACCCGCTCGCCCTGGAGGGGCTGCATCTCGCCCAGCAGCACAAGCGCGTCGACGTCGAAGCGCTCAACCGGTCGATCTTGCTAAACGCCCATAAGTTCGCATAGACGGATCGCTTCCCCTACGTCCCAATCGGGGGGCGCTGCGCCGAGCTCGACACATCTCCCTACCTCTAGTAAACTAGCGAGCAGCTCGTCCATGAGGTCGGGCCAGGATTTTGCGCTCTAGTCGACCAAGAACGCGGAATGGTTGAAACGAAAAGGACAGCGGGCTGCGCGGGTCGCAGGCACCCTCAGACCGAAGGCAAGGAAGCATGACCAGGCGTCGCAAGAATAGGACCGTAGTCGGTGGCGTGTTGGCGCTGTTGGCGCTGCTGCCCGCCGCGGCTTCGGCAAGCTCGCTGCTCAGCGGGTACGGTGGCCCGGGCCAGGGAAGTCAGGCGATTCTCGGTTCGGGGCTCGTGAGAGGCGCCGGCGGCGCGGGGGGTTCAGGCACGCCGCCGACGAGCCCTGTGAGCGGCCCCGTCGCTACGAAGCAGAGCCAGACGCCCGCGGCCCTCACTCGCTCGGGCGCTGGAGCGAGACGTGGGCACGCAACGAAGGCCGGGAGCGGGCGGACCCCGGGGAACGAGCGCAAGGACCAAGGCGCCGGGCAGACTGAAGCCGGGACCCGCAAGAGCGTATCGCTGGCCTACGCGGCTGCAGAAAGGGGTGCGCCAGTGGCAGCATCGGAGACCCTGGGTTTCTCCGGAGACGATCTCCTCCTTTTGATCCTCGCGCTCGGCGCGCTCGCCTCGATCGCCGCCGTCACGCGGAGACTCGCACAGGCACCATCGGTGATTAGGCGAGATCGCTAAAGGGATGCCAGCCTCGATCCGAGTAACGGGGTAGAGGTTTCCACATGGCTCGCGATCCCCTCACCCAGCAGACTTCAACCACGCTGCCCCTGCGCGGAGAGCTCAGCCGCGCTGCACCCCAGCCGCAGTCCTTGGAGGGCCGCAAGTTTGGCGGCAAGCTGCAATGGGCACTCGAGGGTCCGGGCTGGCGCGCGATCCGTCCCGCCGTGGACTTCGTGCTGTTGTGCACCGCCGTAGTGATCGCGCAAGGTGGCCTCGGCGCCACCTTGAACGCTTCTGCTCCTCGCGCGCCCGTGTCTGCGCTGCCGCCGATCGTGATGCTCCTCTTCTACCTGCGCGGTCTCTATCGCACGCGGCTGCGAGCCCTTGTGCTGGACGGAGTGGTGCCGGTCATAAGCGCCGTATCGGTGGGCGCGATGACCGTGGCCGTCCTGGGTCTCTTCCTCAACGGGCAGGCGCCGCCACAAGGCGAGGCGGTGCGCGCGTGGCTGTTCGCGCTGAGTGCCGTTGGGATCGGACGCATTCTGCTGGCGTTTCTCCAGCGCTGGGCGCGAGCCCGTCGGCTGATTGGCAAGTCAGTGCTGATCATGGGCGCAGGAGTCGTCGGTGCGCAGGTCGCGCGGCGCCTCGAGACCCACCCCGAGTACGGCTTGGCGCCGATCGGGTTCCTCGACGAGGATCCGCGCTCGATAGCGGAGGTGGGTGGACGCGACCTACCTGTGCTCGGCAGCGTCGAGGACCTCGACGAGACCGTCGCACTCACAGGCGTTCGCAACCTCATCGTCGCCTTCTCCTCGGTCGCCGACGAGCGGGTCAGTCGTTTGATCCAGCGCTGCCAGGAGCTGGGGGTTGAGGTCTCGGTCGTCCCGCGGATGTTCGACACGATCAACAACCGAGTCGGTTACGACACCGTCGGCGGATTGCCGCTGATGTCATTCACCGCCGTGGACCCTCGTGGGCTGCAGTTCGTGGTGAAGCACGCCTTCGACCGGATCTTCGCTGTCGGGCTGCTGGTGGCGCTCTCCCCGGTCCTACTCGGGTCGGCTCTCGCTGTGCGTTTGAGCTCTCGAGGCCCAGTGCTCTTTCGTCAGCGGCGCGTCGGGCGCGACGGCAAAGCATTCGATCTGTACAAGTTCCGTTCAATGCGTCTCGAGGGACCGGAGGGCGCGGCAAAGGAGGATTCCGACCCACTGGAGTTCCTACTCGGCGGTGATACGGCGCCTGGTGGAATCGAGGGAGCCGACAGGCGCACCATGGTTGGACGCTTCATGCGCCGCTGCTCACTGGATGAGCTCCCGCAACTGCTGAATGTCCTGCGCGGCGAGATGAGCCTGATCGGCCCGCGCCCGGAGCGCCCAGAGTTCGTCGAGCTCTTCAAACAGGACATCGTCCGCTACGGCGACCGTCACAGGGTCAAGTCCGGGATCACCGGCTGGGCGCAGGTGCACGGCCTGCGAGGGCAGACCTCATTGGCAGAACGCGTCGAGTGGGACAACTACTACATCGCGAATTGGTCGCTCGGTCTGGACGTGAAGATCCTCGCGCTCACGTTCATAGCACTGCTTCGGCCCGCCGAGTAGCGAGCCGAGCTCGCGCTCAGATGCTCTTGTGTGCGGCGCTTCCCGCGCCTGACCACAATTGGAAGACGCGGACGTGAAGGCCCCTACTGCCTAGAGCTCGAGGCAGCAGCAGCGAGTACCGGTTGAAGCGGTCGAGTGCAAAGGTCGCGCGAAAGCGAAGAGCACCACGTTGGAAGGCTTCCAGCTCCATGAAATCGCCGACCGGTCCAGCGCCACTCGCAAGCACACGCCCGCCGGACGATCCCAGCCGCAACGTCACGCCGCTCGGTCGTCCAAGGGAGGAGACCAAAACCCGCGAGAGCGCGCTGAAGGACGGCTTGCGTCTACCGGCGGTGTCGAACGCGCCGAAGTTCTCGCCGAAGGAGTCCTCCAACTTGAAGAACGTCGCGGCGGCGACGTACGGGGCCCTCTTCAGCGAGCGGAACAGGTTCGTGAAGTTCCGCGCCTGCGTGTCAGGAGTCACGCAGGCCTGTTCCTGCTGGACGCGGCTGCGTGGCCAGCAGCTGCTCCAGCCGAACTCATCCAGCCATAGGGGCGTGTGATCGCCGTTGGCCAGCTGCACCGCATGAGTCGTCCTCAGCCCGGCGAGCGTGAGCGTGTAGAAATGCACGGCCAGACCGTCGTAATAACCCTTGATCCCGGCGGCGTACAACGCCTGTAGGAAGCGACCGTTCGAGCCGACAATCGATCCCCCCAGTACGCTCGTCTGCGGGCTGACCCTCTTCACCGCAGGGTAAGCCGCACGGAGCAGCGCGGCGTAGCGTTCCGCCTTGTGGGGGCCGGCGAAGTAGGCTTCGTTTGCCTGATCGGGCTCGTTCCAGACTTCGATCGCGGTCACCTGAGGGCCGTAGCGCTTGGCGAGCAGCGCTGTAAAGGCCGCATAGGTGCCCGGGTCGGACGGAGGCCACGAGCTGGCCTCGTTCGGTTGCCGTGGCACGCATTCTCCCCGGATTGACGGTGGCGCCGAGGACGCCCAACAAGGCGTGCTGTCGACAAGCATGACGATCTTCATCCCAGCGGCGACGGCATCAGCGACCACCCGGTCGGTGAACGCCAGCGGCTGCGGGTCGACCTCGTTGGGTCCCAGGGGCTGCAGCACCGACCACGGCACCTCTGTACGCACAACTTTTGCATGCAGCGCATGCGCCCTGGCGACGGCCTGATCGGCTCGCTCGAGCTGCACCCCGTAGTCCGGACCGATGATGTTCACCCCGCCCAGCGGGCTCGCTGCGGCGCTCGAGGCGAGCCAGCCGAGTCCGCAAAGCAACGGTAGAACGGCGAGGAGTGTCTGAAAGTGCTTGTGCATGGAGGACTAGAAGCTAGTCGATGATCTCATCCTCGCGCGCAGCTCGGTCGAGGTACGCTGGCTCCAGCATGTCGCCAACCTGGATATGGATGCAGGTCGCGATCGTCGTCTTCGTGCTGCTCGGGATGGTGATAGCGCTCACGAAGCTTGTCTGAGACTGTAGAATCCACGCCATCGTCGACCTGGCGGGTGCTTGGCGTGGCGCGCGCGCGGGCGCGGGGGAATCGCGTCTTGGCCGGCGAGGATGGCTGCAGGTACCTGCTCGGTCAACCATTCCGAGAGCGACCCGAAGCCCGCCTGCTCGAGCTCGGCGGCCATGCCAGGCGGGCGGCGATCGATGTCATGCGCGTCCGAGGCCACGTTGTGGACCAGCTCGGCGTCCATCAGCTCGTGGGCGAAGCGCCTTACGGTCTTGCCAAATCGCCCGACGAGGGACCCCGCGGTGACCGATGTCAGGAGCCCCTCCTGTACGAGAGACTCCAACAACGATGGATCGTGCTGAAATGCCGGGCACCGCTCGGGATGGGCCAGAATGATCCGCTGACCCTGCTCGTGCAGCTCGAGGGCAAGCGTTTGGATCCCAGTGAGGTGCGAACTGAACGGGCACTCGAGTAGCAACCAAGGACCGTTGGCCAAGCCGAGGGCTGCGACCTCGGTGGGAGGCAGGTCGATGCAGCGAGTCATGGCGATCTCGGCGCCGGCGAGAACCTCAACCGTCACCCCCGCTGAAGCGACGGCAGAGTTGACCTCGTTTACCAGGCGCGCGATTGTCTCGGAGTCGTTCTCATAGCTCCAGCTGACGTGCGGGGTTGCGATGATCGTGTGCACCCCACTCTCCTCGGCACGGCGCGCGAGCGCGATCGAGGCCTCGATCGTTTCAGGTCCGTCATCGATGCCGGGGAGCACGTGGCAGTGGAGATCGATCATCGGTTCGTGAGCCAGTCGCGGACGCTCGCTGCCGGTATGATCCTCGTTTCGCCGTACAGATCGGGACACCTGCGAGGAGGACGATGTTCACATCGATCGTTGTCGGGACGGATGGCTCCGACACCGCCACCCAGGCGGTGCGCCAGGCCGCCGACCTGGCCCGCGCGCTGGGTGCCAAGCTCGAGCTCGTGAGCGCGTATGCTCCGGTCTCCGAGCAACGCCTGAGCGAGGAACGTCGCCAGGCGCCGGAGGATCTGCAGTGGGCCATCAACCCTCGCGAGGATGTCGAGACGACGCTCGAGGCCGCGGCCAGTGTCGCGCGTGCAGCCGGAGTGGCCGTCGACGTGTACCCGCGACAGGGAGATCCGGCCGATGCGATCCTCGACGTGGCCGAGGAGCGCGAAGCGGACCTGATCATCGTCGGCAACAAGGGTATGACGGGGGCGAAGCGCTTCCTTCTTGGATCCGTCCCGAACAAGGTCTCCCATCACGCGCCCTGCTCCGTCCTGATCATTCGCACTACCTGACGCCTTCGGAGAGGGCGAGCTCGAAGCCCTGCCCCAGCTCGACGTCCAGCGCGCGGTCCAGCGCGGCGCCGGCACTCCTCTGGGCATCGGCCGATCGCATCGTGTGAACTCGCCCTGCGACCAGTTCGACGCTGAGGTTCGGCCAGCGACGACGCTGGGCAAGCCGTCCCTCGCGCTCCAGCTCTTCGAGCAGCGGCTCGTTCGCAGAGAAGATGAGCTGGATGCGCGTCTCGCTCGCACTCAGCCGGTCGAGGGCTTGTTCGAGCTTGTCGCCACCTCGATGCAGCGCCGCCCGGCGCCGCGCTCCTGCCACGACGCGACGCGCGAGCATCGCGGGGGCTCTGTAGAGGAGGGGCCGCACGCGCGCGATCGGGATCTCTCCCCGGAGCACCTTGCGCCATGCAGAGAGACGGACCAGTGCGCTGCGGACTTCGCGAGCAACCTCGAGCGAGGGATCCCAGAAGAGGGCCCGCGGATTGAGTAGGTAGGCCGCGACGACGCGATCGTCGGTGAGTGCGGAGTGAAACGCCCAGTATGCGCCCGAGCAAAGACCTGCGAGCACAAATCGAGGTCCCAGGCCGCGTGCCTGGAGCGAATCGAGCGTGTCGTGCACCTGGTCGACCAATGCCGGCACGTAGAGCTCACCCAGCTCACTGAATCGAGCCGCATCGCCATCGGCGTCGCCGATGCCCTCGAGGTCGAGTCGAAGGGTCGGCACGCCCAGAGCTCCCCAGCGGCGGGCAGTCTCGACCCACATCCTATTCGGGCCGATGCGTCGGATCGCGCCGGCGTTGAGCATCACCGCACAGACATCGGCAACCGGACCGTTGACTGGCTCTGTGAGGATGCCCATCAGGTTGCCGAAAGCCTGACCGACAGTGATCGGAGTCTCCCGAACGAGCCGTCCTTCGACAGTCAGCTCGATCGGACCGGCAAGATGCGGGATCGTGAGGGGATCAGTGTTGGACGCAGGAGTCGCCGGGGCTTCGTCCAACCACGCTCGGACTTCTGAGAAGACGGTTACCGGGGCGCGTGCATGATGGGGGCGGGCCATCATCTCTCCATACCCCTCTCCGAGGGCGAGGGTGACGGTCGCACCGACCTGCTCGAGCCGTTGCCGCAGCCTTTCGTCCACGCCGATTCCATCGCGCCCGAGCAGAAGCGCTCGTGTAGGCCTTGCGCCTGCAAAGGGGACTCGCGCGATATCGAGCTGCTCGAGGTCACGCGCAGTCTCTGGCGTCATCACGAACCCACCGACCCAGATCTCGCCCTCAGGCGTTACCGTCGGCTCCGGGGCGTCCTCTGACACCACTACCGCCTCTGAGTCCTCGAGTCTCGCGAACGCACGCAACTCGCGCAACAACCTGCGCCCGCGTGCGGGAACACCCCACAGCACCAGCTCATCGAGTGGGGCCCCCTCGGAGACAGCGCGACAGACGAGCAGCCCGCCCAGACCAATGCCGATCGCCGCAACACGCCCGCAACCGGTCATCGAGCGTAGCTGCTCAGCCGCCTCGCTTACGGCATCGGTCCAACTCGACAGGCGTGCAGGGTCGCGCGGCGAGCCGCTGCTGTCTCCGCTGCCCGGGAGGTCGATCCGCAGCGTCGGATAGCCGTCAGCCGCGAGGTGCTTGCCCCACTCACGTCGACTGCGATATGAGCAGACGTCGTCCCACCCAAACGGTGGGCAGATGAGAACGGCCGTCCGCGTGGCCGAGTCACGGACCGCTGGGTGGAACATTCCAAAGATCACGTCCCCTCCGCGATGCATATATGTCGGGACTATTTCGTCGGGTGTGCTCATTTCGCTCTGTCCACTTCAATCCGAATCCGGCCTTCGAGATTCAACGCCGTCACGGATCCTCCAGCGTAGGTGCTCTTGGGCTCTGTGGCGCGCAGCACCACACTTCGCTCCGCGCCCGGCTCGATCGAGAATGCGTCATCCGCCGGGCGGAATCCGGGCACGTGCAACCGAACGCCGTAGGCCAAGCGTTGACTGCGCAAGCTGACGTGCACGGTCTGCTCGCTCGCCTCGCAGCTCGTCGCGGTCAGGCCTAGCCGTGTCGCCGACTCGACCGCTGTGGGGCGGTTGGCCGCAAAGCGCACCGCCTGGGAGAGAAGCTCCACCCCCTGCTCGCCTTGGCGCTCCAGGCTTACGACGAGCAGATCGTGAGCGGGTGGACCAAATCGATACGCCCGCGTGATGTCGACAAAGCGTCCGATCAGCTGCTCGACGTTCAGCTCCAGCTGTCCGTGAGGATCCAGCTGGATCGATTCTTCTGCCCCCTCCAGCCTGAGCTCGAGATCGCGGTAGAGCGCGACTCGCAGGCGAGCCGCGAGCGGCTCTGGGCCATCGTTGGCGACGTGCGCGACGACGCCGTTCAGGCCCTCGTCTGTCGTCCACACGGCCACCGGCGCCAATGCCCGGCGCAGGTGGTGGTAGGCAACCTTCGGCTCTCCCCGATGGTCGATCACTCCCCAGCCGGCGCCGGCCGCGAGATCCCGCAACCACAGAACCAGGCCGCCGCCGCATCGCGACTCTGATCGTCGCCACTCGCCGAATACCTCTGCCATGACCTCGCCAGTCACCGCCCGCGAGAGCTCGAGGTAGCGGTCGTGATCGACTCGGCGCAGCTCCCCCGGGTCGAGCCCGAACAGGAGGGCGAGGTAGTGATCGCGCACGTCATCGAAGTCCCAACCGCTTCCAGAGTCGCGCGGGACGCCGGCCTTCCAGCGGGGATGATGTACAGCCACCTGCCCGGGTGAGCCATCGAACAGCTCTTCGATCGCGGTCTCATCGGGAATGTTTGAGAATGCCAGCGCCTCGGCCGCAAACAGTACGTTCGCGCGCCGCACGTCCTCGAGCGGACGCCGGTAGCCACCGACGCCGTAGTAGTTGGCCACTCCCCGGTCGGTGCGGAACGGCAGGTCGCCGCCGCACGGCGCCGAAGGCACATATGCGGCGTCGGCGCCGCTCTCTCGCACGAGCTTCGGCAGAAGCTCGTGGAACAGCTCGCCTCGTCCCAGCGAGGGATCGAGCCCGAGCATCGCCACCTGCTGTTCGACCTCACTGTTGCCGCACAGGACCGCGAGGCTTGGGCGGCCAGCGATGTCGGCCAGCACCTGAGTGGCCTCATCGATGACGCTCGCGCGGAACACTTCGTCAGCGATCGGGTAGTCCAGATTGGCGAACATGAAATCCTGCCATACGAGCATTCCGAGCTCGTCGCACAAGTCGTGAAAAGTGGCGTCCTCGTAGGCGCCAGTGCCCGGTACGCGCAGGAGGTTCATGCCCGCATCTCGCGCCTGCTCCAAGGCGCCGCGCAGGACCTGCGGCGAGCTTGCCATGCCGACTGCGTCGATCGGGGTCCACACGCATCCTCGCGCGAAGACGCGGACTCCGTTGACGTGCAGATCGATTCCGTCCACTTCCACCTCGTGCTCGTCGGTGGCTCCGAACGCAATGCTGCGAAAGCCGATGCGACCGAGGCTCACGGTCACGGGAGCGCCGAGCCCGGAGACGACCAGCCGCCCGTCGTACAGCGCAGGCTCACCATGGGTGTGCGGCCACCAGAGTGCTACTTGAGGAATCGACAGTTCGCCGTATGCGGTCTGGCCGGCGTCCCGCACCGCTGTCGCCAGCGGCGTAGACCAAGTCTCGCCGCCGCGCGAGAGCTCCAGCTCGACCGAGAGCTGCGTGTGCGCTTCGAGCGTCATCAGACGTACGCCGACGGTCAGACAACCGTCCGTTGCAACGACGCTTGGGTGCAGCGACAGCTGCTCGATGACCAGCTGCTTTCGCCGCTCCAGTCGCACGCCCCGCCAAGGTCCGACGACGGCAGGACCGGCCGCGAAGCCAGGCGCCCGGCCCAGAAGCATGGTGCGGAAGAAGCGCAGGTTGCCCTCGGTCACCAGCCGCGTGCGCCAGCGAGCGCGGGGACGACGACGGCGAGCAAGCAGCGGTGAAAGCGCTCTACAGCAGATCACGAGCGTGTTCTCACTGCGAATGAGAGCGCTCACGTCGAGTGCGTGCTGCGCGAACATCGAGTCGCTCCTCAACACCTGTCCCCCGTTGAGATACACCTCGGCCACGGTCGCAAGGCCGTCCAAGCACAGGATGACTCGCTCTCCCACCTCCGGGGACTCGGCGGAGAAGCTCACGCGAAACCACCAGTCCTCGGCGTCGAAATCGTAGTGCTCACTCGCGCGCCCGATGCCAGCGTCCGTGAATGCGCCGGCCGCCGTCCCGGGCACGCGCGCTGGCCACCAGGTCAACACCTCCGCCTCCTCGGCGGTCGAATCCGGGGGTGTGCAGACCGATTCCCAACCGTCAGAGAGCATCAGCACCTGGTGCCCGGAGACACTCGCCCGCGCGGGTGTCATCACCGCCGGCTTCGGTTCAGCGACTGAGGTCATCGAGTCGGACCATTGCCTGGTCCCACGCCGCGGCGATCTCCGCGATCATCGGCCTGGGATCGAACTCGCGCCGGCGCGCGAGTCGAAACGACAGAGACTTGCAGCCTTCCACCACTCGTCCCAGCGCATCGTGAGCCAGCGCGCCGTCTTCTCGCAGCAGCCACGCAACAAACGACGCGGTCGCCTCGAAGGCCGACCCTGCCATCCGTACTGTCGCAAACGCATAGGAGTGATAGTCGCTTGCTCCCTGCAGCAGCAGCGGGAGCTCGCGTTCGAGCTGTGCTCCGAAGCGCTCGAACGGATTCGTCTGTGGCCTGCGCTGCAGGCGCACCCGAAGCAGCTCTCGCGCTGCGGCGCGCAGCTGCTCTCCCCGGAGAGCCGTACCCGCGTCGAAGCGCACGAGCTCCGTGTACGGGGGCAGGATCTCCTGCCCCGTACCGGCGCCAAGACGAAACGCCCCGCGGTAGTCCTCGCCACGCAGCTCGTAGAGGCCAGTCGCATGAAAGTAGCGCAGCAGCTGCTCCTCGCGATCGATCGCCTCCGCGACGATCGAGCTCTTGACGTGTTCGGAGTGATAGCTGGTCGCGGCGGTGTCGGGCAGGTACCAGGAGTCCAGCTCGACCGTGAGCGTGCGTCCGTTGGCGATCTGCTCGGCAATTTGATCTTCGAGTGCGCGGTAGGGCTGCATCTCGTGCACATCCAGCCCGAAGAGCTGGGTGAGGTCCTCGGGTGGGGGCTTGAAGAACGTCCATTGATCCCCCTCGAAGTCGACCTCCACCGTTGCCCCCATCACGGCCATGGGCTCGTGGCCGCGCGCGTGCAGCAGCTCGATGAGTATGTCCGTGTAGCAGTTGATCTCCATGTAGGTCCGATCGGACGTGTGCAGCGCGTGCGATCGGTAGGTCCGTGGGTCCTCCCCGAGCAGGCTGACGAGGCCGCCCGCCGGCATGCTCACGCTCCCCACAGCACGCCTCGCGTGGCAGCAGGCCAGCTCGTCGAGTCGAGGCCGTGCGTGCGGAACAAGGCGAGCGTGATCCGCTCGAGACCGAACCCCAGACAGGCCGTGTGTGCGCCACCACCACCACCGAGCTCGATGCCGTAAGCAGACGCGAAGTGGTCCTGGTGATAGTTGAAAGAGGCGACCGCCGTCGGCTCGGGTCCGGCGATCGGCACAGTCACCTCGAACTTGAGCTCCAGCTCGCGCTGGCTTGCGGCGAGCATTCGGCCGTGGCGTCCGAAGAAGGGATCTGTCCCAACATCGAGCGCCGCGTCCAGACCTAGCTCTCGCAGCAGCTCGACGGCACGATCGCGCCACTGTTCGCGCCAATCCGCCACCGCCTCGGGCTCACCGATGCGCACGATCTCCCGCTGGTGGAACATCTGTAGACGCGCAGGGTCGCCCGAGGGCTCGTGACGAAACACGTACGCGCTGCCGACATCGATCGTCACCCCGCCGCTCGGGAGCCCTCCGCGAGCCGCGATCGCTGGGTAGACGGGGTAGCACGCAGCGGGCGTCAGCACCAGCTCGGTCATCGACTGGAACTCGCTCCAGTCTTCGTGACGGCGTGCCCGCTCGTACTGCTCAGCAGCATCCGCTTCATCGCCGTCGAACGCGAAGATGCTGCCGGCAAGATGAGGGAACGATTTCAGATATCCGACGGTCTCGAGGTCGCGCCGGGGGAGAATCGGGGGAAAGCGCAGATGCTCGGGGTGCTGCTCAGCCCCGCGGCGCGTGACCAGGTCGGCCACTCCCTCGCGCACGCTCTCGAACGCGCCGTTGCGACCGTAGAGTCCTGGGACACCGGTTTCGATGAGGAGGCCGTGCTCGACAAGGTCGCCGAGAAACGCAGCCTGATCGGCGCTCGCCCGCCGAGGCTCGGCCATCAGACATCCTTTGCGATCATCAGCAGGCTTGCATTTGTCTGATGGATGCGCTCGTTTGCGACCATCAGGCAGGCGGACATCGTGTCGCGCAGGTGACGCCCCACGCTGAACGGCGTGTCGTTCTTGAACCCCATAATCCCGCACACGCCCATGGCGCCCTGGCAAACTCGCGGCGCCTGTTCGGAGGAGGCGATCTTCAGGTTGTTGAAGCGCAGCTGCGATGCCATCGTCGAAAGCCGATCCCGACCAGGCTCCTCGGAAGCATCGAGGAAGTCCCGCAGTCCCGAGTCGACCTCGGCTCGCAGCAGCGAGAGCTCACTCATGAGGTGAGACAGACGCTGAGCGCTCGGCGGGAGCTGGCCGGGGCTCCGCTTGGCCGCAGCGCGCACGAAGGCGCGGGCTCGCTCGAATGCGTCCAAGGCTATCCCGAGCCACAGATGCGACCACAGGACGTGAGAGACCGGCACCATGGACTCGACCGAGACCTGCGCAAACGGAGCCGGCATGATCTGCTCGGGCCGAAACTCGGCGCGCACCACGTATCCGGGGGAGCACGTCCCGCGCATCCCAAGCGGGTCCCACCCACCAGCGGGCTCCAGCTTGATCTGCTCGCCCTTACACAGGACCAGAACCTGATCGCTCGGCTCCGCCTCGGGATTGCGGCGGAGCGTGATCAGCAAGTCATCGGCGTACTCTCCATAGCTGACCGTCGGAGCGTGCTTCTCCAAGGTCTGGATCTCGCCCAGCGGAGTGACGGCGGCCACTGAGCGACCCATGTCCCCACCGGTCCCCACCTCGGAGGTGACCGACGCGATCAGCCGCTGCTCGGCCGCGAGCTCGCGCAAGTAGGACTCGAACCACGGCGCATCGTCTAGATGACGCACGATCGTCACAACCTGAATCTGGTGCATGGCGAACACCATGGCACTGGCGGCACAGCGGCGGCCGAGCTCCTGGCAGGCGCGGGCGATCGCCTCCAAGGACACGCCTGCTCCCCCGAGCTCTACGGGAACGAATGCTGACAGCGCCTGCTCTGAGCGGAGCGCCTCGACCGTCTCTTTCGGGAAGCGCGCGTCTCGGTCCACCTCGTCGACGTGCGTCGTCGCGACCTCGTCGGCGATTCGACGCACTGCTGCCAGGAACGCGGCATCATGATCGACCGAGATGCTCATGCGGTCGCCTCCACCCTGAGCTCCTCCAGGGCCGCTGCAATCGAGGCGATGCTCTCGAACACGCTGCGAGTGAGCATCCGGTCCGGGAACTCTACGTCGAAGTGATCCTCGAGCGCCAGCATCACGTTGACGCTCGCATGCGAGGTCATGCCGGCCTGATAGAGGTCGGCATCGAGTGGGAGCGCGTCCGCATCGCCTGACAAGCGCGCGTGATCCCTGATGATTTTGCGTATCTCCTCGATCATTTGTCCCTCATCGGAAGGCTGGGCTGAAAACTCAAGCACAAGTTGCAATTACGATCGCGCCTGCGAGACCGCCTTCATGCGTGAGGCTCAGCGCCAGTTCGGTGACCCGGAGATTCGAGGCGAGCACCGCCGCCGGGCCATCGAGCAGGAGCGCCACCGCCCCGTCGGGATCGCGGACGACCTCGATCGCCGAAAGCGGTATCCCGACCGCCCCCGGTCGGAGCACCTTCAGCGCGGCCTCCTTGGCCGCGAAGCGTGCGGCCAGGCGCTCGGGATCGATCCCGTTGGGTGTCGTGCAGTCTTGAAGCTCGGCTGGCGTATATACCCGCGTGAGATAATGCTCGCCGTGCGCCGCGATTGAGCTTCGCACGAACTCTACGGAAGCAAGGTCTATTCCCACCCGTGTCGGCACCGCCCGCATCCTCTCATAAGAGCCCCACAGTCACCGCGTGCAGGGCCGGCGCGAGCCTCCTTCCGTGCCCCGCTTCACCGACATCCGCTCGCGGGCTGGAACGCACTGATGCAGCCGGCCTCCGAAGGCCGGTGCGAGTCTGGGGATTTCGAGCCGCTGTGGGCACGAGCTGGTCGACTTCGAGGCGAGGCGCTTGCGCCGTCCTCGCGGCGTGCGCCGTCCTCGCCGGCGTTGGGTGCTCCTCGGCCGGCGATAGCCACGGCCGCGCAGCGGCTTCGAAGCTCGCGAGCGTCGAGGGCCTGCCATTGACAGGTGCGACCGGGCGGCCTGCGGACACGCGACCGCTGCATCACTACGAGTATGTCTTCCCCGATGGCGCGATGTACGTCTATGACATGGACGCTCGACAGAAATTGCTGCAGCGGGTGGCGCTGCCGGTGGCCAAGGGCATTCGCGGTGTCGTTGCGAGTCCGCCCACCCACACACTCTTCATCAGCTATGGGGGGGATGGTGGCTCAAACGGAACGGGATCGTTGCTGGCATACAATCTCTTGAGCGGGCGCGTCCTGTGGACGCGTCGCTATGCGACCGGGATCGACAGCATGGCGATAAGCCCCGACGGCGGCCGCATCTACATGCCGAGCGGTGAGCTCGACCCGAGCGGTCGCTGGGAGGTGCTCGCCGCCAGTGACGGCCACCTGATCACGAGCATCGACGGCGGCGCCGGCGCCCACAACACGGTGATGAGCCTCGACGGCCGTCGCGTCTACCTTGGCGGTCGCGACCACAACTACCTGGAGGTGGCGGATACTACGAGCGACCGAGTCGTCCAACGGGTCGGTCCGCTCCGCAGCGGCGTGAGGCCATTCACGATCAACGGTCGCCAGACGCTCGCCTACACGACGGCAACGGGATTTCTCGGGTTCCAAGTGAGCAGTCTCGGCAGCGGTCGGGTCCTCTACACGCAGTCCTTTCCAGGCTTCAGCTGGGATCCCGCTACGTTCTCACCGAGCGCTCCGAGCCACGGGATCTCACTGTCGCCCGACGAGCGCGAGGTCTGGGTCATGGATGCGCCGAATAGCTACGTGCACGTGTTCGCCGTGGCTGGCTTGCCGCGGCGAAGCCCGCGTTTGCTCGCGAACATACCTCTGTCACATTCCATGAGCGGAGAGGAGAGCCCCTGCAGCTATGACTGTGCCCGCGACGGCTGGATCCAGCACAGCCGCGATGGACGGTTCGTGTACATCGGGGACTCTGGAGACGTCATCGATGCGCACACGTTCAGGCGGATCGCATTTCTCCCGGCGCTGAGGGATTCGCGCAAGATGATCGAGATCGACTGGCGCGGCGGAGTTCCCGTCGCTACGACCTCGCGACAGGGGCTGGGCTACGTGCGCTGACGCACCCGCGCGATCGGCTCCTCGGGCGCGTAGGCCGGATAAAGCAGCAGCATCACCAGGTTTCACATCGCACGGTCGTACCGTCCGGGCCGCGTTTGGCCTCAAAGGTGAGTTGGTTCTGGTTGTTTGCTAGCGCGCGAGCAAGCGGACGTTCGACACAAGGTCGGTAGTCGGGCCTCTCGCGGAGCGCGGGATCATCAGCGACGAGCGGAGCCCGTGACGAGAATCGCGCAGCAGCGCTTGTCCTGCCCGGCTGAGCCTGACGCGAAATGACCCAGTGCCCCCGGCTCGGAGCGAGAAGCTCCCTTCGGCGACGGTCAGAAAGCGCGTCTTAGGCGCTCGGCCGCGCGTGCGCGTCTGGACCTCGACTCTGAGATACAGCTTGCTCGTGCAATCACCTTGGCCCAGGCAACGGAGCTTGATTGCGGTTCTTCCTCCTCGGACGTTCAACGTGCGCGAGACGATCGCGACGGCGCTGGATCGATCGACGGTAGCCAGCACCGAGATCTGCGCTGGCGTCTGGGAGGTTTGACCGGGCGTCTGGGTGCTCGCAGTGACGGGCGTGCTCCCGGGCGGCGCTTGAGGCGGGGGCGCCGCTTGGTAGCTGAAGCGATCGCCGCTCACGACGGCGCTTGTCCCGGCCGGGCTCGTAACAGCCATGTCGACGGTCCCGGCGCCGGGAGGGGAGATGGCCGTGATCGATGTCGACGAGGTGATCGTGAAGCTCGCGGCGTTGCTCGCGCCGAACTCGACCGCCGTCACTCGACTGAGGTTGGCCCCGCTGATCGTCACCGAGCTTCCCCCTGCGGTGAGGCCGGCGCTTGGGCTCACGCTCGTGACAGCGCCCGGCAACGCCTTGGCCACGTCGAGGCGACCGCCCGTGCGCACCTTGCCTTCGAATGTAGGCAGGCGGTCGACGTTGTTCAGTATCGCCGCCTTGAGCTCGGCGGCGGATAGCGCCGGCCTCACCGAGAGAATCAATGCCGCCGCGCCGGACACCTGCGCGGCGGCCATCGAGCCGCCGCTGAGGTAGTTGTATTTCCCTCCCCGCAACGTCGAGTAGATGCTGACACCTGGGGCGGCGAGGTCGACAGTCGCTTTTCCGAAATTGGCCCAATCCGGCAGGCGGTCTTCATTGTTGCTCGACGTGACGCAGATCTCGTTGGGAAGGTTGTACTTGCACGGGTAGCGCAGAACGGCCGGTTCGTCGTTGTTTTCTCCACGGTTACCGGCCGAAGTGACGAATAGGATGTTTTCTTTGCCCAGCAGTTCGATCGCCTGCTTGAGTTCTGTCGATTCACCTGTTTCCTTGAACGTGGACGAGTCATTGATCACGCGTACGTTCACGCCCGCGCGCTTGGCTTCCACGAGCCGTTCCAAGGCTTCCGGGAGCTTGCTCGTCTGGGCATTGGCCGAGCTCAGCCACTTCACCGGTAGGATCGTGGACTGCCAGTTCACTCCGGCTACGCCGACGCCGTTGTCACCTACGGCCCCCATGATCCCGGCGACATGCGTGCCATGGCCGCCATAGCCTTCATTTTCGAGCCCTTCAGTGTCGAGCGGGTCGCAACTGCTCGACACTTCCACCAGGTTGAAGCCATGGGTCCCGGCAGGACACCCGCCGACGCCGCCTGGGTTGGTCCAGATATTGGCCGCGAGCTCCGGGTGGTTGTAATCGACGCCGGTATCGACCTCGCCGATCACGACCGAGCGGCTGCCGGTGCTCACTCCCCAGGCTTCGAGCGTGTGCTCATCGGCGCCCGGCGTGCCGCCGGCAGGGGGGCCGAGCACCTCTCCAGCTTCCTGGGTGGGGATCAGCTGCCCGCTGTTGTCGGCCGACCACTGCAGCGCCAGCGAGGGATCATTTGGCGCGGCGGCGATTGCGTCCGGTGCGTATATGGCGAGGACGATCAGCCCGAGCATCAAGGGCGAGGGAAATCCGTGGCTCGTGGATCGGCGCGCATAGCGATTCATGGAAGTGGTCACAGGCTCAGCAGAGCGCCCGCCGTTGCGTGCGGGAGAACCAGGGTAGAGGACGCCCGCTCGAGCGGCAAGTGGCAACTGTCAGCCCGGTTCTCGTCCGTCTGTCGAGCACGGCCGAGCCGCCCTCTATGATGCCGTCCAATGAGGCGTGCGTCATCGTAGGAGCCGAGCACCCAACGGCTACAGAGCGTTACCTTGAGCGGATCGGGGTCAGGCCGACGCCACGTGCGACGTGCCCATTCGACCCGGGCTATGACCCGGTGACGGTGGAGGCGCACGTGCAGCAGAGCGCCCATCTGATGGGCACATTGAAGATCTCCATGGCCTGCTGGATGGTCGCTGACGAAGCGGCCACACGCCGGAAGATCCAGGCCGCGCGAGCGGCGGGCGTCCCCACTGTCGCCGGGGGTGGCCCGTTCGAGACGGCCGTTGCTCAGCGTGCGCTACCTGACTATCTCGATCTCTGCGCCGAGGTCGGGCTGGCGCGGATCGAGTGTGGAGAAGGCTTCACCGAGTTGGCACTGGCGCCGGGTGATGTGGTCCGGCAGGCAGCTGAGCGGGGACTTCAGGTCGAGTTCGAGCTGGGAGAGAAGCACAGCGGTCGGTTCACGGATTCCGAGACCGAGGAGCTGATCGCGACCGGCACGCGCTGGCTGGAAGCCGGGGCCGTTCGTCTGGTGATCGAGGCGCGTGAGAGCGCGCAGGACGTCGGCCTCTTCTCGGCGCCCGGGGAGTTCGATCCTGCGCAGGCTGAGCGAATAGCCGACGCATTCGGCCTCGAGACAGTGCTGTTCGAGGCCCCCAACAAGGCCAGTCAATTCGCGATGATCAATCACTTCGGCCCGGAAGTGCAACTCGGCAACGTCCGGCTCGAGGAGGTCTTGCGCGTTGAGATCTATCGACGTGGACTGCACTCGGACGCGTTCGGCCGTGAGAGCCTTCGACCCCTGCCACCGGTCGGGGATCGGGCCTGATCGGCTGGTTTCGATGCCGAGCGTTGCGATCGATTGTTTTCACGATCACCTTGCCCCGCTTCACGATCAGGAGGTGATCGTCGCCGTGGACGTGATCCGCGCGACGACGACGGCTGTTACAGCCTCGGCACTCGGTCACCGCATTTATCCGGCCGGATCGATCGAGGCTTCGGTCCGGCTGGCCGCCGACCTGGAGCGACCGATTCTGGCCGGCGAGTTGGGCGGCGTTCAACCTTACGGATTCGATATGCAGAACAGCCCTACGCAGATGGAGTCCCTGGAGGACGCCGACCGGCCGATCATCCTGCTCTCGACATCGGGCACTCGACTGATGGCTGAGGCCACGCGCGTGACCACCACCTACCCGGGGTGTCTGCGCAATGTCAGCGCGTTGGCCGGATTCCTGGCGGAGCGAGGAGGCGATGTGCGCATCCTGGGCGCAGACAGCCGTGGGGAGTTCCGCGAGGAGGATCAGCTCTGCGCGGCTCGTATCGGGCGCGCACTCGCGCAGGCGGGCCACGTCGTCGCGGATCGATTGACCGATGAGGTGATCGAGCGCTGGGGCGAGTCAGCTGACGACGCGTTTCTGGGCGGCGCGAGCGCGCGCTACCTGCGAGACACCGGACAGCATGCGGATCTGTCATTCGTGGTCGAGCATGTCGACGACTTGGACCTTGTGTTCGCGATTGAGCAGGGCGAGGTGCGATCCGTCGTAGCGCGATGAAGCCGCACCGAGGATGACCGGCTCAACGGCGGTGTGCAAGTGCCGTGAGGACCCGTCGGGGCGCCATGTAGAGCAGTAGCCAAGCCCACAGAGCGAGAAACGGCAGTGGGTCATCTGCCGCGAACCACGCGTCCTCGCGAACACCGACCAGTGAGCGCGCCCAACTCAGTGCAGTGATGTCGCGGCGGCGCCGATAGGCGATCGAGGACGCTAGATCCCACGGCTCGACGATCCAGCGCCTGCCTTCAGACGGGTTGCTCGGCGGGATCGCTTGACCGGTGAGGTCCAGGTACATGGCCCTCAGCACGTCGATTCCGCTATCGCTCACAAACAGCCTGAAGGTGCCGCCGATGCGCGGATTTACGTCGAGGAGCTTGTACTCGCCGTCGCGTTCGTCGAAGCGGTAGCCGATATCGAGGATCCCTCTATATCCGACCGCAGCCATCAGCCGCACCGTCGCATCCGCGACGATCGCGTTCGGGAGGCAGACGCCGAGTGTCGTCGCACCGGTGTACGGGGGTGTCTGTCTGATCTTCTTGCCTGTAAACCCGAGCTTGCACTCCGAGTTCCCGTCAAAGTAACCATTGAACATCCAAATGGTTTCCGGTGTCCCGGGTATATATTCCTGAATCATCACGTTTGCGGCACCGGAGGGCTGCATCGCTCGGTAGGCATCGAGCATCTCCTCGGCGTCCTCGACGATGGCCACGCGTGGCGCTGCCCCCGGCGCGTCGCCGGCGTTGATGCACTTCAGGACGGCTGGAAACTCGCCACGGTTGGCATATTCCACCACTTCCGCCTCAGACTCGGGAAACGCCGACGCGGGCGTCGGAATTCCGTGTCGCAGACAGAGATCATGCATTTCCCGCTTGCTTGCGAGCGAGCTCGCAAGCCCATGTGGCTGTCGCGGGAAGAGGAAGCTCTGTGTGAGCGCGTCAGCGTGCTGGTCCACGAAAACGCTACCTGCATCGTCGATCGGGACCAGCACGGATCGGCCGACCTCGCGGCTGAACCCATGCAGCAGCTCGAGGATCTCGGTGGGGGTCGCGCTCGCCGGTATCGTTGACCAGCCGTGGTTGTAGCGCGACAAGCGCGCGGGTGCTCGGCTCTCTAGGCAGATTCGGTGGACCGGGATCCCGAGTCGGCCTGCCGAGCGTGCGATCCCGAGCGCCCCGTGATGAAAGACACCACGGCTCAGGCCAAAGATCAAGATTGGCGTTTTCATGTTCACTGCTCGCGCCTCTCGAACATACGTGTCGCTCGCAGATGTCGCGGCCGCGCGGGTGTGGAAGCTGGGTGCGGTTCGCTAAACTCCACCCGCGCAGCTCGGGCACTACCTCTTACAGACGGAATTGGGCACATACCTCTCCTACGAAGCGACTGGCGGGACATGAGCAAATCAGATGATCACAGTGCCACTGGGCCCGAGCGCAGCGACGTCGAGGCCGAACAGCGAGCGGGAAGGGCGAAACCTGGAGGCTTCCAGAAAAACGTCAACACACACTTCGATTCGACCGTAGCATACTGGGATCAGGTCTATCGAGAGGATGACCTGCAAGGACGTATCTATCGAAATCGTCAGGAGGCTGTTCTCACTTTTATCGACCGAGTTGGCTTGGAGCCGGGCGCCCGCGTGCTCGAGATCGGGTGTGGTGCCGGGCATCTCACCATTCAGCTCGCTCAGCGTGGACTCCAGGTCGAGGCGATAGATGCAAGCGATGCGATGGTCGAGCAGACGGGACGGCGCGCCCAGGAAATGGGATTCGCGCACTTGGTGAACGTCGCGGCGGCCGACGTCCACGGCCTTCCATTTTCTGGAGGCGACTTCAGCTTGGTGGTCGCAGTCGGAGTGCTTCCATGGCTCCACTCTCCGGGCTCGGCGGTTAGTGAGATGACACGCGTCCTCGGTGAGAACGGACACCTGGTCCTGACAGCTGACAACGGCGCTCGATTGACCTCGTTCTTGGATCCCCGAGAAATTCTCGCTCGCTCGCCGCTCCGAAAGCTCTACCACGCAGTGCGAAAGCGTTCAGGCGTTGCGATGTCGCGTCTGGATTTTCCGCGGACGATCGACGGGATCGTGCGCCAGTCCGGTCTGCGACCTATGGAGCGTCGGACAGTGGGCTTCGGCCCACTATCGCTTCTCGGGAGGCCCATCCTGGGCGAGCGCCTGGGGATTCGCATCAATGACCGCCTGCAGCGTCTGGCAGATCGCGGAGTCCCGGTGCTGAGGTGGACGGGCTGGCACTACGTGCTGCTCGCAAGCAAGCCGCGCGCCTAGAGCCGGCCATCTACCGGGCCTCGGCGGGGACCCGCCTCACGCTTGCCCCCGGCGCAGACGGGTGCAACAGCGGTATGCGAACGACCGACACCCTGGTCGCGGTGGGTCCTCCGGGCGCGGCGAGCTTCGCTGACTCTTTACGACGCCGCGGGGAGAGCTAGAACGGAGCTACAGGGGTTTCCACCGTGACATAGCGAGCGCAGGGGTTTGCGGTTGGTACCGAATAGTCGCCCCTGGCGCTGTCCGCGTATTCAGGGTACGCCAATAGATTGCCGAGTCCAGCCGCGGTATAGCCAACTTCCATGTCATGGCTACCTTGTGCCCCTCCGAACAAGCAATTGTGGCTCACAACATTGTTCACGCCCGGGCGGGTACCGGCAGCATAGTAACTCTCCACGTCGTATCGAATCTTTGATCGCGTGATGAGATTGTAGGCGACAGTGGTATTGCTCGAGGCGACCCCGTCACCGGAAAATGTGATGCCCTCGCCATTTTCGTCGATGATGTTGTGTTCGATCACGGTTTCCTGAGCATTGGGAAAAAGCTGGATGCCCCGGTCGGCATTTTTGAAGATGACGTTGTTGAGAATCCGTGCTCCGCGGGACTCCGCCACATAAATACCGTGATCAAGATTGCGCGACGGGAGCACTCCACAATCGTGAATCCGGTTCCCAATGATCACCGAGCGCCGTGCACGGCCGTAGCCGCGGGATCCCAGGATGAAGCAGATGCCGGTATGTTCGTTGGTGACGTCATCGCTTATGAATTCGGCTGAGTTGCCGTTGACGGTCGGCGAAGGAAGCAACGAGCGGTTCCTGCCGTTCAGATTCAGCTGCTTGATAGTGACAAAATTTGAACCACGAGGTATGTACAATCGGCCGACGAGCGTCGCACGTTCGCGGCCATAGCTCTCGATGGTCAGCCGCGCCGTCTCATTTCGTCCACCGTGACCGACCCTGAGATCTTCGCGGTAGACCCCGCCCCGCACGCATCCGACCTGACCTGCCTTCAGGGCTTCTGTGAGGTGCTGGATGGTCTTCAGCGGGTGAGCCAGAGTGCCGCTAGCGGAATCTGAGCCGCTAGGGGAAGCGACAATGGCACAGTCGGCGGCCCTGGAGGGGGCACACATCAATCCAGTTGCGGCGAGTGCGATCATCACGAGGCCGCCGAGAGCTGAGCGTCCCACTCGACCAGACTACAGAACAGCCGGACCGGAGTCTCCGCGGGGCCAGGGCTCCTGTCGGCGTCGGGTGATCGGAACGACCGCTAGATCGAAAATGCGGTTTGCGCAAGGTCGCAGAGATGCCTGGCGAGGGCCAAACACGCGCTCGCGGCGGGTGAAGGGGCGTTGCGGAGGTGGAGCGCCCGCTCGCTTGAGGAGATCGTGAAGTCGTCCAGCAGGCGTCCGTCGCGGGCGAGCGCCTGGGCGCGCACGCCACTGAAGCCGGGCTGCACATCGCCAGGCTCCAGCTCGGGCAGCAGCCGTGCGGCCGCTCTCACCAGGGCAGAGGGTGCGACTGAGCGATGCAGCTCACGCACGGCAGCCGGCCCGGAGCGGCCCAGCATTCTCCAGGTGCCAGGCCACGCCAGCGTCTCCAGCAGGTCCGTTTGGCGGACGCTGCGCTGCCTGTGGGCATCGCGCGTCATACTGATCAGCGCGGTCGGGCCGACCAGCACCTCGCCGTCGAGCCGTCGGGTTAGGTGCACTCCGAGAAATGGCAGCGATGGGTCTGGCGTCGGGTAGATCAGTGAGCTCACGAGGTGACGCCGCTCTGGACGTAGCCGAAGATACGCACCCCGGAACGGGACAATCCGTGGATCCCGGGGGGCTCCTGCCGCCACGGCGAGGCGGTCTGCCCACGCTCCGGCGCAGAAGATCGCGTGACGAGCCTGAAGGCTCCCGCGTGTGTGCTCGAGCGTCAGCGATCGCGCCCGGGGGCGCACCGCGTGGACTGCGCATCCGCACGCGACGCTGTTGCCCGCTTCGAGAACGTCGTCGGCGAAGGCCTCGGCGACAGCGCGAAAGTCCAGAACCCCCGTGTTCGGCGAGTGCAGGCCTGCAAGCCCGCGAGCGTGTGGCTCGATGCGCTCGATCGCTCCGCCTTCGACCGCGTGCAGGTCGCGTACTCCGTTGGCCAGACCGCGACGATGCAGCTCCTCCAGTCGAGCGATCTCGGCGGGCCTGGTCGCCAGGATCAGCTTTCCGCAGCGCTCATGCGCGATGCGCCGCTCGCTGCAAAAGTCATAGAGCGCACGCGAGCCGTCCACGCACAGTCGCGCCTGCAGCGAGCCGGGCCGGTAGTAGATGCCGGTATGGACGACTCCCGAGTTGTTTCCCGTCTGATGCGTCGCGAGGCCGAGCTCGCGCTCGAGCACGCAGATCGACCTGCGCGGATGGCGGCGAGTAAGCTCGCGTGCGACGGCCAAGCCGACGATCCCGCCGCCGACGATGGCGATGTCGCAGCTGCTCGGAGGCGGCTCGGCGTGGACGCGGTCGAGCGCCGGACGCTCCGGCAGCCGGTGTGGCCGTTCTAGGCGGTGCGAGCGCGACACCCGGCGCTCAGCCCGCGCCTGCCCCGCGGTCGCCGGGGGCTGTCGCTGCTGCGGCATCGACGAGCCCCGCTCCGTAGAGCGCTTCGTCGCCTCCGCCTCCCAGTTTGCGCGCGGTCAAGCGCAGACGCGCGATCAGCTGGGCTGGGGTTGGGTGGCGCCCTAGGACTCCACTCGCAATGATCAATGCCGCTGTTGCGGACACGTGCGGAGCGGCCATCGACGTTCCTTCGTAGCCAGACGGGAGGCCGAACCGCCGTGGCGAGGAACCCGTGAAGGTGACCTGGTACACGTCGCGTCCGGCGGGCGCATCGGGCCTGCAGTTTGGATCACCCGGAAGGTTGGCGTCGGCTCCGCCGCCAGGGGCTACGATCGTCAAACCGCTTCCGTCATTGGAGTAGTCGGCGAGACAGCCGTGTTCGGTGCTCGCTCCAACCGCTACGACATCCGGCGCGCGCGCCGGGTAGGCGATGACGCTGTGCGCCTCGTTTCCCGCAGCCGCAACTACGAGTACCCCGCGCCGGCGCGCAAAGCGCAGCGCTTCGATCAGCTCCGGAATATCGGAGGCGGTCACATTGCTCGAGAACTCGAGGCTGAGATTGATAACTCTCGCCTTGTGACGCACTGCGTAGCGAACGCCGCGGGCGATCGTCGAAGCTTCCCCTTCGCCCTGCGTGTCGAGCACTCTTACGGGCATTATCCGCGTGGCAAACGCAAGGCCGGTCAGCCCATACCGGTTGTTGGTCGCCTCGGCGATCGTCCCCGCGACGAAGGTGCCGTGGCCGTTGCGGTCGGCCGGGAAGTGATTGTGGTCGATGAAGTCAAAGCCTCCGACGAAGCCGTATCGCGAGAAGTCCGGCGAGCGGATGAAGTGCCCGCGTGTGGCGTAAGCCACGCCGGTGTCGAGCACTGCTACGACCACCCCTCTGCCGCCGGGAGCGCGATCGGCCGCGAGGTTTGCCCAGGCTTGGGGGGCGTTCACCCCGAACAGCCCGCTGAAGTTCCACTGCAGGCCCTGCCAATCACCTGGCGCAGGACCGTTGCCACGGTCATTGGGGATCAGGCCACCACTGGCGCGCACCCGGTAGTCCGGTACCGCCCACGCCACGTGCCGGCTCCGGCGCAAGCGACGAAGGGCCGCCTCCACGCTCACGCCAGGCGCCAAGCGCAGAAGCCTCGTGTGCGGTGCTGTCGCGATCGGTTCGCCTGCTCCTGCATGGCTCGCGGTCGCCGCGCGCGCTCGTGCAGACGTAGCCGTCAGGTACTTGACGATGACCCGTCCGGGCACATAGGCAGCCGACTCGGCGCTGGCCGATGCGGAGGATGTCGCGAGGACTGCCAGTGCGCACACAGCCGCCACAAGCCGACAGCTGAGCCAGACGGCATTGGCGAGGCGGAACGGAGGAACGCGCATAGGGTAATGATGATGCGTCACGAGCATGCAAGCGGCACGCTCCGTCTCGGGCCAGCGAATATGAGCGAGCGCTTCCGTCCACGCGACCACCACTTCATGAGCCTCGCGCTTCGCGAGGCTGAGCTCGCGACCGAGCACGAAGACGTGCCGATTGGCGCAGTCGTCGTGAGTGATGGCCGGCTGATCGCTGCCGCGCACAACGAGCGTGAGCTGCGCCAGGACCCGACCGCGCACGCGGAGATCCTCGCTCTGCGTCAGGCCGCGCACGTGCTCGGCAGCTGGCGCGTGCTGGACGCGGTGGTCTACGTCACGCTCGAGCCGTGCGCGATGTGCGCCGGCGCGATCGTGCTCGCGCGCGTGGGCCGCGTCATCTACGGAGCCGGCGATCCGAAGGCTGGGGCGTGCGGCAGCGTGCTCGATGTGCCGGCTGAGCCGCGGTTGAACCACAACCCCGACGTCGCCGGTGGGTTGTTGGCGGAGGAATGCAGCAAGAGGCTGAGCGCCTTCTTCGCCTCGCGTCGCCAGCGATGAACTCCATGCTCGTTCGGCGCGGGGTTAGCGACCGGCGGGACGCCGGCGTTGCTCAACACGTTCTCCCCATTGCACTAAAATCGCAGCTCGTCCTCTCGGCGAGATCAGGAGGGGTGGCAGAGCGGTTGAATGCGGCGGTCTCGAAAATCCGCCCGCGCGTTTTCGGTGTCTGTCTGAGGGCGCCGTTTTTTGGCTTTCTTGAGCCGTTTTCCGCATGGTTGAGCGGGATTCGGGCATTTACCGGCCGCGAGGCGCTGCGTCGCGTTGCCGCCTGAAACCGCTAGACACCGCACGATCCGCGGTCGGACTGGCGCGAGTTTGGCGCGAGCACGGCGTCGCTACTGTCGCCGGTGCGTCGCAGAGCTGTCGATCTGGCCTGAGCAGAAGCTCGTTGGCACTGCGGGGGTGTAGCCTGGATTAACGTTCGATGGGATCAATCGAATTGGGTACTTCGCAAGGAGCGCGAGCGCAGCGTGAGAGACCGCCGCGGCGTATGCGAGCGCCTTGGCGCCGTGGAGCGTGGTCGTCCACGGAGGTGGCCATAGGTCCATACCGCGCGCTATCAGTAGCGTTTGCGAAGCCCGAAGGACGCTGGGCTATCGGCCCGAGTCTCGCCAGAGGGTTCTATTCCGTTGGGTTTGCAGGGGATTGGTGTATGGGCCCAGTCGGGGACCTATCGAACCCCGAGGTTCAGGAGCGGCTTACACGCCTGGCCAGCAAGCCCTCCCTCCCGTCGAAGCGCGGCGCACTGCTCGACGATCGGCGTGAGCTGCCCCTCGGCGAGCTTCGTTTGGAGTTAAAGCAACAGCAGGAACGCCTGAGTGTCAAATCGACTGAGAGCAGGCAACGGGATGGTCGTCTGAACGATCTTGTGGAGATATAGCTCTGCGGGTGCCTCCTCATCCTCGCTTTCGGGCATCCCTGTTTGACCGAAACGTGTAGCTATCGCGTCGGCTACGCGCGCCTCATCCGCAGCGATCACAAAAGACATCTTGGGGACGGCCGGGAACAGCCGAATCGCCTCCAATGTCTCGATGACCGTCTCGGGCAAACACCGATCGAGATCGTCGACGAGCACAGCTACCGCCTGAAGGTGGGCTAGTGCATCTGAGGCCATCAGCTCCCGGAACTCCGAACGGAACTCGTCAAGGCCGCGCGGCGTCTCGTCGTCATCGCCCTCAGAGGGCTTCACCAGAGCCACGATGTCGTTGACCGACGGAATCTGGAATGCAAGCGAAGTCTTCGCCGTCAGCTTGATGGCCTTTGCCCAGTCGATCCATTTCGCGAGACGTTTAACGAGCTTTAGGGCGGCGTCCTTGCCTCCCGCGACGGTTGTCTGCGACTCGGTCACCTCTTTGGTGAGGGACGCGAGCACTTCGCCGATCAAGGTCTCCTTTGCACCCGTCGACGGGTCGTAGCGCCAAGGCTCCGTGCTAATGACGAGCACCTATTGGGCGTCCGGTGCTCGTCGCTTCAGCTTGCGCGCGACGAGGCCGAGCACGGCGGTCTTGCCACTTCCCCACGAGCCCGGCAGGCCGAGAGCGACAGGGTCGAGCGCCTCATCGAGAAGCGCATCCGCCACGGTGGCGGCCACGGCGTCGAACGACAGCAGGTCCGTCGGCGCGGGATCGTCCGACCAAAGAGCGAGTACTGGTTGAGCCCCGGTAAATGCGCTCAAGCGTAGTGTCATTGAGCACAAGCCGGCCGGAGGCCGAGGATACACCGGTTCTTGCGACACACCCCGCTGGCAAATGGACGATCACACCTTCCCAAATACTACGTCAACCCTTGTGCACTGTGTGAGGCGCGAGCGGCTATAGGACCACCGCATGCGCGGCAATTGAGGCCGGAGTGTTAGTGCTAGCGGTGCCGTCGTAGGATGACCGCAAACTCGTCCAGGTGCGTCTGGGCGAGTTCAACGCCCGCGTCGAGACGTAGGCTCAGGACAAATTCGAGGAAGCCGTCGAGCTCCCAGACGTGGAAGTGGTGACGGGTTTGTCGCTCGGCAAACTCGGCAATCCGCCGCTCGATTTCCGCCTCGGCAAGACACTCCACCTGCGCCCATTCTCGATAGTGTTGCTGGCGCGACCACTCTGGGCCCACACCGTGATCTTGTGCCAAGTGGTCGACGCTCGTCCGTGGCCGAGACGCGTCGAAAGTCTGCCGGGCGTCCGGCAACGTGAGATACAGCACGCCCCCCGGGCGCAGTGTTCGGAGGAGGTGGCTGAGGGCTAGAATCGGATCCTCCGTGTGCTCAAGCATGTGATTCGCCACGACGAAGTCGACGCTCCTATCTGCGAAGTTCGTTAGCCGCTCGCCATCATCGACCACGTCTGTCTCAACTACCCACCGGGGGTTGCCATAAACCTCGCTCGAATGAGTCGCAAGGAGTTCGTCCCGAGTCATGATGTCGACGTACCTGACCCTAGCTTCGGGCGGGAGTCGGAGCGGCCGATGCAGCGCGCCAATCTCGATCCCGTCGCCACGCAGATATCTGCGCGCGAGATCCTCCCGGAAGGTCGCGAGGTCCCCGCGGTCGCCGTTTCGCAGCAGACGGTCGCGCAGCCACCTACGAGCCGGCAGAGTGCTCAGTGCAGATGGGACTCGCTTCCGGAGGGAGAGGCCGAGCGGTCGACGGCCAAGCTCGCGTGTCGTCATCTGCTCAAATGAAGTGACAAGTTGATTCAATAGGTTGGTGGGTGACTGCCCGGTTTGGCCCAGAGGTGACGACCGCCTGATCGCTTGTCGGCCTCGTAGAAATGCTCGCCAGGCTCGTTGCTCGTTGCTCGTTGCTCGTTGCTCGTTGCGCCAAGGCTACCCAAAAACACCCCGAGTGGACAAGGTGCGAGAACGCAGGCCAAACGACAAGCTCTTCGTATTGCAAAGCGAGCACTGGCACAGGGCCGCCAACCGTTGCTCGGGATTTGCCGCGACGTTGTGCCTTTCCCGGACGGGATGAGCAGCGCCCGGAAGGAGTCGAAGGAGGCCCCACCCCACAGGCGTTGACGCGCGCTCAGCACATCCAAAGTGCCCTCACGTAGTATTCGCGCCATGAAGCAATCGGCGGATCTGCGACGCGAGATCCCTCACTAGAGAAGCCGTCGGAACTCAAGCCAGGCGATCACCTGCTCTGGCGAGCGCTCCCTGGCAGTCGAGCAACTGCCCTGGGATCGAACCGCGAAGGTCTTGCGTGCTCTTGGCGGCGTACGTCACGCAATGGATCGGGTCGGCTGCGGGCACGTCATCTCCTCACCACGAGGCGCCGCCGGCCATCCAGGGCGTTGGCGCCGCAGGCCGCGCCGCGTTCTAGCTCAGCTGGGAGTCGAGGTGTCTTTCTGGGAGACGGCGGCTGCTCGTTTTGTGATTTCTTTGACACGTTCGGCAAACAGGTCATAGGCATCAATCGGGCCGCTCGGTGGTACCGAGCCTGGAGCTGGGATGGATGCGACCCGGGCGGGCGGCACCGCCGGGACGGTAGAAGCCGGTCGGAGGGCCTTGTAGGGGCCTAGCTGTCCTGCCCACACAGGTTGTGAACGCGACTGATCGGAGGCCGGTTGCCGATCCCTGAGTGCGGTCTGCGCTGGTTGTAGTGCTCGAGCCAGTGTGGCAAAGCTCGAGTGAGCAATTGTCAAGAGTTGTGGATGAGGGGGTGAAGGATCATCAGGCGGCGACCTTCTCGTCTGTCGTTGTTTTGTCGTCCGTGACCTTGATGCCATCCTTGAACTTCGCGCCGTCGAGTAGCTCCT
>JBBSDZ010000014.1:0-48403 GCA_038240205.1 Solirubrobacterales bacterium | reverse complement strand
TGGGGCTGAGATTGACCCGCCTGAGGCTGCCGGCGAGGCCGAGCTGAAACCGGCCCCGGAGCTGGCGCATGACGCCGCGAGCGAACACCCCGACCCTGAGCCAGAGCACTACCCGAACGACGAGCTCGCGCCCGAGCCGCCCGCGTGGCACATCGAGGATCCGCCACCTCTGCCGGCCCAGGCGCAGGCGCAGGCGCTGACGGGCGGGCCGTATCGCTCGGCGCGCGTGCAGGCGCTCGCGCAGGCAGGCGCTGGAGGCGCAGCGGCGACCCCGCGTGGCGCGCCGCCGCGCGGGCGTGGGCCGCGTCGCGCGGTAGCGGGTGGCGGATCGCGCCCAGGCCGGGGCGGGCGCCGCCTGACGCGAGCACGAGGCGCGGCGCTGCTGGCGCTGGCGGCGGCGGTCGTGCTCGTGTGGTTCCTAGTCTCGCTGTTCCAGCCGTTTGCCGGTGACGGCAGCGGGCGCGTGATCGTGCAGATCCCGAAGGGCTCGAGCTCGAGCAAGATCGGCTCGATCCTCTCCCACGACGGCGTCGTCTCCTCGGGCTTCTTCTTCAACTTGCGCGCGCTGCTGGGGGGCAAGCGCAGCTCGCTTCACTCCGGGCGCTTCCAGCTGAGCAAGGACATGAGCTACTCGGCGGCAATCGACGCGTTGAGCAAGCCGCCACCGCGCGTGATCGCCGTCAGGGTGGTGATCCCGGAGGGATACACGCGCCGCCAGATCGCCGAGCTCGTGGGCAAAGACGCTCTGAGCGGCGATTACCTGGCCGCGACGAAGCGCTCGCGCGTGCTCGACCCGGCCCACTACGGGGCGCCTGCAGGGACGCGCGATCTGGAGGGCTTCCTGTTCCCGGCGACGTATGACCTGACCGCGGGATCGCCGGTCAAGAAGCTCGTCGACGAGCAGCTCGCGGCCTTCCGCGCGCGCTTCACCGCGGCCGACGTGCGCCGGGCGCACGCGCTCGGAGTCACCCCGTACCAACTGCTGACGGTCGCTTCGATGATCGAGCGCGAGGCACAGAGCGATCACGACAGGCCGCTGATCGCAGCGGTCATCTACAACCGTCTCAAAGAAGGCATACCGCTGGGGATCGACGCGACGATCTACTACGCGGTGGAGCTGCAGAAGAACATCGCCACGTACACCGGCGAACTGACCGAATCGCAGCTGAAGATCGACTCGCCGTACAACAGCCGCACGCACAAAGGCCTGCCGCCGACGCCGATCTCCAACCCGGGCGAGGCGTCGATCCACGCCGCGGCGCACCCCTCGCACGCTCCGTACCTCTACTACGTCGCAGGCGCGGACGGCTGCGGCGAGCAGGTCTTCTCCAAGACGTATGCGGAATTCCAGAAGAACGTGGACGCATACGACGCGGCGGTCAAGCAGGACGGCGGGCATCCGCCGGCATGCAAGAAGAAGTGAGCGAGGTGCGGCGGGCATGAAACGCCTGGGCGTGCTCGGCTGGCCGGTCGCGCACAGCCGCTCGCCGGCGATCCACAACGCGGCGCTCGCCGCGCTCGGGATGGACGACTGGCACTACCAGCGCCTGCCGGTCCCGCCGGAGCTGTTCGAGCAGACCACACGCGCGCTCGGGCAGGCGGGTTTCGTCGGCGCGAACGTGACGATCCCGCACAAGCACGCGGCGCTGGCGCTGGCCGACGGCGCTAGTGAGACGGCGCGCGCGATCGGCGCTGCGAACACGCTCTCCTTCGCGCCCGACGGGTCGATCGCGGCGGAGAACACCGACGCGCCAGGCCTGATCGCGGCCATCGGCCGAGCGCCGCGCGGCCTGCGCGCGCTCGTGCTCGGCGCGGGCGGCAGCGCGCGGGCCGCCGTGTGGGCGCTGCGCGAGGCGGGCGCTGCTGAGGTGTCGGTGTGGAACCGCACGCCGCAGCGCGCGCAGGAGCTGGCAGGCGAGCTCGGCGCGCAACATGCCGAGCAGGTGCAACCGGCGGATCTGCTCGTCAACTGCACCTCGGTGGGCCTGCGCGAGGAGCGCGATGAGCTCGCTCAACTCGGCCTCACGGCGGGTACCGTGGGCGAGTACGCGACGGTCGTGGACCTCGTCTACCGCGACGGCGCGACGGCGCTGCTGAGCGCCGCGCGCGCGGGCGGTTCGCGCGCGATCGACGGTCTGGACGTGCTCGTCGCGCAGGGGGCGCTCAGCTTCGAGGTGTGGACCGGGCGGGCGGCGCCCGTGGAGGAGATGAGCCGCGCCGCGCGGGCGCAGAGCTGAGCGAATCGGCGGGCCGGACCGCCGGTTGGGAGGGCTCGCTCTAAAACCTTCGTCCAGTGGGACCCGATCTGCTGCGATCGGTGTGCTGTGGGGCCGATGGGCCGGACCATGGACATAGATTTCGCAGATCTGCTGATGGAAGTCGTCTCGCGACGGGCGTCCGACCTGCACTTGAGCGCCGGCGCGCACCCGACGGTCCGAGTCCGTGGGCGGCTGACGCCGCTCGAGGGCTACCCAAAGCTGTCCTCGACGGACACGCGCGAGATCATCTACTCGATCCTCACCGGCGATCAGCGCCAGCGCCTGGAGACGAACTGGCAGCTCGACTTTGCCTACTCGATCCCCGGCCACGCGCGCTTCCGTGTCAACGCCTACTTCCAGCGCGGCGCGATCGGTGCGGCCTTCCGCCTGATCCCGTTCAACCTGACCTCGATCGACCAGCTCGGCCTGCCTGCGACGGTGCACGAGTTCACGCGCCGCCCGCGCGGGTTCGTGCTCGTGACCGGCCCGACCGGCTCTGGAAAGTCCACCTCGCTGGCGGCGATGATCGACGAGATCAACTCCACGCGCGAGGAGCACATCATGACGATCGAGGACCCGATCGAGTTCCTGCACTCGCACAAGAAGTGCCTGGTCAACCAGCGCGAGCTGGGCTCTGACGCGCAGAGCTTCTCAGAGGCTCTCAAGGCTGCCCTGCGCCAAGACCCTGACGTGATCCTGGTCGGAGAGATGCGCGACCTGGAGACGATCTCCACGGCACTGACTGCCGCTGAGACCGGCCACCTCGTGTTTGCCACGCTGCACACGCAGGACACCGCGCAGACGATCGACCGCATCATCGACGTGTTCCCGGCCCACCAGCAGGGGCAGGTCCGCGTGCAGCTGTCGGTCGCGCTGCAGGGGATCATGACCCAGCAGCTGCTGCCGACGGCAGACGGCGCCGGGCGCTGCGTCGCGACGGAGATCCTCGTGCCCAACCCTGCCGTGCGCAACCTCATCCGCGAGGGCAAGACGCACCAGATCTACTCGGTCCTGCAAACGGGCTCGGCGACGGGCATGCAGACGATGGACGCCTCGCTGGCGACGCTCGTGCGCGAAGGCACGATCACGCGCAAGCTCGCCGAAGCGCGCTCCTCCACGCCCGAGGAGCTGGGGCGCCTGCTGGGGGCCGAGACGCTGCAAATCGGCCGTCCGGTCGCCGCGTAGCGAGGCCGTGTCATGAGCACGTACGTCTTCAAGGCCATGGACCTCGCCGGCGTCAAGGCGCGCGGCGAGCTCGAGGCCGACTCCAAGCAGGCCGTCTCAGACCAGCTCAAGCAGCGCGGGCTGATCGTCCTCGAGATCGCCGACAAGCACGCTTCGCGCGAGATCAAGCTGTCGTTCTTGGAGTCGGTCAAGGCCGGCGAACTGGCGGTCTTCTCGCGCCAGCTCTCGACGATGATCTCCTCCGGTATGAGCATCCTGCGGGCTCTGTACGTGCTCGAGGAGCAGACCGAGGGCAAATTCCTCAAGGAAACGCTCGTGGCCGTGCGCAAGGACGTCGAGGCGGGGCTCTCGCTCAGTGACTCGATGGCCCGGCACCCGAAGGTCTTCAGCCCGCTGTTCGTCGCGATGACGCAGGCAGGTGAGGCAGGAGGCGTGCTCGAGGACGCACTCATGCGCGTGGCCGACCAGCTCGAGAAGGACGCCTCGCTGCGGCGGCAGATCCGCTCGGCGATGATCTACCCGGCGCTCGTGGTGACCTTTGCGGTCGGCGTGATGATGGCGCTCGTCGCCTTCCTCGTGCCCGTGTTCGAGGGCGTCTTCAAGCAGTTCGGCGGCGAACTCCCGAAGATCACGCAGGTGTCGGTCTTCCTCTCGCACGCGGTCGTCGGCTATTGGTGGCTGATCTTCCTGCTCACCGGTCTCGCCTTCTTCTCCTTCTTCAAGTGGAAGAAGTCCTCGTGGGGACGTCCCCAGTGGGACCACTTTCGCCTGCACATCCCGATGAAGATCGGCGCGATCGTGCAGCAGGTGGCCGTAGCGCGCTGGTCGCGCACGCTCTCCTCGCTGACGAGCGCCGGTGTGCCGCTGCTGCTGGCTCTGGACATCACCGGGCGCACCGGCGGCAACGTCGCCGTCGAGGAGGCGATGGAGGGCGTGATCGCCTCGGTCAAGCGCGGAGGCACGATCGCCGCCCCGCTCGCGCAGGCGCCGATCTTCCCGACGATGGTCACGCACATGGTCGGGGTCGGCGAGGAAACCGGCGCCCTGGACTCGATGCTCGACAAGGTCGCGGACTTCTACGAGGATCAGGTGGAAGCGTCCGTGAAGGCGCTCACGTCGATCCTCGAGCCGATCATGATCATCCTCATCGGCAGCATCGTCGGCTTCATCGTCATCTCGATGTACCTGCCGCTGTTCACCGTCTACAACAGCATCAAATAGCCACGCGCGGGGCTCACCCCGACGCGCGCGCGGCGATCTGCAGACGCCCGTCCTTGACCGACAGCGTCGTGTGTCCGTCGAGCAGCTCGAGCAGCTCGCCGCCGGCGAGCTCGCGCCGCCAGCCGCGCAGCGTGCGCACGTCGGCCTGCTCGTCGCTCGAGCGCCAGGCGGCGACGATCGCCTGCAGGTCCGCGCGCGAGGCGAGCAGCTCATAGGCCAGGCCCGCGTCGCGGGCGCGCGAGCGCAGCAGCGCCTCGGCAAGCGCGATCAAGGGCGCGTCCTCGGCGCGGGGCGCCGGCGGCCGCGCGTCGTGGGGAGCCTCCTCCGGCGGCCGCTCGCGCGCGCGGCGCACGACCGCGATCAGCTCCTCGCCGCGGCGGCGCAGGTTCGAGGCGCCGGAGCCGCGGATCTGTTCGAGCTCGCTCGTCGAGGCCGGCTTGCGCTTGGCGATCTCCATCAGCCCTGCATCGCTGAGCACGCCCTGGACGGGGCGATCCTGGCGCTCGGCGGTCTCCTCGCGCCACTGCACGAGCGCGCGCGCCACCGGGCGCGCCGAAGGGCTCAGCCCACGCACGCGCGGCAGGCGCGAGAAGATCCGCTCGAGGTCGCGCTCGTCGCTGGCCTGCTCGAGCGGGCGGCACTCCTCCTGCGCCCACTCCAAGCGCTCGAGCCGGCGCAGCCGGCGCTCGAGCTCGGCGGCGAGCTCGAGCAGGTGCACGACGTCCTCGCGGGCGTAGGAGAGCTGCTCGGCAGAGAGCGGGCGGCGGTCCCAGCGCGTGAAGCTCGCTGTCTTGGCGACGCGCACGCCGAGCGCGTCGCCGAGCAGGGACTCATAGGAGGACTGGGCGCCCATGCCGGCGAAGCCGGCCGCGACCTGCGTGTCGAAGACGTTGACGATCTCGGTCCCCAGCACGCGGCGCGCGAGCGCGATGTCCTGGCGTCCGGCGTGCACGACGACCTGCACATCCGGATCGGCAAGCAGCGCCGCCAGCGGCGCCCCGTCAAAGTCCTCGGCAAGGGGATCGATCAGCTCGACGTGTTTGGAGCCATCCTCGCCGAGCGGGATCGCCAGCTGGATCAGGCACAGCAGCGTGCGATAGCGCCCCTCGCCCATGAACTCCGTGTCGATGCCGAAGCGCCCGGCCGCGCGCGCGGACTCGGCCAGCTCGGCCAGCGAGAGCGAGGAGCCTTTTGGGCTCAACCCTTCGCTCCCGGAAGTAGCCACAGGATCTTGCCGTGTTCCAGCCCCGCCGCGCGGGAGACGTCCTTGGCGTGGGCGCGGATCCACTGTGCAGGCGCCGAGCAAGCGGGGTTTTTTGCCGCCAGATGATGCGGGCAGGGCGAGTTCAGGAAGGCGTAGCGCACTTCGCCGGCCGCGATCAGATCCTTGAGCTTCGCGACCGTCGTGAACACGCGCGCGCTGTAGCTCGTGAGGATCACGATCGGGCGTGCGTCCTGCACGATCAGCGATCCGATCTGCGTGGCCGACTGCGCGGCGACCTCATAGCGCGCGCTGCCTTGGTGCGCACGAAGGTAGTTGCTGAGGAGGCGCTGCTCTTCGACCGGCAGCGCGCCGACGTAGCCGGCGTCGGTGACGTGGTTGTCGATCGCCGTGATGTCCGTGCCGACGGAGATCGTCAGCACCGCCCACAGCGTCATCGTGAGCACGCCCCACGGCGCGAGCACGCGGCGCACGGCAGCCGGCAGTGCGGGCGCGCGCGCGAGTGCCGCCAACGCCAGCGCGACGAGAGCGCCCAACAGCGCGATCCGCCACTCCGGCGGGCGCCCGAACAGCAGGTGCTGGCCATAGATCACGACCGCGACCAGCGCGACCGCGAGCACGATCGGGCGCAGGCGCCCACGCGGCTGCGAGGCCCACGCGGCGCCGATCCCGAGCACTGCCGCCACCGGCGGGACGAGACCCTCCACGTAGCGGGGGTGCAGCCGCGCCATCTGGCTGAACAGCACGACTCCCGTCAGCAACCACAGCACGAGGCCGGCTGCGAACGCCAGACGCAGCCGGCGCTCGCGCGGGTCCCGCTCGAGCGCTTCGCCCTCCTTGTCCTCCTCACCGTCGAGTCGCCTGCGGCGCAGCAGGCTCGACACAAGCGCGGGGATCCCGAGCAGCAGTGCCGCCAGCAGCTCCATCCCCAGCCGCTCGCCTGAGAGCGGGCCGATCCGCGCGAACAGCCGCGTGGGGGATGGGGGCACGATCGGTATGTGGTCGCGCTGGGACTGTGTTTCGACCGGATATTTGTGGCCCGGTTCATAGACCGTGTTCTGCGGTTCAGGCGATTTGCCACCGAGTCGGTCGGTGCCGTTGAAGACGAACACGACGTTCCAGGCGCTCCCGTTGGTCGAGCCGATCGCCCACGGGCGGTCGTTGGCGGGCACAGCGAGCGTGCCCAGCAGCCACGCAAGCGCAACGAGCACGTACACCGCCCCGGCGGCTGCGAGCCTGAGCAGGCGTGCTGAGCGGGTCCCAGGAAAGCCGATCAGCGCGATCAGCGCCAGCGCGGGCAGCGCCACGACCGTCTCGAGGATCTTCACGTCAAACGCCAGCCCCATCACGGCCGCCCCGGCGAGCAGCCACCGCGTCGCGCCCGTTTGGCAGGCGCGCACGATCAAGAGCAGCGCGAGCACGATCAGCGCCATCATCACCCCGTCCATCGTGTCGCTGCGAGAGGTGATCACCTCGACCGGGAGCACCGCCAGCGAGGCGGCTGCCGCGAGGCCGGCGACCGGGCTCCACATGCGCCTGACGGCCAGGAACAGCAGCGGCACCGAGACGATCCCGGCAAACGCCTCCGGCAGCTTCAGCGTCGTTGAGGAGAAGCCGAACAGCTTCACGCTGGCGACCTGCAGCCACAGATCCACCGGCGGCTTGTCGATCGACACGCTTGCGCCGGGCTCGAACGCGCCGAAGAGGAAGTTGTGCCAGGAGAGGCTCATGCTGCGCACGGCGGCGTCGTAGAAGGGGTCGGGAGCGACCTTGCCGATGTAGAGCAGCCGCAGCACAGCGGCCGCCGCCGTGATCAGCGCGAGCAACGCCCACTCGTAGGGGCGCGTTGGCCTCCTCATCGGTGGAACGCTAGTGTCATCGCCTCATGGCGAGCGAGCAGAGCGACAGCGCAGATGTGCCGGAGGAGTCCCACGGACCGCGGGAGTGTATGCCCTGCCGCGGCACCGGCAAGCTGCTATCCAACCTCGGCGAGACCCCCAGCACGGTGACCTGTCCTTGGTGTGAGGGTGGCGGCGTGCGCTTCCCGGGAATCGACGCCCAGGCGAAATGGCTCGGCGAGCAGGCGATCGATTCCACCGAGCCGCAGCAGAGCGAGCCAGCGGAGTAGTGCATGCGTCCAAGGCGCATGCAGAGCTAAAGATCACTACCCCGCTTGTCGATGCACCGGCTGTAAAAGCCAGTATTGAGGTGCCAAGGCAAAACACCGAATAGGTGTGTAGCAAAGCCGGCGGCCCCTCCAAGCCGAAGTCTTCACAGGTTCGGCCCACGGGGGACGCATCGCCATTTTGGGTGATGGGCCAAGAGCTGGCGCTCTGTAAACGGATCCTAGGAGGATTCACATGTTGTATCGCCTGCGCCAGCGCTCCAAGGATGAGGGTGGATTTACCCTCATCGAGCTCCTGGTCGTAATCCTGATCATCGGCATCCTCGCCGCGATCGCCATTCCGTCGTTCCTGAACCAGAAGAGCAAGGCCGTCGACGCCTCGGCGAAGGAGCTGGCACGTACTGCCCAGACCACCGCAGAGACGATCGCCACGGACAACAACGGCGATTACACGACCGTTACTCCGGCGGCGTTGAATACCGTCGAGAAGACGCTGCCGACCGGTGAACCCACTGGAGGCGGCGCGTACATCAGCGCCGCGTCCGGAACTGCTACTTCGTTCACGGTAACTGCAAAAGCGGCCAAAACCAGCGGTAACACGTTCACGATCGCTCGCAATGCCAACGGTGAAGTGACGAGAACTTGTGCCACGACCAGCACAGGGTCTTGCCCGTCTACCGGTAGCTGGTAGCAACCCAGCCCCAGCGCCGCGCTGTTGCGGCGCGGTGGATCTCGAGGAGGGCGGCCCGGTGGGTCGCCCTCCTTGCGTTCGGGTACGGCCGGCGTCTCTCGCCCGGGCCGTGGATGGCGCCGGACGGGCGTCGACTGATTTTACTTTTGTGCTCGCTAAAGTCGGGAGGGATCAGCGCCGATGAGGCTTCTATGAGCAGACTTCGCCAGACGTCAAGCAGCGACGACGGATTCACACTTATCGAGCTCTTGGTCGTGATCCTGATCATCGGCATCCTCGCCGCGATCGCGATTCCCGCCTTCCTGAATCAGAAGGCGAAGGCGACTGACAGCGCTGCGAAGGAGCTTGCGCGGACGGCGCAGACGACGGCCGAGACGATCGGCCTCGACAACGGCGGAAGCTATGAAAAAGTGACGCCGGCCGAACTGCGCACCGTCGAGAAAACGATTCCGACGACCGAACCGAGCGGCGGTGGTGCCTACATCAGTGCCGCCTCTGGTACTGCAACGACCTTCACGGTCACGGCGAAATCGGGCTCGATTACCGGTAACACCTTCACGATCAGTCGCAACGCGGAAGGGGCTGTCAGCCGCACCTGTGCGACGGCGGGCAAAGGCGCCTGCCCCTCTACAGCCAGCTGGTAGGCGGCGGGACGCGCGTCTCATGGAGGCCGTCACCTTCGCCGGAGTGCTCGGAGCGATCGTCGGCTCGTTCCTGAACGTCGTCGCCTACCGCCTGCCTCGGCACGAGTCGCTGATCGCCCCGGCGTCGCACTGCACGCGCTGCGGCACGCCGCTCAAGCCCTACGACAACATCCCGATCCTCTCCTACCTGCTGCTGCACGGGCGCTGCCGCAGCTGCTCGGCGCACATCTCTCCTCGTTATCCGCTCGTGGAGGCGCTCACCGCCGCGCTCTGCGTAGGTGCCGTGCTCGCGCACAGCTCGGCCGTCGAGATCGCGCTCAGCGTGACGCTGATCCTGATCGTCGTTCCGGCCGCGCTGATCGACCTCGAGCACCGCATCATCCCCAACCAGCTGACGCTGCTCGGCGCGCTCGCGGCCCTGGCGATCGGCTTCGCGCTCGACCCCTCCGGCGAGCCCACGCGGCTGATCGCAGGCGCCGCGGCCGGCGGCTTCCTGCTGCTCGCCGCCCTCGCCTATCCAGGGGGGATGGGCATTGGCGACGTCAAGCTCGCGGGTGTGATGGGGCTCCTGCTCGGGTCCGCGGTCGCTCCGGCGATGTTGATCGCGCTGCTCTCCGGCGTGCTGCTCGGTGCAGCGGTCATCGCTCGCAAGGGGGCTCGCGAGGGCCGCAAGACGGCGGTTCCGTTCGGGCCGTTCCTCGCGCTCGGCGCACTCGGTGGCGTGTTCGCAGGCCAGCCGCTCCTCGCCCTCTACGTCAACCACTTCTTGTAGGAACCACACCCGACCCTAAAGCGCATCGGCACTCTCGCCGATACCCCTCCTGCAGGCGCTCACGGCGCCCATCAGTGACACCGATTCAGATGCCATCTCTTCCCAACATGAAGCTCGGCCGTCCCGCCGGGCTGAAGCTCAACCGCCCGTCGGGGCTGCACCTCAGCCGTCCGTCCGCGCTCCGGCGCGGCCGCGGTCCCGGCGCCGACATCGTCGGCTTGGATATCCAGCCGGGTCTGATCGCGGCCGTCAAGGCGCGCGTGAACGGCTCGATCCTCGCCGAGCGCGCCGCGGCTCTCCCGCTCGCGGCCGACACGATGCGCGAGGGCGAGGTCGTCGACCAGGCCGCACTCAGCGAGAGCCTTCGCGAGCTCTTCTCCGAGAACAAGTTCGGCAAGCGCGTGCGCGTGGGCATCGCCAACCAGCGCACCGTGATGCGCACGCTCGAGCTGCCCCCGGTCACCGACCGCAAGGAACTCGCCGCCGCCGTCCGCTTTCAGGCTCAGGACCAGGTGCCGATGCCACTCAACAACGCTGTGCTCGACTTTCACCCGCTCGGCATCGTCGAGACCCCCGCGGGCCCACGCCAGCGGGTCGTGCTCGTCGCCGCGCAGCGCGACATGGTTGAGCAGCTCCTCTCCGCGGTTCGCGCGGCCGGGCTCACGCCCGAGGGCGTGGACCTCTCCGCGTTCGCCCTGATCCGCTCGCTGCACCACCGCGACGAAGACGACTCGGCGCGTGTCCTGTACCTGAACGTGGACGGGCTCACGAACCTTGCGATCGCCGATGGCACCACCTGCCGCTTCACGCGCGTCGTCGGCGGCGGCCTGGAGTCGATGTCCGGCGAGATCGCCGAGCGTCGCAGCATTCCTGTGACCGACGCGCGCGCGCTGCTCGCGGCCGTTGACCTCACGGTCTCGCCGTATGAGGTCCCCGCCGCGCCGGCTCCCGAGCTCCAGCCCTCGCCCGAGCGCGCGCCTGCGCCGGAGGCCGAGCTCGAGGCCGTTCAGCCCGAGCAGGAGCAGGCGCCGACGCTCAGCGCGGAGGATCACGAAGCGCGCGAGGTTGCGATGAACTACTCCGAGACGATCGCCGCGGCCAGCGCCGCCGCGCCGGAGCACGAGCCCGAGCCTCAGCCCGCAGCAGCCGGCTCCGACGAGGACATCCGCACGGTGCTCGAGAACGGCATCCGTGAGATCTCCGGCGAGGTGCGCAACTCACTCGACTTCCATCGCTCCCAGGACGAAGGGGGGCAGGTTTCCCACGTCGTCCTCAGCGGTGCCGCGCTCGACCTGCCCGGCTTCGCAGCCGCGCTGCAGGCGTCGCTCGGCGTCGAGGTGCGCAGCGACGCCGTCGGCCTCGCCGACGCAAGCCTCGAGGGCAAGGTCTCGACGAGTCGCCTCTCGGTGGCCGCCGGGCTGGCGTCAGTGGAGGCGCCCAAATGAGAGCCGTAAACCTGATCCCGTCGGACAGTCGCCCCGGGGCCACCCCGGGCGTCGGCCGCTCGGGCGGCACGGCCTATGCCGTGCTGGCCGTGATCGGCGGCCTGGCGATCCTCGCACTGCTCTACGGCATCGCCAACCACCAGATCTCCAGCCGTCGCGCGCAGGCCGCAACGCTGAGCGCGCAGGCCCAGCACGCTGAATCGGAAGCCGCTCAGCTCGCCCCGTACACGAGTTTCGTCGCACTGCGCCAACAGCGGATGCAGGCCGTCTCGGATCTCGTCGACGCCCGCTTCGACTGGGCCCACGCCTTCCACGAGCTCGGCCGCGTGCTTCCGCGCGGCGCCTCGATCACCTCGCTGCAGGGCACGGTCGGCGCGGCGACATCGGTTCCCGCGGCGGCGCCGGCACCCGCAACGCCGGCCACGCCGGGTGCACCGGTCGCAGCCACGGTCACCTCGGCGACGCCGCCCGGCAGCATCCCCACCTTCACGCTCAGCGGCTGCGCCACGAGTCAGGCGCAGGTGGCGCACACGCTCCAGCGTCTGCGACTGATCGACGGCGTCAGCGAAGTGACCCTCCAGAGCTCGACAAAGCCTGCCGGCGGGGGAGCAGGCACCGCTGCCGCAGGCACCGGCTGCGAAAGCAACTCGCCGATCTTCACGATCCAGGTGTCGTTCGACGCGCTGCCGAGCTCTGCGGCGATCGACTCCGCCAGGACGAAGCTAACTTCAAAGGCTGGAGCCACACGATGACCAACCGCGACCGTCTCGTATTGATCGGCGCCTGCGCGCTGGCGGTGCTGGCCGCCGCATGGCTGCTCGTCGTCGCGCCCGAGCGCAAGCAGGCGGCATCACTGAAGTCGCAGGTGAGCACGGCCACCGCGCAGCTCGCCGGCGCCCAGGAAAAGGTCGCACACGCGCGCTCTGACCAGGCTCGCTACGCGGCGGCGTACTCCTCGATCGTGAGCCTCGGCAAAGCTGTGCCCGCGGGGCAGGAAGTGCCCTCGCTGATCTACCAGCTCGCCCAGGCCTCCAACCGCAAGAACGTGGAATTCAACTCGATCGCCTCGGGATCTGGCTCGGGCGCAAGCCCGTCGAGCTCGACGGCGCCGGTGGCGGGCGCCGTGACATCCGCCGGGTTCACCCAGATGCCGTTCACGTTCGTGTTCAACGGCACCTACAACGACCTCTACCATCTCTTCCAGCAGCTCAACCGCTTCACGGCCCGCACGACCTCCGGCGGACTCGCGGTCAGCGGCCGCCTGCTGACGATCCAGAGCACCAAGCTGTCTCCCGGGGGCACTGGCTCCGCGGGAGCTAGCTCGACGGGCATGGAAGAGCTGACCGGGACGATCACGGCGACCGCCTACGTGCTGCCGGCCACCCAGGGGCTCACCGCTGGCGCTACGCCCGCCTCTCCGGCCGGCGGGGCAGTCACGCCCGTCTCGAGCCCGGGCTCGTCCGGCTCCCCGGCAGCTCCGGCGATCGCGAGGGTGACCCCATGAACGACTTCCTGAATTCGGTCAAGGCCGATCTGCTCGATCGGCGGATCCTGCCCTTCCTGACCGTGCTCGGTGTGGCGCTGCTCGCCGCGGTCGGCTATGCCGTCCTCGGCGGTGGCTCGACGCCCGTGCCGCCCGCCGCTCCAGTCTCCTCGGCGAGCACCGCCTCGGGCATAGCCGTCACGGCGGCTCCGGCGGACACCGCGGCGCCGGTCGCCGAGACCCCCAGCGGGTCGGCGCACCGCGGCGTCGAAGCCTCGCGCAACCCGTTCGCGCCGCTCCCCGGCGCCAAGAAAGCGGCCGCGGCCACGACCACTCCGGCGTCCGGGGGTGCCGCCTCGGGCTCCGGCACGCAAGCGTCCGGCGGTGGAACCTCGGCAAGCCCCGATGCAAGCGGCGGAGGCGGCTCTTCGACGGTCGAACCGAAGAAAAGCGCGGGCAAAGCCAAGCCGCAGACCGTCTACCACGTCGCCGTGCTGTTTGGCACCGCTCCGGCGGGGACGTCTCCGTTGAGCGCGGATCTGACCCCTTACGAGGACCTCAAGCGCCAGCAGCCCCTGCCTTCCGTGCAGCAGCCGCTGATCGTCTTCCGCGGCGTCATCGCCGGCGGTAAGAGCGCGACCTTCACGCTGGTCGGGGAAGCGATCTTGCGCGGGAACGCGGCATGCCTGCCGAGCGCCTCGCAGTGCCAGGCGATCGACCTCAAGCCCGGCCAGAGCGAGGAACTCGAATACATCCCGCTCGGCGGCTCCGCCGTCGTCTACCAGCTGCAAGTCGTGAGCATCACGCCCAGCAAGGCGAGCGCCTCGACGGCTCGCCGCGTCTTTGGCGGTGAATCGAAGTCGGGCCTCGAGCTCCTACGCCACACCGGGCTGCAGTCGCTGCCCTTCCTGCGCTACTCGGCCGCCAAGGGCGTGCTCGTGTTTGCCGGTCACAAGGCCTTCTCAGCGCGGGCGCACGATGCCTCGCTGCGCCCGCACGCCTGGGGCTGAACGCCCAGCAAATAAGCTAGGGACGTGGCGCTCCGTCTCATAACCGCCGGCGAGTCGCACGGCCCCGGCCTGACGTGCATCGTCGAGGGCCTGCCCGCCGGCCTGCAGATCGCGCCGGAGGACCTCAACGAGGACATGGCGCGGCGCCAGCTCGGCCACGGTCGCGGCGGGCGCATGAAGATCGAGCGCGACGCCGCCGAGGTAACCGCCGGCATCCGCCACGGGCGCACGCTCGGTGGCCCGATCGCGCTGCAGGTCGCAAATCGCGACTACGCCAACTGGGAGGAGCGCATGAATCCGTGGCCGGTCGCTGCGGAGACGGCCGAGGTGCACCTGCCGCGCCCCGGGCACGCGGACCTGGTGGGCACGCAGAAGTACAAGCAGAGCGACGTGCGCAACATCCTCGAGCGCGCGTCCGCACGCGAGACGGCCGCGCGTGTCGCCGGTGGCGCCCTCTGCAAGGCGTTCCTGCGCGCGCTAGGCGTCGAGGTGCGATCGCACGTCATTCAGATTGCCTCCGTTCACGCGCCCGCGCCCTCGCAACCGCTCGAGCTGGAGGACTTCGCCGAGGTCGACAGCTCGCCGGTGCGCTGCCTCGACGCCGATGCGACGCGGGCGATGGTGCGCGAGATCGACGACCTGCGCAAGGCCAACGAGTCGCTCGGCGGTGTCTTTGAGGTGCAGGCCTTCGGGTTGCTCCCAGGTCTCGGCTCACACGTCTCCTGGGAGGAGCGTCTGGATGGCCGTCTGGCGATGGCGATCTGCTCGATCCAGGCGCTCAAGGGCGTCTCGATCGGCGACGGCTTCACGGTTGCCGGGCTGCCGGGCTCCCAAGCCCACGACGAGATCTTCTACTCCTCAGAGCGTGGCTTCTACCGCGAGACCAACCGCGCGGGTGGCCTGGAGGGCGGCATGACCAACGGCAGCCCGCTGGTCGTCCGCGGCGCGATGAAGCCGCTGCCGACGCTGACCAAGCCGCTGCGCTCGGTCGACACCGACACGCACGAGCCCGCCCAGGCCCTGCGCGAGCGCACCGACTCCTGCACGGTGCCCGCCGCCGGGGTCGTCGGGGAGGCGATGGTCGCGCTCGTGATGGCCGAGGCGTACAGGCAGAAGTTCGGCGGCGATCACATCGACGACGTGCTCGAGGCGACGCGCGCCTACTCGGAGCGGATCGGATGGCAGCCGTAGAGCTCGCGCCGCGACGCGCGCTCGTCCTGATCGGCTTCATGGGAGCGGGCAAGTCGACGGTCGCGCGTGAGCTCGCGCAGGCCCTCGGCGTGGAGGCGCTCGACAGCGACGCGGTTCTGGAGCGGCGCCTGGGCCACTCGCCGGCACGCGAGTTCGAGCTGAACGGCGAGGCCGCGTTCCGCTCGGCCGAGGAGCAGGTCGTGTGCGAGCTGCTCGACGGCGCCTCGCCCGGTGCGGTGATCGCGCTCGGCGGTGGCAGCATCCTCTCCGCGCGCGTGCGCACGGCCCTGGAGCCTCACGTCGTCGTGTTGCTCGACATCGAGGCCGAGCAGGCGTGGGAGCGGGTCGGCGGCTCGCCGGAGGCGCTGCCGGGCGGCGACCCACAGCGCCCGCTTGCGCGCGACCGTGAGGCCTTCCTTGCGCTGCACGCCGAGCGCCGCGGGCTTTACGAGGGCGGCGCCGACGCGTTCCTGCCGGCGCTCGAGCCCGGCGCCTCGCCGCGCGTGCTCGATGCTCTGCACGCGCTGGCCGCCGCCCCGCTGGGAACGCGCCTGCTGTGGGCCAGCAGCGCGTCGGGCGAGTACCCGGTGCTGATCGGACGTGGGCTCCTGCGGGCCGCCGGCTCGGGTGAGGCGCCCGCGCTGTGGCCGCTGGACCGCTCCTCCTCGCGCCCCTTCTGCGTGACCGACGAGACCGTCGCCGAGCTCTACGCCGGGGAGCTGAGCGCGCTGGCGGGGACGTTCGCGATCGGCTCCGGCGAGCAGAACAAGACGCTCGCCAACGCCGAGGCCGTGTGGCATGCGCTTGTGGCAGCAGACCTCGATCGCGGCGATCACCTCATCGCGCTCGGCGGCGGCGTGGTCGGCGATCTCGCCGGCTTCTGCGCGGCGACCTACCAGCGCGGCGTGCCGGTCGTGCAGATCCCGACGACGCTCGTCGCACAGGTGGACTCCGCCTACGGCGGCAAGACCGGCGTAGATCTGCCGGAGGCGAAGAACTACGTCGGCGCCTATCACCAGCCGGCCGGTGTGCTCGTCGACCCGGACACGCTCACGAGCCTGCCGCCCGCCCAGCTCGCGGCCGGCTGGGTGGAGGTGCTGAAGACTGCGCTGATCGCCGGTGGTGAGCTCTGGGATCGCGTTTCCTCCGGGCGCGACCTCGACGACTGGACGATCCTCGCCTGCGCCCGCACGAAGCTGTCCGTCGTCGCCGCGGACGAGCGCGACGGCGGACGCCGGCAGGTGCTCAACCTCGGCCACACGGTGGGGCATGCGATCGAGACGGCCAGCGGCTACACGCGCTTTGCTCACGGCGAGGCGGTCGGCCTCGGCCTGCTCGCGGCGCTGCGGCTCTCCGGCGCCGAGAGCCTGCGCGCCGAGGTGAAGGAGATGCTGCTCGCGCGCGAGTTGCCCGTGACGCTTCAGGGCGTGTCCGTGGAGGACGTCGTCGCTGCGACCGCGCGCGACAAGAAGCGCGTGGCCGGGAAGCTGCCGTTCGTGCTGCTGGAGGAGCCCGGCGAGCCGCAGATCGGATGCGAGGTCGAGCCCGCGCAGCTGCGGGCAGCCGTCGCCGAGCTCGCGCAGGGTGGATGATGCGCAGACGATGAGCGAGGAGCGCAACCGCATCGAGGTCATGCACGGGGTCAACCTGGATCAGCTCGGCCGCCGCGATCCGGCTCTCTACGGCACGCTCACGCTGCCGGAGCTCGAGGAGCGGATCGAGGCGCAGGGCCGCGAGCTCGGCCTGCGGATGCGCTTCTTCCAGACCAACTACGAGGGAATGTTCGTCGAGCGCCTGCACGCCCTCGCCGGCGAGGTGGACGCGGTCCTGCTCAACCCCGGCGCATGGTCGCACTACGCATGGGCGATACGCGACGCCCTGGAGATCGCCTCGCTGCCGGCGGTCGAGGTGCACCTCTCAGACGTCAAGGCGCGCGAGCCGTGGCGGCGTGTGTCAGTGCTCGGAGACCTCTGCTTTGCGACCGTCTCAGGGCGCGGGCCGGATGGTTACGGCGACGCTCTGAAGCTCGTGCGCGAGCACCTCGACGAGAGCAAACGATGAGCCGCACGGTCGCCGCGGAGGCGAACACTGCCCGCGCAGGCAGGCTGGCGGCGCAGCTGAGCGAGCGCGGCGTCGATGCGCTGCTCGTGAGCACGCCTTACAACCTGCGCTACCTGACGGGGTTCACCGGCAGTAGCGGCCTGGCTTTGCTTGCCGCAGGCGAGCACAGCCTCCCGGGCGGCGGTCCGCACCGTTTCCTCACTGACTTCCGCTACACGACGCAGTCCAGCGAGCAGGTCCCGGACGCCTTCGCGCGCGAGATCGTCACGGGCAACCTGCTGGACGCGGCCGCCCGCTCGCTGCAGGGCGGCTCGGGCGCGCTCGGCTTCGACGAGGCAAGCACGACGGTGGCGGCGCATCAGCGCCTGCGCGCCGCGCTGCCGCAGGAGTGGGAGCTGCGCTCGTGCGCCGGCGCGGTCGAGCGACTGCGCGCGATCAAGGACGCCGGCGAGGTCGCGCGCATGCGTGCCGCCGCCCAGCTCGCCGACGAGGCGTTGCTCGCCGTGATCGAGGACGGCATCGTCGGGCGCTCCGAGCGCGACGTGGCGATCGATCTGGAGCTGCGCATGCGCCGCCTCGGCGCGCAGGCGCCGAGCTTCCCCTCGATCGTCGCCGCGGGCGCGCACGGGGCGCTGCCGCACGCCGAGCCGCGCGCGCAGGAGATCCCGCCGGACGTGCTCGTGACGATCGACTGGGGCGCGCAGCTCGACGGCTACTGCTCGGACTGCACGCGTACGTATGCGACCGGCGATGGGATCTCCCAGGAGGCCCGTGAGATCTACGAGCTGGTGTTGGCGGCTCAGCAAGCGGGCGTGGCGGCTGTCAGGGCCGGCCCGAGCGGTCGCGAGGTGGATGGTGCCGCACGCGCCGTGATCGAAGCCGCCGGGCAGGGCGAGCACTTCGGCCACGGCCTCGGGCACGGGGTCGGCCTGGAGGTGCACGAGGCGCCGCGCCTCTCTCGCACCGAATCCGAGCAGGCGCTGCAGGCGGGCAATGTCGTGACGGTCGAGCCGGGCGTCTACCTGCCAGGTCGTTGCGGCGTGCGCATCGAGGACCTCGTGCTCGTCACCGCCGACGGCTACGACGTGCTCAACGGCCTCGACAAGGCGCTGACCGTTATCTCCTGAGCGCCGGCCGAGGGGCCGCGCCCGGTCCGGGAGCTGCGCTCGGCTGCAGCGGCCGTGCCGGCGCGCGCAGGGGCGAGCAGTCGCTCGCCGAGGAACAATGCAATGCCGAGCGACCAGGCCAGGAAGAGCGCCGCCTGGATGTCGGGCGAGACGTCGTGGCTCGGCAGCCACTGGAAGCTGAGCCACGCGAGCACGGTGCTCGCGAGCGCCAGCAGCGGCGGGCGCTCGATCGGCCCGCGGACCTCCCAGGCGAGCAGCGCGGGCAGGAACGGCAGCAGGTAGTAGCCGGTGTCCCAGGTGTCCAGGACGCAGCGCAGCAGCATGATCAACGCCAGCGCCAGGAGCGCCTGGCGCGTGCTCGTGCGCCCGGCGGCGCGGTCGTGGCGCCAGACGGCAGCGCTGACGGTGAGCCCGGCGAGCAGGATCAGCGGGTGGGCGATCGTGCCCGTCCACGCCGGCCCCGTGCGGTACCCAGGCTTTGCCAGCCCGAACAGGCCGTGGACGGTGGGGCCGTGGCGGCCGAGGAACCACCACAGCTGCCAAGGTTGGAAGATCGTGCCGGCGGGCGCCGCGGCGCCGCGTGTCGCGGCCGCGAAGCCGCTGGAGCCGACGAGCGCGAGCGGCGCAAGCAGCAGGCCAACGACCGTCAGCGCGCTCGCCGCGCACGGGATCCTGCGCCGCGCCGGGAGCGCGAGCAGCACCGGACCGGCCGCGAGCAGCGCCCACTCCTTGTTGGCGATCGCGAGTCCGAGCAGGAGCCCAGCCCACAGTGGGCGCTCGGCGCCGGCGAGCAGCACCGCGGCGACGCACATGCACGCTCCGAGCAGCTCCTCCGGGTGCCCGACTTCCAGCGCGCGCAACGTCAGCGGATTGACGACGCACAGGCCGAGCGCGACCGTGCGGGCGAGCGGCGGGCGTCCTTCGCCGCGCATGCGCGCGATCAGCCACACGCCGAGGACGGCGGCGGCGAGCAGGCACGGCAGCGCCGCCATCCGGTAGACCGCCAGATCGCCGCCGCCCCAGAGCAGCGGCGCCATCGCGGACGGCGCCCGCTCGATCAGCGAGCCGCCATAGGCGGGCGCCAGGCGCAGGAAGTCGCCGAGGTGCCCGTGCGCGAGCGCTGAGAACGACGGCAGCACCTCGACTTCGTAGTCGTTCCAGGCGAAGCCGTATAGGCCGAGCCACGCGAGCACAGCGCAGCCGGCGAGCGCCATGAGCGCGCACAGGGCGTTCTCGCGTGCAAGTCGCCGCATACGCTCCCATCGGTCCGGCACGGGCATTGCTTGAGCCCATGCACGGCCGGGATGGGCTCAGCCGGGGGTTGTTCCCACGCACGTGCTCGGTGGGCCGCCTACGAACCCCCAGCGGAGTCTGAGCAGGGTTGTGTGCTGCGGAAGCTCAGGCCTTCTCGAACACCATGCGGGGATGATCGAGCAGCTCGCTCGAAGCACACCTGGTTGGCGCTTACGCCGGAGGTGAAGGCGAGACGGAAGTCCGAGCTGCGCAGCCAGCGCGGGACGAGCTGCAGCTCGAGCAGGTACTTGCGCAGGCTGCGCGCACCGACGCGCGCTCGGCCCTGTTGAAATTGGCGGCGCCCAACACGAACCCTGCCGACGAGCTGCTCTGCACCGAGAGTTGCTGCCGCCGCCCTCCCGCTACGCTGACGGCCGTGGCGATCAGCACCAATCAATTCAAGAACGGCAATCACATCGAGGTCGACGGGACGATCTTCAAGATCCTCGACTTCCAGCACGTCAAGCCTGGCAAGGGCGGCGCGTTCGTGCGCACGAAGCTGCGCCGGGCCGCTGACGGCAACGTCATCGATCGCACGTTCAGGGCGGGTGAGAAGTTCCGCTCGGTGCGTACGGAGACGCGCCGGATGCAGTTCCTTTACGCCGACGGCACGGACGCGCACTTCATGGACACGGAGTCCTTCGAGCAGATCGCCGTGCCGGAGGGGACCGTGCAGGAGGCCCTGCGCTGGTGCCCGCCGAGCAGCGAGGTCGAGGTGCTGTTCATCGATGATCAACCCGGCGATCTCCAACTCCCGAGTGCGGTCGACCTGGAGGTCACGCAGACCGATCCGGGTCTGCGCGGCGACTCGGTCTCCGGCGGCGGCACCAAGCCGGCGACGCTCGAGACAGGCGCAGTCCTCCAGGTCCCGCTGTTCGTCGAGCCGGGTCAGCGCATCCGCGTCGATACGCGCTCGGGCGAATACATGGCCCGCGCCTGACATGCGCCGCTCCGAGCAGCGCAGAGCGGCGGTGGTGGCGCTGTACCAGCACGATCTCACCGGCAGACCGCTGGCGGAGACGCTTTCCAGCGGCGACTCGCTGTTCGTACGCGCGCTCGCGCACGCAGCGGCCGATCGCGCCCCCGAGCTGGACGCGGTGATCGACCGCCACTCACGGGGCTGGGCGGTCGCGAGGATCCAGCCGCTCGAGCGCAGCATCATGCGCGTCGCGCTGATCGAGATGCTGCATCCGGACGCCGTCCCGGGCGATGAGCCGATCCCTGCCGAGGGGGCGATCGAGGAGGCGGTGGAAAGCGCCAAGACCTTCTGTGGATCAGAGGCGCCCGGATTCGTCAACGGCGTGCTCGCCGCAGTCCTCCGGGACGTGCGCGAGAATGCGCAGATCCAATGACCAGCGCTGAGCAACTAGACGAGGTGATCTCGCGCCTGGAGCGCGCCGCCGAGCAGCTGCGCTCGGGCGAGCTCTCGGCCGATGCCGCGGCGACGATGGTCGAGGACTGCGCGAGGCTCGCCGCCCAGGCGGCCTCCGAGCTCGAGCAGCTCGCTCGCGCTGAGGTCTCGGCTCCGCCGCCCGGCCAGGACACCCTGCTGTAGGGGTCCGCCGCACCTCGTGAACGCCACCTACCCGGAGAACCTGCGCCAGGACATCGAGCGCTATCTCGAGGACATGCGCTTCTCCGACGAGGCGCTCACGGCGGGCTTGGAGGAGGCAATGCGCTACTCGCTGCTCGGCGGCGGCAAGCGCATTCGCCCCGTGCTCGCGCTGGCGACAGCGCGCGCCGTGGGCCTGCGGCCGAGCGAGATCCTGCCGCTGGCGGCGGCGCTCGAGCTGATCCACACCTACTCGCTGATCCACGACGACCTGCCGGCGATGGACGACGACGAGCTCCGTCGCGGCCAGCCCACCTGCCACGTCAAGTTCGGAGAGGACGTGGCGATCCTCGCGGGCGACGGCCTCTATGCCGAGGCATTCCGCCACCTGCTGACCCATCAGCGCTCGGCGCCGGAGCTGGTGCTGCTGGCGGCCGCCGAGCTGGCCGCCGCGACCGGGGTCAACGGCATGGTCGGCGGGCAATACGCGGACGTCAGCTCCGACACCCCGCCCGGGCCGGCTGCCCTGCGGCGTCTGCACGAGCTGAAGACTGGACGGCTGATCGGCGCATCGGTGTTGTGCGTACTACTGTTGGGAGGGGTCGCAGAAGGCCCCGCGACGATTCCCTTTCGTCGTTTCGCCACCGAGTTGGGAGTGTTGTTCCAGATCGTCGACGACATACTCGACGTAACCGGCACGGACGATGCCCTAGGAAAGCCGCGAGGCAGCGATGAGCGTCATGGAAAGCGGACATACGTCAGCGAGTTCGGAATCGACCGAGCGCGAGAACTGGCCGCCGAATCCCACCGTATGGCGGTGCAGGCGCTGGCGGAGGCCGCCGAGCGCACGCCGGCCGCCGTGCAGGCCTCCGGCGGTCCCGCGGCCGGCGCAAACGCCACGAGCGAGCTCGAGCAGATAGCCGACTTCGTCTATACCCGAACCTCATGAGCCGCAAGCCGACGCCCAAGCGCGACAAGCCCCAGAACCCCGAGCAGCCCGAGGCGAGTTCACAGCAGCCCTCGCAGCTGCTCGACTCGATCGACGGCCCGGCGGATCTGCACGGCCTCTCAGATCAGGAGCTCACAGAGGTCGCCCAGCAGGTGCGCAAGCACATCATCGACACGGTCGGGGAGATCGGCGGCCACTTCGGCGCGAACCTCGGCACGTGCGAGCTGGCTGTGGCGCTGCACTCGCTGCTGGACTCGCCGAAGGACAAGATCCTGTGGGACGTCGGCCACCAGGCCTATCCGCACAAGATCCTCACCGGGCGGCGCGAGCGCCTCGGGACGATCCGCCAGTACGGCGGCCTCGCGCCGTTTTGCTCGATGGAGGAGTCAGAGCACGACATCATGGGCGCCGGTCACGCCTCCACGTCGATCGGCTACGCGGTTGGAATCAAGGAGGGCATGCGCCAGCTCGGCGGCGACGCCGACGGCAGGGTCGTCGCGGTGATCGGCGACGGCGCCATGACCGGCGGCGTGGCGTTCGAGGCGATCGGGCAGGCGGGTGGGCTGCAGACGCCGATGGTCGTGGTGCTGAACGACAACGGCATGTCGATCGCCCCCAACGTGGGCGCGCTCTCGCGCTACTTCAACCGCGTCAGGCTGAACCCGAAACTGTGGCACGCGCGCTCGGAGGTCGAGGGCGGGCTCACGCGCCTGCCCGGTGTGGGCTCGGCGCTGGAGCGACTTGGACCGCAGCTGAAGGAGTCGATCAAGGCCTTCTGGGCGCCCGGGCTGTGGTGGGAGGAGCTCGACTGGGCCTACATGGGCGTGATCGACGGCCACGACGTGCGTGCGCCGCGCGAGGCGCTGCGCGAGGCGCTCGAGGCCGAACGCCCGGTGGTCGTGCACATCGCGACGGTCAAGGGCAAGGGCTTCGCACCGGCCGAGGATGGCGGGCAGGAGGGCATGGAGGAGTGGCATGCGGCCAAGCCGAAGTCGATCGTCAACGGGCTGCCTGCCAGTGCGGTCGTGCGCCCGGACAGGCTGACCGCAAAGCCTGTGCAGGCGCCGGCGCCGCAGTACACGAAGGTCTTCGGCGAGGCGCTCGTGCGCGAGTGCGAGCGTGATCCCCGGGTGGTCGGCATCACCGCGGCGATGAACTCGGGCACCGGGCTGAGCATCCTGCAGAAGGCGCTCCCTGAGCGTTACTTCGACGTCGGCATCGCCGAGCAACAGGCGGTGCTGTTCGCGTCCGGGCTCGCGCTGGAGGGCGTAAAGCCGGTTGTCGCCGTGTATTCGACTTTCCTGCAGCGCGCGTACGACCAGATCGTCCACGACGTCTGCCTGCAGAGGCTGAACGTGGTGTTCGCAATGGACCGCGCGGGTTTGGTCGGCGATGACGGCCCGACTCACCACGGCGCGTTCGACATCGCGTACATGCGCTGCCTGCCGAACGTCGTGATGATGGCCCCACGCGACGAGGCGATGCTCGTGCACATGATGCGCACGGCCCTGCTCTACGACGACGGGCCGGTCGCGCTGCGCTATCCCCGCGGCGAGGGCACCGGCGTGGCGCTACCGCTGGAGCCGCGCGCGATCGCGATCGGCACCGGCGAGATCCTGCGCGAGGGTGGCGCCGGCGAAACGGCGGGGCGGCGCGTTGCGTTGATCGGCTACGGCAGCGGCGTCGGCAAGGCGCTCGCCGCCGCCGAGCAGCTCTCGGCGCTCGACCTCTCGGTGACCGTCGCCGACGCGCGCTTCGCGAAGCCGATCGACGCTGGGCTGATGGCCCAGCTCGCGGCCGAGCACGATCTCCTGGTCACCGTCGAGGAGGGCGTCTTGGCCGGTGGCTTCGGCTCAGCCGTCTGGGAGACGCTCAACGAGACGGGCGCCACGCCGCGCATCCTGCGCGTGGGCCTGCCCGACCGCTACGTCACGCACGGCAAGCCGGCGCTGCTGCACGAGGAGATCGGCTTTACGCCCGAGCGCATCGCCGAGCGGGTCGTGGCGGCAATCTCCGACCGCCAGTCGGCGGTCGTGGGGGCTTAGCAGCGAGGAGGGGCAGGGCCGCGTCCGTTCGGGGCGGATCGCTGCCGCAGGGCCGGACTCCTGGCGCGTCAGCGCTTAAATGAAACGGCCCGCCGGGGAAGCGGGCCGTTTCGAGGGAGGAGGGATGATGCTTTGCTGCGGGTACGTTCACCATGATGCTGCGCGGGCGGGGATGGCTGTGTGAGGTTGATCACAGTTGGGTAGCGGCTGTATGAGCCTCAGCTTCGCAGGGGACGTAGGATCTCGCGGGCGATGCTTCATGCCGGACTCATTCACACGGTCTCGGCGCTGGTCGTGGTGGTCGGATTCTGGCTCGCACCATCATTCTTCACTGCGCGCTTGGCGGAGCGTAAGGGGCGCAGCTTCGCGGGCTGGATGATCGCTGCGCTGTTCCTCTGCTGGCCCCTCGTCCTGCTCGCCGCGATCATTGCTCCCGGCCGCCGACCCGCATAGCGCGGCAAGGTGGCTATATGGCTGAGACGCCGCCCGACGAGCCGAAACGGCGCGAGTCAAGCTCAGGCTCGCTGGCGCTCCCCCGCCCACGGCGAGACGCGAACGTCCGCCGAGATGTATCGTTTCCAAACCATCTTCCTCCGCCTCCCTGATGGCGAAAGCCGCTTTCGAGAAGGGCACAGTTCGGCGGTACTCCTTGACAAATGCGCCCGGTGCACCGGGCGCATTTGTGTGTAAGGGTTCGCCGGGCATGGAAAAGCGACGTCTGGATGCGCTGCTTGCCGAGCGGGGGCTGTTCTCCTCGCGCAGCCGCGCGGCGGCGTCGGTGATGGCGGGCGAGGTGCGCGTCGGGGTCTCTGAGCGCCGCGCAATCAAGCCGGGGGAGCTGATCGACGCCGAGGAACGCGTGAGCGTCGCCGAGCGCCCGTCGTTCGTCTCGCGCGGCGGCGTCAAGCTTGCCAACGCGCTGGCGTCGTCGGGCTTGGAGGTGGCGGGACGGCGCGCGCTCGACGTCGGCGCCTCGACAGGTGGCTTCACCGACTGCCTGCTGCAGCGCGGCGCGAGCGAGGTGATCGCCATCGACGTCGGCTACGGGACGCTCGCCTGGACCCTTCGAAACGATGTGCGAGTGACGGTGATGGAGCGCACGAACGCGCGCTCGCTGACGGCGGAGATGCTCCCGTACGCGCCGGAGCTGGCGGTCGTGGACGTGTCGTTCATCTCCCTGGCGAAGGTGCTCGGCGCGGTGCTCGCTTGCCTGGCTCCCGTATACGACGTGCTGGCGCTGGTCAAGCCGCAGTTCGAGGTCGGCCGTGGCCGCGTCGGCAAGGGCGGCGTCGTGCGCGAGCCGAGCGAGCGGCGCGCTGCGCTGGTGGGCGTGGGGGAGGCGGCGATCGGGCTGGGCGCCGCCGTGCTCGGTTTCTACTCCTCGCAGCTGCCCGGCCCGAAGGGCAACCGCGAGACGTTCGTGTGGCTGAGTGACCCGGCGAGCGCGCACGACCGCGCGGGCGAGCACGCGGCGATACTTCCGGGCGCCGGCGAGGGGCGCGTGCTCGCGGATGAGCTGGACAGACTCGCGCGCGAGGTCGAGCCGTGAGGGAGTTCACGGTGCTCACGCACCGCCGCCCAAGCGACACGACGCCGGCGCTGCAACGGCTCGCCGCGCAGGCTGCCGCGGCAGGGGTGACGCTGCGCCTGGACGAGGAGGAGACGCGCAAGCACGGCTTGAGCAGTGGCCCGGGGATCGAGGTGGATGCGCCGGTCAAGCGCGACGTTGAGCTGTGCATCGTGCTCGGCGGCGACGGCACGATCCTTCGCGCGCTGCGTCTGTATGCAGGCACCGAAGTGCCGGCGTTCGCGTTCAACTTCGGCGAGATCGGCTTTCTCGCGACGGTCGAGCCGAGCGAGATCGACGAGGGCATGCGACGCGCGCTGCACGGTGAGTTCGAGCTGCTGCGGCTTCCGGGGATAGTGCTCGAGCTCCCCGGCGATTCGGGTGACGCGCCCGATCCTCTCACGGCGCCCGACGCGCGGGCAGCGATCAACGACGTCGCGATCAACCGCAAGATCGGAGAGCGCGTCGCCGAGCTCGCATACGAGATCGAGGGGCAGGTCGTCGGCAGCGTGCGCTGCGACGGGCTGGTCGTCGCGACTCCCGCCGGCTCGACCGGCTACAACCTCGCCAATGGCGGCCCGGTGATGGCGTGGGGGGTCGAAGGCTTCGTCGTCTCCTTCATCGCCCCACATTCGCTGACGGCGCGTGCGCTCGTGGTCGCGCCGGGCGATCGGCTGACGGTGCACAACCGCTCGATCGAGCCGCTGGACATCGCCCTCGACGGGCGCCCCGCGGGCGAGATCGCTCCCGGAGGCTCGATCGGCGCGCGTTTCGTCAGTGAGGTCGGAACGATCGCGCAGCTGCCAGGCTCGTCCTTCTACCGCCGCCTGCGCGAGAAGTTCGGGCGCCTCGCGAGCTGAGGCGGGCGCGACTCGCCGCCGGCCCAAGCTTTACGCCGAGGTGCCGTCGCGGTGCATCGACTCGATGAACTGGTCGAGCTGCTCGCGGGCGAAGCGGCGCTGGCCGCCCGGGGTCCGGTAGCAACTGACATGCCCGGCGTCCGTCCAGCGGCGGATCGTCGCCAGCGAGACTCCGAGGTAGCGCGCGGCCTGCGAGCTCGTGAAGTCGAGCTGGCGGTCCTTACGTGGGAGCGTTGCACTGGGGGTCATTTGAGTGGCCTCGTCTGTCGCGGTGGGGCCGCTTCACGCGGTCGCGTCGATCGCGCCCGAAGCAGCTTCTGCCCATGCTTCGGCCAAAGCGCCGCAGAAGTTGAGCGCAGCGGAGCTTTGTGGACGTTTGCCGCAGCCGCACCGCGCCCGCGGCTGCGCTCTGCTGCCTTCTGAGGGGGGCGCGGCGCCCGTCCGGGGGCCCGTGCGCGCCCGGGGCGGGGCCCCGGACGGGGGCTGCGCGGGAATTGCGCGCCTATGCGGGGACATCCTGCATATGCAAGCAATCCTGCACAACCTGACGCAAACTGGACATTCGCCCAGAACCCGCGCTATCCTTGCCAGAACCTACTCAAAGGTTGCGGTAGTCCTGTGGATGGAGACAGACGGGTGCCGCCCCTGATCAACCCCGCAACCCGGGAGATGGAGATTATTATGGGTTGGAGCCGCTAGTTTCAGCAAGTAGTTATGAAGCTTGAGGGCGCCGCGATGTTTGCGGCGCCTTTGAGCTTTAAGCGCCCGGCTGGCGTTAGTTGGTCGCGGCCTGGGCGAACTTGCGCGCGCGGCGCTCGAACGCGAGCTCGGCCTCGAAGTCGGCGCCATCTCCGCGCGCGACCGTGACCGGCCCCTCGCGCTCGAGCATCGCGATGAAGCTCTCGACGAGCTCGCTGTCGAGCTGTCGGCCGGCGACCTTGCGCAGCTCCGCCATCGCGTCCTGTGGGGTCATCGGCGAGCGGTAGCTTTCGCGGGCGGTCAGTGTGTCGTATGTCGAGCAGATCGCGAGCACGCGTGAGGCGAGCGGGATCTCGTTGCCGATCAGGCCCGCCGGATAGCCACTGCCGTCGATGTGCTCGTGGTGGTAAAGGATCGCGTCGGCGACCGGTCCGTAGCCGTCGAGGCGCCCCACGAGGGTGGCGCCGTCCTGCGGGTGACGGCGGATCACGGCCCAGTCCTCGTCTGAGAGGATCTCGGCGTTGAGGATGCGGTCGGGCAGGGCGAACTTGCCGATGTCGTGCAGCAGGCCGGCCGTATGGAAGAGATCCTGGTCGGCCTCGCTCAAATCGATCTCACGAGCGAGCTCGCGGGCGAGGTGCGCGACGGCGGCGGCGTGGCGGGCGGTCGTGCGGTCACGCAGCGCGAGCGTCTCGACGAGCGTCGTCAGCACGCCGAGTTGCAGCGAGGCCAGGTGCAGCGAGCGTGCTTCGAGCTGGTCTGCACGGTCCTCCGAGCGCAGCAGCGCGCGCATCAGGTACTGGAAGATCACGAGCACGAGGATCGCCCCGGCGAGGATCGGGAGTCCGACGTTGGTGTAGGCGACGGCGAGCAGCGCAGCCAGCGCCCCGGTGGCGATCTGGCCGGGGAGCAGCGGGACGAAGAGGTCGCGGACCTGGCCCTGCAGCGAGCGTCCTTCGGTCACCCACACGTCGACCGCCACCAGCGCGAAGTTCAGCGCGTTCGTGACCATGAACACGGCGAAGACGATCAGCGGGAAGGTCACGCTGGTGATCAGTTCGTGGTTGCCCGCGGCATGCACGTCGCCGATGATCAGCCTCACCGCGAGGCCTCCGACGAGGGGGAACACGGCGTAGGCGGAGAGATTGTTCAGCCACAGGGCGGGAGAGAGCCGCCGCACGGCGGAGTTGAGGATCATCACGGCGAGACCGAAAGCGACGGCTGGGGCAGGGCCGAGCAGGCTCATCGCGAGCACGAGCGCGATGAACGAGGCCGACAGGTGCTGGCCGCGGATCAGCAGGTCCAGGCGCTCGGCGATCAGCGCCAGCGCGAGCAGCAGCCCCACGAGCAGCAGCGGCTGCCATTCCTGGGAGCGTGAGAGCAGGGCGGCCCCGACGACGGCGCCGGCGAGGACGAGTCCCTCGGCGGCCCAGAAGAGCCGCGTGTTGTGCTTTGAGCTGAGCATGTCGAAATGAAACCTCGTAGTCCTTAACGGCCGCTGAGGCGTCGTCCTAAAGGGGCGAGGGCCAATGTGGACACCGCGAACCGCTGCGCCCGGGCGCTGGGCGCGATTCCGCGCACGCGCGAGGATTCCATCAGTCGAAAAATCATTGATCGGCCGGGGTGCAGGGATGTTGAGATTAGGATCGAAGTCCCGCCTGATCGGAGGTCAATCGCGAAGTAGGAGGAGCCGAGCTCGGTGGATGACGAAGGGGGCACAAGCGGCCGGTCGGGTGGGTCGCTGCGCGGCATCTTCGCCACCATTCGCGAGGACATCGGCATCACCGGCTCGGCGCTCTCGACGCCGGGGCAGTTGCGGCGCCTGCTCGTCGCCGAAGGCCAGTCGGCGCTCGGCGACGCGCTCGCAGACGTCGCGCTGCTGCTGATCGCCTACCAGCGACTGCACTCCCCGTGGGCTCTGTCGGCAGTGCTGTTGGCCGACCGTATCCCGCGCGTGGTGCTCGCGCCGCTGGCCGGCGTACTCGCGGACAAGGTCTCCCGGCGAACGCTTTTGATCGTCGCCGACTTCTTGCGCGCAGGCGCTCTGCTCGCGCTCGTGCTCGTCCACTCGTTCCCGCTCACGGTGGTGTTCGCGGGCGTGCTCGGCTGCGGCACTGCGCTCTATCGCCCGGTCGTCGAAGCCTCGTTGCCCTCGATCGCAGGCGGGCGCGACGGCGCCGCGCGCGCGGTGACCAGTCGCTGGACGATCATCGTGCTCGGCGAACTGCTGGGCTGGACGCTCGCCGGCGCGATGCTGCTCGCATTCGCGCCGACCTCCGTGCTGCTGTTCGACGCGGCGACGTTCGCGATCTCGATCACGATCCTCTCCGGCATCACGCATCTCGATCGCCTCGACGAAGCCGCCGATGAGGCTCGCGCCGGGATGCGCGGATCGCTGCGAATGCTCGCCGAGGGAGCACGTGCGACGCGAGACATCCCCGGCATTCTCGTGCTGTTCGTCACCGTGCTCAGCGCGATCCTCGCGGGAGGGCTGATGAACGTCGGCGACCCGCTCTTGGCCAAGAACGTCTTGCACTCCGGCAACGCCGGCTTCGGCGCGCTCAAGGCCGCGATCGGGGTCGGGCTGCTGCTGGGAACGGCGCTCTCCGGCCCGCGCGGCAGGCCGGTCGCCTCGATGCGCGACAGCTACTTTCGCGCTCTCGCCATCGCCGCCGTGGGCGTGGCGATCATGGCGCTCGCTCCGAGCCTCGCGATCGCGATGATCGGCAGCGTGATCCTCGGAGCGGGCAACGGGCTCGCTGTCGCCAGGCACCTCCAGCTGATTCAGCTGACCGTGCCCGAGGGTCTGATCGGGCGCATCAACGGGCTCCTGAACGCGGCCGAGGCGGGGGCGTTCGTGCTCGCATTCGTATTCGCCGGTGCCGCGGTCGTGCTGCTCGGCGTTCGCAACACGTTCGCGCTCTCCGCCGCGGCGCTGCTGCTGGCCGCCGTCATCGGTTTCATACGCATGCGCAGGCTGCGCGATCAGCCGCAGCTCGTTGCCGACGCCGGCGATGGACACCGCTCCGGGATAGGGCGGATCGACCGGGTCCCGCTCTAGCGAGCGCGCCACGGCGACGCGCATGCGGCCGGGCGCCTTACCGACCCCGCGCCTAGGCGCGGGCGACAGGCGCAGGAGCGGAAGTGGGCGCAGGCAGGCTGACAACGGGCAGGCCCGGATGGCGGTGGGCGAGCATCTGCATCAGCGACTCGGCAGGGAGCTCGTCGAGCTCTCCGCTGAGGATCACCATGCTCGTGTCCGGAGCCTTGACCAGCACCTCCCAGAATGCGCCCGCCTCGGCGAAGGTCGTGCTCGCAGGCATCGACTCGCTGAGGTCACGCATGACGGCGGCGCGACCGGCCGAGTCGCCCCCGGCCACGAGCACCGGGTGCTTGGTCGCAGCGGGCCCGTTGATGAGCCGCAGCGCCGGGCGCTCTGCGGAGGACTGCCCGCTCGGCCTTCCGCCGAGCGCGCTGTCCTCGGCGGCGAGGAGCCGCAGCTTGGGAGCTTCTGAGAGCTCGTCGGTGTTCAGGGCGAGGCTTGTCATGTAGGACATCATGGACGCTCACAGGGCATTTGTCTGTCGTGCGGACGGTGCCGATCGTGTCGTCTGAAAGGTGCAGAGGCGTGTCGTCCCGAACGGACGTCAGGATCGGTCCCGTCCAGCAGGTACGGTGTGCCGATGGAGGCTGCAGCACAGCAGGCCGATCGGCCAATCGAGGTCATCATCGCCGACGACCACACGGTCGTGCGCGATGGGATCCGCGCGGTGCTCGAGCGCGAGGCGGGCGAGTTCCGGGTAGTCGCCGAAGCCGCCGACGTGCCCTCGACGATCCGCGAAGTGCGCGAGCACAAGCCCGATCTGCTGACGCTTGACCTTTCGATGCCCGGCGGTTCGAGCCTGGCGGCCCTGCCGTCGTGCTTCATCGCCCATCCAACGCTCGCCGTGGCGATCCTGACGATGCGCGAGGATCCGGAGTATGCGCGCCAGGCGCTTCGGGCCGGTGCGCGCAGCTACGTGCTCAAGGAGGCCGAGCCGGCTGAGCTGCTGCAGGCCTTCCGTCTGGCCGTCTCAGGCGGCAACTACCTACACCCGCGCCTTGGCGCGCTGATGGCGACCGGCGAGGAAGGCTCCTCGGATGGGGTCCTGCTCAGCGAGCGCGAGCGCGAGGTCGTGCGTCTGATCGCCAACGGCTACACCAACCCGCAGATCGCCGAGCAGCTGCACGTCGCCGAGCGCACGGTCAAGACCTATCGTGCCCGCGCGATCGAGAAGCTCGGTTTCTCCTCGCGCGCCGAGATCACCGCGTACGTGCGGCGCATCGGCCTCGTCGAGTAGGACGCGTCGCGCTCAGCGACCGACGGGGTCAAGCGACGCTTCGGCGGCCTGGATGTCCTCGGCCGAGGGGCGGTCGGCCAGCGGCACGAGCAGGCGCACGACCGTGCCGCGCCCCGGCCCCGGCCCGAACTCGAGCTCGCCGCCGACCAGCTCGGCGCGCTCGCGCATGCCGCCCATGCCGAAGCCGCCCTCGAGCCCATCGCCGCGGGGACCGAGGCGCTCGGCGCCGGGCAGTCCTTTGCCGTCGTCGGTCACCGACGCGCTGACGACGCCGTCGCGTTCGGTCACGCTCACGATCGCCTGGCTGGCTTCGGCGTGGCGGCTGACGTTCGTGAGCGCCTCTTGCACGATTCGGTAGACGGTGCTCTCGAGCTCCGGGTCCAGACGTCGCCCATCACTCTGGCCGAGCTCGATCTGAACCTGCACGTCGAGGCCGTCGATCGCCTGTGCGCGTCTGGCGAGCGCCTCGAGCGCGGCTGCCAGGCCGAGGTCGTCCAGCGCCGCAGGGCGAAGCTCGGTGATCAGGTGGCGCAGGCCGTCGATCTCGTTGCCGAGGCCGTCGAGCACGAGATCGACTGCCTCGCGCAGCTGACCGGGGTCGTCGATGTCGCGGGCGTTGGCCAGCCGCAGCCGCAATGCGCCCATGCCCTGGATGCTCTCGTCGTGGATCTCGCGCGCCCAGCGGGTGCGCTCGCGCTCGCGCGCCTCCATGCCGTAGCGCAGTCGTTCGATCTCCACTCGCCGCTCGGCGGCGAGCCGCTGGGCGACGCTCGTGGCGAAGGCGTTGAGCGCCTCGCGGTCGGGACCGCGAAAGCCGCCGTCCGTGCGCAGCGCGATCACCATGCCGCCGCCCTGGCCCTCCATGCTCAGAGGCTCCATCAGCGCTGCGCGAACCTCTACGCCGAGTTCGTGCAGCCACGCCGCTTCCTGCCCGCGCGGGCGGTCCAGCGCGACCGGCTTGCCGGCGAGGAACAGGTCGCCGAGGGCGCTGCCGGTGACCGGCATGATCCGCACGCGTACGGTCGATGCGCCGCTGGAGGCGGCGACGCGCAGCTCACCTCGCTCCTCGATCACCACCAGCAGCGTGTCGGCGTCGAGCAGCGCGAGACCTCGGTCGGCCATCAGTCGCAGCAGCCATAGCTCCGATCCAGTTAGCACGAGCTGATTATGCAGGTCCGGGGGGTCGTCCCAATACGGGCGGTGAGGAAGAGGCCAGGCCCTGCTGGGAATCCGCGCCGTAGCCTCGGCGCGCGGCCATGCGGGTCTGCTCGAGCAGATCCTCGCCGCTGAGGTCGGCCTGCCAAGCGGCGAGGCCGACCGAGATCCGCAGCGGCTGGCGCGCGCCGTCGGATTCCACCTTGATCGTGCGCAGGCGGTCGAGCACGCGCCGGGCGACGATCTCACCGCGCGGCCCGTCGGCGCCGGGCAGCACGAGCAGCAGCTCGCCGTCGCTGGGCCGGCCGATGCGATCGAATCCGCGCAATTGGCTGCCGAGCGCCTTGGCGACATAGGCGAGCGTCTGCTCGGAGAGCTCGCTGCCGTGCTCGCGGGCGAGCTCATCGAGGTTTCCGATAGTCACCAGCAGGCAGCTGAGCGGGGTCCCGTGGCGTCCGGCGCGGTTGACCTCCTCGCCAAGGCGCGTCTGTAGCGCCGCCGCCGGCAGGCAGGCAATCTCGGCGGCCATCGGTCGCTCGGAGCTCGGGATTTGGTCGCTGGCAGCCATGCCGTTTGGGCGGACGAGTGTATGCGGGGCGCGGGCCACCGGACGCGGCGCCGCTGCTCCTGTTCACAGGTTACGTGCCCTATCGTCAACCGAGCGCGACCTCTACAGTCCTGGCACGCCCGGGCAAGGAGCTTGCGGTGCTCGTGCGTCCTTGCGATCCGTCGGCGCCCGCTGCTACACCTGCCCGATGCTTCTTGAGCTGCGTGTCGAGAACCTGCTGCTGATCGAGCAGGCCCAGCTGCGCCTGGCCCCGGGGCTGAACGTCCTGACGGGGGAGACGGGCGCAGGCAAGACCGTGCTCGCGCACGCGCTGGATCTACTGCTCGGCGGGCGTGCGCGCACGGGCATCGTGCGCCCGGGCGCCTCGGAGGCCTACGTGGAGGGCGTGTTCGAGCTGCCCCGGCAGCTGCCGGCGGGGCTCGCCGAGCGCCTGCCGGCGGACGCGCAGGAGATCGTGCTCGCGCGCCGCGTCGGCAAGGACGGCCGCACGCGGGCGTCTCTGAACGGCCGCGCCGCCACCGTTGGCGAGCTGCGCGACCTCGGCGGCGCGCTGATGTCCTTCTACGGGCAGCACGAGCACCGCAAGCTGACGATCGCGGCCAAGCAGCTGCAGTTGCTGGACGAGCTGTGCGGGCCCGAGCAGGCGATGCGGCTGCGCGCATGCGTGGATGCCTTCGCCGAGACGCGGCGCCTGCAGGCGCGCCTGGAGGATCTACGTGAGCTGGCCGGGGCGCGCGAGCGCGAGCTCGACCTGCTCGAGTTCGAGCTGGGCGAGATCGACGCTGCGGAGCCCGATCGCGCGGAGTACGACGAGCAGTTGCTCACACGCGAGCGGCTGCGCCGGCTGGACTCGCTATGCGCCGCGGCTCAGACGGGCGCCGATGCGCTCGCGCCCGACTCGCCCGACGCCCCGGGCCTTGCGACGCTGCTCGCGACGGCCACGACGAGCCTCGATCCGATGGCCGGCGTCGATCCGCGGCTGGACGCGCTGGCCGAGCGACTGCGCGCCGTGGCGATCGAGTCCCAGGATCTCGCCACCGAGCTGCGGGCATACGCCGAGGGGCAAGGTCTCGGCGCGGAAGGTGGCCAGGCGCTTGCGCTCGACGAGGTGGAAGAGCGGCTCGCGGCACTTGAGCGGCTGATGCGCAAGCACGGAGGAAGCATCGAGAGCGTGCTCGAGCACGCTGCCGCTTCCCGGGCGCGCCGCGAGGAGCTGACCGGCGCTGAGGTTGCCTCAGAGGAGGCGACCGCGCAGCTCGCCGAGGCCGAGGCGGCGCTCGACGGGCACGTTCAGGCGCTGCGCGCGGCGCGCGAGGCGGCGGCTCCGCGCCTGGAGCAGGGGGTGCGCGAGCAGCTCGCCTCGCTGGCCATGCCCGACGCCTCCTTCGAGGTGCAGCTGAGCCCGCGCGAGGCCGGGCCTGCGGGCGGCGATGGCGTGGACTTCCAGATCGCGCCCAACCCAGGCGTCCCGGCCGGACCGCTGCGTGAGATCGCCTCCGGGGGTGAGCTCTCGCGCGTGATGCTCGCCTTGACGACCGCGTGCGGCCGCGCCGGCGGTGGCGCCAAGGGCGCGGCCGCCAAGGGGCCGGGCGCCAAGCGCGCCGGCGCTCGCCGCCAGGCCGAGCCGCTGGAGACGCTCGTGTTCGACGAGATCGACGCAGGCGTGGGTGGCCACGCTGCGCGAGCCGTCGGCGCGCGGCTGCGGGAACTGGGCGAGTCCAGGCAGGTCCTCTGCATCACCCATCTGCCGCAGATCGCCTCGCTCGGGGATCGGCACTTTTCGATCGTCAAGGAGACAGCGGGCGGGGTGGCGCGCACGAGCGTCGTGCAGCTGCAGGAGAGCGACGTCGTCTCCGAGCTCGTGCGCATGCTCGGCGCCGACGCGCAGGACAGCGTCGCGCGCAGGCACGCGCGAGACCTGCGACGCGCCGCCTGAGCCCGCGCCAGGAGGTGCGCCGCGAGCCCGCGGGCGTTACTCTCGCTGCAATGGCCGCGACACGACCGAGTCCCTCGGCGCCCCGTTCGCAGGAGCGCGCGCCCGGCCTCGCACCGTCGCGAGCGGCTGACGCTCAGGCGGCTGCGCTCGCGCGGACGATCTCCGGGCCGGTCCGCTCAGGCCGGCGTACGAAGCTGCTGGTCAAGCACCTGCACCGCGGCGACATCGCGCTGATCGACCACGACGACATCGATCGCGTCAGCGCGGAGGAGTTGATCGCCGCGGGCGTTCTTGCGGTCCTCAACTGCGGCGCGTCCTCGACCGGGGCCTACCCCAACCTCGGGCCACAGCTGCTCGTCGAAGCCGGCGTGCTGCTCGTGGATCTGCCCGACGAGTCTCTGTTCGATCGGCTCTCCGACGGCGATCCGCTGGTCGTGCTGGAGGGAGGCGGCGGCGAGGGGCGCGCGAGCGCTGAGGTGCTGCGCAGGGGAGAGGCGCTTGCGCGCGGCGAGGTGCTCGACGTGGAGCGGGTGCGCGCCGAAACCGAGGCACGCAGACGCGAGATCGGGGAGGCGCTCGAGCGCTTCGCGCACAACACGATCGAGCACATGCGCGAGGAGCGCGAGCTGCTAGCAGGCAGGATTGAGCTGCCGCGCTTCGCCACGGACTTCCGCGATCGCTCGACGCTGGTGGTCGTGCGCGGCGTCGAACACCAGCGCGATCTGCGCGCGCTGCGGCCGTTCATCCGCGATATGAAACCGGTGATCGTCGCGGTCGACGGCGCCGCCGAGGCGGTGCTGGAGGAGGGCCTGACGCCGGACATGATCGTCGGCGACATGGACTCGGCCGGCGAGGAGGCGCTGCGCTGCGGCGCCGAGCTGGTCGTGCACAGCTACCCGGACGGCCGGGCACCCGGGCGCAAGCGCCTGGAGGAGATGGACGTGCGCTTCAAACTCGTTCCTGCGCCGGGCACCAGTCAGGACGTGGCGATGCTGATCGCTGCCGAGAAGGGGGCCCGCCTGATCGTCTCGGTCGGCTCGCAATTCAACCTCGTCGAGTTTCTTGACCGCAACCGCAAAGGCATGTCCTCGACCTTTTTGACGCGCCTGCGCATCGGCGAGATCCTCGTCGATGCGAAGGGCGTCAGCCGCCTGTATCGCCCACGGCCGGGCCTGACGCCCCTGCTCGTCGTGATCGCGGCGGGGCTCGTCGCGATGATCGCTGTCGTGTGGATGACGCCCGCCCTGCGCGACGTCGTCAACCTGCTCTGGCTCAAGCTCGAACTGCTGCTCGGCTCGAGCGGCTGAGCGCCCCTCGCACGAGCCGAACGTGTTCGACTATCGCTACCACGCGCTCTCGCTCGCTGCTGTGCTGCTGGCCTTGGCGGTGGGCGTCGTCATCGGTGTGGCGATCGGCGACTCCAACCTCGTTTCCTCGGCAAAGAACGGGATCGTCGCCAACCTCAACGCGGAAGTCAGCGATGCCCAGCGGCACGCCGAACAGCTGCGCGCGCAGCTGAGCGGCGAGGAAGCGTTCACGAACGACCTCTATCCAATCGCCGTCCGCGGCCTGCTGGGCGGCCGCAGCGTCGGACTGGTGTTTCTCGGTAGCTCCTCCAACAGGCTCAACGGTCTCGTGCGCGATGCGGTCACGCAGGCCGGGGGGAGCCTGGCAACGGTCGTCGCCGTGCGCGAGCCGCTCGATCAGAGTGGGATCGCGCGAGCCGCCGAAGGCACCCGCTTCGCGGCGCTCGCGACCGAACCGGCTGCCGGGGCGCCGGCGCCCGCCGAAAGCCCGACGCAGCTCGCCGAAAGCCTCGGCATGATCGTCGGCAAGCAGCTGGTCAGCGGCGGGCAGAACGTGACCCGCGAGCTGATCAGCCGCGTGCGGGGGAGGCTGCTGACGGCGTTCGACGGGCAGCTGGGCAAGCTCGACGGGCTCGTGCTCGTCCGTTCCGAGCCCGCCGGAATGACCCCGGAGCAGACCAAGGCGACCGCGAGCTTCGAGTCAGGCTTGGCCGATGGCGTCGCGGCCGTCGGGATCCCGGTCGTCGGCGTCGAGCTGAGCGGCACCGAACCGTCGCAGGTGCTGTGGTTTCAGAGCAAGGATCTTGCGAGCGTCGACGACATGCAGGAAACGGCCGGCCAGGCGGCGCTGATCTATGCGCTCACCGGCTCGCACGGCTCCTATGGGACGAAGTCGACCGCAGATTCGCTGCTGCCGAACGTCGTCGGGGCGTCCGCGCAACCGTGATCGCGGCCGAGAGAAGCATCCGGATGCGTCGCTAGCTTCACGGGATGCACGCCCTCCCGTTCCTGCTTGCGCTCGTGAGCGCCGCGATCCTCGCCCCGGCGCTGCTGAGGACCCTGCAGCAGGGCGGACACACCAAGGCCAACTACCGCGACCGGCTGCTGCCGTTCCCGTTCGGCGTCCTCGTGTTGGCTGCCGCCGTGCTGGCGCTGATCCCGTTGATGCTGCTCGACGTGCTCACATCCACCGAGGTGTTCCACCGCGAGACGCTGCCGATCGCCCTGTACGCGCTCGGCGTGCTCGCGCTCGGCCTCGTCGACGACACGCTCGGAGAGCGATCGGCGAGCGGTGGCCGCGACGGCCCGCCGGCGCCTCGCGGATGGCGCGGCCACGGCGCGGCGGTGCTACGCGGAGAGCTCTCGACGGGCACGCTCAAGGCCGCCGGATCGCTCGGCCTGGCGCTGCTGGCGATGAGCTTGTTCGGGCTCTCCGACGGGCACTGGCTGCTGGCTACGGCGGTGCTCGTGCTGGCGACGAACGCGTTCAACCTGATCGACCTGCGGCCTGGACGCGCGCTCAAGGCGTTTGTGGCCCTCGGCCTCGGCCTGGGCATCGGTAGCGCGGAGGTGCGCCCGCTGTGGTCGCTCGGCCTGTTCGCCGCCCCGGCGCTCGTCGCGGGCCTCTATGACCTGCGCGAGCGGGCGATGCTCGGCGACACGGGCGCAAACCTGCTCGGTGCCCTGGCCGGGCTGTGGCTGGTGCTCAGCCTCTCCGAGACGGGGCAGGTCGTTGCGCTGGGGCTGCTGCTCGCTTTGACGATCTACGGAGAGATTCGCTCAATTTCCGGCCTCGTCGAACGGACACCCGGTCTGCGCGAACTAGACTCATGGGGCAGGCCCTCATGACCTCGCAATATTCCGATCGACACGCACAGGTTCCGAGCGAGACACGCTTCATCTTCGTGACCGGCGGGGTCGTCTCCTCGCTCGGCAAGGGCATCGCCGCGGCCTCGATCGGGCGGCTGCTCGTCTCGCGCGGGCTGACGGTGGGGCTGCAGAAGTTCGACCCGTACATCAACGTCGACCCGGGCACGATGTCGCCATACCAGCACGGCGAGGTGTTCGTCACCGAGGACGGCGCCGAGACGGACCTCGACCTCGGCCACTACGAGCGCTTCACCGACGCCAACACGAGCCGCGCCTCGAACGTCACGGCCGGCGGCATCTACGACACGGTGATCAGACGGGAGCGCCGCGGCGACTACCTCGGCGGCACGGTGCAGGTGGTCCCGCACATCACCGACGAGATCAAGCAGCGGATCGCGCTGATCGCCGAGTCCAGCGACGTCGACTTCGTCATCACGGAGATCGGCGGTACGGTCGGCGACATCGAGTCGCTGCCGTTCCTGGAGGCGATCCGCCAGTTCCCGGTGGACGTCGGGCGCAGGCGCTGCCTGTTCATCCACCTCACGCTCGTCCCGTACATCGGCCACGCCGGTGAGCTGAAGACGAAGCCGACGCAGCACTCGGTCAACGAGCTGCGCCGGATCGGGATCGCTCCGGACATGCTGATGTGCCGCTCCGAGGGCGCGCTCTCGCCGGAGATACGCAAGAAGATCGCGCTGTTCGCGAGCCTGCCGATGGAGGCGATCGTCTCCGCGCGCGACGTGGACAACATCTACAAGGTCCCGATGAACTTCCGTGAGCAGGGCGTCGACGACTTCATCCTCGAGCACTTCGGCATGGAGGCGCCTGCCTCCGACCTGACCAGCTGGGAGGACTCGATCGATCGCTCCGAGCGGGCGAAGCGCACCGTGCGGATCGCCCTCGTGGGCAAGTACGTGCAGCTCGAGGACGCCTACCTGTCGGTGTCCGAGGCATTGCGCCACGCAGCCTCCTGGAAGGGTGGCAAGGTCGAGATCGACTGGATCGACTCCGAGCGGATCGAGGGCGGCGAGGGCGAGGAGGACGTGCGCGGCCGGCTGGAGCGCGTCGACGGCATCCTCATCCCCGGCGGTTTCGGCGGTCGTGGAATCGAGGGCAAGATCGCGGCGGCGCGCGTTGCGCGCGAGCGCGGCATCCCGTATCTGGGCATCTGCCTGGGCATGCACGTCGCGGTCGCCGAGTTCGCCCGGCATGTGGCTGGAATGGACGGCGCCAACTCGACGGAGATGGACATGGAGACGCCGTTCCCGGTGATCGACCTGCTGCCTGAGCAGAAGGAAATCTCGAACCTCGGCGGCACGATGCGCCTCGGCGCCGACCCGATCAAGCTGCACGAGCACTCCCGGGCGCGCGAGATCTACGGAGAGGCGGTCGTCTACGAGCGCCACCGCCACCGCTACGAGGTCAACAACCTGCTGCGCAAGCGCCTGGAGGCCGCGGGCCTGCGCACCTCGGGCACCTCGCCGGACGACCGCTTGGTCGAGATGATCGAGCTCGAGGATCACCCGTTCTTCGTCGCCTCTCAGTTCCACCCGGAGTTCAAGTCCCGCCCGGAGCGCCCGGCGCCGCTGTTCCGTGACTTCATCGCCGCGGCGCTCGAACGCGCCGGCGACGGTGACGGCGAGGATACCGCTGGGGCGCAGGCGGGCGAGAGCGACGGCGATGGAGCCGACCGATCGGAGCTCGGCGAGCGCGCCGACGTCCTGTGACGCTCGGCGCGGTGCAGTCGCGCATCGGCTCGCTCGAGCGGCGCTACCTCAACGGCACCTTTGCGGAGCTGTGCCGGATCGCGAGCCCGTCGGGCAGCGAGCGGGCGTGCGCGGACCGCGTCATCGCAGAGCTGCGCGCTCTCGGCGTGAGCGTGCAGGAGGACGACGCCGGCCCGCGCGCGGGCTCTGAGTGCGGGAACCTGCTGGCGCGGATCCCGGCCGCGTCCTTCGGCTCGGGCCCTCGCGCGGCCGACCAGCCTGTGCCTTCATCGCAATCGGCCACTCCGGGCGCGCCGCTCGCCGCCTCCTCATCCGCGGGCCAGCGTCAATCGCTCCCGCCTGAGATACCGATGGTGCTCCTGTGCGCGCACCTGGACACGGTGCCGCTGCTCGCCCCGGTCGAGCCGGAGCTGGTGGACGGCTTCTGGGAGAACGCCAACGAGGGCATCCTCGGCGCGGACAACAAGGCAGCGATCGCGGTGATCCTGGCGCTTGCACGACACATCTGCCACGAGGGTGCGCCGGTCGACGTCGAGCTGCTGTTCACCGTCTGCGAGGAGACGGCGCTCGCGGGAGCACGCGCGTTGGACGCGGGCAAGTTGCAGAGCGACTTTGGCTACGTCTTCGACCACGCTACGCCGATCGGCGAGGTCGTGGTGCAGTCGCCGACGCACTTCCGCATCGAGGCGGACTTCCGCGGCGCGGCGGCCCACGCGGGCATCCGCCCTGAGGACGGCCGCAGCGCGATCCTCGCCGCCTCGCGCGCGATCGCCTCGCTGCGGCTGGGTCGCCTGGACGAGCAGAGCACGGTCAACGTCGGCACGATCACGGGCGGCACCGCGATGAACGTCGTGCCAGAGCGCTGCACGGTCGTCGCAGAGGTGCGCAGCCTCTCCGAGCAGGAAGCCGAGACGATCGTGGCGGAGGTCGTCGATCGGATGCACCAGGCGGCGAACCTGCCGGAGTGCGAGTGCGACGTGGACATCGGCGTGCAACGGACCTTCTCGGGATTTCAGCTTGCGGCCTCGGCGCGAGCGGTGCGCGCGGCGGAGGCGGCGCTGCGCGCGTGCGGGCACGAGCCGCTGAGGATCTCCAGCGGCGGCGCTTCGGACGCGAACGAGCTGATCACCCAGGGCCGGGAGGTCGTGAACCTCGCCAACGGCACGGAGCGCAACCACGAGCCGGGCGAGCGCGTGAGCGTCGCGGCGCTCGAGGGCATGCTCGACGTCGCGCTCGCGCTGCTCGACGCGGCAGCCGACTCGGCGCCCGCCACGGCACGCTAGGTTGCAGAATCGATGCTGAAGCTTCGCCGTGCGATCGTTTTCGACGCCGATCCGGCACAGGGCTCCGAGCAGGGTCTCGGGGTCGAGCTGGCTGACGCCCGCGGCGCGCGCCGGGCGGCGATCGCGGACGTCAGCCTCGTCGGCGGCTGTGAGGTCGGCGACGAGCTGATCGTGAACGTCGAGGCCCTCGACCTTGGCCTCGGCTCAGGCGGCTTTCACATCGTCCACGTCAACCTCACGCGTGGGCTGAGCGCGCTCGCCGGCGGCGACGCGAACGTGATGAAGCTCAATTACACGAGCCTGCAGCACACGGTGAATCCGGTGGAGGACGAGTCGCTGCGCCTGCCGGTGCATGCGCCGGTGGCGGTGCTCGCCCTGCACGGACAGCTCGCCTCGGTGGCGTGGGCGTTCGGGCAGGCTCGCCCGGGCGCGCGGCTGGGTTTCGTGCAGACGATCGGCGGCGCACTCTCGGGCGGGCACTCGCGCACGGTGCGCGAGCTGCGCGAGCGCGGCCTGCTGGCCGGGCACCTGACGGCAGGAGCGGCGTTCGGGGGAGAAGGCGAGGCGATCACGACGGCCGGCGCGCTGCACCACGGGCTGCAGCAGCTCGGTTGGGACGCGGCCGTCTGTGGTCCCGGTCCGGGAATCGTCGGCTCGAGCTCGCCGCTCGGGCACGGCGGCATGTCGGCGCTCGACTCCGCGCACGCTGCGCTCGCGCTCGGGGCGCCGGCGCTGCTCGTAGCGCGGATGTCATCGGCCGACGATCGCGCGCGCCATCGCGGTATCTCCCACCACACGCTGACGGTGCTCGACCTGCTGCTCGAACCGGTCACGGTCGCGCTGCCGTCGGGGATGCGCTCGCCGGTGGGCGCGGATCTTCGCGCGGGGCTCGGCTCGGTGTTCGGCGGCTCGATGCCGAGTCGCCCGGCGCTCGCACTGGATGTCGAGCGGCCGGTGCGGATCACACGCCACGACTGGCGCCGCGCGAGCGTCGACCTGCCGGCATACGCCGGGAGCGGTCTCTCGACGCACACGATGGGACGCTCGCTGACCGAGGACCCGCTGTTTTTCGGCGCGGCGCTCGCCGGCGGCGGCGCGCTCGCGCAGCTCGCCGAGCAGGCGCGCAGCACCGGCGAGAGCACGGCCGAGCCGGGCACGGTCCAGCCGGGCACTGCTCAGCCGGGCACTGCTCAGCCGGGCACGCCTGGGACGGGCGGTGCCGACACGGGCGCTGGTGAGGCGGCATGAGCGACGCCTCGACCCCCAGGCCGGATCGAAGCTTTACGGCGCTTGGAGGCGAGACGGTCTACGAGGGCCGTATCGTCGACGTGCGCATCGAGCGCTTCCGCCACGCTGACGGCGAGGAGGTCTCGCGCGAGGTTGTGCGCCACCAGGGCGCGGTGGCGATCGTCGTGCACGACGAGCAGCAGGTGTGGCTGGTGCGCCAGCCGCGCGAGGCGGTCGGCGAGCAGGCATTGCTGGAGATCCCGGCGGGGCGCCTTGACGTGGTCGGCGAGGAGCCGCTGGCGGCGGCGCAGCGCGAGCTCGCCGAGGAGATTGGCCTGGGAGCGCGCCAGTGGGAGCCGATCCTCACCTACTACGCCGGGGCGGGCATCACTGACGAGCAGGTCCGTCTGTACCACGCCACCGATCTGTACGAGTCCCACGCGGAGAGCGAGGAGAACGAGCGCATCGAGCTCGTGCGCTGGCCGCTGGCGGAGCTGGACGAGGCGATCGCGCAGTGCAGCGATGCGAAGACGCTGATCGGCCTGCTCTGGCTGGCGCGGCGGCTGAACGCCTGATTGCACCGCCAGGAGGCTCGCTCTGGGGCGCGAATCCTCAGCAGTGAGCACAGTCCAAGTCCCAGCGCCCGCGCGGAGCCCGGACGCGAGCCCTGCCTCGAGCCGGCACGCCGTTGCGCAGGCGAGCGCGGAGATCGAGTCACTGATACTCGACTTCCTCGCCTACCTGGAGCTGGAGCGGGGCCTCTCGCGCAACACGCTCGAGGCCTATCGCTCGGACCTGTTGCAGCTCGGCCGCTTCCTGGAGCGCCGCCGCGTGAGCGTGATCGAGGCTCAGCACGGCGACCTTGCGGCGTTCATCTCTGAGCTGGCGGGAACCGCGCGGACACCAGGCGACCGACCGCCGGCGGCGGCTGCGACGCTCGGACGCAAGGTCGCGTGCCTGCGCTCGTTCTACCGCCACCTTCGACGCGAGGGCTTGATCGAGCACGATCCGACGGCCGAGCTTCACGGGCCACGCAAGACGCAGAGGCTGCCGCGCGTGCTCACGCGCGAGCAGGTCGCGCGGCTACTGCGCGAGCCGAAGGGCGCCGAGCCGCTGGCGCTGCGCGATCGCGCGCTGCTCGAGGTGATGTATGCATGCGGGCTTCGGGTCTCGGAGGTCACCGGACTGGAGCTGGCGGACGTGGATCTGCAGGAGGGGATGCTGTGCGCCCGCGGCAAGGGCTCCAAGGAACGGCTCGTGCCGATCGGCCGCCAGGCGGTGGCGGCGCTGAGCGCGTACAGCTCACGCGGGCGCCCGTTGCTGCTCGGGACGCGGGTCGAGTCGAAGCTGTTCCTCAACCGCCGCGGCACCGGGCTGACGCGCCAGGGCCTCTACAAGATCGTCCAAGGCCACGCGCGCGGCGCGGGCCTGCAGGAGAGCATGAGCCCGCACACGCTGCGCCACTCGTTCGCCACGCACCTGCTCGCGGGCGGCTGCGATCTGCGCTCGCTGCAGGAGATGCTCGGCCACGCGGACCTGGCGACGACGCAGGTCTACACGCACCTGTCGGCGGAGCGGCTGAAGGACGCGTACTTCAGTGCCCATCCGCGGGCCAAGAGTTGAGCGAAATGCCGGGCGGGCGCGATCGTGCCCGGGCGATCGTGATCGTGATGGACGCGTGCGGCGTCGGCGCGCTGCCGGACGCGGCGAGCTACGGCGACGAGGGCACGAACACGCTCGCGCACGTCGCCGAGGCGGTCGGCGGTCTGGAGCTGCCGGCGCTGCAGCGGCTCGGGCTCGGCTCGATCGTGGCGCTGCTCGGAGTCCCCACTGTCGCGGACCCGGTGATCCACGGGCGCCTGCACCCGCTCGGGCCGGGAAAGGACTCAGCGACTGGGCACTGGGAGCTGATGGGGGCGGTGCTCGCGCGCCCGCTGCCGACCTATCCGCAGGGCTTCCCGCAGGAGCTGATCGTGCGGCTGCAGCACGCGATCGGGCGCGAGCTGATCTGCAACCTTCCGTACAACGGGATCGCTGCGATCGAGGACTTCGGCGCCGAGCACGTGCGCACGGGCGCGCTGATTCTCTACACCTCGCAGGACTCGGTGCTGCAGCTGGCTGCGCACGTCGAGGTGATGCCCGCGCACGAGCTCTACGAGGCGTGCGAACGCGCACGCGCGACGATGAGCGGCGAGCACGCTGTGGGGCGCGTGATCGCGCGACCGTTCGCCGGCGCCGAGGGGGCGTTCGCGCGCACTGAGGGCCGCCGCGACTTTGCGCTGTCCGCCCCCGGGCGGACCTACCTGCAGGAGCTGGTGGACGCGGGCGTGGAGGTGCACGCGGTCGGCAAGGTCGAGGACCTGTTTGCAGGCGAGGGCCTGACGCGCGCGCACGCGGGCGCGAGCAACCGCCAGGCGCTCGCGAGCGTCGAGGGCCTGCTGAGGGAGCTGGATGCGGGGCTGGTGTTCGCGAACCTGATCGAGACCGATCAGCTCTACGGCCATCGCAACGACGTGCACGGCTTCGCGGCGGCGTTGAGCGACTTGGACGCCCGCGTCGAGCGCCTGCTGCCGGCGCTACGCGAGCGCGACCTGCTGATCCTGACGGCCGACCACGGCGTCGATCCGCGCCATCCGGGCACGGACCACACGCGCGAGTACGCGCCGCTGCTCGCGCTCAGCGGCGCGATGGTGCGCGCGCAGGCGGCGGGACGGGGCTACGGCGGCGCCCGCCACGACGGGCCGCTGGCCGATGTCGGTGCGAGCGCCCTGTACTGGCTCACAGGTAGGCAGGCGCCGGGGCTGCCGGGGGAGAGCTTCATAAGCTAGGTGGCGTGCCGGAGCTGCCCGAGGTGGAGACGATCAGGGGCCAGCTCGCGCCGCTGGTGCAGGGCCGCACGCTCGTGCGCATGGAGATCCTCGATGCGCGCTGGTCGCGGCCGCTGCATCCACAGGAGCTCTCGGCGGCGCTCGAGGGAAGGCGCGTGGAGTCGCTCGGCAGGCGCGGCAAGTACCTGCTGTGGGGCTTCAGCGAGGAGGCGTATCTCGTCCAGCACCTGCGCATGACCGGCTCGGTGCTGCTCGAACCGGACCCGGAGCCGCTGCACACGCGCGTGCGCCTTGATTTTGAGCCGACGCGCAGGCTCGTGATCGTCGATCCGCGTCGCTTCGGTACGGGCGAGCTGCTGCTCGGCGAGGAGGCGCTGGAGCACTTCTTCGCGACGCGCCTGGGCGTCGAGCCGATGCAGGAGGCGTTCACGGGTGAGCACCTGCGCGAGATCGCGCGCGGGCGAATCGCGCCGATCAAGACGTTCCTGCTCGACCAGCGCCAGATCGCGGGCATCGGCAACATCTATGCCGACGAGGCGCTGTTTCGCGCGCGCATCCACCCGCTGCGCCCGGCCGGACGCCTGACGCGCGCGCAGTACGCGCTGCTGCGCGACTCGATCGAGGACGCGCTGCGCGCGGGCATCGACGCGCGCGGGGCGTCGATCGACGACTTCCGCCACGTCGACGGCGTGCGCGGGACATTCCAGAACCAGTTCCTCGTGCACCTGCGCGAGGGTCAACCGTGCGTTCGTTGCGGGACGACGATCGTGAAGATGGTCGTCGGCGGGCGCGGCACTTACGTGTGCGAGAGCTGCCAGCCGCGGCCGCGGCTGCGCCGGTCCCAGTCGGGCGCCAACCGACGAGCAGCCGGCCGGTCAGGCGGCTAGGAGCTCCTCCAATCGCCCCTCGTCCGCCGCCATCTGGATCTCCGCATATCCGCCGAGGAGCTGGTCGTCGATGAGCACCTGCGGGAAGCTCATCATGCCGGTTCGCTGTGCCAACTCGAGCCGTCCCGCCGGATCCTTGGAGAGGTTGACCTCCTCGTACTCGATGCCGTGCGAGGCCAGCAGGCCCTTGGCACGGGCGCAGAAAGAGCACGGCTCCGTCGAGTAGACCTTGATTTTGCTCATTACTTCACAAAGGATAGCAACCGCAGCTCCTTCGACTGAACCGAGCACTATCCAGACCATCCGCCGCCGGGCCCGAGAACGTGGGGTTTCTGCGGACGCGCTCGAGCTAGAACTGCTGAACGGTCCCGGTCGCGAAGCTCCCGGGCGTGATCGATGTGCCATTCTGATCCTTCAAGGCCGAATCGAACGTGATGGTGGCGATGGAGCTCGACACGACCCCTGTGCTCGCCGAGCCCGCTTCTGCTCCGAGCGTGATCGTGATCACGCGCGTCGTGGCGTTGTAGGCGATCGTAGAGTTGTTGAATTCAACCGTCCGGTGCGAGCCTTTGGCCGCGACATAGTTGGGGCTTCCCAGGTTGATCGAGCCGATGTGGAAGGTTGGACATGCGCTCCACGATCCGATCGTCACGACGTTGTTCCCGGTGTTTTCGTCGGTGGCGACCACTTCCGCTGTGCTGTTCGTCTGGTTGGTGCCGTTCCCGCTCCAGGCCGAGCAGATCGAGCTGACCGACAGGGCCTGGGAGAAGCCGATCGTGATCGTGTCGCCCGCTTCGATCTTCCCAGCGCTACCGCCGCTGTGGTTGGCGAGTGTGAGCGCGGTCGCGTTGGTGGCGGCCGCGTTGGTGAGGCTGAAGATCGCCGTGGTCGTTCCCGACGCCGATGCCGTGACGGAGTACGAGCCGGTCGTCGAGTTGGCGGTGAACGCGCTGGAGGTCGCCTGTCCGTTGGATGCGCTCACGGCCGTCGTGGTGCGGGTCGAGTTCGCAAACGTCCCAGAGGGGCCAGATGCCGGGGCCGTGAACGTGACCGTCACTCCGGGGACCGGGTTTCCGGCCGCGTCGCTGACAACCGCTACCAGCGGCGCTGCGAACGCCGTGCTCACGGTACCCGTCTGAGGCGAGCCGGAGGCCACGGCAGCGGTGGTCGCAGCGCCGGCGGTGATCGTCAGCGAGCTGCTGGTGGCGGCGGTGAGGCCGCCATCGCTCGCTGTAAGCGTGTACGTGCCGGCCTTGTCGACCTTGCAGCCGGCGAACGTCGCCACTCCCGAGCTCGCGGCGAGCGGGTTCGTCGTGCAGCTCAGTGTCGCGCCGTTTGCGGTGGTGAGCGCGAGCGTGACGGAACTCGAGTCGGTAGTGACCGTGTTGCCGCCGGCGTCCTGCACCGTGAGCTTCGGCTGGCTGGCGAAGGCTACGTTGCTTGTCGTCGAGCTCGACGGCTGCTGGGTGAACGCCAGCTTGGCGGCGGCGCCGACCGTGATCGTGAGCGAGGCGCTGGTGGCCGAGGTGAGGCTGCCGTCGGTCGCGGTGAGGGTGTACGTGCCGGCCTTGTCGACCTTGCAGCCGGCGAATGTCGCCACTCCCGAGCTCGCGGCGAGCGGGTTGGTCGTGCAGCTCAGCGTCGCGCCTTCGGGCGTCGTGATCGCCAGTGCGACAGTGCTGGAGTCGGCGCCCACGACGTTGCCGGCCGCGTCCTGAACCGTCACCTTCGGCTGTGTCGCGAAGGCGATGCCGCCGGTCGAGCTCGACGGCTGCTGGGTGAACGCCAGCTTGGCGGCGGCGCCGACCGTGATCGTGAGCGAGGCGCTGGTGGCCGAGGTGAGGCTGCCGTCGGTCGCGGTGAGGGTGTACGTGCC
>JBBSDZ010000013.1:0-49492 GCA_038240205.1 Solirubrobacterales bacterium | reverse complement strand
GCAGACGTCCGCCAAGTCCGAGCTTGCATCTACCGTCCTCCATGTTCGGGTCCTCCTGTGGCTGCGAGTTGTGGAAGACCCACAGCCTCAGGACGGACCCGGACGACCTTTCAGCTGTTCACTAAGAGCGTGGGCAACACATCTAGCCGAGCACCTCGGTGCCCGGCCAGCGGCGCTCCGCCCCGGTTGGCGGCACGGCGCCTAGTCCAGCGCGGCGGCGCGCAGACGAACGCCGCCGAGCTGGATCCACTCGCCCTGCTCGGCAAGTCTCGACACGCCGCCGATCGAGATCTCGGTGAGCCCCTCTGAGCGCTCGTCGCGCGCGTGGAGGAAGCGGACCTCGCCGCGCTCGAGCTCGAGCACCGGCTCGTCGTCCTCGCCCTGACCTAGCGGCGCGCCGAGGACCTCCGACCAGCGCGCGGCAGCGGCGGCCGGGTCGCCGACGGCGATCGTGATGCCGGCGAGATGACCTGGCGCGCCCGCGCCGATCCGCGCCGTCCAGTCCGGCCCGCCCCAGCGCCAGCTGCCGTAGGGCTCCGAGCGATCGAGCGAGACGATCGCGCCGCGCATGTCGGCGGGATGCAGGTGCGTGCCGGAGATGTCTGGCAGATCGATCTGCCAGACGACGCGGACGCCCGCCTGCGCGGCGCGTTCGCGCGCGCCGTCGAGGTCTTCGAGGTCGAAGATCGCCATGTAACCGCCGTCGCCGCCGCGGCGCTCGAGGTAGCGACCGGCGGCCGTGCCGCTCTGCAGCGGCGAGATCACCTCCAGGAAGCAGTCGCCGATCGCGAACACGGCGTTGTGCAGGCCGAACTCGCGCACGCCGGGGTCGCGGAAGGGCTCGCCCAGCCCGAGCGCGTCACGCAGAGCGTGCTCGACCGGCTCGAGCTCTGCGGCGACGAGCACGGCTTGGCGAAGCCGGATGCGCGGTTGGTCCTCCCCCACGCTGCCAGCCTATCCGCGAGCGCCGGCGCTCGCCCCCATGGGCGCCGGGCCTGGCAGCGCGAGGCGACGTCCCCTCTCGTCCCCGTCCCGTCGCACGCCGCTCCACGCTCAGGCGAGGCGTAGGATCGGCACGTGGATCAGATCCATCCCCGCTGTCTCACTCTGAGCGAGCGCCTGCGATGAACGCGCGAGCTGAGGCGCGCGAGCGTGTCGGGGGGAGCTATGACGCGCGCGTGCTCGAGCCCTCCCCCCCGGCCGTCGCCGATGAGCCGTGGCTCGCGGACGATCCGGTCGGGCGCGAGCAGCCGCGCGGCGAGCTGCCGGTGCTCTCGCCGGTCGCAGACGGCGATCTGCGCTGGGAGGCGCTGTGTGCCCAGGACGACTCGCTGGCGGGGTGGTGCTCGGAGCGCTGGCTGGCGGCCTACAGGCGGCTGCAGAGTGCGCCTGCTGGGCTCGTGGGCACACGCGAGGCGCTGCATGCGCTGGCGGAAGCGGTTGTGGCGCCTGCGCGCGAGCACGCGAACGGCAAGATCGGCCTGCGCTTCACGCGCGGCGGCTTCGGCACGCCGTTCTTCGGCGCGGACGTGCAGGTGCGCGTGAGCGGCACGGAGCTGATCGTGCAGGAAGCCGAGCGCGAGCGCTCCGCGCAGATCTCCTCGCTGGCCCAGGCGGCTGCGCACCTCGGCGAAGAGCTGCTGCCTGCCCTCGCCGGCGAGGATCGCGAGCTGACCGTCGGCGCCGATGCCTCGGCGTTCCTCGGCGACTGGTTCGGCTTCGGCGCCGCGGTGCTCGAGGAGCTGCGCGTAGGTGCCGACGATCGGCTCGAGCCATCGCGCGTTCAGTTGTGGCCGGAGCACTTCGATCTGTCGGTCGAGCTGGGCGCCGAGCAGGGCGGCGCCCGCGCGGGCTATGGCGCGTCGCCGGGCGATCAGCTGCACGAGGAGCCGTATCTGTACGTGGTGCCCTGGGGCGAGGTCCCGGACGGCGAGCTGTGGCAGGCGAGCGCGTTCAAGGGCGCCGAGCTGCCCTACGCGGCGCTGCTGCAGGCGCGGTCCGGCAGCGAGCAGCGAGAGCTCGCGCTGCGCTTCTTCTCAGAGCGCCAGGCCGCGCTGCTCGGCTAGGCGCCGAGCCGCACCGGCAGCGTCTTCATCTGGTTGAGGAAGCCGGATTCGACGTAAATTGGAGCGCCGTCGAGGCTCATATCCGGGTAGCGCGCGAGCGTCTCCTCGAACAGGATCTTCAGCTCCAGGCGGGCGAGCGCGGTGCCGAGGCAGAAGTGCCGCCCACCGGCGCCAAAGGCCTGGTGCTCGGGGTTGCGGCGCACATCGAAGCTGTCGGGGTCCTCATACAGCGACTCTTCGCGGTTGGAAGAGACGTACCAGAGCACGACCTTCTCGCCCTCTTTGATCTTCTGCCCGTGCAGCTCGGTGTCGCACGTGGCGGTGCGGCGGAAGTGCGCGAAGGCGGGGAACATGCGCAGGGCCTCCTCGACGGCGCTCGGGACGAGCGCCGGCTCCTGCAGGAGCCGGCGCATCTGCTCGGGCGCCTCCATGAGCGCGCGCATGCCGCTGGTGTACGTAGCCTTGGTGCTGTCGTTGCCGGCCGCCACGAGCAGGAAGAAGCCCATCACGATCTCGTGTTCCTCGAGTATCTCGCCGTCGATCTCGGCGTTGACGAGCACCGTCGTCAGATCGTCGGTCGGGTTCTCGCGGCGCGCCGCGATCATCCGCCCGCAGCGCTCGAAGATCTCGGGGATGTCTTTTTGCAGGACGCCCTCGATGCCCTCGGGCGCGAGGTCCTTGTCGTCGCCTGAGAGCGTCGAGTTCATCAGCCGCGCCCACGCGGCGTCGTCCTCCTCGGGGATACCCATGAAGCTGCCGATCACGCGCGAGACGGCGGGCTGGGCGACGTCGGTGACGAGGTCGCACGTCTCGCGGCCCTGCATGCGGTCGAGCACGTCGATCACGATCCTGCGGATGTCCGCCTCGTGTGCAGCGATGCGCTTGGGCGTGAAGCCGGCCTGGAACAGCGCCTTGAGACGATCGTGCTTGGGCGGGTCCATGCCGATGAACATCGCCTGCACGAGCTCCACCGGGAAGACTTCGGAGACGGCCGTGACGCCGTGCGCCGAGGAGTACGTGCGCCAGTCGCGGCTGACCGTGTGGATGTCCCCGGCGGTCGTGACCGACCAGAAGCCCCGCTCCTCGGGATAATCGCTGACGCGCTCGGTCCAGTGGATTGGGCACTGGCTGCGCATCTGCTTGAAGACCTCGTGCGGAGGGCCGTCGGCCCACAGCTCGTGCTCCGCCAGCAGCACGTTCTGAAGCTCGCTCTCAACGGACGCCATTTGGACTCCTCGTCTTCGCGGGTCGCCTGTGCCGGCGATCATACTGGCCAGACAGCCAGGACGAGCTCGGCGCCGCCTGGACGAGCTCAGTCGCGCGCCGCTGAGGCGTCGGCGCGTCGCTCGCGCTCGATCTGCAGCTCGCCAACGCTCAGCCTCGCCACCTTCAGGTCGCCGATTTCGAGCGTTCCGATCGCGCCGCGGCGGATCGCGAGCCTGCCGATCGCGAGCGCGCCGATCGCCACGGCCCCTCCGGCCAGCGCTCCTGCTGCAAGCGCGCCGGCTGACCCTGCGCCGAGCGCTCCGGCCAGCCGCGGCATCGGACCCCGGGCGCCGGACAGCTTCATCCGGCCGTCCCAGCGACTGCCGTCGTTGCCGCGGCGCTCGTGATGTGCTTCGGTGTCGCAGCTTGCGCGCTCGCGCCGGCTGCGAGTGCACTGCCGGCGTAGCGGAGCATGTGCCCGAGATGCGCCTGCAGCGTCTCCATCGTGTGGCCACCTGCATAGATGGTGCCGTGTGCGCTGGCTCCGGCTGCGTGCAACTGCGCCGCGAACGGCGCGTTCTCGGACGGGTCGGCAATGGTGTCCGACTCGCCGCCGTAGAGGTAGGCGTGCAGACCTTCGCGCGCGATCACCGGCCGTGCCGCCGCGAGCTCGTCGTCGAGCCCGTTGAAGAAGCCGAGCCAGCTCTCGACGACGGAGAAGCGCTGTGGATGCCCGAGCACGACGTTCACCGCGCCGTAGCCGCCCATCGAGTCGCCGATGACCGCGCGGGTGCCGCGCCCGGCGAGGGTCGGCAGCATGTGGTCGATCAGTTCCTGGACTTCGACGACGTAGCTCTCGTAGCGATGCGTGCCTTGGTCGCGCCAGTTGTTGTCGCCAGGGCCACCCTGGATCATCACGGCGATCAGCGGCGGGATCTCGTGCCGCGCGATCAGCCGGTCGAGCTGCTCCTGCAGCCCGATCTGGAGAAACGCAGTGGCGGGCTGGCTGTTGCCGTGAAGCAGGTAGATCACCGGATAGCGGGCGTTGGTCGTGGCGTAGCCGGGCGGCAGGTAGACGTGAAAGGAGCCTCCGCCTGCGAGCGCCGCCGAGGAATAGTGGGCAGCGTCGATTGAGCTGCCGGCCGCGTCGTGGCTCGAGGCCACGAGCGTCGGCAGCGGCTGTGGCGCGGGCGCTTTCGCGCTCGTGGCGGACGATCCGGCGCTCGACTGCGAGTCGCCGATGCCGAGCGTCTGCTCGAGCGGCTGCGGTCCGCTGAGCGCAAAGGTCACGCACAGTGCGGCCAGCGCGCTGAGCAGTGCGCCGACGAGCGTGATGCGCGCGTTGCTGTGCGGGCGCTCCCATGCTCCCTGCGCGGGCGCACCCGCGGCGAGCGGCTCCAGGCGCGGTGGGAACGCGGGCACCCAGGACGGCGGCAGCGCTTCGACGGCTTCAGCGGCGCGGCCGGGCCAGCTCCACTCGCCGAGCGTGTCCATCCACAACTGCGTGCGCGATGTCTTGTTTGCGGCGGGCATCCAAGGGATTCAACGAACGCTCAGCGAAAAACCCAAGCCCTGCACGAACGTGCCCAAAGCGGACGATCCCTCAGCTGCGGCGCAATCGGCTCCTGGTGCGGTTCAAACGGCGCCCCGGAGTCGCTCGCCCGCGCCGTGCACGGGCGAGCAGCCGGGGGCCCAGGCGCTCAGCGGGTGCTCCACACCTGGCCGGTGTCGCCGAAGCCGATCGCTTCCTTGGTGGCCTGCGTGAGGTCGAATTCGCGACCGGCCACATAGGGGCCGCGGTCCACGACGGGCACGCGAATCGAGCGCCCGCCATAGCGGAGCGTGACGAGCGTGCCGCACGGCAGCGTCTTGTTGGCCACGCCGAGCGTGCCGCTCGTAAGCGAGCCGCCGCAGGCGAGCCCGCCGCCGCCTCCGTACCAGGAGGCCTCGGCCAGGCGGTAGACGTTCAGGCGCCCAACCGTGCGGCGCGAGGCCAGCCCGAAGGCGTCGCCGGTAAAGCGTACGCGCACGCGCTGGCTGCCGGTGCCGTGAGGGCGATAGCTGAGCCGAAAGCGGCCGTTGGCGCCCGTGTGCGAGCGCGCGACCGTGTTCCAGCTGTGACGGTCCTTCGCCTGGAGCACGACGGTGCGCCCGGATACCCCGGGGCTCAGCGTTCCGGCGACGCTCACTCGGCGGCCGTCGAGCACGTTGAGGTTGGCCCGGCGCACGCGCAGGGTCGTGCTCAGCGGCTTCCCGAGCGGCGACGTGGTGGCCGTGGGCGTCGCCGAGACGACGCTGACGGGAGCCAGCGCGAGGGCATGCTGCGCCGGGGGCGCGGGGACGTACATCTGATGCGAACCTCCTTGTGGTTCCGCCTACGGGGTTAGCTGTCGGGCTCACGGCCGGCTGCGCACGCGAAACAGACGCGTGTCAACCGGGCGTTACGCACACATCAGTGCGCGATTCGCCCCATCCGGGCCCGGTACTGCGGGCCCGGCAGTGGGTCCCCCGCTCGCCACCATGAACGGTGACGACTCAGCAGAGTCGAACAATTGTTCGTAAGGCTAGGTGTCCGCAGGAGTCCTATCTGTGACGGGGGACACACATGCTCACAGGGCCCCAGTTGGCGGGAAATCCCTGGAAACACAGACAATCGGGCTCGGCGCGATCGCTCCGCTGCACCGCTCGGTGGCCCGAGCGCCAGGATCAGCCCGGCGGCAGCATTGGCCCCGGCGCGGCGGTGAACCGCCCGGGGCCGCGACAGACGAGAGGCGAGTCTCGCTGCCCGGTCATCCAAGCACGTCCGAACCTGAGCTGTGTCTCATGGCTCGGCGGATCGCGCGCGCCGCCCGTGGGCAGCCGAGCGATCCCTCGAAGAAGCTGTCCGAATCGGTGTGCTGCGAGCCGCTGAGCGGCTACCGTGAAAGGGCAATGAGAGCGGGAGGGTGGCATCGGCTTCGTTGCACCGAAACGGGTGGCTGGATTGGGACGCCATGAGCGACGCGCGGGAGCTCACGCCGATTGCAAGCGGCGTTCAGGGAGGCCACGCGGTGGCGCACGACAACCTCTGGGTGGCGCTCGTCGTCGTGGCACTGGCGCTCGGATGCGCAGCGATCGCCCTCTACCTGCGTCACCGCAACCGGCGGCCCAAGCCGGTTCGCGATCAGTGGCACGCGCTGGCGGTGATGGGCGAGCTGTGTCCGCACGGCTGGCAGGCCCACATCACGCTCTACGGCTGGGGAGCCCCGGTGCCGGCCGACGCCCCGGCCTGGCGCGTGCCGCTGGTCGAGCTGGAATGGAAGCAGTTCGACGAGGAGCCCGGCCGGGTCGCCGTGGCGCGCCGCGTGTGGGCCCCGACGATCGAGGAGGCGCTGCAGACGATGGTCAACGATCGGCACACCGACATCACGCTCGAGCAGATCGAGCAGTCGCTCGCCGAGGACGAGGACGCCTGGGGCGAGACCTGACTCGTCGCGAGCACGTAGCAATACGTAGTCGCCCGCCTCCGGGGCCGGTATTCTCGGCCGCACATCGGTGTCACGGGGGCGCCGGGCGAACCGAAAGAGGCTCGGATGGAAGCTGCACGCAAATGGCATGGACTGGCCATCGTCGGAAGCATCGTGGCGCTCGGCGCCGGGGCGGCAGCGCTGTCGCCGGGGGCATCGGCGACGTCGCCGTCGCACAGCTGTGCGAACAAGCCGGTGACGCTGAAGATCGAAGACGGCATGGGTGGCACGACGAACTACAAGACGACCGTCAAGACGATCACGGTGCAAGGCGTCAGCTGCACCTCGACGTACAAATTCCTCGTTGCGCTGCTGAACAACAAAAGCAAAACGCTGCCCGAAAAATACAAGTGCAAGATCGGGCACTTCAAAACGCCTCTCGGCTACTTCCCGCAGGTCTGCACCAAGACGGGGGTCAAGGTCCAGTTCGCCCAGCAGGGCGGCTAGAGAGCTGACGCGGCACGCGGTCGGCGCCGTCCCGTTCGGTTCTCCGAGCAGGCTAGGCCGCGCCGGCCGCCAGCTCGCGCTCACCCTGCATGTGCGCGCCTACACGGGCCGCGCCGTGCTCCCACACGGCGACCCGCCGGCGCCGCCTTGGCCGCGTACAGGGCGCGGTCGGCGGCGACCATCATCGTGGCGGGCCCGTGCTCCTGCTCGGATAGCGCAACGACGCCGGCACTCGTGCTGAGGGCCGGACCGCTGCTCGTGCCACGCTCGCGCAGCTCCTTCCCGATCCGCTCGGCAAAAGCGATCGCATCGTCGGCGTCGACGCCGAACAGGATCACCGCGAACTCCTCGCCGCCGAAGCGCGCCAGCGTGTCGCCGCTGCGCAGCTGGCGCTCGAGCAGTGAGGAGAAGTCGCACAGCACGCGGTCGCCGGCGGCGTGGCCGTGCAGGTCGTTGATCTGCTTGAAGTGGTCGAGGTCGAACAGCGCCAGCGCCAGCGGCAGCTCGCTGCGGCGGGCGCGATCGCACTGGCTGCGGAACTCCGCGTCGAAGGCGCGCCGGTTGAGCAGGCCGGTCAGGTAGTCGGTGTCGGCCGCGCGCGCAAGCTGGCCGATCACCGCTGTGACGTGCTCGGCGAGCAGCTTGACGAGTAGCGTGATCAGCGTGACCGACACCCCCACGCCCATCAACAGGGCGGGCTTCATCGGATCGGCAGACCACAGGAACAGCGCCAACCCGAGCGTCACCCACATCAGCAGCAGATCGCAGGCGACCTCGCGGCGCGAGCAGAAGTAGGCGGAGAACACCAGCGGCCACAGGTAGAAGAACGGCGTCGCCTCGATCGGGCGCGTGACCGCCATCAGCACGCTGACGAGCAGGATCCCGTAGACGACCGCGATGCGCGAGACCCAGCGCCGGCCCGGGCGCAACACCCAGACCAGCAGCGCGCCCAGCCCGAGCAGCGCGGCAATCAGCTCGTTCGCAGGGTGGTCGCTTGTGTTCGGGTCCGGCAGCGGCAGCGTCGCCAGCAACGTCAGCGATCCGAGCAGGAACATCGTCACGCCGACGCCGCGCATCAGCCCCTCGGCCTCGCGCGGGTCGGTCATCAGCTCGTTGATTGGTTCGGGCGAGCCCAAGTACGCGCCCGCGCCGAGCTCGTCGCTCGCCATGCTCACGTTTCGGCGCCGGTGCCGGCCGGCTTGAGCGCAAGCCGCTTCCACAGCCGCTTTGGGCCCCGCGGGGTCGCGAGCACGCCCACGCGAGCGCCGCCGGCGGCGCCCTCGCGCCACCTTCGTTGACGGCGACGCGCCAAACCGCGACAATCGAGCGCTATGGCCAACCCGGACCGCCTGACGGCGCTCGACACCACCTTCCTGCACCTCGAGGATCACTCGACGGCGCACATGCACGTCGCCTCGGTGATGGTCTTCGAGGGAGTGGCGCCATCGCCGCAGGAACTGGTCGACCACGTGCTCAGCCGCCTGCACCTGGTACCGCGCTACCGCCAGCGGCTGGCATACGTGCCGCTCGACCAGGGCCGCCCGGTGTGGGCCGACGATCCGCATTTCAACCCGCGCTATCACATCCGCGCCGCCGCCCTGCCCAAACCCGCCGACGACAAGGCACTCAAGCAGCTCGCCGGACGGCTGTTCTCACAGCGCCTGGACCGCTCCAAGCCGCTGTGGGAGATCTGGCTCGTCGAGCGCATGGCCGGCGAGCGTTTCGCGCTGATCGCAAAGACCCACCACGCGCTGGTGGACGGCATCTCCGGCGTCGATATCACGACGGTCCTGTTCGACACCGCCGCCGATCCGGTTCCGAGCTCGCGCCCGCCGATGCCGTGGACGGCCAAGCCGCTGCCCGGCCCGGCCAAGCTGCTCGGAGAGGCGCTGCGCGAGCGCACCACGGTGCCCGCGGAGATGACGCGCGGCACGCGCGCGCTGCTGCGCGCCCCGCGCAAGGCCATCTCGCATGTCGTCGGCGGACTGAGCAGCATCGGCGCGACCGCCTGGGCGGGCATCAACGCACCCGCGCCGGACAGCCTGTTCAACGTCGACATCGGCCCACACCGCCGCTACACCTTCCTCGACGCCGACCTCGATCAGTTCAAAGCGATCAAGAGCTCGCTCGGCGGCACGCTCAACGACGTCGTGCTCGCCTCGGTCAGCCTCGCGCTCGGGCGCTACCTGCGCCGCGAAGGCGTCGACACCGACGGCCTGGAGCTGAAGGCGATGGTGCCCGTCTCGGTGCGGGCGGAGTCCGACCGCGGCGCGCTCGGCAACCAGGTCGCGGCGATGTGGGCGCCGCTGCCGGTCGGCATGCAGAACCCGGCCGACTGCCTGCATCACGTCAGCAGCGCGATGGACGACCTGAAGAAATCGGGCCAGGCGGTCGGTGCACAGGTGCTGACCAACCTCGCGGGCTTCGCGCCGCCGACGATCCTCAGCCAGGCCGCGCGCCTGCAGGCGCGCCAGCGCTTCTTCAATCTCGTCGTCACGAACGTTCCGGGCCCGCAGTTCCCGCTGTACGTGCTCGGCCGGCGGCTGCGCGTGCTCTACCCGGTCGTCCCGCTCGGGCGTCGCCAGGCGCTCGGCATCGCCGTGATGAGCTACGACGGGCACCTCGGCTTTGGATTGCTGGGCGACTTCGACGCGCTGCCCGAGCTCGAGGCGATTGCCGCCGACCTGAAGTGGGCGATCTCCTCTCTCGCCCGCGCCGCGGGCGTCGCCAAGCCGGTCAAACGGCAAGCCAAGAAAGCCGCAGCTCCGCGCAAGAGCAAGCCGAAGTCTGCCGCGGGCGCACGCGCCAGCTGAGGTGCGCCTGACCCTCTGTCCGCGCCTGCCGCGATCTCCTCCACGAGCCACTGGAGCCCTTCTCGGCTCCGCGTTGGTCAGGCCTTCTCGGCTGCACTTCGGGCTGGGTCCGACCTTGTGCTTGACCTGCACGCCGTTCTGCCACTTGCCGTACCACGTGAGCCGCCCGGCGCTGTGCAACTTCTCGAACAGCCTGCGCAGGATTGGGCCCAAAACTCCTTGACATCTGGCGGGCTCCGGTCGGCGGGCCAGCGTTCTCTGGCGCTTGAGCTCTCTGTAGTCTTACCGAGTGCGAAGTCTCGTTTACGCCGGTGCCAATGACCTTCAGTGGCGCGAAGCGGATGCTCCGATGCTGCGAAGCGACAGCGACGCGCTGGTGCGGCCCGTGGCCTCAGCTGCTTGCGATCTCGATCGCTACATCGTGCGAGGTCAGACGCCGTTCCAGGCCCCGTTCGCAATCGGTCACGAGGCGGTCGGAGAAGTGTTGGAGGTGGGCGACGAGGCCGGGCGATCTGGCATTTGCCGAGGGCAAACGGTCGTGATCCCATGGCATTTGAGCTGCGGAGCCTGCGACGAGTGCCTCGCAGGTCGGCCGGCCAACTGCACGACGACTCCGCAAATGGCAGCATTCGGCACTCCCCTCGGTGGTCTCTTCGGCGGACTATTTGACGACGTCGTTCGGGTTCCGTACGCGAGCGCCGCGCTCACACCGCTGCCTGAAGGGGTGACTCCTGCCGTCGCTGCGGCCTGTGGCGACAACCTGTCTGATGCGTTCGGTGCAGTTGCACCGACACTACGCGAAAACCCCGACGCGAAGGTGCTCGTGCTCGGCGGCCTCGAGAATCTCGGATTGCTGGTTGTCGCGTGCGCCGCGGCTCTAAAGGCCGTCGAAGTAGTCTACGTTGACAGCGACGCTGACCGCGCTCGCCGAGCCAGCGAGCTCGGCGCGTCGACTGTGATCACCGGTCCGCGCCCGGACCGGGTCGATGGGAGCTTCGACCTGGCGGTCGAGGCCGCCGGTCACCCGGATGCGATGGCAGTTGCGCTGGCCTCACTGCGACCTGGGGGGCGCTGCGTGGTTCGTAGCATCTATTTCGTCGACGCACGATTCCCTTACTTCAGCTTGTACCAGCAGGGCGTCACCGTCGAAAGCGGCCTACCGCACGTGACCCCTCACGTCGAAGTCGTGCTCCGACTGCTCGCTGACGGACAGCTCGACCCCACTCCGACGCTGTCGATGCACGCCTTCGATTCGGCGCGCGAGGTCATGCTGGAACCACCGGCATGCAAGCCGGTGTTTACGCGCTGAGCGACAGGGCGAAGTTCGCTGCGTCCTCGTTCCAGTCGACGCTGGCAACTGCGCACGGTGGAAAATTTGCGGAATCGAATCTGTGCCCGGTGACCACGCTTCTACGAAGGAAGCAGTCTGACCAACTCGCGGATGTGAGTCTTTGCTCGCCGCAACAGCGCCCTGGCTGACGGGCTCGGCTGCTCCATCGCGGCGCTCTGTCACCAGCGCGTGGAGTCTCGAAACAGGGCGCCGTCGCCCTCTGAGGCCAGGCGCCCATCACGACCGTCGCGAGCCCCGAGAGGAGGGCCCCCGAGCGGTTGTCGGGAGGCCCGGATAGAACTATTCTGGCGCCCGGCCGGCTCTTCCCCGAGAGCGGTGCTGACGAGTGAGAGGGACGCCGCAGCCGCTCCAGGCGCACAGCCCATGTGGCCCACTCGGGCGCTGGAGCGGCGAGGCGTTAGGCCGACCGTCGGATCGCCTGCAGGCCTCCGGGTGGCCGGCAGCTCGGCTAGCGCCCGGGGTTCGTTTCTGCGCCCGAAAGCTCGTATGCGATCCGCGTTGCCTCGCCCAACGACTTCGATGCAACCAACGTAGAGCGCGTTAGCCGGCGCCGAGGTCTATCCGAAGGTGCGGCAAATCGTCCAGCTCGGGCAACGCAGTCATATCCTCCTGCTCGTTCGCGTCCGTACGGGCGAGGACGGCAACAGCGGGCTCCTGATCACTCGCGTTCGCTACGAGGTGCGGTATGCCGGTGGGGATGTAGAGGAAGTCGCCGGGGCCGGCGATCAGCTCCTCCTCGAGTCGCGCTCCGGACCAGAGCACCATCCTGCCCTCCAGCACATAGGCGGCTGACTCGTGCTCCGCGTGCAGATGCGCACGGGCTCGGGCTCCGGGGGGCAGGCTCGCTAGTTGCAGGCACAGACGACTCGATCCCGTGGTTTTCGCGGAGATGCCGGCGGCGTACGTGACCCCCGTGACCCCCTCGACCGCCTCTCCGGGGCGAATCAGAACGCATCTTTGCTGCATGGCGCACCTCCAGTTCTGGTCTGAGCAATTACCCAAGCCAGTCTGCCACGCAGCGGACGCCGAATCCCGGGTGCTCAGATCTACGCGCCAAGTGGTCTATCCGGTCGCTTTGCCTGCGAGATACTCCACCCAGATGCCCGAGGATTCCGCGATGGGCGATCGAATTTTGCCTCGGATGCCGAGAGGTTGGCGCCCGCTGCGCGCACCAAATCCAACCTGATCACACGGCTTTCGGCGAGCGCAGGTCGTCGCTCAGTAGCCGAGCGCGAACTTGGCGATCGGTCTGCAGACGCATCACGCCGACTGAGCTGCTCCCGGCATACTGGGTGCCAATGAAGATTGCCTTCCCATCCCGTCCCCGGTCAAGTTGGTACCCCGCTGGTACCCCAGCGGCCTGCGGATGCCCGTTTCGCTGCGTATCCAAGAGCCAAGAGGCTTAGAGTGCGCCTGGCCCTCTGCCAGATGAACGCCACGGTCGGCGACATCGCCGCCAACGCCGAGCAGATCCGAGCTGGGCGCAGCGCAGCGATCGAGGCGGGCGCCGAGCTGGTCCTGTTTCCCGAGCTGGCACTCACCGGCTACCCGCCGGAGGATCTGCTGCTGCGCGAGCACTTCCTCAACGACGCTGCGAGCGCGCTGCGCGAGCTGGCCGCCGACACGCACGGGATCGTCGCCGTCGTCGGCTTCCCCGAGCGGGCCGAGGACGTCTACAACGCCGCCGCGGTGCTCGCCGATGGCGCCGTGCACGCGATCTATCGCAAGGTCTACCTGCCCAACTACGGCGTCTTCGACGAGCAGCGCTACTTCCAGGCCGGTCGAGCCGGCGCGGTCATCGACGTCGGGGAGGAGCGCCTCGGGCTGACCGTGTGCGAGGACATCTGGGAGCCCGGCCCGCCCGCCAGCGACGAGGCGCTCGCCGGCGCGACCTTGATCCTCAACATCTCCGCCTCCCCCTACCACGCGGGCAAGGGCCTGGAGCGTGAGCGGATGTTCGCCCAGCGCGCGCGCGACAACCTCGCGTGCGTCGCCTTCTGCGCGCTCGTGGGCGGCCAGGACGAGCTCGTCTTCGACGGGCACTCGTTCGTCATCGACCACACGGGCAAGACGATCGCGCGTGCAGCGCAGTTCGCCGAGGATCTGCTCGTCTGCGATGTCGACCTCCACGCCGCCGCTGCCGCGCGACTGCGCGAGGCCGGCCACCGCCCGGCGGTGCGCTCGCCGGTCTCCTCGGGCGGCCCCGCAAGCGTGGCCGTGCTGCCCGGGCTCCCGGCGCTCGGGGCCGCGCTCAAGCCCGAGGCACCCGCGGCGGGCGGCGCCGGCGAGACGCCGAATGGGCGCAGGGCCACCGGTGGCCCGCTCGCGGCGCTGCTGGCGCCGGTCGAGGAGGAGGTGTACGCAGCCCTGGAGCTCGGCCTGCACGACTATGTGGAGAAGAACGGCTTTCAGCACGTCGTGCTCGGCCTCTCCGGCGGCATCGACTCGGCGCTTGTGGTGTGTCTCGCCGCGGACGCGCTCGGCAGCGAGCGCGTGACGAGCGCGATCATGCCCTCGCGCTTCTCCTCGGCGGCCACCCAGCAGGACGCGCGGCTGCTCGCGGGGAAGCTCGGCGTCGGAGTCCACGAGCTCGCGATCGAGTCCGTCGCGGAGTCCTACGACAGCACGCTCGGCGACGCGTTCGAGGGTCGCGAGCACGACCTCACAGAGGAGAACCTGCAGGCGCGCATCCGCGGAAGCCTGCTGATGGCGCTCTCCAACAAGTTCGGCTGGCTCGTGCTGACGACGGGCAACAAGTCGGAGATGTCGGTTGGGTACACGACGCTCTACGGCGACCTCGCAGGCGGCTTCGCGGTGATCAAGGACGTGCCCAAGACGCTCGTCTACCGCCTGTGCGAGTGGCGCAACTCGCCCGCAGCGCTCGCTCCCGGCAGGGTCGCCTCGCCGATCCCCGCCTCGATCGTCGAGCGCGCGCCCTCGGCCGAGCTGCGCGCCGACCAGCGCGACGAGGACTCGCTGCCTCCGTATGACCTGCTCGACCGCATCCTGCACGGCTATGTCGAGCTGCACCTCAGCCGCGAGCAGCTGATCGCCCAGGGCCTGCCCGGGGCGGAGGTGCAGCGCGCGGCACGCCTGGTCGACCTCGCCGAGTACAAGCGCCGCCAGGCGCCGCCAGGGATCAAGGTGACCGAGCGCGCGTTCGGGCGCGACCGGCGCATGCCCATCACCAACCGCTACCGCGGCTGAGGCGAGCGGTGCCCCGCTCGCACCCGCGCCGCCGCGGCGCGCAAGCCTCGGCGCTGCTCGCGCTCGTGCTCGCCGCGCTCTCGCTTGCGCTAGGCGGATGCGGCGACACGATCCAGGATCGCCCGATCCCGCACAACACCCTGGAGGGGCTGATCGTCGCCCCCTACCCCGTCTACTGGCTCGGGCGCTCCTTCAAGGGTCTGGCGGTCACCGAAGCGACACACGACCCGGGCGGCGCGTTCACGGTGCAGTACGGCGACTGCGTCGTTGGCGGGCAGAACACGTGCGTGCCCGCGGTCAAGGTCGTCACCTCCCCCGACAACAGCTTCCTCGCAGGCGGCGAAGCCCCTCGGCGCGAGACGCTGGTGCGCGGCGTGCGCGCCGTCGTCGCGCGCCGGGGAGAGGTGATCGAGCTGCCCACCGCCGGTGTCGTCGTCGGCATCTACGCCAATAGCGCAATCCTTGCTTCGGCTGCCGCGAACACGACCGTACCGATCAACGAAGCGGCCGTGCCCGGCGCGCCGCTGCCGGCGAGCCTGCCGGACACCGGTTTCGGCTCCACGCCGTTGCCCTCGCAGGTGCCATCGCCGCTGAGCGCCCTGCGCTAGCGGGCCTGCTGCGGGCGCACGGCGATCGTCATGCGCGTCAGCGCGCATGTGCGATCAGCGTCGTCTGTGAAGCGCACGTCCCACACCCACGTCGTGCGCCCGCGGTGCAACCGCGTCGCGCGCGCGTGGACGATCCCCTCGGTGACCGGGCGCAGGAAGCTGGTGTTGTTGGAGAGCCCCATCGCCATGCTGCCTTCGGGCATCACCACGAGCGCGGTCGCCAGCGAGGTCATCGACTCGGCGATCGAGGCATAGACGCCACCGTGAACGAGCCCCGCGGGCTGCTTGACCTCCTCACGGACGCGCACCTGCGCGGTCACCTCGGCGTCGTCGCAGCTCAGCAGCTCGAGGCCGTAAAGCTTGTCGAAGCCGCTGATGTTGGCGGCCATGTCCTCGGTACTCGGCATGCGCATCGGGGCGCCACGATAGCCTACGACCCCCGTCCCGGCCGCTCTGCGAGCGTCGCGCGGACGGGCACGACGCCACCCATGAGCCGACTGGACGACCTCCCCCCCGACCAGCGCGCAACGCTCTCGCTGCTGCTGAGCAACCGCAAGAGCTACGCCGAGGTCGCCACGCTTCTGAGCATCCCCGAGCGCGCCGTGCACGATCGCGCGCACGCGGCGCTCGCCGTGCTCGCGCCCAAGCAGGCGCGCGAGCTCACGGCCGAGCAGCGCGAGCGCGTCGGCGACTACCTGCTCGGCCAGCACAGCAGTGTCGCCGAGCGCCTGTCCGCACGTACGCTTCTCGACGGCTCACCGCAGGCTCGCGCATGGGCAGGTGCGCTCGCGGCGGTGATGGGCCCGCTCGCGGGCGACTCCCTGCAGATGATCTCCACCGACGCCCCGGCACCGACAGCTCCCCCCGCGCCGCCCGACGGGCCTCTCTCTGACGAGCGCCAATTCCCCGCCCCCCGGCGCGCCGCAGGGACCACGGGCGGCGGCGATACGACTCGCTCGCGGCGCGGCGGCGCGCTGCTGCTAGCGGCCCTCGCTGTCGTGGCGATCGCCGTCGTGGTCGTGATCGCCACCTCGGGCGGTGGCTCCTCCGGCACGGACAGCTCGACTGCCACCCAGGCGGCGAGCGGCGAAGCGGCCGCCGGCTCGACCGGCACGGGCACAGGCACGGGCACCAGCACCGGCACGACGAGCACGCAGGCGAGCCGGGCCAAAGAAGACAAGCGCATCACGCTGCGCCCGCTCGATCCTTCGAGCAAGTCGATCGGGGTCGCCGAGGTGCTCTCGGAAGGCAGCAAATACGCGTTCTACCTGGCCGCCGAACACCTGCCGCAGTCCAAATCGAAGGGCTTCTTCTACGCGGTCTGGCTCTACAACAACCCGGGCAGCTTCGAGGCCCTCAGCCGCAGCCCGGACGTGGGCGCCAACGGCAGGCTCCAGGGCGGCGCGTTGCTGCCAAACGACGCGGCCAAGTTCAAGAAGATGCTGCTGACGCGCGAGACGAGCACTCACCCCACGCGCCCTGGCCCGATCATCCTCAGCGGCAGCTTCGCGCTGCACTAGCCGCGCTGAACGCTCGGCAGCAGCTTTCCGGGGTTCATGATCGCGGCCGGGTCGAGCTCGGCCTTGAGCGCGCGCAATGCCGCTGTGCCACCTTCGCCGACCTCGGCGTTCATCCATGGCGCGTGGTCGCGGCCGACCGCGTGGTGATGGGTGATGGTGCCGCCGCCGAGCACGATCGCCTTGCTCGCAGCTTCCTTGACGGCACGCCACTGCGAGATCTCCTCGCCCTCGCGCTGGCGCGCGATGAAGGTGAAGTAGAGCGAGGCGCCGGTCTCATAGAGATGCGAGACGTGGCACATCGCCATCCCGGGCGTCTGGCACTCCCGCAGCGCCTGCTCGATCGCATCCGCGACGGCGCGGTGCAGCGACTGCACTTTCGACCACTGCGTCGCCGTCTCCAGCGTCTCGACCATGACGCCATGCGTGAGCAGCTCATCGCGCAGATACGGAGCCTCGAAGCGGCCCCGCACCCACGCCTCGCCCGGCGAGCGTCCCACGGCCAGCCCGCCGCCGCCGCGGGCCATCGCGAGCGCACGCTTGCGTCTGGCCGCCACGTCGGCCTCGGCCCCCTCGAAGCCAAGGATCGCGATGCAGCCTTCGCGGTAGCCGCGCGCGCCGAGATACAGCCGCCCGAGGCGGCCCCTCAGGCCGCCGCTCCCGGCGAGCGCCAGCGACATCCGAGTCTCGGCCTCGTCTGAGAGCCGTGCGACGTCCGGCGTGGAACCGTGCTGGGCGAGCTCGCGCAGCAGCGCAACGCCCGCGGCGAAGTCCTCGAAGAAGACGCTCTCGTAGACCCGCTCGCTCGGTGCCTCGCGCACGCGCAGCGACAGCTCGGAGATCACGCCGAGCGTCCCCTCCGAGCCGATCAGCAGCTGGCGCAGCGACGGGCCGGCGGCGCTCGCGGGCATCGCCGGCAGCTCGATCTCACCGGCCGGGGCGGACATCCGCAGCCCCATCACCATCTTCTCGATGGCGCCGTAGCCGCTGGAGGCCTGCCCGGCCGAGCGCGTCGCCGCGCAGCCGCCGAGCGAGACGTACTCGAAGGACTGCGGGAAGTGCCCAAGCGTGAGCCCGAGCGGGCCGAGGTGGCGCTCGAGCGCCGGCGCGCGCAGGCCCGCCTGCACCTTGACCGTTCGCGAATCGGAGTCGAGCTCGAGCACGCCGCCCATGCGCCGCGTGTCCAGCGAGACGACGCCACGGTGCTCGCCGCGCAGCGGCGCGACGCCGCCGACGACGCTCGTGCCGCCCCCGAACGGGACCACCGCGAGCGACTCGCGCGCGCACAGCGCGAGGATCGCGCTCAGCTCGTGTGTGTCGCGTGGCAGCACGACCGCGTCCGGCGCCCCCTCTGGTTCCCCTGCGCGCAGCCGCACGAGATCCGGATAGCCCTTGCCCGCCGCGTGCACTACCCGTTCTGCGTGATCGTCGCGGTAACCCTCGTCGCCGACGATCGCGCGCAGCGCCGAGGCGGCGGCGCCGAGGAGGCGCGAGTCCTCGACGCGCACGTTCGCGAGCGCAACCGGCGGTCGCGGCGTCGCGGCGATGCCGACGCCGTCGGCCAGGAACACGAGCGCCGCCGGGGATAGACCGCCGGCGTGCTTCGGGTCCCCCCACCCCCACCAGCGCATCTGCGGCGCCGGGGGCGCCTCAGCCACTGACCCGCTCCAGCCCGTTGAGCGCCTCGTCGAGCGTCTGCGCGGCGGCGCGGCGCACCATGAAGCCACCGAAGCGCGGGAAGAAACCGCTCAGCTTCTGGCGCAGCTCGATCGTCACGTGCGTGCCGGCGTCGGCCTGCTCGAGCGTGACCTCCGTCTCGGCGGCGCTCAGCACCCGCGCAAACGGCGTCCCTTCCAGCAGTTGCTCCCACGAGAGCGAGTGGCTGTCGGAGTCGCTGCGCAGCAGGCGGAAGTCGGCGCGCACGAGTTTGCCCTTGGCCGTCTTCATCACCTCAGTGAACGCGTCGCCTTCGACGTCCTCGACGCGGTCCACGCGCGGCCACCAGCGTGGCAGGTGGTGGGGGTCGCCGATCATCTCCCACAGCTCCTGCAGCGGCGCTGAGATCAGTCGGCTGCGGCGGGCGGTGGGCACGGTCGGGCCTAGCTCTCGTAGGCGATCAGCGAGTGCGCCGGGCGCGGCGCCACTCGCTCGCGCCCGTTCAGGAACGCCAGCTCGACGAGGAACCCGCATCCGGCCACCTCGGCGCCGAGCTGCTCGGCCAGCTCGCACAGCGCGAGCGCCGTGCCGCCGGTCGCCAGCAGGTCGTCGTGCACGAGCACGCGCGCGCCATCGCTGAGGGCGTCGGTGTGCACCTCGAGCTGGTTGGCGCCGTACTCGAGCTCGTATTCGGCGCTGATCGTCTCGTACGGGAGCTTGCCGGGCTTGCGCGCGAGCACGAACCCCGCGCCGAGCTCCAGCGCGAGCGCCGGCCCGAGCAGGAAGCCGCGCGCCTCGGCGGCGATCACGCAGTCGACATCGAGCGGGCGCGCGAGCTCGGCGAGCGCGCGCACAGCCGCTGCCAGCGCAAGCGGGTCGGCGAGCACTGGCGTGATGTCCTTGAAGCCGATGCCCGGCCTGGGGAAGTCGGGGATCTCGCGGATCAGGCCGCGCAGGCTCTGCTCCAGCCCGGCGCTCTTCATCAACGCACGATCTTGCGCAGGTCGCGCACGAGCAGCAGGTGCTTCAGGTGCGTGGCGACGGCGGCGAGGTTCTCCAGCGCCTCGATCGCCTCCTTGCGGCGCTCGGGGTTGCGCGAGCGCAGCGCCGGCGCGAGGATCTGCTGCAGCAGGTTGGCCTCGCGATCGGCCGAGGAGCGGAACACGCGCAGGTTGCGCCCGCCGACTCCGTAGCGGGCCAGCTCGGCGACAGCCGCGACGATCTCGCGCTCGGTCTCGTCGAAGTAGCGCACGCCCCCGCGCATCTCGCCCTTGACGACGCCGAACTCTTCGAGCTCGCGTACGAGCTTGGCCTCAGCCTTGGTGTCCTCGAGCACGTCCTCGAGCGAGTACAACGCGCCGGTGGCCTCGCGCACGCTCACGCTCGGATGCCAAGCTCGCATGCCGTCGCGCGGGCCACGCCCCGGGGGCGGGGCGGCCTCGTTGGAGCGTCCTGCCGCGAGCTCCTGGCGGATCACGCGCAGCGGCAGGAACTCGTCGCGCTGCATCCGCAGGATCGTGCGTAGCCGTGCCACGTCGCCCTGGCCGTAGAGGCGATAGCCGCCGGGTGTGCGTCGCGGCGTCAGCAGCTTCTGATCCTCCAGGTAGCGGATCTTCGAGATCGAGATGTCCGGGAATTCTTGCGCGAGCGCCTTGCACACCGCGCCGATCGTCAGCGACTTCTGCCGTGCCCCTCCCGTGCCCTCGCCACCGGCGCCCGCGCCATCGCCGGCGCTCGCGCCCGCGCCGTCGAGATCGAGCTCCAGTGCGGCTGCCTGTGGCGCCCGTGCCGCCATCAGCGCACGTGGAAGGTCAGCTTGTACTTGCCGATCTGCACCTCATCGCCCTCGTCCAGGCGCTGAGACTCGATCCGCGAGCGGTTGACGTAGGTGCCGTTGAGCGAGCCGAGGTCGTCCATGTACCAATGATCGCCGCGGCGGATCAGCAGCGCGTGATCGCGCGAGACGGTGACATCGTCGAGGAACACCTCAGCGTCCGGGCGCCGCCCGATGCTCGTGCGCTCGCGATCGACGGCAAAGCTCTCGCCGACGCGCCCGCCGCCGGCGCGGATCACGAGCGCCGGCCCCCGCGCTGTGACGTCGTCCACGTCCATCGGCACGAGCTCGCCGGCGTCGTCGATGCGATACGTCGCCGTGACCGGCTCGCCCGCAGCCTCGGCGCGCTCGAGCAGCGATCCGCATCGCTGGCAGTAGTTGGCGCCCTCGACGTTGACGAAGCCGCACTCTGTGCAGTGCAGGGCCATCGCGGCTGCCCTGCGCTCTAGGAGACCCGGAGGCGCGTGGCGCGCGCCCCAGCGGAAGCTCGGAGGCTCATCCGGCGCCCTCGGCCCCGCCGGGCTGGCGGTTGGCAAGGATGTCCGTGAGCTGCTGCACGTCATCGCCGGTGATCAGCACCTCGCCCCCGTCGTGCTTCTTGCGCAGGCGGTTGACCAGCTCGGCGCGCAGGATGTCGATCTTGCCGTGCAGGATGCGCCGCTTGTAGGAGATCTCGGTCTCTTCCTCGGTCAACTGGCGGATGACGTCTTTCAGTTCGACATCCGTGAGCGAGCCGAGGTCGGGGAACGTCTCGTCCATCGTGGGCTCTTCTCCTCGTGCGGGCTTGCGCCGGAGCGTGCGCGAACACGGTTCGCGCGCCCGGCAGGAGCCACGAGTATAGACCACAGGGTCAGGCTGAGCTTGAGGCTGTGCGGCGAGCGCCGAGGAGACTATGCGGCAGGTGCCGAGCGAACGTCGCGCAGACCGCTGCGGAGATACATCGCGGTCGCGATCAGCGCGAGCGCGAGGCCGACGTAGAGCATCACCTCGCCGGCCCCTTCGAGGCCAGCCATGGCGAAGAAGAACGAGCCCATCACCGGTGCGACGGCGATGCGCCCGGGCCAGTTGATGCGCAGCTCGACGCCCCGCGCGAGGGCGTAGCGCCCGAGCACGAGCATCGCCAGCTCGCGCGCGGCGAGGACAGCGAGCGCCCACCTCGGCAGCAGCTCGAAGCGCCAGCACACCACGGCGCCGGAGACGATCAGTAGGCGGTCGGTGACAGGGTCCATCAGCGCGCCAAGGCGGCTGTACTGGCGCGTCACGCGCGCGGCGATGCCGTCGGCGTAATCACCCCACCCGATCACCGCGAACAGCGTCGCCGCGAGCGCGCTGTTGCCGGCAGCGCTCGACAGAGCGACTATCAGGAAAACGGGAATCAACGCCAGCCGCGTGAAGCCGATCGCGTTGGGGATCGTCCACGGCCGCAGCGGGCTGCCCGACTGGGTCTCGGCCGGCGGAGGGCCGGAGCGGTCGAGCCCGAACAGGCGCGCGACCGTGAGCCGCCGCCGCTCGGCGAAACCCGCGCTGGGACGCGCCGGAGCGATCGGGGTCTCGCCCGAGCCCTCGGGAGTGCGGCCCCCTACGGGAGGCTCTGCCACAGCTCGTCCACGGCCGCCAGCAGCTCGGTCGGCTCGCCACCGAGCGGCAGAGCAGGGCCGTCCGCGCGCCCGCGGCGGATCTGCACCTCGATCTCGCCCGACTCGAGCGAGCGCCGCCCGACGGTCAGGCGCAACGGACAGCCGAGCAGCTCGGCGTCGGCAAACTTCTCTCCGGGCCCGGCTTCGCGGTCGTCGTAGAGGACCTCGACGCCGCCCTCGCGCAGCGTCTCATACAGCGCGTCGGCGGCCTCGCGCTCGGGCGTCCCGGGCTTGCCGATCGCGACGAGGTGCAGCGCGAACGGCGCGAGCGCGCGCGGCCAGGAGATGCCGTGCTCGTCGGCGAACTGCTCGACTGCCGCCGCGACGATTCGCGCCGGGCCGATCCCGTAGCAGCCCATCCAGAGCGGGTGCGAGGCGCCACTCTCGTCGAGGTAGCTCGCGCCGAGCGCCTCGGAGTAGCGCGTGCCGAGCTTGAAGATGTTGCCGACCTCGATCGCCGGCTCGACTGCGAGCTCTTGCCCGCCGATCGAATAGGTCTCCCCCACCTGTTCGAGGTCTGAGTGTTTGAGCGCCACCTCGAGGTTCGCGGCGTAGCCTGGCGCCAGCGCGATGCGGTCCTCGCCGGCGGGACATGGCGCCATGTACTCGTGCGCGCCGATGCCGCCCATCATGCCGACGTCGGACTCGACGCGGTAGAAGCGCAGCCCGGTGCGGGCCATGATGCGGTCATACGCGCCCACGTGCAGCTCGTAGCGCTCCTCCAGGCCAGCCTGGTCGCGGTCGAAGGAGTAGGAGTCCTTCATGATGAACTCGCGCGTGCGCAGGACGCCGGCGCGCGGGCGCGGCTCATCGCGCTCCTTGACCTGGAAGTGGTAGAGGATCAGCGGCAGGTCGCGGTAGGAGTGGATGACCTGCGCGGCATGCGTCGTCACGGCCTCCTCGTGCGTCATCGCGAGCACCAGCTCCGAGCCCTTGCGATCGTTGAGCTTGAACAGCTCCTCGATCTCCAGGCGACCGGTCTTGCGCCACGGCTCGGCCGGCTGCAGCACCGGCATCAGCATCTCCTGTGCGCCGATCGCGTCGAGCTCCTCACGGATGATTCCCACGGCGCGCTGGTGCACGCGCCAGCCGGCGGGCAACCAGCTCCACATGCCGGCGCCCATCTGGCGGATCAGCCCGGCGCGGACCATCAGCTTGTGCGAGATCGCCTCCGCGTCGGCTGGCGGCTGCTTCTCGGTAGGCAGAAGATATTCGGAGAGACGCGTCATCGCTTGCCGCGGCGCCAGGCGCCTGCGGTGCTTCGAGCGTATACGTCCGCGAGACGCTGCGCCTACACAAGCGCTGCGCTCGCAAGCGGCCGCTGTACCTCTGATAGAACAGCGCTCAACCGCCAGAACTTCAAGCACGATCGAGAAGGAGCATCACGACATGGCCTATTCCGTTCCGCCGCTTCCCTACGCCTACGACGCGCTCGAGCCGCACATCGACAAGGCGACGATGGAATTCCACCACGACAAGCACCACCAGGCGTACGTCGACAAGGCCAACGCCGCGCTCGAGGGCACCGAGTGGGCGGACAAGCCGGTCGAGGAGGTCCTGCAGAACCTCGACAGCCTCGGCGACAAGAAAGGCCCGGTCAAGAACAACGGCGGCGGCCACTACAACCACTCGCTGTTCTGGGAGAGCATGAGCCCGGACGGCGGCGGCGAGCCCTCCGGTGAGCTCGCCTCGGCGATCGACGCCGCGTTCGGCTCCTTCTCGGACTTCCAGGCGAAGATCAAGGAAACCGGCGTCAACCAGTTCGGCTCAGGCTGGTCGTGGCTGGTGCACGACGGCTCAGGTCTTGCGATCGTCGGCAGCGCCAACCAGGACAGCCCGGTCTCCGACGGCAAGACACCGCTGCTCGGCGTCGACGTGTGGGAGCACGCCTACTACCTGAAGTACCAGAACAAGCGCCCGGACTACATCGAGGCGTGGTGGAACGTCGTCAACTGGGACAAGGTCGCCGAGCGCTTCAGCGCCGCTTCCTGAGCTGCCTTTGAGCCGGTCGCGCGCTCAGCTACGGCTGAAGCGGCGGCCGGCGACAGGCGAGACGGTCTCGTCCATCTCGGCGCCGACGTGCTCCTGGGCTTCGCCGTCCGGGCCGTCACTGGCGAGCATCGACTCGAGCACCGCATCGGCGACCGCGTCGTCCTGAGCAGCGGCCGCTTCCATGGCGGCGATCCGCTCGGGCGTCATTGCGGTGGCGTCCTCGTTCTCCTCCAGCCAGCGGCGCGCCTCGGCGGCGGCATCGTCGTCGCGCACGACGGTCTTGCCGGAGGCGTAGTAGCGGTCGATCTCCTTGAACAGCTCATCGACGAGCTGCTCGGTGGGGACCTTCTTCAGCGGCTCGCCCTTGGAGTAGATCATGCCCATGTCTTTGGCTCCGGTGATGCCAAAGTCCGCGTGGCGCGCCTCGCCGATGCCGTTGACGGCGCAGCCGAGCACAGACACCTCGATCGGGTCCTCATACGCTTCCAGGCGCTGCTCGACTTCGACGACGACCTTGTCCATGTCGAATTGCAGCCGCCCGCACGTCGGGCACGCGATCAGCACAGGCCCGCGCTCGCGCAGCTTCAGCGCCTTGAGGATCTCCCAGGCGACCTTGACCTCCTCCTCGGCGTGGAAGGTCGAGAGCGAGATTCGGATCGTGTCGCCGATGCCGTCTGCCAGCAACGTGCCCAGCCCGACAGCCGACTTCAGCGAGCCTGACCACTTCGTGCCGGCCTCGGTCACGCCGAGGTGCAGCGGGTAGGGAATCCGCTCGGACAGCATGCGGTTGGACGCGATCGTGTTCGGCACGGACGTGCTCTTCATCGAGACCTTGAAGTTGGTGAAGTCCAGGCGCTCCATCAGCTGCACCGTCTCGATCGCCGCCGTCACGAGCGCCTCGACCGGGTTCTCGTACTCGAGGTCGCGCAGGTGCTTTGGCAGCGAGCCGGAGTTGACTCCGACGCGCAGCGGCGTGCCGTGCACCTTGGCCAGGTCGATCACCTCGGCGACCTTCTCCGGGCCGCCGATGTTGCCCGGATTCAGACGGACGCAATGGGCGCCCGCTTCGATCGCCTTCAGCGCGAGCGTGTGGTTGAAGTGGATGTCGGCGATGATCGGGATCGGCGACTGCTCGACGATCGTTCTCAGCGCGTCGGCGTCCTGCTCGCGCGGGACGGCGACGCGGACGATGTCTGCGCCGGCGTCCGCAACCGTGCGGATCTGCTCCATCGTCGCCGCCAGATTGGCGGTCTCGGTCTTGGTCATCGTCTGCACGGCGACAGGCGCGCCGCCGCCGATCGGCACGGGACCTACGTGTATCTGGCGTTTGGAGGCCATGGGCTCATTGTACGGCGGGCATCCGCGCAACCGTGAAAGCGCCGTAAAGACGCTACGCACGGCGCTCCATGCTCAGATCACCCTAACCTGCGCGCATGGCGGGCCCCGGCTCAGCGGACGTATATGGCACCGCACGCGGCCCGCTCGCGCGGCTGGCCTCGCCGCTGGCAGCGCGTGCACGCAGGCGCCGCCACGCGCAGTTCTTCGCATTGGCCGATCTTCAGCCCGGAGCGCGTGTGCTCGACCTCGGCTGCGGGACCATCGGTCTGCGCGCGCTCGAGCCGGACTTGGACATCACAGGCGTCGATCTCGTGCCACGCCCGCATTACCCGGGCCCGTTCGCGCTCGCAGATGCCACCAAGGGCCTGCCGTTCGCCGCAGGTGAGTTCGACCTCGTCTACTGCTCGAGCGTCATCGAGCACGTACGGCCGCCCCTGCGCGAGGCGTTCACCGCTGAGCTGCGCCGCGTCGGGCGCGGCTGGTTCGTGCAGACCCCGGCCTTCTCGTTTCCGCTCGAGCCGCACTCGCTGCTGCCGGGCGCGCACTGGCTCCCCGTCGCGCTCCGGGAGCGCTACTGGAGCCTCGGGGCGGCCGGCGACTGGGAGGAGATCACGCTGCTGCGGCGCGCAGAGATGGAGCGGCTGTTCGGCCCGGCGCTCGCCGAGCGGATCGGGCCGCTGACCAAGAGCTGGGTGTGCGTGCGCGCCCCGGCGCCACGTTGAGCGGGACGGGCAGTCGGACAGCCGCGCACGCCGAGCCGCGCACCGGTGGTCTCGACGGCCAGGCGGGCTGGGCCGGACGCCGGCGGCATGCGTCAGTGGTGCAACGTGAGGCTGCCATTCGACAGCGAGCTGATGTCGTTGCTGAGGCCGATCGCGGCGATCGCGACGACGAGCACGATGCCGACGACGCTCGCGCGCTCCATCACGAAGAACGGGATCGAGCGCCCGCGCACCTTCTCGGCGAGCGCCCAGAAGATGTGCCCGCCGTCGAGCGGCAGGAACGGGAACAGGTTGACGATCGCGAGCGACAGCGACAGCAGCGCGAGCACGTACAGCGCCTCGGGCACGCTGAAGCGGAACGCCTGGCTGGCGACATCTGAGACGCCGACTATCCCGTGCACTTCCTTGCGCGCTTCGGCGCTGGTGAAGATCTGAACGACGCGGGTGACGGTCGTGCTCGTGACGCTCCACATCTGGCTGACGCTCGCGCCGGCGGCGCCGATGAGCGATTCGCGATGCAGCACGGACTCGGGCCTGATGCCCACGAGCATGCGCTTTTCCTTGGCGTCGTAGTGGGGCGTGATCGACAGGCTCAGGCGCTGCTTGCCGCGCAACACGGTGAAGCGCACGGGCGTTGCCGCCGCGCAGCCTTGCACCTGCTTGCCAGCGCAGCGGTGCGTGGCGATCTGCGTGATGAAGCCTGGGGGTTCTTTGTCGAGCGATACGCGGCGACCGTCCACGGCGAGCAGCACGTCGCCCTTGCGCAGCACGCCGGACGCGGGCTTGCCGGCCTGCACGGTCGCGATCCGTGCGCGGTCGGTGTCCGCGCGGCTGTCGCTGAGCGAGTAGACGCCGAGCAGGATCAGGAACGCGACGAGGATGTTCATGGCCGGGCCGGCGGCGATCACCGCGAGGCGCTTCCACACGGGCTGGCGGTAGTAGCCGCGGTGCTCTTCGCCCTCCGGCAGCGTCTCGAGCGGGTTCATGCCGGAGATCTTCACGTAGCCCCCGAGCGGCAGCACGCCGATCCCGTACTCCGTTTCGCCGCGGCGGAATTTGACGATCATCGGCCCGAAGAACAGCGAGAAACGCTCGACGCGCATGCCGACGGCCTTGGCCACGGCGAAGTGCCCGAACTCGTGCAGGATCACGAGCGCGGAGATGCCGATGATCGTCAGTACCCAGCTCACTGCGCCTCAGTGTGGCAGGCGCGCTCGCGTCTCCGCGCAGCTTTGGACGCGCGGGCAGGCAGCGCGCGGAAGGGGCAGTTGAGGCCGGTGCACGGCTTCCGCGCCGGCTCGTGGCGCCGGGCGAGCGTGCTTCAGCCTGCCACGGCGACGAGCTCTGCGGCGACGCTGCGGGCCTGCCTGTCGGCCTCGTACAGCGACTCGAACGCACGCACCGGCTCGGCACCGAGCTGGGAGAGCGTTTCCTCGATCACGCGGGAGATCTCGAGGAAGCGCAGTCGCCCGTCGAGGAACGCGTGCACGGCGATCTCGTTGGCAGCGTTGAGCACGCATGGCGCCGTGCCGCCGGCGCGCGCCGCCTCGCCGGCCAAGCGCAGGCACGGGAACGCGTCGAGATCGACTGGCTCGAACGTCAGCTCGCCGATCGCCGCGAGGTCGATCGGCGTGATGCCGAGGCCGGCACTCTCGCCGCCGTGCAGCGCGTAGGAGATGGCGATGCGCATGTCTGGAGGCCCGAGGTGCGCGAGCATCGCCCCGTCGGCGAGCTGGATCAGACCGTGCACGAGCGACTGCGGGTGCACGAGCACGTCGATTCGCTCGTACGGCGTGCCGAACAGGTGATGGGCCTCCATCACCTCCAAGCCCTTGTTCATCAGCGTGGCCGAGTCGATCGTGATCTTGCCGCCCATCGCCCACGTCGGGTGATCGAGCGCCTGCGCGACCGTGACGTCCTGGAGCTCCTCGCGCGAGCGCCCGCGGAACGGGCCGCCGCTGGCAGTGATCGTCATCCGCTCGACCGCTCCCGGCGGCTGGCCGGCGATGAGCTGGTGCAGCGCCGTGTGCTCAGAGTCGATCGGCACGATCTGCGCCCCTGTGGCCTCGGCGAGCGCAACGACGAGCTCGCCGCCGACGACGAGCGACTCCTTGTTGGCGAGCGCCAGGTCGATGCCCTCGCCGAGCGTGGCCACGGTCGGGCCCAGGCCGGCGGAGCCGACGAGCGCATTGAGCACCAGATCGGCGCCTGACTCGACGACGAGCTGCACGAGCCCCTCAGCTCCGCCGAGCACGCGTCCGTCGGTCCACGCCTCCTGTGCACGCGCCGCCGCGTCTTCGTCAGCGAGCGCCACGCGCGCGACGCCGTGCACGCGCGCCTGCGTGATCAGCTCCTCCCACGAGCGCTCTGCCGAGAGCCCGACCACTTCCAGCTCCGCCTCGCGTGCGCAGACATCGAGTGCCTGCGTGCCGATCGAGCCGGTCGATCCGAGGATCAGGATGCGCTTCGGCTGGCCCATCGCGCCGACGCTACACCAAGCTTCCCTCGAAGCTTGGTGTAAGAGCCCAGAAGCGCCCGCGCGGCGCTCAGGCTTCGAGCTTCGCTCGCAGCGCCGCCAGGTCCTCGTCGCGCTGCTCGAAGGACTTCGTATCAGGAGCCGGCGCACCCGCGTCAGCGCCGTCGAGCGTCGCCTTGCGGTGGGTGTCGCTACGCCGCTGCACCTCGGCCACGGCGACCTCCGCGTTGGACGTCGCCCATTTCATCGTCATCTTTGACGCACGCGTGAGATCGCCTTCGTCGAGCGCCCGCTCGAGATCGTCCGCCCGCTGGTTGTCTTCTTCGTTCACGCGGCCTGACGGTACAGCAAACCCGTCAGGCCGGTGAACGTGCGCTCAGCCGAGCTTTGCCGTGAACGGCACCTTGCCGCTCGCACATGTCGTCGAGAACGGCCCCACGACGATGCTGAGGCTGAGTTCGAGGTAGCCGCTCGCCGTTCCCTTCTTGGTGAACGCGATCGAGAAGGCCGAGGTCCCGGTCGTGGGCGCAGCGCCGGGCACTGCCGGCGGCTCCACGACCGTCCCATGAGCGCCGGCCTTTCCGGCGCTCGAGAGCGCGACCGCGGTGGCGAAGTTGCCGGCCGGCGCTTCCTCGAGGATCGATCCGCGACACGCGATGGTCGGCGAGAGCGGCAGCGTCACGCACAGATGTATCGCCGGCGTGCCCTGGCCCGGCGTGGTCGTGCACTTGGTGCGCTTCAACGAGATGTTGAACTTCTGCAGGCCGGACGGGCCGGCCGTCGTTGCCTTGTAGGTTCCCGTTTTGATCGTCGCCGGCTTGGGCTTGGCCAACGCGCTCGCAGGCAGAACGGCGAGCACGGCCCCAGCAGAGCAGGCAGCAGGATTCGACGCATGATTCCCCCGTTTCAGTCAATCGAGCTTTGAGGGCTCGTACCGTATGGGCAGGCAGGCGCACCCAGGCGTCAGGCACGGCTCGCGGTTGCCATCTTGCAGTTCTCGACGCGCCGTTTTTGGCTAACTGATGCCGGATGCGGGGTGAGCTGCCGTGTGCGTACGTATACGCACACGAGAGCTGGGCCACGGCATCGTGTTCTCGCTCGTTCGCCAGACAGCGCGTCCGGCCAACAGCACGGGTCGTTTGCAGAGGCGCGAAGCGTACGTTCTGGAGTGGGTGGAGGACGTGATCCGACGGGTGACGGTCCATACCGATATCGACGAGGCCCGTGCCGCTGCTGAACGCCTCGCCGAGGAGCGGGGTAGGCGATGTCGCAGGAGAACGTGGCGAGCTTCAGACATATGCGGCCCACACGTAAAACCCAATGACAGCCGCGAACAGCACTGCGTCGAGCCGGTCGAGCGCGCCGCCGTGCGCCCCGAACAGCCCGCCGGAGTCCTTGATGCGCGCCTCGCGCTTGACGAAGGACTCGAACAGGTCGCCGACTGGGGCGACGAGGGCGACGGCGGCGCCGAGCACGAGCGCGTGCGTGCCGGGCAGCCATTCCTGGTAGCGCCCGGCGATCCAAACGCCGAGGACGGTGCAGACCATCCCGATCAGCAGGCCCTCGACGGTCTTGTTCGGCGAGATGTGCGGCGCGAGCGGGCGCTGGCCGAACAGGCGTCCGCCGAAGTAGGCGCCGGTGTCGCCGAGGAACGTGCCGACGAGCACGTCGATGACGATGCCAAGGCCGTGCGGAAGGCCTCGCAGCAGCACTGCGTGCGATAGCGCGAGGCCGATCCAGAAGATGCCGAGCAGCGTCAACGCGAGCCCGCCGACGCTCGGGCGCGGCTGCAGCAGCGTCAGCCCGAACAGCAGCGGCAGCGCGGCGACGAGTACGAGCAGCACCTGGAACTGATCGCCGTACTGCGCGGCGAGCAGCAGGCCGGCGAGGGCGATGAAGCCGGCCAATCGCACCGGGCGGGCGCGCTCGTACATCGAGTACAGCTCGTGCAGGCAGACGCAGCCGAGCACAAACATGCCGAGCGTGAAGATGAGGCCGCCCTCGATCACGAGGAACAACGCCACGGCGATTGCAGGGACGGCAGCGAGCAGCCTCGCGCCGAGGTCGGAGCCTCCCTCGCGCGGGGCTCGGCGGGCCGGGCGACGGCGGATCTGCTGCCCGCCTTGGGAGCGGCTGCGGCCTGCAGAGGTACGGGGACGGCCTGCCATCAGCCGCCGCTCATCGGCTGCCGAAGCGCCTGCGGCGCCGGGAGAACTCGCTGAGCGACTCCTCGAGCGCCTCGCGCGTGAATTCAGGCCACAGCTCGTCGCGGAAGATCAGCTCGGAGTAGGCGGACTGCCACAGCAGGTAGTTGGACAGGCGCTGCTCGCCGCTGGTGCGGATGATCAGGTCAGGATCGTGCATCTCCGGCGCATACAGACAGGCGCGGAACTCCTCCTCGGTGCCGCCTTCGAAGCGCCGCGCAGCGTCGAGGATCTCAGCGCGCCCGCCGTAGTTGAACGCGACGAACAGCGTGATGCGCTCGTTCTGAGCGGTCAGCTCTTCCGCCCAGGCCATGCGCTGCACGAGCTCCTCCGAGACGCCGTCGCGGCGGCCGATGAAGCGCATGCGCACACCCTCCTCGTGCAGCTCGGGCGTCTCGCCGGCGATCCTGCGCGAGAACATCTCCATCAGGCCGGCGACCTCCTCCGGCGGGCGCGACCAGTTCTCAGTCGAGAACGAATAGACGGTGAACTCGCGCACGCCCAGCTCGGCCGCGTCGCGCAGCCGGTCCTTGACCGTGTCGGCGCCGGCGCTGTGGCCCTCGTTCACCGGGACGCCGTGGGCGTGCGCCCAGCGGCCGTTGCCGTCGGTGATGATCGCCACGTAGCGCGCCGCCGCGAGCGGTGGCTCTGCCGGCGAGGAGGCCGATCGCAGACCGGTTGCCGACGCCCTCTCCTCGCCGGCGTCCATCAGACTTCGAGAATCTCTTTTTCCTTGGCCTTGAGCACTTCCTCGAGGTCCGAGATGCGTCCGTCGGTCAGCTTCTGCAGCTCGACCTCCGCGCGGTGCTCGTCATCGGAGGATGCCTCGCCCTCGGCCTTGAGCTCGCGCAGCTGCTGCATCGTGTCGCGGCGCACGTTGCGGATCGCGATGCGTCCCTCCTCGGCGAGGTTGCGCACGACCTTGACCAGCTCGCGGCGGCGCTCCTCGGTGAGCTCGGGGACGACCAGTCGCACGACGTTGCCGTCGTTTGATGGGTTCAGACCCACGTCTGACTCGTTGATCGCCTTCTCGATCAACTTGATCGAGGACTTGTCATACGGCTGCACGCTGAGCAGGCGCGCTTCAGGCGCGGAGATCGTTGAGAGCTGGTTGAGCGGCGTCATCGCGCCGTAGTAGTCGACGACGACGCGGTCGAGCAGCGCCGGGCTGGCGCGCCCGGTGCGCACGGTCGAGAACTCGTGCTTGGCGGACTCGGCCGACTTGACCATCCGCTCGCGCGCATCGTCCATCAGTTCGTCGATCAGGTTGTCAGCCGCCATCGCCCTCTCCTTGAGATGTCGAAACGAGCGTCCCGACGCGCTCGCCGGAGATTATCCGCGCGAGCGCAGACTCGTCGTCCATGTTGAAGACGTTGATCGGCATGGCGTTCTCCATGCAAAGCGCAAGCGCCGTGGAGTCCATCACGCGCAGGCGCTGCTCGAGCGCCTCCATGTGCGTTATCGCCGGGATGAACGTAGCGCTCGGATCGACTGCCGGGTCGGCCGTGAAGACCCCTTCGACGCCGTTCTTGGCCATCAGGATGATCTCCGCGTGGATCTCGGCAGCGCGCAGGGCGGCGGCCGTGTCGGTCGTGAAGAACGGGTTGCCAGTGCCGGCGGCGAAGATCACGACGCGCCCCTTCTCGAGATGTCGCATGGCGCGGCGGCGGATGTACGGCTCGGCGACCTCAGAGACGCCGAGGGCAGACTGCACGCGCGTGTTCGTCCCCATCTTCTCCAGCGCGTCCTGCAGCGGCAGCGCGTTGAGCACGGTCGCCAGCATGCCCATGTAGTCGGCCGTGGCGCGGTCCATGCCCGCGGCGGCGCCCTGCATGCCGCGGTAGATGTTGCCGGCGCCGACAACGATCGCCACCTCGACGCCTTGGTCGCGCACCTCTGTGACCTGCCGCGCGACGCCGACGACGCGCTCGGGATCGGTGCCAAACTCGAGATTGCCCATCAGTGCCTCGCCGGAGAGCTTCAGCAGGATCCGTTTGAACACAGGCGCCATCGAACGCGCAGCCTACTCAGTCGTCGCGGCGGCAGGCGAACGGGGGCGCAGCATCCTGAGCTGGCGAGCGATAGCGATGGTATTCACCGCGTACGTGTTCGGGACGCTCGTTGGCGCAGCGTGCGCCATCACATCTACACCGTATATACGATGGCTATCGCACCGCGCAAACGTGCCACCGCCCACCCGCTCATCCCCCCGCCTGGAGCGTCAGTGGCAGTGCTCGCTACCCGCTGCCCGCTACTCGCTGCTCGCGGCGCTCGCTACTGACCGATGGCAAAGCGCGCAAACCGGCGGACGACGACGTTCTCGCCGGTCGTCGCGGTGAGCTCGTCGCGCAGCTGCTGCACGGTCTTGCCGTCGAACTTCGGGTTGTGCATCTCCTGCTCGAGCAGCACGATCGTGCCGTACCAGGAGTCGAGCTTGCCGGCGACGATTTTCTCGCGCACGTTCTCGGGCTTCTCGGCAGCCTCCTGCTCGTAGATGCGTGCCTCGGCTGCACGCGCCTCCTCGGGCACGTCCTCGCGGCTGACGTACTTGACGGTCGGGGTGGCAGCGATCTGCATGGCGATGTCGCGCGCGAAGCCGAGGAAGTCGTCGTTGTTGGCGACGAAGTCGGTGTTGCAGTCGACCTCGATCAGCACGCCGACGCGCGAGCCGGCGTGGATGTAGGACTGCACGGTCCCCTCGGTGGCCGTGCGCTCGCCGAGATCTTGGATCTTCTTGCCCTGCTTCAGGCGCAGGATCTCGACTGCCTTGTCCATGTCGCCTTCAGCCTCGGTGAGCGCCTTCTTGCAGTCCATCATGCCGGCGCTCGTGCGCTCGCGCAGCGCCTTTACGTCCTTGGCGGAGATCTCAACGGCACTCATCGCTAACTGCCCTCCTTCACCGGCTCTGCCGGTGCCTGCTCGCTCTCTTTCGGCGCCTCCGCCGCTGCCGCGGGCGCGGTGGCGGTCTCGGTGCTCTCTGCGGGGGGTGCGTCGGGTGCGGGCGCCGGCTCGGCCGGCTTCTCGGCCTCAGCCGCTGCAGGCGCGGGCTCGGCAGGCGCCGGCGGGGCCGGTGCCGGCTCGGGCGTCGCCGGAGCTGCGGGGGCCGCCGGACCAGCTGCAGCGGGTGCTGCTGGAGCGGCTGGCGCTGGAGCAGCGGGTGCCGCCGGAGCGGCTGGCGTCGCGGCGGCGGGTGGGGTTGCGGGGGCGGCGGGAGCCGCCTGTTTTGCGGGCGCAGGCGCAGCCTGCGGCGCTTTGGCCGCTGCAGGCGCCGCGGGAGCAGCGGCGCCGGGGGCCGGTGCTGCTGCTGCAGCCGCGGGCGCGGCCGGCTGCGCAGCGGCGGCGGCTGCGGCGGCCTTCTCGGCTGCTGCTTGTTCCTCGGCCTCGCGCTTTGCCTGCTCCTCGGCCTCGCGCTTGGCGCGCGCCTCGGCCTCGATGCGGGCCTTCTCCTCGGCCTCCTTGCGCGCGCGTTCCTCCTCGGCGCGGAAGACGGAGTGCCCCTCGGAGACGACCTGGCCGATGGCCTGCGTGATCAGCGCACACGAGCGGATCGCGTCGTCGTTGCCGGGGATCACGTAGTCGATGCCGTCGGGGTCGCAGTTGGTGTCGACGAGCCCGATGATCGGGATGCGCAGGCGCTGGGCCTCTTTGACGGCGATGACCTCGGTTTTGAGGTCGATCACGAACATCGCGTCAGGCGGGCGCTGCATGTTCTTGACGCCGCCGAGGTTGGCGCGCAGCTTGGCGAGGTCCGCCTGAGCGGCCATGCGCTCGCGCGTCGGCAGCAGCGCCAGCTGGCCCTCGGCCTCGTAGCGTTCGAGGTCGTGCAGGCGGCGGATGCGCAGGCTGATCGTCTGGAAGTTGGTCAGCAGCCCGCCGAGCCAGCGATGGTTGACGAAGGGCATGTCCGAGGCTTCGGCGACCTCCTTGACCGTGTCGCGCGCCTGCTTCTTGGTACCGACGAACAGCACGGTGCCGCCGCGGTGGGCGACTTCGCCTGCGAACGCCTGCGCCTGGTCGAGCAGCGCGGACGTCTTGATCAGATCGATGATGTAGTTGCCACCACTCTCACCGAAGATGAAGCGGCGCATCTTGGGGTTCCAGCGGCGTGTCTGGTGGCCGAAATGGACGCCGGCCTCCAGCAGCTCCGCCATGCCTACTTGAGCCACGAGTACTCCCTTATTTTTATGATTTGTGACCGCTCGGTTGGCGTGGACCCGAGGACGCGACAGGATGGTCGCAACGACGGGCAGGGCCACGACAGGGGCCGAGCGGGTAGGAATTCTGGTTGACCGCTCAGGATAGCTGCTCGGCGCGGCTCAGAGCAGCGGCGAGATCGTCTGGCAGCGGCGAGCGGACCTCCACGCGCTCGCCACTCAGCGGATGCGCGAAGGCGAGCCGCGTGGCGTGCAGGAACTGGCGCTGGAGGCCGAGCATCCCGGCCTGGCCGTAGTCGGGGTCGCCTGCGACGGGATGGCCGATCGCCTGTAGGTGCACGCGTATCTGATGTGTCCGCCCGGTCTCCAGGCGCAGGCGCAGCAGCGAGTGCTCGGCGAGCGCGCGATCGAGCTCGAAGTGCGTGCGTGCATCGCGCGCGTGCGCGCCACCGACGGACATGCGTGTGCGCACGCGTGCGTCGCGCCCGATGGGGGCCTCGATCGTGCCTGTGCGCGCGGGCGGGCGTCCCTGCACGAGCGCCAGGTATTCGCGCTCGATCTCCCGGCGTGCGAGCGCGCTCTGCAGCAGCGCGTGCACTTGCTCTGAGCGCGAGACGACGAGCAGCCCGGAGGTGTCGCGGTCGAGGCGGTGAACGATGCCGGCGCGCTCGGGGTCGCCGCCGGCGACGCTGCCTGCGAGCAGCTGCGAGAGCGTGTCCTCGCGGTGCCCGCGCGCGGGGTGCACGACGACGCCTGGCCCCTTGTCGACGACGAGCAGGTGCTCGTCCTCATACGCGATCGAAAAGGCGCTCACGACGGCGCGCGTCGCTCGTGCCGCGCGTGGTCGATCACGAGGAACAGGATCAGCACGCCGAGCGTGATCGAGACGTCGGCGAGGTTGAACGGCGGCCAGCCGAGCGGCAGCTTGACGAAGTCGGTGACGGCACCGGCGCGGACGCGGTCGAGCACGTTTCCGATGGCACCACCGACGAGCATGCCGGTCGGCAGCCAGATCAGCCGCTCGCGCGTATGTCGAGCGAAGTAGACGAGGAGCAACAGCAGGGCGAGCCCGATCACGATCGTGACGACGGTCTGGCTGCCGGGCAGGAAGCCGAAGGCGATGCCGTGGTTGCGCGTGTTGACGAGCTGGACGCCGGGCAGCAGCCTGCGTTCTTCGCCCTGCACGATCGAGCGTTCGACGGCTCGCTTGCTCAGCCGGTCGGCGAGGAGCACGACGGCGAGCACGAGCACAGCCCGCGTCCACGGCCCGGACAGCCGCACAGCCCATGACCGCTCGGCCGGCGGGTCGCCGCCGGGGCGATCCTCTGCCGCCCCCACGGAGCGCTCAGCCGTGGATCAGATTGTTGACGATGACGCTGTTGACAATCTGCAGCGTGATGATCGCCAGGATCGGGCTGAGGTCGAGCCCGCCGAACGCCGGGATCAGGCGCCGGAAGATGCGCAGGAATGGTTCGCAGATGTCGCGCAGGAAGCCGAGCACAGCGTCGCTCGTGCGCGAATACGGCGGCCGCAGCCCGACGGAGAAAAGCAGCTGGATGACGATGAACAGGATGATCAGCAGCGTGTAGACGTAGATCAGCGCCGAGAGGAATTCGGCGATCTGCACGCGCGCGCTGGCGAGGAGCATCGGCTCAGCCTGCTTTCGGCGGCAGCACGGCATCGAGGGCGTCGCTGAAGGCCGCGCGCAGGCCGCCGCGCTCGAGCGCGTCGAGGCCGCGTGCGGTCAGCCCACCGGGTGAGGTGACCTCGCGCCGCACGGCGACCATGTCGTAGCCGCGGCGGCGCAGCAGCTCGGCCGTGCCGGCGAGCGTCTGCACGACCAGCTCGGCACCTTGCGCGGCGGGGATGCCACGACGCACGCCGGCGTCGACCTGCGCCTCGGCGACGAGCGCGACATAGGCGGGGCCGCACGACATCAGGCCCATGGCGACGTCAACGAGCGCGTCGTCGAGCACGACGAGCGTGCCCAGTTCGGCGAACAGCGCCGAGACGGCGCCGTCGAGCGGATCGGAGGAGGCGTCCGCGGCCTGCACGACCGCGCCCTGGCGCACCTCGACGGGCAGCGAGGGGATGAAGCGGTAGACCGGCTTGCCAGGGTAGGCATCGCGCAGTGACTGCAGCGGCGTCGCGGCGAGGATCGACGCGACCGCCTTCGCCTCACCGGCCACTTCGCGCGCGACGTCCTGCAGCTGCGCGGGCTTGTGGCAGAGGACGAGCAGGTCAGCGCGCCGGGCGACCTCGGCGTTGTCAGCGAGCGCCTCGCCGCCGAGCTCCTCGACCAGCGCCTGTGCACGCTCGGCGACCGGGTCCGAACACAGCACCGGCCGCTCCCACCCGCGCGCGAGCGCACGCGCCATGTTGCCGCAGCCGATCAGCCCTACTTGCATGAGGTCATCAAGCTACTCATCGTCTTGCGGACAACGCACGGCCTCAGGACTGATTGAAGAAGCCCTTCTCGATCAACCTTGCTCGCTCCTCGGCTGAGATCTCGACGTTGCGCGGAGTGAGCATGAAGACCTTGTCGGCGATGCGTTGCATGCCGCCGTCCAGCGCGTACGTCAGCCCCGAGGCGAAGTCGATCAGCCGCTTGGACAGATCCGTGTCAGAGCTCTGCAGGTTGAGGATCACCGGGATCGAGTCCTTGAACTTGTCGGCGATCTGCTGCGCGTCGTTGAACGACTTCGGGATCACCAAGTGCACGCGGACGTCGCCGTTGCCGTTGCCGCGCCCGCCGACCGACTTGAGCACGGTCGTCGAGCGGCCTGAGCGCCCGCCCTCCTCCTCGGCGAAGATGTCGTCGAACTCGTCGCGGCGGCGACGCAGCCGGCGGACATTCGGCCGCTCGCGGTAGCGATCCTCGATTTCCGCCTCAGGCGGGCCCTCGTCGAAGTCGTCGTGATACTCCTCGGCTAGGCCGAAGTAGACGAGCGCACTGTGCCAGGAGTCGCGGAAAGCCATTCGTGTAGGTGCGTTTTCGCCCGGAAGGGCGGAATCCCTGCTCATGCTAGTCATTCGCCGCGCGAGCGGCGAGCCCTAACGGTATAGCGTCGTGCCGATTCTGACGATGCTCGCGCCCTCCTCGACCGCCACGGCGTAGTCCTGCGAGGTGCCCATCGACAGGTGCTCCAGGTCGTGCTCGTCCGCGAGCGCGCGCAGCTTGGCGAACCACGGGCGGCTCGCGTCCGGCTCGCTCGCGAGCGGCGGCATCGTCATCAGCCCCGCCACTGCAACCGGCGAGCGCGCGATGAACTCCCCCAGCCGCTCCGGCTCGACCCCCGCCTTGCCCGGCTCCTCGGCGACGTTGACCTCGATCAGGATGCGCAGCCCCGGGCGCGCCAGGGCGCTGTGACGCTCGAGCTCGCGCAGCGCCGACTCCGAGGCGACCGAGTGGATCAAGCGCACGTGCGGGACGATCATGCGCACACGCCGGCTCTGCAGCTGGCCGATGAAGTCCCACTCGAACAGCTCGCCGTGCGCAGCGACCTTCTCCTGCAGATCCTGCGCGCGGTTCTCGCCGACCAGCCGGATGTCCGCCTCGGCGAGCAGCGGCAGATCGTCGCTCGCGATGTACTTGATCGCCGCAAGTACCTCCACCGCGCCGCGCTCGCGCCCCGGCCGCGTCACCGGCGAGCGGTGAATTGCCGCCGCGATCTCGTCGTGCACGTGCGCGAGGTTCGCGCGGATGCGCTCGATGCGCAGATCGGAGATCAAGTCAGCCACGCGACACCAGCCTGCCGTCCCGCCCGCTCGCCTTCGCGCCTGTGCGAGAAGAAGCGCTCGTCACAGATCGTGCACACGTCCACGTCTCCCACCTGCCCCACCCCGGCGGCAAGCAGCCGCTCGCGCGCGATCGCACGCAGGTCGATGTTGCGCCCCGCGCCGTGCGCGTTCGCGAACGTCGCGTGCACCTCCGGGCCGACCTCGTAGCAGCACACGCCCGCGCCCGGGCCGATGACCGCTCCGATCTCACCCGAGCCGCCCAGCTCGCGCAATGCGCCCACGCCGCGCTCGAGCACACCCGCTGCGAGCCCGCGCCAGCCCGCGTGCACCATCACCACCGCGCCGTCACATGAAAGCGCCACCGGCAGGCAGTCGGCGCTCAGCACCATCGCGCCAATGCCGCTCAGCGCCGTCGCATGACCGTCAGCGTCGATCAGCGCCGCTTGCCCGAGGCTGCCCGTAGGCGAGCGGATCAGCTGCACCTCAGCGCCGTGGACCTGGCGGCTCGCGCACAGCCACTGCAGCCCGAGCCGCTCGCACAGCTCATCGCGCGCCGCGCGACCGCGCTCGTGGCCCTCGCCGCGCCGCGTGGAGAGGTTGCCCTCCGCACGCGTCGTGAACAGCGCGCGCCCGCCGCCTGGCAGCTCGAACGCCAGATCCCTGTCCAACCCCGCCTCGCGTGCGCCCGCGCCGCTCATGTGTCCTCCATCGCCGCGCTCAACTCCGCCTCGCGCCCATCCGCCAGCTCCCCGTCGAGCTTGCGCCGAAGCGCGCGCCGCAGGCGCTCACCCACCTCCGGCCCCGGCGCGATGCCCGCCGCGAGCAGGTCCTCGCCGTTGATCTGCAGGCGCACCTTGCGCAGGTCCGAGAGCCATCGTCGCGCAGCGCGCGGGGTCTCGCGGTTGCCGCGAGCCTCGCCAAGAGCAGCGGCCAGCGCCGCCGCCTCGAGCGTGTGCGCACGAGCTGCCTCATCCAGCTCCGACGGCCGCAACTGCTCCTCCAGGCCTGCCACGAGCACGGGCGCGCCAAGTGCCGTGCGGATCGCCAGATCCCGCTCGATCGCCCCGAGCTCGAGGGCGTCGAGCAGAGCGCGCAGCGCAAGCTCGCTCTCGCCGGGGGCATCGGCGATCGGCAGCAGCAGGATCGCGAACAGCAGCACGTCCGCGCGGCCGTCCGACGGCAGCTCGGCCAGCGCGGCTTTCGCGAGCGATGCGTCGAAGCGCATCGCCGGGTCCAGCGCCGCGAGCGCGCCGAGCGCGTCGAGCGCCGTGAGCGCCGTGACCGGATCGGGCTCTGACAGCGCCAGGCGTAGCTCCGCTCCGAAGCGCGCGCGGGAGACCGTCTGCAGCGCACCCGCGGCGACCGCTTCGCGCGCGAGGCGCGCGGTCTCCTCCTCCGCGAGGAAGCCCAGTCGTGACGCGTAGCGCGCGAGGCGCAGCAGGCGCGTCGGATCGTCGCGGAAGCTCTGCTCGTGCAGCACGCGCAGGCGCCGCTCCGCCAGGTCCTCCAGCGCCCCCGGAACGGAGCGCAGCTCGCCGCGGCGCGCACCGCCGAGCGCGAGCGCGATCGCATTGACCGTGAAGTCGCGCCGGTGCAGATCCTCCTCCGCCGTTCCCGCGCGCACGTCCGGCAGGGCGCCGGGCGCCGCATATGACTCGGCTCGGCGCGTGGCCACGTCGACGCGCCCGCCCGGCCAGGAGACGGACGCCGTGCCGAAGCGCTCATGGGCCTCGACAGCGCCACCCGCGAACCCTGCCGCCGCGAAGCGGCCTTCATCGATCATTTCGATCAACTTCTCCGCGAGCACCTCAGCGTCACCATCGACGACGATGTCGAGCTCGCGTGGCGAGGCGCCGAGCAGCAGGTCTCGCACGGCGCCGCCGACGAGCTCGGCGTCTTCTCGCGCCGCGACGAGCTGAAACAGCTCATCTCCCCCGGGTAGCTCGCGCACCTGCTCGATCAGCGCCCGCCCGTCGATCTGCTTCTCGTCCACCGTCGGCATCGTCGCACTGCTCCGCCGGCCTCAGCCGATCCGCACCGGGATGCCGGACGCCGCCAGGTGCTGCTTGGCCTCTGAGATCGTGTGGCGGCCGTAGTGGAAGATCGACGCGCACAGCGCCGCGTCGGCGCCCGCGCGCAACGCCTCCGCAAGGTGCTCCAGCTCGCCGGCGCCGCCCGAGGCGATCACCGGCACGCTCACCGCCTCGCTCACGGCCGCCGTCAAGGGCAGGTCGTAACCGTCGTTCGTGCCGTCGCGATCCATGCTCGTCAACAGAATCTCCCCGGCCCCTCGCTCGACCGCCTCGCGCGCCCACTCGACCACGGCGCGGCCGGTAGGCGTGCGCCCGCCCGCGAGGTACGCCTCCCACCGCGAGGGGTCGTCGAGCCCGCCGCCGGCGAACGGGTCTGCTTTTGCGTCGATCGCGAGCACCACGCACTGCGCGCCGAACACCTCTGCCAGCTCGTCGATCAGCTCCGGGCGCTGCAGCGCCGCCGAGTTGACCGAGACCTTGTCCGCGCCGGAGTCGAGCACCGCTTGGGCGTCCTCGATCGAGCGGATGCCGCCGCCGATCGTGAACGGCACGAACACGTCATCGGCCGTCGCACGCGCAAGCTTCGCGATCGTGTCGCGCTTCTCGTGCGTCGCCGTGATGTCCAGGAACACCAGCTCATCAGCACCCTCGCGGTCGTAGTGAGCAGCAAGCTCGACCGGGTCGCCTGCGTCGCGGATGTCAAGGAATTCGACGCCCTTGACGACGCGCCCAGCGTCCACGTCCAAGCATGGAATCACGCGCTTGAAGTGCATTTGGACACCGTAGCGAGCGGCGGGGAGACGAGGAGCGCGCGGGTGCGCCGGTGCCGAGACGGCGGGGTGCTCAGCCGTCGAGTGCCGCGAGTGCCTCGGTGACCGTGAAGCGCCGCTCGTAAAGCGCCTTGCCGACGATCACGCCCTCCAGGCGCTCCAGGTTTTGCTCGCGGCGCAGCTCTGCAAGCCCGCGCAGGTGCTCGATCTCGCCGATGCCGCCCGAGAGGATCACGCTGCCCTCGCCTGCCGCTGCCGCCGCCGCGACCGCCTCCTCCCGGTTGGGTCCGTCGAGCATGCCGTCGTGGTCGATGTTCGTGAACACGAAATGGCGCACGCCGAGCTCCCGCAGCGCCTCGAACGCACCGCTCGCGCGCAGCTCGGTGCTCTCCAGCCAACCATGCGTCGCGACGAACCCACCGCGCACGTCGACAGACACGAGCACGCGCTCCGGGCCATGAGCCTGCAGCGCTGCGCTCAGCAGCTCCGGGTCCGTGAACGCGGCCGTGCCGACGATCACGCGGGCAGCGCCGGCTGCGAGCGCCGCGTCGATCGCCTCCGCGCTGCGCAGCCCGCCGCCGTACTGGACCGGCAGCCCCAGCTCGCCGGCGATCGTGCGCAGGTGCTGGAGGTTGACCGGCTCGCCGTCTTTGGCGCCGTCGAGGTCGACCACGTGCAGATGTCGCGCGCCCGCTTGCGCGAACGCGCGCGCGGCCGACAGCGGGTCCTGGTCGTAGACCTGCTTGGCCTCGAAGTCGCCCTTGACGAGCCGCACGGCGTTGCCGCCGAGGATGTCGATCGCCGGGTAGAGGTTCACAGGCGGGCTTCCCCGCCCGCCTGACTCGGCTGCAGCGCATCGATGCAGATGCGCGCGAAGTTGTCCAACAGCCGCAGGCCCGCCGCGGAGGACTTCTCCGCGTGAAACTGCACGCCGTAGAAGGCACCCTTCTCGACGGCCGTCACGAATGGCGCCCCGTAGGTGGCTGTGCCGAGTACGTCCTGCTCGTGCACCGGAGCGGCGGCGAATGAGTGCACGTGGTAGAAGGCGCACTCCGTCGGGAGGCCCGCGAGGAGCGGCGACGCGGGCTTTGCGAAGTGCACCTCGTTCCAGCCGATGTGCGGCAGCTTCAGTCCTTCGGCGGGCAGCCGGCGCACTTCCCCGGCGACGATGCCGAGGCCCTCGGCGCCACGCTGCTCGCTGGAGTAGTCGAACGCGAGCTGCAGGCCGAGGCAGATGCCGAGCACCGGCGTTCCAGCGGCGATGCGCTCTCTGAGCAGCTCGTCCAGGCCGAGCGCGTGCAGGCTCTCCATCGCGCGCGGGAACGCGCCGACGCCCGGCACGACCAGGCCGGCGGCTTCGCGCAGGCGCTCAGGGTCGCCGCTCACGCTCGCGCGCGCGCCGACGTGCGCAAGCGCCTTCTCGACCGAGCGGCGATTGCCCATGCCATAATCGACCACCGCGATCTGCACGGGCTCCTCGACGAGCGCCGTCATGCGGTGAGCGTGCCCTTGGTGCTCGGCACGCCCGTCTCCGTCGGGTCGATCGCCACCGCCTGACGCAGCGCGCGGGCGAACGCCTTGAACGCCGCCTCGATCATGTGGTGGGCGTTGCTGCCCGCTTCCACGCGCAGGTGCAGCGTCAGCTTGGCAGCGTTCGCGAGTGCGCGGAAGAACTCCTCGGTCAGCTCGTGCTCGAAGCCGCCCGTCGAGCCCGGCGGCAGCTCCGCCTCGAAGCTCGTAAATGGGCGGCCGGAGATGTCGATCGCGCAGCTCGCGCGCGCCTCGTCCATCGGCACCGTCGCCGAGCCGTAGCGGACGATGCCCGTGCGCTGCCCGAGCGCCTCATCGAGTGCCTGCCCGAGCACGATCGCCGTGTCCTCGGCGGTGTGGTGCGCGCCCGTCTCCAGGTCGCCGCTGACCTCGACCTCGAGGTCGATACGCCCGTGACGCGCGAGCAGGTCGAGCATGTGGTCGAGAAACCCCACGCCCGTCTCGCGCTCACCGGCGCCCGAGCCTTCTAGCGCGAGCGACAGGCGCACGTCGGTCTCGCCCGTGCGGCGCTCGATCTCTGCGCTCCTGGGTGTTTGCGATGCGGGCATCGGCTAATTGTCGCCCATGCGGGCCTCCATCGAGCGCGCGTGCCACTCGAAGCCCTCAGCGCGTGCGATCGGCACCCCTGCGCTCGACAGCTTCCGCGCAGCCTCAGCGCCGATCCGCACCTCGGCCATGCGCCGGCGGAAGTGCCGCGCCGACAGAGTCGAGGCGAAGCGGGCGGCGCCGGCCGTCGGCAGGATGTGGTTCGAGCCCGCCACGTAGTCACCGAAGGCGGTCGCGCTGCCGGCGCCCACGAACAGGCAGCCCGCGGAGCTGACTTTCGCGGCCAGCGCCTCCACATCGGCGCCGATCAGCTGCAGGTGCTCCGGGGCGAAGGCATTGCCGATCTGGACTGCCCCGCGCGCGTCGAAGGCGTCCACGAGCGCGAACGTGCCGCCCTCGGCCGGCCGCTCGGCGTGCAGTCGCTCCAGCTCGCGCGCGAGCGCTTCGCCGACGCCCGGCCCGCAACAGACGGCGACGACGAGGCTGCCCTCGCCGTGCTCGGCCTGCGCCAGCATGTCGAGCGCAGCCAGCCCCACCTCGCGCTCGCCGACCTCCGCACCAAGCGCCACGAGCAGGTCGCTCGGGCCGGCGAAGCCGTCGATGCCGACGCTCGCCGAGAGCTGGCGCTTGGCCTCCTGCACGTACAGGTTGCCCGGCCCCACGATCACGTCCACGCGCGCGACCGTCTCGGTGCCATGTGCGAGCGCGGCGATCGCCTGCGCGCCGCCCATGCGGTAGACACGCTCGACACCGCACAGCCTGCACGCGCCCAGGATCGCGTCGTCGATCTGGCCGTCTGCGTTCGGCGGGGCGCAGACCACGACCTCGAGCACGCCCGCCGCGCGCGCCGTGACGACGCCCATCGCGACGGTGCTCGGGTAAGGCGCGCGGCCACCCGGAACGTAAACCGCGGCGGCAGCGACCGGCACTTCGCGCAGCGAGACGCGGTGGCCCTGCGGCAACTCGACGGCCGTGCCCTCGGAGACTCCCGCGTCAGCGACCTGCGCGACGTTCGCGATCGTCACCTGCAGCCCGGCGACCAGCTCCAGTGGCATTCGCTTGATCGCCGCGTCGAGCTCATCCGCGGTGACCACCAGCTCCCGCGGCTCGGCGCCGTTCGTGTCCAAGCGGCGCGTGTAGTCGAGCACGGCCGCATCCCCCTCGGCACGCACGCGCTGCACGATCTCGCTGACCGCCCGCTCAACCGACGCGCCGTCCGGGATCAGCGTGCGCAGGTGCGCGGCCACCCCGGCCGGGCCGCCGAGCGGCTCCAGCTCGCCGACGCCGATGCGCTCCAGTCGCATGTCAGCCGGCATTTGCGGCAGGTATCGCGCGCAACTGCTGCAGCAGCGCGTCCATCTGTGCCGCCTTGAGCTTGTGGGCCACCGGGTTGGCGATCAATCGCGCCGTGCAGAGGAGGATCTCCTCGCGCACGATGAGGTTGTTCTCGCGCAGCGTCGTGCCGGTCGCCGTGAGATCGACGATCGCGTCGACCATCCCCGTCAGCGGCGCCAGCTCGACTGAGCCCTTGACCTCGACGATCTCGCCTTGGCGGCCGGTCTCCTCCAGGTGCCGTTCGGCGATACGCGGGTACTTGGTCGCGACGCGCATTACGCCAAGGCGCCGCAGCGACTCGACGGCCGGATCCGGGCCGGCCTTGCTCGCGAGCACCATCGTGCAGCGCCCGAAGCCGAGGTCCATCAGCTCGTAGACGTCGCGGCCGTGTTCGTTCGGCGCGTAGGCGAGCTGCTCGAGCAGCACGTCCTTGCCGGTCACGCCGAGGTCTGCGGCCCCCGCCTCGACGTACGTGGGGACGTCAGATGGGCGCATCGTGATCACGCCGATGTCCTCGAACAGCAGCTTGCGGTCGTTCGCCCGGAGCTCCTCCGTGTCGAGACCGAGCGCCGTGAGCAGGTCTACCGTGCCCTTGAACAGGGCGCCGCGCGGGACGGCGATCGTGAGGCCGTGAGTCGGGCTCATGTCCGCGCTTCGCCGGCGCTCTCGGCGGACCCCGCCAGCAGCAGCCCCGTCCCGCGTTCCTCCCCGGCGAGCGCCTGGTGCAGCTGGTCGACGTCGAGTGCGAAGCCGACAGCCGGCAGCGAGCGACCGAAGCGACCGAGCAGCTCGTCGTAGCGCCCGCCGCCGCCGATCGGAGCGCCGAGCGCCGGGTCATACACCTCGAACACCGCGCCCGTGTAGTAGCCGATGTTGCGGACCAGGCCGAGATCGAAGATCACGCGCTCGGCGACCCCCGCCTCGAGCAGCTCATAGACGCGGCGCATCCCCGTAACGGCCTCGACCGCCGGCGCGGGCGCATCTGTCAGCAGCTCGGCGCCGCCGCGGCGCTGGGGCACGTCGAGCAGCAGCTCCGCCGCCTCCCCGTCCAGCCCGGCGTCGTGCAGGCGCTGACCGAGCTCGACGAAGTCACGCCGCACGAGCGCCTGCAGCAGGCCATCTCGCACCGGCTCGCGGACCTGCAGGCTGCTCATCAGCGCCGGGAACAGCGAAGCGTCGCCCATGCCCACGCGATAGTCCTTCAGGCCGACCGCGTCGAGCGAGTGGCACAGCACCGTCAGCGCCTCAGCCGTGCCCTCAGGCGCCGGCGAGCCGATCAGCTCGATGCCCGCCTGCAGCAGCTCGCGCAGCTGTCCGCGCTGCGGGCGCACGCCGCGATAGCAGTGCGCGAAGTAGCAGAAGCGCAGCGGCGGCTCACTCGCCGCGTAGCGCGTGGCGACGACGCGCGCGATCGGCACGGTCATGTCCGAGCGCAGCGCAAGCACCGCGCCGGACTCGTCGAAGACGCGGTACGCCGGCTGTGCTTCGGCCATGTCCGCGCGCGCGAGCACCGACTCGTACTCGAGCGCAGGCGTGTAGATCTCGCCGTAGCGGTGGCGGTCGAAGGCGGCGCGAAGCGTGTCGGTGATCGCGCGCACCTCGCCGGTCTCCTGTGGGAGCACGTCGCGAGTGCCGCTGGGGATTGGGTGGATCATTCCGCCCCGAGATTACGCAGTTGGTTGGGACGCTACGCGTGGACGGGCTCGGTCGCGACGCGCTCGATGCGAGCGCCGAGCTCGCGCAGGCGCTCGTCGATGCGCTCGTAGCCGCGGTCGATCTGGCGGATGTTGCCGATCTCGCTGCGGCCGTCGGCGCACAGCGCGGCGAGCAGCATCGCCATGCCGGCGCGAATGTCGGGCGACTCGACGCGCTCGCCGCGCAGACGTCGTGGGCCGGTGACGATCGCGCGGTGCGGGTCGCACATGACGATGTCGGCGCCCATCAGGATCAGCTTGTCGGTGAAGATCAAGCGGTTCTCGAACATCCACTCGTGCACGAGAATCGAGCCCTCGGCCTGCGTCGCGAGGGCCACTGCGATCGACGTGAGGTCAGCGGGAAACGCCGGCCACGGGCCGTCTTGGATCTTGCTCTTGTACTCGCCGACGTCGGCTTGAGCGACGAGCTTCTGACCGCCGGGAACAAGCACGTCGTTGCCGTCGAGCTCGCTGCGCAGCCCGATGCGCTCGAACACGAGGCGAATCATGCGCAGGTCGCCGGGGACGGTGTCCTTGATTCGCAGCTCACCGCCGGTAACGCCGGCGAGCGCCATGAAGCTTCCGATCTCGATGTGGTCGGGCGCCACGTCGTGCTCGCAGCCGTGCAAGGTCTCGGCCCCGTTGACCGTGACGAGGTTCGAGCCAATCCCGTGGATGTCGGCGCCCATCTTCACGAGCATGCGCGCGAGGTCCTGCACGTGCGGCTCGGAGGCGGCATTGCCGATGACCGTCGTGCCCGGCGTCAGCGCGGCTGCCATCAGCGCGTTCTCGGTCGCCATCACCGATGGCTCGTCCATGAACACGTCCGTCGGGCGCAGCCCCTTGGGAGCGCTCATGGTTATGCCGCCGTTGCAGTCGACGTCGGCACCCATCATGCGGAAGGCATCGAGGTGCGGGTCCAGGCGCCGGCGCCCGATCACGTCGCCGCCGGGCGGCGCCATGACGGCGCGTCCGAAGCGGGCCAGCAGCGGGCCGGCAAGCAGAAACGACGCGCGGATGACGCCGGCGAGCTCCGGCTCGACGGCGATCTCACGCGCGGAGGCTGCGCAAAGGACGACCTCGTTCGGACCGCGCCAGCTGACGGCGACGCCGATCGCACGCAGGATGTCGAGCATCGCCTCGACGTCGCGGATGCGCGGCACGTTGCGCACGACGACCTCGTCCTCGGTGAGGAGCGCGGAAGCGAGGATCGGGAGCGCACCGTTCTTGTTACCGGCAGGAACCATCGTGCCGGACAGCGGGACGCCGCCTTCGATGACGAACTTCTCCATGGGCTTTGCGCGGCGCCGCCGACCCCCGAGCGGGGCCTTCTGATCGCGCCTGGCAAGCGTAACAGCCATGTACGGGGCTAAGTTCGTGCCGCAGGAGCGCACACCTGCCAGTCGGCGCCCACCGGCTCGACACCCATCCCGCCCCTACGCTCCCAGCCTGGACATCAGCCGCGGCCCGAGCCTTCTTCAACTGCCGGTCCTGCAATCTGTGTTGCAGCGAGAACCGCTCTAGAATGCGCGTTTCCGGGCCAACAGCCAACACGTACATACGTTCGTGCCGGGACCGTCCGCACGCGGCCCTAACTTGTACGAACAGATGTTCCCATCAGCCAAAACCTCCAAGCTCGCGCAGCGCTCTTTCGGCGCCTTGCGTCTCACCCGCTCGTTCCTCATGCTCGAGGACGACTATGACGTCGACTGGGAGGTCGACGAGGACGAGCTGACGCAAATACATCCGCACCGGATGCCGCTGCGCGAGTCACGGAGGTGGCGGCGCTCCTCAACCCGCAGGCCGGGGCAGATCGAGCCGGTCAAGACCTTGTGCCTCTCCCCCGTCAAGACGGTCACGCGGCAGGCGAAGCGTACGAGCGCCGATCGCGCCCTCGCCGGCGCCGTTCGGCCAAAATCGCATCGCTGAACCGCAAAGGCGAGGATCCCATGCGGCAGAACGGCACTCCAAACCGGCCGACCGCGAATCGAAGGAGGTTCACCCCATGGAGCAACGCCTAACCGTGATCACGCTCGGCACGGACGACCTCAAGCGCGCCCGCGCCTTCTACGAAGCCATTGGCTGGCGCAGTGGCGCCAGTGCCGACGACGACGTCGTCTTCTTTCAGATCGGCGGAGCGGTGCTCTCCCTGTGGGATCGCGAGCGCCTGGCGGAGGACAGCGGCGTGCCGGTCGGCCATGGCTACGGAGGTGTGACGCTGGCGCACAACGTCCCATCACCGGCACAGGTCGATCAGGTCGTCGCGCAAGCGGCGAGCGCAGGCGCGACCGTGTCGCGTGAGCCCGCTGAGACTTTCTGGGGCGGCTACTCAGGCGTGTTCCTCGACCCCGATGGTCATCCGTGGGAGGTGGCACACAACCCGCACTGGGAGCTCTCGGCCGACGGAAGCGTGAAGCTCCCCGCTTGAGCGGCAGCTATGCGCTTCGGCCCCGGGGTGCTGCGACGCAGCCGACCCAAACCCCCTACCCACCGAAGCCGCAACGACGACGGGCCGCCCTGAAGGCGGCCCGTGTGTCGAAATAAACCGGCGGCGTCCTACTCTCCCAGGCCCTTGCGGGCCAAGTACCATCGGCGCTGAGGGGCTTAACTGCTCTGTTCGGAATGGGAAGAGGTGTTTCCCCCTCGCTAAAGCCACCGGAAAAAGATGAGAGACCAGCCCTCCCGGTCCTTCAAAACTGCACAGCGCCACAACGAGTATCAAAAAATCCGTCAAGCCCTCGACCCATTAGTACCGGTCTCCTACAGACGTTGCCGTCCTTCCAGATCCGGCCTATCAACCTGGTGGTCTACCAGGGGTCTTACTCCCTCTAGGGGATGGGAGAACTCATCTTGAGGCCGGCTTCCCGCTTAGATGCTTTCAGCGGTTATCCGATCCACACGTAGCTAACCTGCGATGCCCTTGGCAGGACAACAGATACACCAGAGGTGCGTTCATCCCGGTCCTCTCGTACTAGGGACAAATCCTCTCAATTCTCCAACGCCCACGGCAGATAGGGACCGAACTGTCTCACGACGTTCTGAACCCAGCTCGCGTACCGCTTTAATGGGCGAACAGCCCAACCCTTGG
>JBBSDZ010000012.1:0-50111 GCA_038240205.1 Solirubrobacterales bacterium | reverse complement strand
TGGTCCTCCTCAACGCAACGCAACCGAGCGCTGGCATCATTTCTGCGCTACTACAACCGACGAAGGCCACACACCTCGCTCGGCGATCGGCCACCGATCAGTCGCGTTCGCTAAGTCCGTGGGCAACACAGCTAGACGCTGAGCGGCGCGAAGCTGGGATCGCGGCGCTCGAGGAAGCTCGAGACGCCCTCGCCGAAGTCCGGCTCAGAGAAGGAGCGCAGCATCAGCCGGTCAGCCTCCTGCAGTGCCCCCGGCAGTGCGCCGTCGAGATCCGCGTAGACCTGGCGCTTCATCGTCGCCATGCTGGCCGGCGAGCACTGCTGTGCGAGCTCGCGCGCGTAAGCGAGCGCCTGCTCGAGCACGTCCTCGCGCGGGAGCACGCGGTTGACCAAGCCCATCGCAGCCGCCTCCGGGCCGAGGATCACGCGGCCGGAGAGCAGCAGGTCGAGCGCCCGCGCCGGCCCGATCAGGCGTGGCAGGATCCACGAGATGCCGTGCTCGGCGACCAGCCCGCGGCGCGCGAAAGCCGTCGTCAGCTTGGCATCCTCGGCGACGAAGCGCAGGTCGCACATCAGCGCCTGCACGAGCCCGATGCCCGCGCACGGCCCGTTGATCGCGGCGATGATCGGCTTCGGCACAGTCAGCGGGTAGCTCTGCGCGATGCGCTCGCGCCCAGCCTGATCGGAGCTGACGCCGTCCTCGCCGAGGCCTTGAAGCTCCTGCATGTCCGCGCCCGCGCAGAAGCCGCGGCCAGCGCCCGTGACGACGATCGCGCGGACCTCCGCCGAGTCCGCGCACTCGCCGAGCAACCCGAAGTAGACACGCTCGAGCTCCTGCGTCCATGCGTTCAGCCGCTCCGGGCGGTTCAGCGTCAGCACGGCCACGCCGTCGCTCACGCTTTTGAGCACGACCTCGCTCATCCGCGCTCCTTTCGCCGCGCGCCGAGCACCGCGCGCCCGATCGTCAGCGGGTGGTTCGCCGCCAGCGCCACGCGCCCAAGCAGCGAGCGCGGGTCGCGCGCCAGCCCGAGCTGGGCGAGGATCGTCGACTGGTCGAAGTAGACGCGCTCGCACACGAGCTGCTCGCCCTCGAACAGGAAGAACGCCGTCATCCGACAGCGAAACGAGCGCCCCGTCGGCGGCAGCGCCCGCAACGGGCCCAGGTGCGTGCCGAGCAGGAAGAACTCCGCGATCACCGCGTCCTCGGCGTGGTGCAGCGCGATCAGCTCGTTGCGCTGGTCCGGGAAGGCCGTGCGCGTCTCAGCGAAGTACGCTCGCACCTCCGTCTCGCCGTCGTAGGTCTCGCCCGTCGCGATCAGCTCGTAGCGGGGGTGCCCGAAGGTGCCGATCGTCGTGTCGAAGTCGTGCACGTTCTCCGACTCCATGTGCTCGCGCACGATCGCCTCGCGGTGCCGTCGCAGGCCCGCCGCCGGAGAGGTTGTTTCGGGCTCGGACACCTGCCGCTTCTCCGCCGCTCGCTCCGGGCGTGCCCGGCCTACGCCGCGGCCGAGGCGGCGAGCTTGTCGGCAAGGATCGCTGCGAGCTGGGCGCGGTGGCGCTTGGCGCTGCCCAGTAGGGCCGCGTCGAGCTGCGCGCGCTTGTACAGCCAGTGCACGTCTGCCTCCCACGTGAAGCCGATGCCGCCGTGCGCCTGGATCGCGCTCGCCGTCACCTCGCGTCCGGCATCCGAGGCCGAGGCCTTCGCCATCGCCGCAGCCTCAGCGAGGCCGGAAGGGTCCGCGTCCGCCGTCCACGCCGCGAACGCCGCCGTCGCGCGGGCCCTCTCGGTTTCCAGCAGCATCTGCGCGCAGCGGTGGGAGACCGCCTGGTAGGCGCCCACCGGGACGCCGAACTGCTTGCGCTCCTTGACGTACTCCACGGTCATCGCGAGCGCGCGGTCGCAGACGCCGACCAGCTCCGAGCTGACCGACACGAGCGCGCGGCCGAGGCCCGCGCAGACGTCGCCGAGTGCTTCGCCCGCGCCGTCGGAAGCGCTCACGCGCGCGGCAGAGCGCGTCGGGTCGATCGACTCCAGCGCGCTCACCTCGGTCTCGCCCGCCGCCAACACGCGGCCGCTGCCGTCGTCGTCGACGAGCACGAGCACCTGTGCGTCGGCGCCCCCGATCACCAGCTCCGCCACGCCGTCGCGCGCAGAGCCGAGCGCGCCCACCTGCTCCCCTGAGGCCAGGCCCGGAAGCCAGCGCTCGCGCTGCTCGGACGTGCCCGCCTGCTCGATCACCGCCGCCGCCATCGCGCTTGGAAGGAACGGCACCGGCGCCAGCGAGCGCCCCAGCTCTTCACACAGGATCGACAGCTCGATCTGCCCGAGACCCTGCCCGCCGTACTCCTCCGCGACGGCGATGCCCGGCCAGCCGAGCTCGCTCAGCTCCCTCCACAGCGCCGCGTCGGTCGTGCGCGTCTCCGCGTGCTCGCGCACGCGCTCCGGCTTCGCGCGCTCGCCCAGCAGATCGCGCGCCGTGCGCTGGATCTCGCGCTGGTCGTCGGTCAGGCCGAAGTCCATGCGACTACGCGACCCATCCTGCGGAGCCCCGACAGGGGCGCAGCCCACCAAAATTCATCTAGACCGCCACCTTCAGGCGCGGGAGACCGAGCACGCGCTCAGCCACGATGTTCTTGAGCACCTCAGTGGTGCCGCCCTCGATCGTGTTGCCACGTGCGCGCAGCAGCTCATAGCTCCAGCTCTCACCCGAGGTCAGCGCGTCCGGACCGACGATGTCAACCGCCAGCTGCGTCAGACGCTGGTTGGTGTCCGACCACAGCCACTTCACCAGCGAGCCCTCCGGGCCCGGCTGTCCGTAGCGCTCGACGTCCGTCAGGCCCTTCCACGCCAGCAGGCGGATCGACTCGCAGCGCACGTGCAGCTCGGCCAGCGCGTCCGCGTACAGCGGATCCTCGAGCAATCCGCGCTCGGCCGCGATCGCGATCACGTCGTCGAGCAGCTGGCGCAAGCGGATCTGCAGCGCGAAGCCGAGGCCCGCGCGCTCGTTCATCAGCGTCGTCAGCGCGACCTTCCAGCCGTTGCCCACGCCCCCGACGACGTTCGCGTCAGGGATCCGCGCCTCCTCGATGAACAGCTCGTTGAACTCCGCCTCGCCGGTGATCTGGCGCAGCGGGCGCACCTGCACCGCGTCCTGCTCCATGTCCAGGAGGAAGTACGTCAGGCCCTTGTGCTTGGCGACCTCGCCGTCGCTGCGCGCGACGAGCATGCACCACTTCGAGTACTGCGCGCCGCTCGTCCACACCTTCTGGCCGGTCACGACCCAGTCGTCGCCGTCCTTGACCGCGCGCGTTTTCAGCGACGCCAGGTCCGAGCCGGCGTCCGGCTCGGAGAAGCCCTGGCACCAGATCTCCTCGCCCGAGAGGATCGGTGAGAGGTAGCGCTCCTTCTGTTCCTCCGTGCCCCACACCATCAGCGTCGGGCCGCCGAGCAGCAGGCCGAGCACGTTCGCCGCCATCGGCACGCGCGCGCGACCGAGCTCTTCGAAGTAGATCGCCGACTCGGTCAGCGTCGCGCCACGGCCGCCGTACTCCATCGGCCATGCCGGCGCAGCCCAGCCTGCGTCATACAGCTTGCGCTGCCAGTTGCGCCGCCACGCGTAGTGCGCGTCCTCGCCGCCCTCGCTCGGCTCCGCGTCCGGGCGGTTGGTCGCCAGCCACCCGCGCAGCTCGTCGCGGAAGGCCGTCTCCTGGTCGCTGAAGGTCAGATCCATCGCTCTCGCCAGAGCCTATCGCGGTGAGACTTGACAGCGCGCCTCCGCCTGGTCCCCTCAGCAGCGCACTGCGCCTGCTGCCGCCGCGCCTCCATCCGGCGCGCCGCGAGCGGCGCTAGATTCGTCTCGTTGTGTCCGCCGCAAGCCTTCGACCGTGCGTCGCGCATCTGGACGCCGACGCCTTCTATGTCTCGATCGAGCTGAGCCGCCGCCCTGAGCTGCGAGGTCTGCCGGTCGTCGTCTCCGGCACCGGACCGCGCGCGGTGGTCACGACCGCCAGCTACGAGGCGCGCCGCTTCGGCGTCGGCTCGGCGATGCCCGCAGCGCGCGCACGCCGCCTGTGCCCGGACGCCGTGTTCCTGGCGCCGGACTTCCCCATCTACCGCGAGGTCTCGCGGCAGATGATGGAGCTCGTGCGCTCGCACGTCGAGCTCGTCGATGTCGTCGGCCTCGACGAGTGCTACCTCGACCTCGCCGGCCTGCACTCGCCGCGCGCGGCGATGCGCCGGCTCGTGCAGGAGATCAAGCTCGCGACGCAGCTGACGTGCTCGGTCGGCATCGGCTCCAACAAGCTCGTCGCCAAGGTCGCCTCCGACGCCGAGAAGCCGGCCGGCTTCGTCGTGCTCAGCCGCGAGCAGGCGTGCGCGCGCTTCGCCGGCTCGCCGCCCGCGCTCGTGCCGGGCATCGGCCCCAAGACGGCCGCGCGCCTGCACGAGCTCGGCCTGAGCACGCTCGCGGCGCTCGGCGCGGCGCCCGAGGAGCTGCTCGTCGAGCGCTTCGGTCCGAACCTCGGGCGCGAGCTCGGCCGCCGCGGGCGCTTCGAGCACGACGGCGAGGTCGGGACCGCGCGCAAGGTCGTCTCCGAATCGCGCGAGCGCACCTTCGATCGCGATCTGAGCGAGCCCGACCAGCTTCGCGACGCGCTCGTGGCGATGTCGATGGCGCTGTGCGAGAGCCTCGTCGCGAAGGGGCGCAGCGGGCGCACGATCGGCATCAAGGTCCGCCTCGACGACTGGACGACGGTGACGCGCGCGCACTCGCTGCCGGCAGCGACGAACGACGTTCACACGGTCACGGACGTAGCACTGCGCCTGTTGCGCGAGTACGCACCCGCGCGGCCGGTGCGACTGCTCGGGGTGCGCGTCGCGGGGCTCGCGGCCGCATCGCCGGAGGAGGAGGGTGATGGCGCCGAGGGCTCGGCGGGCGCGGACGGCGACGCCGCGGCGGCGGCGCGGCGTCGCAAGCAGCAGCTCTCACTGCCCGTGTAGACCCGGCCGGTAGGATCCGGGCGATGACGGTCATCGACGTCGGCGAGAACCAGCTCGACTACGAACGCAGCGGCAACCCCGACGGACCGCCGCTTCTGCTGGTCATGGGCATGAGCGGCACCGCTCTGCACTGGGGCGAGCCGCTGCTCGAGCTGCTGCGGCGCGACTTCGACGTGATCGCCTACGACCATCGCGGCGTCGGTGCGAGCACGCCGCTGCAGGGGCCGGTCAACACGCAGGAGATGGCCGACGACGCCGCCGGCCTGCTCGCCGCGCTGGGCATCGACTCCGCACACGTGCTCGGCATCTCGATGGGCGGGATGGTCGCGCAGGAGCTCGCGTTGCGCCATCCCGAGCGCTTGCGCACGCTCACCCTCGGCTGTACCTATTGCGGTGGCGAGGGCAGCTCGCTGGCCTCGCAGGAGGTGATGCAGCGGCTCGCCGGCGCGATGATGTCCGGCGACCGCGAGCTGGCGCTGCGGGTCGGCTTCGAGGCGAACGTCTCGGTGAAGGTCGCTGCCGACGAGGAGGTCTACGCCCGCTTCCTCGAAGTCGCACAGAAGCGTGCCGTGGCGGTGCCGGTGGTGATGCAGCAGGCGCAGGCGTGCATGGCGCACGACACGCATGCGCGCCTGGGTGAGCTGTCGATGCCGACGCTCGTCCTGCACGGCACCGAGGATCAGATGATCCCGGTCCAGAACGGGCGCCTGATCGCCTCGCTGATCCCCGGCGCTCAGCTGGAGCTCTTCGACGGCGTCGGGCACATGTTCTTCTGGGAGCTCCCCGAGCGCACGGCCGAGCTCCTGCGCGCGCACGCCGCGGTCCCGGCGTAGGCGACGCGCGGCTCGCTGTAGGCGTGGCCGCCGACTCTGCTCCGTTTCGGATCGACGCCGGCGGCGTCGCGCTTGCGGGCGAGCAGACGGGGGAGGGGCCGGCGGTGCTGCTGCTGCACGGTCTCACCGCCACGCGCCGATACGTCGTCATGGGCTCTCGCGCGCTCGAGCGCTCCTCCCACCGCGTGGTCGCCTACGACGCCCGCGGCCACGGCGCCTCGGCTCCCGCTGCGGCTGCCGGCGACTATGGCTATGAGCCGCTCGCGGAAGACCTCGAGGCCGTGCTCGACGCGCTCGGCATCGCGCGCGCCGTGCTCGCCGGCGCCTCGATGGGCGCGCACACGGCGCTGCGCCTGGCGTTGAGGCGTCCTGCGCGCGTTGCCGGTCTGGTCCTGATCACCCCGTCCTTCGATCCCGAACAGCAACGCGACGAGCGCTCGCTCGCGCGCTGGGATGCGCTGGCGCGCGGGCTGCGCGAGGGCGGCGTGGAGGGATTCGTGCGCGCGTATGAGCTCGACGCGGTGCCGCCTGCGTGGCGCGAGACCGTCGAGAAGGTTCTGCGCCAGCGCCTCGGCGCGCACAAGCACCCGCTCGCCGTCGCCGACGCGCTGGAAGCCGTGCCGCGCTCGCGCCCGTTCGAGCGGCTCTCCGAGCTCGAGGCGATCGACGTCGCGACCGTCGTCGTCGCCAGCCGCGACGAGGCCGACCCCGGCCATCCGCTCGCCGTCGCCGAGCGCTATGCCGAGGCGATCGCCGCGGCGCGGCTCGTGGTCGAGGACGCGGGGCCGCCGGCTCGCTCGCCGATCGCCTGGCAGGGCGGGCAGCTATCGCGCGTGATCGCCGAGCTGGTGCGGCGCACCCACGCCTGAGCGAAGCGGTGGCTCAGGCGAGCGCGGCCGGCGAGGCGCTCGGCTGCGGCTCGCGAGCGGCCGTGGCGCCGGCGCTCTCGCCCGCGACGCTCAGCAGCTCGGAGTAGCGCCCGCCCAGCTCCAGCAGCTCCTCGTGCGTGCCGCGCTCGACGATGCGGCCCTCGTCGAGCACGAGGATCTGGTCGGCGTCGCGGATCGTAGAGAGGCGATGCGCGATCGCGATCGTCGTGCGCCCGCGCGAGAGCTCGTCGAGAGCCTGCTGTACGGCCCGCTCGGTCTCGGTGTCGAGCGCCGAGGTGGCCTCGTCGAGGATCAGCACCGGCGGATTCCGCAGCACCGTGCGCGCGATCGCCATGCGCTGCTTCTCGCCGCCTGAGAAGCGGTAGCCGCGCTCGCCGACAGGGGTGTCGTAGCCGTCGGGCAGCGATGCGATCAGATCGTGGATCTGTGCCGCGCGTGCGGCGTCTTCTATCTCCGCGTCGCTCGCCTCCGGGCAGGCGAAGCGGAGGTTCTCGCGGATCGAGGCGTGAAACAGGTAGGTCTCCTGCGACACCAGGCCTACCGTGCTCGCCAGCGAGGCGAGCGTGACGTCGCGAATGTCGACGCCGTCGATGCTCACGCAGCCGCGTTCGGCCTCGTACAGGCGCGCGACGAGGTACGCGAGCGTGGTCTTGCCCGAGCCGGTCTCCCCGACGAGCGCCGTGCGCGTGCCGGCGGGCACCTCGGCGGCGATCTCGCGCAGCGTCCACGGAGCGTCGGCGGCGTAGCGGAACCAGACGTCCTCCAGGCGCACGTCCCCGCGCACGTCCGCCAGCGCCCGCGCGCCGGGGCGCTCGACGATGTCCACCGGTAGGTCGAGGTACTCGAAGATACGGCCGAACAGCGCGAGCGAGGTCTGCACTTCCAGGCCCACCGAAAGCAGCGACTGGATCGGGAACAGCAAGCGCGTCTGCAGCGTCGTGAACGCGACGACCGTGCCGATCGAGATCGTATGACCACCGGCAGCGATGTTCTCGCCGGCGAACCAGTAGACCAGCGCAGGCATGATCGCGAAGCTCAGTTGCACCGATGCCATCCGCCAGCGCCCGGTCATGCGCGCGCGCACCTCGAGGTCGGCGAGCTCGCTCGACTCGCCGCTGAAGCGCCCGACCAGCTCGGGAGAGCGGCCCATCGTCTTGCCGAGCAGGATGCCCGAGACCGACAGCGACTCCTCAACCAGCGTCGACATGTCAGCGAGTCGGCTCTGGCGCACCGACTGGATGCGTCGGCGCTGCTCGCCGACGCGGCGGGTCAGCCACACGAAGAACGGCAGCAGCACCAGCGAAAAGGCCGCCAGGCGCCAGTCGAGTAGGAACATCGCCACGACCACGGCGACGACCGTGGTGACGTTCTGGACGATCGACGTCGCCGTCGAGGTCACGACGCTGTCGATTCCGCCGATGTCGTTGGCGATGCGCGATTGCACCTCGCCCGTGCGCGTGTGCGTGAAGAAAGCGAGCGACATCCGCTGCAGGTGCGCGTAGACGGCCGCTCGCAGGTCGTGCATCACGCGCTGGCCGACCTGGTTTGAGATCCAAGTCTGCGCGACGCCGATCGCGCTTGTGATCACCGACAGCACGATCATGCCGCCGACGAGCAGACTCAAGAGCGTCGTGTCGCGCTGCGGGTAGGCGGTGTCGAGGATGCCGCGCAACAGGAACGGGTTTACCACGCCGAGCCCGGCCGCGAGGAAGATCAGCGCCAGCAGGCCACCTAGGCGCCGGCGGTACGGACCGAACAGGCGGCTGACGCGTCGCAGCGAGACCGGCGTGGAGGGGATGTCCTCGGGGCGGAGCTCAGGCGCCGAAGCATGGCGGCCGGAAGTGCTGCGCCCCTGTCCGAAAGGCTGGCTGCTCACGCGTTGACTCTAGCGGGGGAATCCCGCCGCCAGGCTGGGACCGGTGCCGCGGGCGGGCGCCGTAAAGAGGCGGAGAGCCCGCCGTGGGCGGGCTCTCCGCAAAGGGAAGGGAGTCCCTATTGCTGCGCTACTGAGGATACATACATATTGGCCAGTCGGCCAGGAAATGAGTGGGCCGGCTCGTAGCGGTTAGCATCGAGGCTTGCTCTCCGCGACCGCGAGAATCCGGGGTCTGGTCGACCGATGAACCTCTCTGCGCCCGAGCTACGCGTGCTCGGCTGCCTGCTGGAAAAGCAGCGCACGACGCCAGATGCGTACCCGCTGTCGCTGAACGCGCTGCGGCTGGCTTGCAACCAGTCGACCAATCGCGATCCGATCGTCGACTACGACGACGCGAGCATCCGCGACGCGCTGCACCGCCTCGAGCGCCGCGGGTACACGCGCATGGCCAGCGGCGCCGGCAGTCGCGCGCCGAAGTACCGCCACCTGCTCGACGAGGCGCTGCCGATGGACGCGGGCGAGCGAGCGATCACGTGCGTGCTGATGCTGCGTGGTCCGCAGACGCCGGGAGAGCTCAAGCAGCGGGCCGAGCGGATGCACGCGTTCGCCGACCTGAATGCCACGAGCGCGACGCTTCAGCGGCTGATCGAGCGGGAGCTGGCGGCCGGCCTGCGGCGTCGCCCCGGACAGAAGGAGGAGCGCTACACGCAACTGCTGGGCGAGCCGGAGGAGGAGGAGGGCGCCGCTCGAGAGCGAGGCGAAGGCGACTCGCGAGCGCCGGCCGCGATGCCCACGGACGCGCCGCAGGAGACGGCGCTGGCCGAGCTGCGCGAGTGCGTGGAGCGCCTGGAACGCGAAGTGGCCGAGCTTCGTGCCGCGATGCGCCATCCTTCGGTGAGTCCCCTCCCGGGCCCAAGCCATGACCCACGTCGCTTTGATCCTCGCCTCTAGCTCCGACACCGCCACCGGCGTCGGCATCCCGCTGGCGCTCGCAGCCGGACTCGTGTCGTTTCTCTCGCCTTGCGTGCTGCCGCTCGTCCCCGGCTACCTCTCGACCGTGATCGGCGTCACTCCGGCCGACCTCAAGGACGGCGTCGGTGCCCGGCGCGTGCTCGTCCCGAGCCTGCTGTTCATCGCCAGCTTCTCGCTCATCTTCATTCTGCTCGGGATGAGCGCGACGGTGATCGGATCGACGCTCAACGACCACAAACAGCTGCTCGAGCGTATCGGCGGCATCGTCGTCATCCTGCTCGGCCTGCTCTTCCTCGCCAGCCCGTTCGTGCGGCTGCTCAACCGCGAGTGGCACTCCGAGTCGCTGCTGCGCATGGCCGGGCGCGGCGGGCCGCTGGTGGCAGGCGCCGCCTTCGCAATCGCCTGGACACCCTGCACCAGCATCACGCTGGGCGCGATCCTCACGCAGGCGGCGGTCTCGCACTCGGCCGCGCACGGCGCGCTGCTGCTCGCCTTCTACTCGGCCGGGCTCGCGATCCCGTTCCTGCTGATCGCACTCGCGTTCGAGCGCATGACCGACGCGCTCGCCGTCGTCAAGCGCCACTTCCCGGTGATTATCGCCGTCGGCGGGGCGGTCATGATCGTGCTCGGGGTGCTGATGGTGACGGGGGAGTTCACGACGCTCAACTCGCAGGCGAATCAGCTGCTGCAGGGGACAGGGCTGGACGTGTCGGGGATCTGAGGGTGCCCGGCGCTGCACAACGGTGCTCGCGTGCGTGCTGACGACGTGGGGGCTGGGCGCGACCCTGATCGCGGCGGCTGCGGCGAGCGTCGACATCGAGGTCCGCAACACGCCCGAGCAGAGCCGCGTAGCTCGCGAACTGGGCTCCGCTCTGCACACGTCCAAGAACCTGTACGAAAACCCCCGGTCTGCAACCGCATGAGGCCGGGAGGGGAGATGATCGCGGTCGTCCTCGGCGAAGCGCAGCGGACGTGACAGCCGGCAGCGGTTGTGCGCCAGGAACGGCGTCGGGCAGTAGTGCCTGCCTCCGAGGATCCTGACCGCACGGGGCGTCGCGCAGCGATGAGACGACGGGCAAGCCGGGTTGCGCTCCCGCGGCTCCGGCGATGAAGCTCGAGCCCGCGACCGGCCCGCAGGAGATGCGGCGCGATCCCGGCGCGCCGCCGTACACGCGTGCGCTCGCCGCGTCGCCTCAGCCCCGCCACGGGTCAGACAAAAAAGCGGCGCTGGGACCCTGCCTCGCGGACAGGGCCCCAGCGCCGGGGTGACTCTTAGGCGGCCTCGCACAACGCCGCGAGCTCGGGCGACTCTGCAAGCTTCTTCAGGGCGCGCTGCTCGAGCTGAGAGGCGCGCTCGGCGGAGAAGCCGAGCCGTTTGCCGATCGCCGTGAGCGTCTGTGGCTCCTCGCGGCCGGTGCCGAAGCGCAATGTCAGCACGGTCCTCTCGGTGTCCGGCAGCGACTCGATCGCGCGATGCACGATGCGCTCGCGCTCGTTGTCCCAGGCGGTCTCCTCGGGGGCCTCGGCATCTGAGGGCAACAGGTCGCCGAGCGCCGTGTCGCCGTCTTCGCCGATCTGCTGGTCGAGGCTGACGAGCGCGGCGCGCTGGTGGCGCACCTCCTCGACCTGCTCGATCGGCAGTCCGGTCTCTTGGGAGAGCTCCTCGATCGTAGGCTCGCGTCCGAGGCGCACCGACAGCTCGCGCTCGACCCGGCCGACCTTGCGCGAGCGCTGCGCGACATGGACGGGCAGGCGAATCGTGCGGCCCGAGTTCTCAAGGCCGCGCTGGATCGCCTGGCGGATCCACAGGGTCGCGTAGGTCGAGAAGCGGAAGCCCTTGCGCCAGTCGAACTTCTCGCTGGCGCGAATCAGGCCGAGCATGCCCTCCTGGACGAGGTCGCCGAGCGGCAATCCCTGGTTCTGGTAGCGCCGGGCGTTGGAGGCGACCAGGCGCAGATTGGAGTTGACGAGCAGTTCCTTAGCGTGCAGGTCGCCGCGCTCGATCCTCTGAGCCAGGTCGATCTCCTGTTCAGGGGTCAGCAGGGGGTAGCGGCGCGAGTGCGCAAGCAGCTGGTCGACTGCCTCGGGGATGAATGTGTCAGGCGTGCTGAGGTCCAGACGCTCGATCGGGCTGTCCAGGCGCCCTGGGGCGACCGTGACCGTGCCGTCGACGACGGCCTCAGACTCCGTCTCCACGCTTGGTACGCGGGTGGCGGGATCAATCGTTGGGGCTGATTTTACTGGGGAATTCGACATATGAACCTTCTAATCCGATGCTTGGAGTCGGAATTATACGTCGTGATAGTTGCGTTGTCAATTATATTGTTCGACAACCCCTCCGCACGCCCTGCTTCGACGTTCCCCACTGGGCTACCTGCCCCGCGAGGGCGGAAACTATGCGGCTTGGGCTGTGCGCCTGGATCCGAAACCCGCCGGCAGCGCAAAAGGCGCTCTGCGACTCCCGATCCGCCCTCGAAGTGGGGGCCTGAGCGGTCTATCGGACACCTCGCTCGTCCGGCTGAGCGACGAAGGCTAAGCTCGGCGAATGACCATAGACCTCTCGAACCAGGTAGTTGCCGTGACCGGAGCCTCATCGGGGATCGGCGAGGCGACCGCCCTCGCCTGTGCGCAGGCGGGTGCGGCAGTCGCACTGGCGGCCCGCCGCACGGATCGCATCGACGCGCTAGCCAAGCGCATCGTGGACGCGGGAGGGCGCGCGATCGCGGTGCAGACGGATGTCGGCGAGGAGCAGCAGGCGCGCGCGTTCGTGGAGCGCGCACACTCCGAGCTAGGTCGCCTGGACGTGCTCGTGAACAACGCCGGGGTGATGCTGCTCGGGCCGATCGCCGGGGCGCCGACCGAGGAGTGGCGGCGCATGATCCACGCAAACGTGTTCGGCGTCCTCTACTGCGCGCACGCGGCGCTGCCGCTGATGGCCGGCCAGGGTTCGGGCCACGTCGTCAACGTCAGCTCGGTGGCCGGGCGCGTCGCCCGGCAGGGCTCAGGCGTCTACAACCTGACCAAGTTCGGCGTCGGTGCCTTCTCGGAGTCGCTGCGCCAGGAGGGCGTGGCGCTCGGTGTGCGCGTGACGTTGATCGAGCCTGGCGCCGTCGGCACCGAGCTCGCCGGCCACAACCGCCCGGAGGTGCTCGAGCAGATGGCCAAGCGCTTTGCCGGAGTCACTCCGCTGCGCTCCGAGGACATCGCCGGTGCGATTCTCTACGCGATCGGCCAGCCGGCGAACGTCAGCATCAACGAGGTGCTCGTGCGCCCGAGTGGCCAGGGCGCGTAGGACGGGAAGGTTCTGCGCAGCCGGTCGTCTGAGGAGGGAGAGCGCAGCGATGCGACCCCAGCCAATCAGGAGGCACCAGTGACACGACCCCTCACCCTCGCGACGGCTGCGACCGCAGCGATCGCGCTGCTTGCAGGTTGCGGCAGCAGCAGCTCGAGCAGCACAACGGCCGCATCGACGGCGGCGGCCACGCCGACGCAGAGCACCTCTGCCGCGACGGCACCGGCAGGGCAGGGGCTGACCGTTCAGACCAAGCGGGACAAGCTCGGCACGGTCCTCGCAGCCGGGCCGAAGAAGCTGACGGTGTACCTGTTCGAGGCCGACAAGGGCGCGAGCTCGACGTGCAGCGGCGCGTGCGCGAAGGTGTGGCCCCCGGTGCTCACGAAAGGCATCACCGGCGTAACCGGGGGCGCGGTGAGCTCCGACGTGGCCTCGATCAAGCGCTCCGACGGCGGCGAACAGGTGACCTACAAGGGCCACCCGCTCTACTACTACGCCAAGGACGGGGACGCGGGCGACGCCTACGGGCAGGGCCTCACCCAGTTCGGGGCGGCGTGGTACGTGCTCAAGCCCAGCGGCGAGAAGATCGACAGCGACTCGGCGGACTCCTCCGGCTCGGGTTCGACGGCGACGACGAGCTCGAGCGCCGGCTCGACGGAAACCTCCGGCTCGGGCTCGGGCGCCGGCTACAAATACTGAGCGCTCGCCTCAGCGCATCGGCGCGCGGCGGGCCGCCCCCGGCGCGCGCTTGGACCTTGGCCGGGAGCGGTCGCATCTGGCAGCGGCCGCTCCCGCCAAGCGAAGCTGACGGCGCTGACGCCGGGGCCCCGCCTACTCGACCGCCTTGCCGTTGGCCGTGAGCTTGACGTCGATGTTGCCGCGGGTGGCGTTGGAGTAAGGGCAGACGCGGTGCGCGATGCGCACGAGCTCGGCCGCTTCGCTCTCGTCGTCGATTGCGGGGAGCGTGACGTCGAGCTCGACGGCGATCTTGAAGCCACGCTCCTCGGTCGGCAGCAGCATCACGCTGGACTCGATCGCCACTTCGCCGGGGTCCTGCTTGGTGCGCCGCGCGACGGTTTCGAGGGCGCTCTCGAAGCAGGCGGCATAGCCGACCGCGAATAGCTCCTCCGGGTTGGTGCCGCTGTCATCGCCGCCGAGCTCGGCGGGCGGGCGCAGGTCAACCTCGAGCGCTCCGTCGCCGGAGCGGCCGTGGCCTTTGGCGCGGCCGCCCGTGACGTGCGCGTGGGCGGTGTAGAGAGGCTTCGTCATGTTCGATTCCCTCCTGGGTCGTTTCCTCGTTGTCAGCTCTTGCGGGCGTGGCGACCTACGGGCTCGCGGGCGGGGGCGATGTCGAGCAGCTCGCCGCCGGCGTGGTCGACCTGCAGCGTCGTGTGGTCGAGCGTAAAGCGATCGTGCAGCATCGCCTCCATCTCCCGCCGCGCTTTGTGGCAGTTGCAGTCGCTGCCCACGAGCACGTGCGCCGAGAGCGCAGGGAAGCCGCTCGTGATTTCCCACACGTGCAGGTCGTGAACCTCGACGACGCCCGCCTGGCGGACGAGCGCCGCGCCGACTGCCTGCGGGTCCAGGCCCTCCGGCGCGGCCTCCAGGAAGATGCGCCCGGAGGCGCGCACGAGCGAGACCCCGGAGCGCGTCATCAAGGCGGCGATCAGCAGCGAGACGATCGGATCGGCGCGCTGGAAGCCGGTCAGCAGGATCACGGCGGCGGCGATCGCCGTGCCGATGAACCCGTACAGGTCGGTGAGCAGGTGCTGGAAGGAGCCCTCGATGTTGAGGCTCTCGCGGTTGGCCTGCGCGAGCGTCCACGTCGCGGCGAGGTTGACGAGCACGCCGACGAGCGCGACGGCGAGGATCAGCCCGCCGCGCACGACCGGTGGGTCGAACAAGCGATGGATCGCCTCGTAGGCGATGAACGCGGCGAGCACGAGCAGCGTGACGCCGTTGGCCTGCGCCGAGAGGATCTCGACGCGTCGCAGGCCGAAGGTCATGGCGCCCCGGGCGGGCCGCGCGGCGAGGCCGATCGCGACCAGCGAGAAGCCGATCGCGGCGGCGTCGGTGAGCATGTGCCCGGCGTCGGAGAGCAGCGCGAGCGAACGCGCGAGCACGCCGGCGGTGACCTCGACGGCGATGAACGCCACGATCAGGGCGAGCGCGATCGCGAGCTTGCCGCGGTCGGCGTCGCTGCGCACGCCGTGCGAGTGTCCTGCGTGATCGTGAGCCATCGGCTCACCATACGCACGATCGCCGCTCCAGCGCTGAATAGGCTCTAGCGATGTCCGAGCGCGAGCACAGCGGCGAGAGGCTCACGCCGCGGCGCACGACGCTCGTCTCGATCGCCGCCGCTGGGCTGCTCGTAGCCCTGAAGCTGGGCGTGGGCCTGGCGACCGGCAGCCTCGGGCTGATCTCGACGGGGATCGAGTCCAGCGGCGACGTGATCGCGGCCGTGCTGACGTTCTTCGCCGTGCGCCTCGGCGGGCGCCCGGCCGATCCGGAGCACCCTTACGGCCATCGCCGCGCGGAGAACCTCGGCGCCCTCGGCGAGGCGGCGATCCTGATCGCCGGTGGTCTGTTCGTCGCGGGCGAAGCGATCGCGCATCTCGTGCGCAACTCGCCGCCGCCGCGCATCCACTGGTACCTATTCGCGGTGATCGGCGTGGCCGTCGTCGTCGACCTCAGCCGCACGATCGTCTCGCTACGCGTCTCGCGCCGCTATGGCAGCGCCGCGCTGCGCGCCAACGCGTTTCACTTCGCCGGCGACATGGCGGCCTCGCTGACGGTGCTCGTCGGCCTGCTGCTAGTCGATGCGGGCTTTGACCAGGGCGATGCAGTCGCCGCGCTGGTGGTCGCGCTGATCATCTGCGCTGCGGCGACGCGCTTGGTTGGAGAAAACGCGAACGTGCTGATGGACCGCACGCCGTCGGAGGCGCGCGAAGCGGCCGAGCGCGCGATCGCCGACGTCGGCGCCGACGTCGAGCTGAGCCGCCTGCGCCTGCGTGAGTCCGCCGGCCGCTACTTCGCGGACGTCGTGGTCACGGTGCCGCCAGGGCAGGCGGTCGTCGAGGGTCATCAGTCGGCCAACCTGATCGAGGACGCGGTCGAGTCGGCGCTGCCGGGCAGCGACGTGGTCGTGCACGTCGAGCCGCGCCGGCGCGGCGTCGACCTGCGCGGAGAGATCCTCGCGATAGCGCTCGCCGAGCCGCGGGTGATGGAGGCGCACGACATCACGATCTTCGAGCAGGGCGAGCAGACGAACGTGTCGCTGCACCTGAAGTTTCCGGCCGAGCTGGACTTGCGCGAGGCCGCGCGGATCGCGGCCCGAGTCGAGGGCGCGATCTGCGAGCGCCCAGGCGTGTCTACCGTGCAGACGCACCTCGAGCCACTCGAGCAGACGTTGACCGCGCGCGCGGTCAACGTCAGCGCCGACATGGACGCCAGCCGCGAGATCGAGCGAGTGGTGCGCGAGCGAACGAGCACCGGACCGCAGCGGATCAAGCTGCTCTCGACCGATGCCGGCCGCGTCGTCTTCCTCACGCTCGAGGTCGCGCCAGGGGAGTCGCTGACCGCCGCGCACAGGCTGGCGAGCGAGCTGGAGGAGGAGCTGCGCCAGCGCATCCCGGACATCGCCGACGTGGTCATCCGGACCGAGCCCTGAGCGCCGCGGCGCTCAGCTCGGGCTCAGCGCTCGCGCCCGGAGGCTCCCGCCGTCCGTTCCTCGCGATCGAGCTCGGCCAGCTGCGCGGGCACGATAGCCAGGAACCCACATCCGATGAACCCGAACAGGGCGGCGGCGCCGACGTAGTGCGCCCAGCTGGCTTCGGCGACGGTCAGCAGCCCGAACCCTGCGAGCAGGCACGCACCGGCGACGCGCGTGAGCAGCTCGCCGCGCGAGACCGCCAGCAGCTCGCGCGCCGCTCCGAGCGGACTCGGCGCGGCCGCCGCTGGCCCGGGACCGTGGTCGAGGCGGCCCTGCAGCACCAGCCTGAACAGCAGCGCCAGGGAAGGGAACAGGATCACGGCGCCGCCGAGCACGGCGATCACGACGAGCACGAGCGTGTCGTGCGGGGCTGCCGCCTGCTGCACGGTGAGCCCTTTGAGCAGAACGGGCTGCTGCCCTAGCGCCCAGCCGGCGATCACAGCGGCGACGGCGAGCGCGGCGGTAAAGCGGGCGGCCTCGAAGCGGCTGCGCATCGCGAGCGCGAGCGTGGCCAGGCCGGCTAGCGCGGAGACGATCACGGCAGCGAGGGCGTCGCCGCGCAGCAGCCGCGCGTAGAGGTGGTGATCGTCTGAGCGCAGCACGACGAGCCCGGCGAGCGCGACGGCGCCCGCGATCGCTCCGAGCACGAGCGCGCGTGCCCTCAGCCCGGCCAGCAGCTCCCCGGCTGCCATGCCGGGCGCCGCGCCGGCGCTCCGGCGGGCGTCGGCCGCGAGGAAAACGGCCGCGAGGTAGGCGGAGTTGACGACGGCGAGCACGCCGATTGCGACTGAGGTCGGGTTCAGCCAGCTCGAGAACATGTGCCCGGCGGCGTTGCCGACGGGCACGCGCTGGGAGGCAACCGCGCCGATCATCGTCCCGAGCGCGAACGGCGTGAGGATCGAGGAGATGCCGAACAGCGTGTCGAAGCGACGCGTCTCGCGCGCGCCAGCGGCGCCTGCGCGCAGCGCGTAGGCGGCTCCGCGCAGGACGATCCCGATGCCGGCGATGAACAGCGGCACCGAAAGCGTCGAGGCGATCGAGCCAAACGCTGTCGGGTACGCGGTCCAGGTCACCGTGAGGACGAAGATCAGCCATACGTGGTTGGCCTCCCACACCGGCGCCATCGCCTCGTGCGCGTGCTCGCGAATGCGCTCGCCGCGCTCGCCACCGCCTGCCACAAGCAGCCAGAAGCCGGCGCCGAAGTCGGCACCGGCGAGCACCGCGTAAAGCGCCAGACCAGCGAGCACGAACAGTAGCGGCAGCTCGTACAGGTGCATCTAGCTCACGGGCGCCGTGGCGGGCGCAGGTGGGGGAGGCTCGCGCTCTGCAAGCGGCGCGCGCGCGAGGCGGCGCAGGATCCAGACGACCGCGCAGGCGACGCCGAGGTAGACGAGCGCGAGCGTGGCGTAGCCGACGGGGATGCCGCCGGCGCCGGTGACGGCCTGGGAGGTGAGCATCACGTGGTAGACGACCCACGGCTGGCGGCCGACCTCGGTCGTGACCCAGCCGGCGATCAGCGCGAGGAACGCCGCCGGGCCGGCGAGTGCGACGGCGCTGTAGAACCAGACCGATTCGGGCAGGCGCTTGCGCCTGATGCGCACGACGAGCAGCACGACGCCGAGCAGCGCGAGCAGCGTGCCGATGCCGACCATCGTCTGGAAGGCGATGCGCACGACGTTGATCGGCGGCTGGCGGTCCTTGGGCACCGTGTCGAGGCCCTGCACGGTCGCCTCAGGGTTGTGGAAGGCCAGGAGCGAGAGCAGTTTGGGAATGGCGATCCCGTACTTCACCTTTTCGCCTGAGTACCAACCGAGCAGGTGCTCTGGCGCGCCCTTGGTCGTCTTGGCCAATCCCTCGAGCGCCGCCAGCTTGACCGGCTGGGAGGTGGCGACGTCGCGGGCGGCCCAGTCACCGACGAGCACCTGCACGGGCGAGGCGAGCGCGGCGATCGTCAGCGGGATCGCGAGCGCCGTGCGCTCGTAGCGGCCCCAGTTGCCGCGCAGCTTGCCGATCGCGTAGGCCCCGGCGACGAGGAAGCCGGTGACGATGTATCCGGCGATGTACATGTGCACGAGCTCCGGCCACAGGAAGCTGTTGCCGAACAGGGCCGAGAACGGGTGTACGTCGAGCGCCTTGCCGCCGGCGTAGCGGAAGCCGGAGGGATGGTTCATCCAGGCATTGACGGCGATCACGAACAGCGAGCCGGTGAAGCCGGCGATCACGATTGGGATTCCGCTGAGGAAGTGGGCGCGCGGGGACATTCGATCCCAGCCGTAGATGTAGATGCCGATGAAGATCGCCTCCATGAAGAAGGAGAACCCCTCGACGGCGAAGCCGAGCCCGAACACGCTGCCGAACGTCGAGGTGAACTGCGGCCACAGCAGCCCCATCTCGAAACTGAGGATGGTGCCGGTGATGACGCCGACGGCGAACAGTGCCGCCATGATCCGCGTCCAGCGGCGCGCGACCGTGCGGTAGAGCTCATCGCCGGTGCGCAGGTACAGCCACTCGGCGAGGAGGATCATCGCCGGGAAGGCGATGCCGAAGCAGACGAGCGGGATGTGCGCGGTGAACGACAGAGCCTGCATCTGTCGTGCCTGCAGCAGGTAGGCCTGATGCGCGGGCACCATCGCACCCGTTTGTATAGACCATCCGCAGGCGCCCCGTTTTGCCGGGGCGCACCGCAGCCGACGGCTCTAGTTCTCGGCGAGCCACCCGAGCAGGCCTCGGCGAGCAGCGGCTCCGGCGCCGAGACGGCTCGCGAGCCAGGATGCGAGATTGCCGGCCGCCGCGGTCACGGCAGATACGTGACGAACTCCTCGGTTGGGGCGCGCTCGGGCACGCGCTGCTCCTGCATCGGCGAGCCGAGGTAGAGCAGCCCGACCGGCGCCTCGGCGCCATCCAGCCCGAGGATCTCGCGTCCGCGCGGGGACTCGAGCAGCGGCACGGTGCGCCAGTATCCGGCGAGCCCGCGCGCATGCGCGGCTAGCAGGACGATGTACGCGGCGACGGCGGTCGCCAGCAGGTCCTCGCGATCCTGGGCGTCCTCGCCGCTCAGCTGCGCGCTGACGGCGACGAGCGTCGGCGCGCGGCGCAGCTTCACGGCCGATCCCTGCTGGGTCGCTTCGGCAAGCTCCATCAACCGCTCGCGCGAGCGGGCGCCGAGCACGCGAAAGCGCCACGGATTGCTCAAGTGATGGTTGGGCGCCCAGCGCGCCAGCTCGAACAGCTGCTCAAGCACGCCCGGCGCGACCGGCTCGGGGCCGTAGGCCTTGTGGGTGCGCCGGGTGCGGATCGCCTGTTCGAGCTCCATCGGCAGACCGTAGAAGACGGGCCTCCGCGGACCGCCGCCGTTGACCGTCGGTCGACGCCCCATCGGCGTAGTCTCCGAAGGCGAAGGCGAATGCCCGGCGGTCATGGCGACCGGGAAGGATCTGGAGCGGGCGGTGTCCTCTCAAGCGACGACCCCAACCAACGGAGGATCTGACCGTGAAGCTCAAATCCGCAGGTCGAGCGACCCGCCCGATGTCCAAGCTCTCGATGCTGGCGCTCCTCGCTGGCCTGCTCGCGCTCGCCGGGTGCGGCAGCTCCTCCTCGAGCAACAGCTCCTCGGCGGCCGAAACGACCGCTGCACCGACGACGAGCTCGACCAGCACCTCGACACCCGCCGCGAGCAGCGGCGGCTCGAGCTCGCTCAGCCTCGCCGCCGACCCGGGCGGGCAGCTGAAGTTCGATCAGAGCTCGCTGACGGCGAAGGCCGGGAAGGTCTCGGTTGACTTCACGAACATGTCGCCGGTCGGTCACAACGTCACGATCGCTTCCTCCTCGGGCTCGATCGTGGGCGCCTCGCCGACCTTCGAAGGGGGCTCGAAGACGCTCGCGGTGACGCTCAAACCGGGCACTTACAAGTTCTACTGCTCGGTCCCCGGGCACCGCGAAGCCGGAATGGAAGGCACCCTGACCGTCCAGTAGGGGCCGTGCCGCGACCGCCTGCTCGACCGCGCGCGGTGCGCTTTGCTCAGCTCCTCGTCCACGCCTCGGCGGACGAGGAGCGAGCGTGCGCGGCGAGGCCGCCGGCGCCGGCGATCGTGAAGCCGAGGAAGACGACGTTGCCGGTCATGTTCGCGACGAACACGTGGCCGAGCTCGAGGTAGCTGACGGCATCGACGAGACCGGTGAGGAGCGTGAGTGCCACCGTCATCGGCACGAGTGGCGCGTGTCGGTCGCCGGCGGGCGGCCTGAGCAGCTCGGCGATGTCGCGCAGGACGCTCATCGGTGCGGGCGTGAGTTCGCGTTTGCGGGTCGGCTCGCGGGCGTGCTCACCCGGCAAGAGTGTCAGTTGAGCGAGACGGCCCGCGCGGGGACGCCGCGCCGCGCTCAGCGCGCGGCGTCCACGGTCTCGCGCAGCGCCGCCTTGGCCTCGTAGAGGTTGAGGTCCGCCTGTCGCACGAGATCGTGACGGGTGACATGGGCGCCGCCGGCGACGCCAATGCTGAGCGAGAGGCCTTCGGGCAGGCCGATCTCGGTCAGCTCCACTGCGCGGGCTGCGTCCTGCAGGCGCTGTGCCGTGACTCGAGCGCCACGCTCGTCGATGCCAGGGAGCGCTACCAGGAACTCGTCGCCGCCCCAGCGGCCGTAGATGTCTTCGGCGCGCCCGCCTTTGTCGAACACTGCTTGCGATGGGAATCGACGCGCACACCGGGGAACTTGGGCGCGGACGGCGCGCACGCTCCCCGGGGCGGCGAAGATAGGCTCAGGGAGATGCCCGCCGTGCGCCGCTATGAGACCTGGGACGGCATCGAGATCGCCTACCGCGAATGGGGTGAGCAGGGCGAGGCACCGACGGTCGTGCTGCACCACGGCTTCGTCGCCAACGCCGAGGCGAACTGGCTTGCACCCGGTGTGATCGATGCGCTGCTGGTGGCAGGACGCCACGTGCTCGCGCCCGACGCGCGCGGGCATGGCGACTCGGACAAGCCGCACGACTCTGCCTCCTATGGCGAGGCGCGGATGGCGCGCGACCTCGGCGTGCTGCTCGAGGTGACCGGCGCTGCGCGCGCCGGCAAGCGGATCGATCTCGTCGGCTACTCGATGGGCGCGGTGGTGGCGCTGATCTTCAGCTCGGGCGAGCAGCGCGTGCGCCGGCTGGTCGTGGGCGGCGTGGGCTCGGGCATCGTCGAGTGCGGCGGCGTCGACCGGCGCGCGATCTCCGACGACGCAATCGTCGAGGCGCTCTCGGCCGAGGACGCGGACTCGCTGGAGGGCTCGGGAGCGCGCGCGTTTCGCTGGCTGGCGGACGCACTCGGCAGCGACCGCCGCGCGCTGCTGGCTCAAGCGGGCGCGATCCACCGCGATGGCGTCGCACTCGATCTGATCGCGGCGCCGACGCTGGTGCTCGCGGGAGTAGAGGACACGCTGGCGCTGCGCCCGCAGGTGCTGGTCGACGCGATCCCGGATGCGCGCCTGCAGATGCTCGACGGCGATCACATGGAAGCGATCGCCGACCCGCGCTTTACGCCCGCGATCGTCGAGTTTCTCTCCTAGCGGCCGCGAGGGCGACGCGTGAGAACGACATGAGCCTCGGCGAGGTCATCGGCATCGCCTTCGCCGGAATGGCGGCGGGAACGATCAACACGGTCGTCGGCAGCGGCACGCTGATCACGTTCCCGGTGCTGCTCGCGTTCGGCTATGCGCCGGTGACGGCGAACGTGTCGAACACGATCGGGCTCGTGCCGGGCTCGGTCTCCGGGGCGATCGGCTATCGCCGCGAGCTGGCCGGCCAGTGGGGGAGGGTGCTCGGGTTCGGGACGATGTCAGTGCTCGGAGGGATCACCGGCGCGGTGCTGCTGCTCGTGCTGCCGGCGTCCGCCTTCAAGGACGTCGTGCCCGTGTTCATCGCCGTGGCATTGGCGCTGACCGTGCTGCAGCCGCGGCTGAACCGGCGCCTGGCCCAGCGCACGGGCACGGGCGGGAAGAGGATCGGCCTGCTCGTCCTCCTCTCGGTTTACATAACAGGGGTATACGGCGGCTACTTCGGCGCCGGCCAGGGGATTCTGCTGCTGGCGATCCTCGGCGTGGCGCTGGCGCAGAGCCTGCACCACTCGAACGCGCTGAAGAACGTCCTCGCCGGCTCGGTCAACGGCGTCGCCGGCGTGTATTTCATCTTCGCCGCGCATGTCGAGTGGGCGCCGGCGGCGATAATCGCCGCCTCGTCGATCCTCGGCGCGCAGATCGGCGCTCGCTACGGCCGGCGCCTGCACCCGGACGCGCTGCGCGCCCTGATCGTCGTCGTCGGCGTCGCGGCGATCGTGCAGCTGCTCGTCTCCTGAGGGCGGCGAGCCACGTGCGTCGAGCGCATGCTCAGCCGGGCGGGAGCGTGGCGTCGAGCCAGCTGCGCGCGGCGGGGATGTCGGCGGGGTCGATCTGGTGGCCGCCTGCGAACTCGCGATAGTCGACCTCGATGCCGGCATCGCCGAGCAGACGCCGGGCGCTGCGCGCGAACTCGACGTCGATCACCTGGTCCTCGCTGCCGTGCGCGATGAACGCGCGCCCCGCCGTGCGGTCATCGAGCTGCGGCTGCCAGCCCTCGACCGTGGGCACGAACCCTGAGAACGCGAGGATGCCTGCGGGCGCAGGGCGCCGGCCGTCGAGCGCGAGCGCGTAGCTCATGACGGTGCCCATCGAGAAGCCACCGAGCACGGTGCGCTCGGGCCCGAGCCCGGTGCGCCGCCACAGCTCGTCGTGGAAGTCGCTGAGCAGCGCGAAGGAAGCGCGGAAGCTCTGCGGGTCCGGATAGCCGACGCGCGGGACGACATACCAATGGTTGCCCGGCCAGCCGGGCACGGTCAGCGGGGCTCGGGGCGTGACGACGTGCATCCGGTGCTCGGGATCGAGCGCGTCGGCGAGCGGCAGCAGGTCGTGCTCGTCGGCGCCACGGCCGTGATGGAGCACGAGCAGCGCGTCCCCCTCGCCGGAAGCGGGACGCCCTCCGAAGATGGGCGTGCTCACCGGCCAAGCCTAGCCTGGGAGACTCCCCGGCCACCCCGACGACAGGAGCAACACATGAGCGGTCCGATCTCAGACTTCGAGCTGCCGGCGCCGAGCCTGCGCTTGGTGTACCCGATGAGCGCCGAGCTGGCCGATCCGCTGGACATCGGCGACACGCCGACGGGCCACCGGCGGCTGCTGCCGTTCACCGGCGGCAGCTTCGAAGGCCCGGGGCTCTCCGGCACGATGCTGCCGGGCGCAAGCGCCGACTGGCAGATCGTGCAGCCGGACGGCACGGCGGTCGTTGAAATCCGCTACACGCTTCGCGCGGACACCGGTGCGCTGCTGCTGATCGATTCGCGCGGCGTACGGCACGGACCGCGCGAGGTGCTCGACCGCATCGCGGCGAACGAGCCAGTTGCGGCGGACGAGTACACCTACCGCATGTCGCTGAGCGTCGAGACCTCAGACCCCGAGCTCGCGTGGCTCAATCGCGGGGTCTTCGTGGCCGTCGGCGCTCGCGAGCCAGGAGCGGTGATCTACGACGTATACCTCGTTGAGTGATCGGCTGACGAATCCCTTCGGAAGGCCGGGTCCGTAGCGCCGAGCTCGCTCACGAGCGCTCGCACCAGGCGCTCGATCTCGTCGCGCGTCGACGAGGTGGCCGCTGCTTCACGACCGGACAGCACGCATCGCGATCGGGCACCTGCGGCCTCGAAAGTCCGGCTTCGTGCGCGGCCGGCAGCGATGACTTTGGCCTAGCGGTCCAGTCTCAATGTATGGCGGCACCAAACGGGGGCGACCGAGGACCCACTACAGGCGCCCCGCTCCCCAAGACAAACGCCAACGAGAGGTAACGATGCCCGACCACAAGATTGGAACCCGCGAACAATGGCAGGCGGCTCGGGACGAACTTGCGAAGCTCGAGGCCGAGCACGGCACCCTCACCGAGCGGGTGACCGAGCAGCGGCGCCAGCTCCCCTGGGTTGCGGTGGAGAAGGAGTACAGCTTTGACACCGAGGACGGGAAGAAGACACTCGCCGAGCTCTTCGATGGACGCTCGCAGCTGCTCGCGTACAACATCATGTACGGGCCCGACTACGAGCTCGGCGCCTGCCCCGGGTGTTCGAACGTGGGCGATGAGCTCGACGCCACGCGCGTGCATCTGAACCATCGTGACGTGACGCTGATCTGCTTCTCACGCGCGCCGATCGATCGGTTGATCGCGTACAAGCAGCGGATGGGTTGGCAGTTCCCTTACGTCTCAACGAATGAGACCGAGTTCCCGTTCGACTTCGGGCTCGCCCTCACGCCCGAGCAGGCGCAGGAGATCCCCCAAGTCACACAGATGGTAGACAGCCCTCCCGAGTGGCTGCAGGAGTGGGGGCGACAGGTCGGAGCCAGGCTCGAGGACGGGCTGCGCGAGGCCCCGAGCTACATCGCCTTCGCGCGCGAGAACGGAACCGTCTACCACAGCTACACCGTGACGGCCCCCGATCCCTTTGTCGCGCCGTTCCACTCGTTCCTACTCCAGCGAACACCCAAGGCCCAGTCCCAGGAGCTCCGCGCTTGGCGCAAGGACGAGTATCCGGGCTGATGTCGTTCGATCCGGTAGCAGACGGACGCGATGCCGGCTTCCCGCGGCCCGTCACGAACGCAGGACCAGCGTCGACAATCGCCGCGGGCACCACGATGCTGGGGCTCGCCGGCGCCGCCTGGCTCCTCGCAATCCGGCAGATGAGCGGCATGGACATGGGCGTTGCGACGGGGCTCGGCTCGGTCGGTTCATTTCTCGCCCTGTGGCTGTCCATGATGGCGGCGATGATGCTGCCCGGCGCGGTCCCGGCGGTACTCAGACGCGCTCACGCCCGCTCTAGTGTGCGCGCCATCGTGTCGTTCGTCGGGTCCTATCTAGCCATCTGGGCACTCGTGGGCGTAGCGGTGTACGCGGTGTACTCGCCACACGGGACCTTCGCCGCGGGCGTGGTTGTGTTCGCGGCAGGTGTCTATGAGCTCACGCCGTTCAAGCGCTACTTCCGCCGGCGCTGTCGTGAGAGCCTACGGTCGGGCTTCGAGCTCGGGATCTGTTGCGTCGGCTCGAGTGTTGGATTGATGCTCGTGCTGGTGGCGTTGGGTGTCATGAGCGTCACCTGGATGTCCGCGATTGCTGCCCTCGTTCTGGCTCAGAAGCTCCTGCCCACCAAGCCCGCCATCGATATGCCGCTGGCGCTAGCAATCGTCGGATTCGGAATCCTGATCGTGATCGCGCCGTCGTCGGTCCCCGGGCTGACGCCGGCGATGTAGGGCGTGCCCCTTGCGTCGAGGATGCGCAGTCGACGTCAGGCTGCGGCCCGGAGAGCGCGATCGCTGCAAGGCGCAACGTGAGCTTACGGGTAGTGCATCATCCTACGCTCGATAATGCATGTTATGTAAACACTAACGCTGGAAAACAGCCGTATTACCAGCGCTCTGACGGTTTCCGGAGCCGTGCACGACCGGCGCGCGCACAGCGACCGCTTCTTCCTCGCGTTGTTCGCGGACGGCGAGGACGAGCAGGATCGTGAGCGTCACGAGCACGCCGCCGAGCGCGACGATCACGATCAGGCGCTGTACGGCCGTCCAGGGATCGACCGCGGCGGTGGCCCTGATCTGCATGCCGGCACCAGCCACGGCGCGGGCCCCGGGCCCGCTGGACCATCCCTCGACGGGCAGCCCTAGCTCTCGCCGGCGTTTTTCCCACGTTTCGCGGGCACGCTGATCTCCGACCCGCCTGCGGTCCTGCTCCCACGGCTCTTCCTTGTGGGTCGGCATATTCCACATATCGGAGTTTTGCCCTTGAGCCTTGAGCTCTCGCGTGTCAGGGCCAGCTGAGCCCAGCCGGTGGCGTAACTGGCGTGACCGAGAGCAAGCGCAGGATCTCGCGATAATTGCGAGGATGGCATCCGCCGAAGCCGCCAGCACATACAGCGGCCGCACTGCGTGGGCGCGGAACCTGGCGGCGCCGGTGCGCGACTTCCTCAGCACGGAGACTGGCAGCGCGGTGGTGCTGCTCGGCGCGACGATCTTGGCGCTGTTGTGGTCGAACTCGCCGTGGTCTGACACCTACGAATCGGTGTGGACGACGAAGCTGTCCGTCAACATCGGCGGTAGCGGCATCTCGGCCGATCTGCGCCACTGGGTCAACGAGGGCCTGATGACGTTCTTCTTCCTCGTCGTCGGGCTGGAGGCCAAGCGCGAGTTCGACATGGGCGAGCTGCGCGAGCGGCGGCGGATTGCGATCCCGGTGCTCGCGGCGCTCGGTGGCATGGCGATCCCGGTCGCGATCTACCTGGCGTTCAACGCTGGCGGCGCCGGCGCGCACGGCTGGGGCGCGGCGATGTCCACGGACACGGCATTCGCGCTCGGCGCGCTCGCGCTGCTGACCCCGCGCGTGGCGACACGCCTGCGCGTGTTCCTGCTGACGCTCGCGGTCGTCGACGACCTCGGCGCGCTGCTGGTGATCGCGACCGTCTACACCAAGCACCTCTCCGTGCCGGCACTGCTCGTGGCGCTCGCGCTGTTCGGAGTGCTGCTGTCGCTGCGCTTCCTGCCGGCATGGCGGCGGCAGGCGGCCGTGCTCGTCGGTGTCGCGCTGTGGGTGGCGATGTTCAAATCGGGAATCGATCCTGTGATCGCCGGGCTGGCGGCCGGACTGGCGACGAGCGCGTTTCCGCCGGCGCGCGAGGATCTCGAGCGCGCGACCGAGCTGACGCGGTCCTTTCGCGAGCAGCCGACCCCGGAGTTGGCGCGCTCCGCCCAGCTCGGAGTGCTCTCGGCGATCTCCTTGAACGAGCGCCTTCAGTACGACCTGCACCCGTGGACCGGCTACGTCGTCGTGCCTCTGTTCGCGCTGGCCAACGCCGGTATCCACGTGACCGGCTCGTTGCTGGAAAACGCGATCACCTCCCCGATCACGCTGGGCATCGTCGTGGCGTACGTGCTCGGCAAGCCGCTCGGCATCCTCGGCGCCGCGTGGATCGCCTCGCGGCCGCGCCTGCACGGCCCCCGACCCCCGATCAGCTGGCCGCTCTTGATCGGCGGCGGCGCGGTCGCCGGGATCGGCTTCACCGTCTCGCTGCTGATCTCCGGTCTGGCATTCAGCGGCGAGCGCCTGGCCGAGGCGAAGCTTGGGGTGCTCGGCTCGGCGGTGCTCGCACCGCTGCTCGCGCTGGCCGTGTTCCGCCTCGTCGGACGGCTGCCGAAAGCCGTGCGCGCGCGCCAGATCAGTGGCACGGCGGAGGACCTGATCGATCTCGACGAGGATGTCGACCCCGAGCGCGACCACTTGCGCGGGCCGGAAGACGCCTCGGTCACGCTCGTCGAGTACGGCGACTTCGAGTGCCCCTACTGCGGGCAGGCGGAGACGGTCGTGCGCGAGCTGCTCGCGTCCTCTGATGACGACGTTCGCTATGTGTGGCGTCACCTGCCCCTCAACGACGTCCACGGCAGCGCTCAGCTAGCCGCCGAGGCGGTCGAGGCGGCGAGCGCGCAGGGCGCCTTTTGGGAGATTTACGACGCGTTCCTGGCCCACCAGGACGCGCTCGAGCCGCGCGACATCACGCGCATCGCCGAAGGTCTGCACCTGGACGTCGAGCGGCTGTGGCGGGAGGTGCGCCGCCACGAGTACGCGCACCGCGTCTCCGAAGACGTCGCCAGCGCCGATGCGAGCGGCGTCTCGGGCACGCCGACGTTCTTCATCAATGGGCGCCGCCATCAGGGCGCCTACGACATCGACACGCTGACGACGGCCGTGCGCGCCGCGCGCAACCGCGCGCGGTTGACGGCGGCCCCCGTCGCCGGCTAGCGCCGCGTTCAGGAGAGCTGCTCGGTCAGCTGTCGGGCTCGCGCCAGCACGGCATCGATCATCGGCTCGGTGAGCTTGCCGGTGAATGTGTTCTGCTGGCTCGGGTGGTAGCAGCCGAGCAGCGTGAGCGGCGCTCCCGCAAGTTCCGCACCATGACCGAAGCGGGGCTTGGGGCGCAGCGGCGGCGCGTCCGGTCCGCGCAGCTCGGCGAGCAGCCGCAATGCGGCCTCCCAGGCGAATCCGCCGAGGCAGAGCACCACGCGCACGCGCGTGGTCAGCTGCAGTTCCTGCACGCTCCAGGGCAGGCACTGCTCGCGCTCGGCCGGCGTGGGCTTGTTGGCCGGCGGCGCGCAGCGCACGGCGGCGCTGACGCGCGCATCGCGCAGCTCCAAACCGTCGTCACGACCGACGGAGCTCGCTTGATTGGCATAGCCGGCGCGGGCGAGCGCCGCGAACAGGAAATCCCCCGAGCGGTCGCCGGTGAACATCCGCCCGGTGCGGTTGGCGCCGTGCGCAGCCGGCGCCAGGCCGAATAGGAGCAGGCGCGCACGCGGATCGCCGAACCCTGGCAGCGGACGGCCCCAGTAGCGCTCGTGCGCGAACGCAGCGCGGCGATCGTGCGCGACCTGCTCGCGCCAGGCGACCAGGCGTGGGCAGCGCCGGCATCGCGTGACCGAGCTCTCGAGCGCCGCGAGCGGATTTCCTCGAGGGGGACCGGGAGCCACGGGCCAGTAGTAGCATCGAAGGAGTTATGCCGCTGTGGTTGCTGATCGTGTTGCTCGGGCTGATCAAGCTCCCGATCGCCGCGCTCATGCTGTGGATTCCGTTTCGCAACGACCACGCGATGGACGCCGACGAGCAGCCTGGGCAGTCCGAGGACGATGGCGGCTCGCGCGCACTGCCGGGAGGACCGCTGGACCCGCGCCCGCGGCGTCCGCTTCCCAACGGGCCCACGCCGCGCCCACCGCGGCGCGGCCCGCACGGCTCGCCGCCTCCTCCCTCTCCGCGGCGCATCCGCACGGCAGCGCCCGCGCACCACCGCGTGGAGGTCGCTCCCTAGCGACATCCTGGGCGCGGCCGGCCTCGCGCTCCGTCCCGCCGGCGAAAGCCGCACGGCGCGGGAGTGGACGCAGCTCAGGAGCGCAGGTCAGCTCACTGGCGGTTGCGTTTGCGCTGGCGCCGCGCAGCCTTGGCTTTGGCGCGGCGCTTGCGCATCGTCGCGGCCGAGTCGCGCGCAGACGTCGCTTCCGCGAGGCTCGCGTCGCCCTCCGGCGCATTGCGGCGCGCATCGCGGACGATCACGAAGGCGATCGCTATGAGCAGTGCGATCGCAGCGAGCAGCGCGATGATGATCGTTTTTTTGTTGTTGGAGGCGGGCGTCGTCGACGCGGTCGTTTCCGTCTTCGTCGTCTGCGTCGATTCGTTCTGCGCCGATTCGCTCAGTTCGTTGAAGGCTTGGCCTTCGCCACTCGCGGACAGCGCCACCGGCGCCGCGGCGGCGGTGCTGGCAAGTGCGAGCAGCGCACAGATGCAGAGGCGGGCGGCGCGAACGCGCCATGGCTGAGCAGAGCGGCTCGACACGCGGCGAGCATACAGCCTGGGCCTGCGCGCGCAACGATCGTCGCGGAGGCTCGATGCCGATCGTGCGGCGGTCTGCGCAAACCGTAGAATGACGGCCGATGGCACCCAAGCAACGCCAAGTCCGGATCGAGCAGCGCGGCGGTCTCGAGGCTATTCAAGCGCTCGAGACGCGCACCGACGAGGAGCTCGAGGCCGAGACGAAATACAAGTCGGCAGCGCTTGCGATCCTCGGCGCGCGCGCAGCGGAGCGCTTCGATGCCGAGAAGGCGCGCAACTACTTCCAGCGCGCCATCGCCGCTTCGCGCCCGCAGGAGCGCATGCAGCTGCGACGCATGGCCGACGCTTCGCTCGCCCTCGCAGAACGCCGTGCGGGCGATCTCAAAGACGCAGTAGAGCGGCTCGGGCAGACGCCCCCGAGCGGGCGACAGATGCTCGCGCTGCGTGCGATGGGCCTGCTCATCCCTCCCGCCTCGGCGGGCATCCTCGCGCGCGTGCGTGGGGTGCTGCTGATCCTGATCCTGATCATCGTGCTGCTCGCGGTCGGCCTCGGCCTCGTCGAGCTGATCTCACTGCCGTTCGGCGGCATCGGCGTGGCGCCGGCCGTCCTGCTCGGGTTGTTCGTCGTGATCGCTGCGCTTGGGATCGCCGCCGCGGTTGGTCGCCGACGGCGCGACCGCGCGGCCAAAGCCCGATAGAGGCCCCTGCGGTTGCGAGGTGGCACAGCTGCAGTGCGCCGTGCGTCCTCACCTGCCCCGCGCACTACGCTTGCGCCGTGTCCGTTGGAGCCGCACCTGTCTGCCTGATCGTCAACCCGGCCGCTGGCGGCGGCCGTGCCAAGCGCCTCGCCCCGCAAGCCGAGCGTGCCCTGCGCGGACATGGCTTGCAGGTGCGCCGGGCGGACACGCGCGACCTCGCGCACGCACGCGAGCTCGCGGTGGAGGCGGCGCGCGGCGGGGAGACGGTGGTGGTGCTCAGCGGCGACGGCGCGATCGGCGCGGTCGCAGATGCGCTGCAGGCTGTGCCCGGGGCCGTTCTCGGCGTGCTGCCAGGAGGTCGCGGCAATGACCTCGCGCGCGTTCTCGGGATCTCCGAGGAGCTCGAGTCCGCCTGCGCCATAATCGCGCTCGGCGTGCCGCGTGCGATGGACGTCGGCGAGGTGCTCGGGAAGCCGGAAGGCAGTCCTGCTACAGCGTTCGTCGGCATCGCCTCGGCAGGTTTCGACAGCGACGCCAATCGCATCGCCAACGAGGCGCCTTCCCAGCTCGGCGGTCTCGTCTACGCATACGGCGCGTTGCGAGCGCTGCTGCGCTGGCGCCCGGCGCGCTTTCAGATCGAGCTCGACCCGCCCAGCAGTCCGATTTCTTTCAGCGGTTACACGGTGGCGGTGGCCAACTCGCGCGCCTACGGAGGCGGCATGATGCAGGCGCCCCACGCAATGCTCGACGACGGGCTGCTCGATGTCGTCGCGATCGAACACGTCAGCAAGCTGCGCTTCCTGGCGAACCTGCCGAAGGTGTTCAAGGGAGCGCACGTTGAGCTGCCGACAGTGCGCGTGCTGCGCGCCGCCGAGGTTGAGATCTCCGCGGATCGGCCGTTCACGATGTATGCCGACGGCGACCCGATCGGCGAGCTGCCGCTGCGCATGCGCGCCGTGCGCGCGGCCGTGACCGTGCTGACCCCGCCGGGAGCGGGCGCGAGCCCGGCATTCGCCTCTCCCCCGCTTCCCGCGCGGCCGGCGGCGAGTGAACCCGCGCCGGTCGCCGCTGACGGCGACTCCGCGGACGCACCCTGATGGCGGGCGCTCTCGCCGCGAAGCTTGCGATCGCTCGGGCGGTGGCGGCGCTCTCGCGGTTGCGAGGCGGCGGTGCCACGAGCGCCCCCGGCAAGGTTCTGCTCGGCCTCGACGCCAACGCGATTGGCTCGCTCGGCGCACGTCTGCCGCGCGGGAGCGTGCTCGTCTCGGCGACGAACGGCAAGACGACGACGACGGCGATGGCTGCGGGGGTGCTCGAGCATGGCGGCATCCCGCTCGTGTACAACGCACAGGGGGCGAACATGGCCGGCGGCATCGCCACCGCTCTACTCGGCGCTGCCCGCCCGGGCGGTCGTATCGCCGGTGAGCTCGGGCTGTTCGAGGTCGACGAGCTGTGGCTCGACACCGTCGCGGCGCAGCTGCAGCCTCGCGCGATCCTGCTCGGCAACCTGTTTCGCGACCAGCTCGACCGCTACGGCGAGCTCGAGACGATCGCCGAGCGCTGGGCGGGCGACCTGCACGCGCAGCGGCTCGTACTCAACGCAGACGACCCGCTGATCGCTGACCTCGGGCGCGAGCGCCCGCAGACGCTGTACTTCGGCGTCGAGGACGACTCCCTTGCGCTCGCCGGGATGGCGCACGCGGCCGACGCCAAGCACTGCCGGCGCTGCGGCGCGCCTTACGTGTTCGAGTCGATCTACCTCGGCCACCTCGGCCACTACCACTGCGAGAGCTGCGGTCAGCGCCGCCCGCAGCCGTCGGTGAGCGCACGCGAGGTCACGCTGGAAGGCGTGCGCGCGGCGCGGTTCACGCTGCATACACCGGCCGGCGAGGCTGAGGTGCGCCTCGCGCTCCCAGGTCTTTACAACGTCTACAACGCGCTCGCCGCGGCTGCCCTGGCGACCACCCTCGAGGTCCCGCTTCAAAACATCGTCGCCGGGCTGCAGGAGACGAAGGCGGCGTTCGGGCGTGCCGAGACGGTGACGCTCTCCCCTCCCCCGGCTCGCAATGGCGCCGCTGCTGCGCAGGCGCCGCGCGTGCTGCACATCCTGCTCGTGAAGAACCCCGCAGGCGCCAACGAGGTTCTGCGCACGCTCGCCCTGGAGCCGGGCGAGCACGACGTGCTGGGCGTGCTCAACGACAGGATCGCCGACGGGCGCGACGTGTCGTGGATCTGGGATGCCGACTTCGAGCTGCTCTCGGGCCGCATCCGCAGCGTCACGTGCAGCGGCAGCCGCGCTCCGGAGCTCGCCGTGCGGATGAAGTATGCGGGTGTCGAGCCGCAGCGCATCCGTGTGCAGCCGGACCTGCGCCGGGCGCTCGAGGAGGCCGCGGCCGACCGGCCGGACGCGCAGGCGCCGCTGTATGCGCTGCCGACCTACACCGCGATGCTGTCGCTGCGAGAGCTGCTCGTCTCGCGCGGAGAGGCGGAAAGCTCGTGGTCGTGAGCGAGTTCGCAGCCGGCCCGGCGCGCGCGGACGGGAGCGACGCGCAGTCCTCCGCACGCGTCATCTGGCACGACCTCGAGTGTGGCGGCTACCGCGCCGATCTGCCGCTTTGGCATGAGCTGGCGGCGCGCAGCGGCGGGCGGGTACTCGACGTCGGCGCCGGCAGCGGCCGCGTCTCACTCGAGCTCGCCCGTGCCGGGCATCCGGTGACCGCGCTCGACCTCGACGCGGCGTTGCTCGGCGCGCTTGCGCAGCGGGGCGCCGGTCTGGAGATCGAGACGGTTCACGCCGACGCGCGTTCGTTCGCGCTCGAGCGGCGCGACTTCGCGTTGTGCCTCGCGCCGATGCAGACGATCCACCTGCTCGGCGGCGCTGAGGGCAGGCTCGCCTTCCTGCGCCGCGCGCGCGAGCACCTGCGCCCGGGCGGAACGATCGCTTGCGCGATCCTCGGCGAGCTGGAGCCGTTCGACTGCTCGGCGGGCGGCGAAGGGCCGGCCGCCGAGCGCACGCACGTCGGCGGGCGGCTGTATCTCAGCCGCGCAACGCGCGTGAGCGAGCTGCCGGGCGAGGTGGTGATCGAGCGCGAGCGACGCGTCCTCGACGACGATCCAGTGCGAGCGAGCGGCGGCAGCGAGCCTCCGGCGCCGCCACCTGAACGAGACGTGGTCGTGCTCGATCGCCTCAGCGCGGCGACGCTCGAGCACGAGGCCACCGCAGCCGGCCTGCGTGCGCTTCCGCGAGCAGAGGTGCCGGCGACCAGCGACTACGTCGGCAGCGTGGTGGTGATGCTCGGTGTCTGATGGTGATGGCCAAGGCTCGGGCGCGCGGGGCACGCTGCGCGTGTGCGCGCTGTATCCGGACCTGATGAACATCTACGCCGATCGCGGCAACCTGCTCGTGCTCGAGCGCCGCTGCCGCTGGCGCGGAATCGGCTTCGAGCTCGCATCGAGCGGGCTCGGGGAGCCACTGGACGCGGACGCCCACGACCTCTTCTACCTCGGCGGCGGCCAGGATCGCGATCAGCGCCTGTGCGCGCAGGACCTGCTCGAGACCAAGCGCGAGTCGCTACAGCGAGCAGCCGAGCGCGACGCGGTCGTCCTCGGCGTCTGCGGCGGCTACCAGCTCCTGGGGCACTCCTACGTGCTCGGTGCGGAGGAGATTGAAGGCGTGGGGCTGCTCGACGTGCGCACGGTCCGCGTCGAGGGCCCGCGGCTGATCGGCAACGTGGCGATCGAGGCGCAGCTCGGGGATCTGCCCGACGAGGAGGACGCCGGTGTGCTCGCGGGCTTTGAGAACCACGGCGGGCGCACAACCCTCGGCGGGCGCGACGGACCGCTCGGGCGGGTGCTGCGTGGCCACGGCAACGACGGGCGCAGCGGCTCGGAGGGCGCCAGGCGCGGCAATACGATCGGTACCTACCTGCATGGGCCACTGCTACCGAAGAACGTGTGGTTCGCCGACTGGCTGATCGCGCGCGCGCTCGGTCTCGCGCCAAGCGAGCTGGCACCGCTCGAGGACGTCCTGGAGCGCGCGGCGCACCTGAGCGCGCGCCGCGTTGCCGGGGTCTGAGCGCTATCGCCGCGTTCGCAAACTGCGCGGTAGCTGCGGGCGTGCGCCGCGCGGAGACCTAGGATCGTGCGCGTGGATCTGTCGGAGTATCAGCGGCTCTCTCGACGCACCGCGGCGTATCCGCGCGAGGCGTGGCTCGCCTATCCGGCGCTGGGGCTTGCGGGCGAGGCGGGCGAGGTCGCAGAGCACGCCAAGAAGGCGATCCGCGACGACGGCGGCGAGGTCGGCCCGGAGCGTCGCGCAGCGATGGCCAAGGAGCTCGGCGACGTGCTCTGGTATGTCGCGCAGCTCGCGAGCGAGCTCGAGCTCGATCTCGGGGAGATCGCGCAGGGAAACCTCGACAAGCTGCTCTCGCGCCAGCGCCGCGGCGTGCTCTCGGGTAGCGGCGACGAGCGCTAGGCAATCGCGAAGCGCTCGAAGCGCTGCGCGACACGGGCGGGGATCATGGCGCGCACGCGCACGCCCTCGGGCGTGTCCTCGCGGCTGACGTCGCCCGCGATCTCGTGCAGCTCGGCGAGGCTGCCGCCGTCGGCGTACGGCACCAACAGCTCGACCCGGCGCAGCGTGTGCAGCAGCTCGCGCGCGAGGCACTCGCCGAGCTCCTCCAGGCCCTCGCCGGTGGCGGCGCTGACGAGCACCGCATCGGGGTGGCGAAAGCGCAGCTCGTCGCGCTGCGGCTCGTCGAGCAGGTCGGCCTTGTTTAGTGCCAGCAGCCGCGGCTGCTCGCCGGCGCCGATCTCTTGCAGGGTCTCCTCGACGGACTGACGCATCACGCTCGCGTGCTCCTCGCTGGCAGATGCGTCGAGCACGTGCACGAGCAGGTCGGCGCGGCGGGTCTCCTCGAGCGTCGCCCCGAAGGCGTCGACGAGCTGGTGGGGAAGCTTGCTGATGAAGCCGACCGTGTCGGTGAGCAGGTGCGGCCTGCCATTCAGGCGCAGCGTGCGCGTGGTCGGATCGAGCGTGTGGAAGAGCCGGTCGCGCACGCCGACCTCCGATCCTGTCATCGCGTTGAGCAGCGTCGACTTACCGGCGTTTGTATAGCCGACGAGCGCGATCGTCGGCAGCGAAGCGCGCTCGCGCTCGGCCCGCTGCACCGCGCGCGTACCCTTGACGTGCTCCAGGCGCCGGCGCAGCACGGCGATGCGGTCGCGCGCCAGTCGCCGGTCGGTCTCGATCTGTGTCTCACCCGGCCCACGCGTGCCGATGCCGCCGCCGAGCCGCTCGAGGTGGGTCCACAGGCCGCGCATACGCGCGAGGTTGTACTCCAGCTGCGCCAGCTCGACCTGGAGCTTGCCCTCGGCGCTGCCGGCGTGCGAGGCGAAGATGTCGAGGATCACGGTCGTGCGGTCGATCACGGGCAAGCCGACGGCGGCCTCCAGGTTGCGCTCCTGGCGGGCACTCAGCTCGTCGTCGCAGGCAATCAGGTTGGCGTCGCACGCCGCGGCGGCCGCCTTCGCCTCCTCGACCTTGCCCGGACCGAGGTAGGTGTTCGGATGTGGTTGCTCGCGGCGTTGGACCATCTCGCCGACGACGCCGACGCCGGCGGTGCGCAGCAGCTCGGCGAGCTCCGAGAGGTCGTCGCCCTCCTTCAGCGCCGCGACGCAGAACGCGCGCTGTCGCGCCCGCGGAGCCTGCTCTGCGCCGGCAGCATGGCTGTTGGCGCGGCTCGGGGTGGGCGTGCTGCGCCCGTTGCGGGACCTGTCCATCTACCTCTCAGTCTAGAAGTCGGCGCATGCCGTGTTTGCCGTCACTTGGCCAGGGCGCCGAGGCGCTCGACCGCCTCGAGCAGGCGCTCGTCGGGCGTCGTCAGCGAGATCCGGAACCAGCCCTCCCCGGCGGGCCCGTAGATCGAGCCGGGCGAGATCACCACGGCGGCCTCCTCGAGCACGTGTTCGCAGTACGCCGCCGAGCTCTCGAAGCCCTCGGGAATCGGCGCCCAGACGTAGATGGTGCCGTGTGGCGGGCGCACTTCGATGCCGATGCCGCGCAGCGCCTCGCAGACGAGGTCGCGCCGGCGCCGGTAGAGCTCGCTCATCGAGGCGACCTCCGCGTCGGCGTCCGGTGAGAGCGCTGCGATGCCCGCCAGTTGCACCGCCTCGAACAGTCCAGAGTCGATGTTCGTCTTCAGGCGCCAGTAGGTCTGGAGCGCCTCGGCGTTTCCGACCAGCACCGCGCAGCGCCAGCCGGTCATGTTGTAGCCCTTCGACAGCGAGAAGACCTCGATGCCGACCTCCTTGGCGCCGGCCGTCGCCAGGAACGAAGGCGCGCGGTAGCCGTCGAAGAGGATCTCCGAGTAGGCGTTGTCGTGCACGACGAGGATGTCGTAGGCGCGAGCGAACTCCACGACGCGGTCGAAGAAGCCATCGGGCACGACGGCGCCGGTCGGGTTGTTCGGGTAGTTGAGGAACATCAGCTTCGAGCGGCGGGCGATGTCCTCGTCGATCGCACCGAGGTCCGGGACGAATCCGTGCTCGGGCTCGAGCGCCATCAGCACCGGCTCGGCCCCGGCGAGCCACGGGCCAGCTGTGTAGACGGGATAGCCGGGGTCGGCGGCGAGCGCGTAGTCGCCCGGGTCGAGGAAGGCGAGGTTGAGGTTGAAGATCGCCTCCTTGGCGCCGATCGCAGGGATGATCTCGCTGTCCGGGTCGAGCGTCACGTCGAAGCGCCGTGCGTAGAAGTCGCCCACGGCTTCGCGGAAGTCCTCGCGGCCGCGGTTGGAGGGGTACTGGTGCGTCGCAGGCTCGGTCACCGCCTCCTGCATCGCCTCGACGATCAGCGCCGGAGTCGGGCGGTCGGGGTCGCCGATGCCGAGGCTGATCACGTCAACGCCCGCCGCGCGCTTGGCGGCGATCTTGCGCTCCAGCTCGGCGAACGCGTACGGCGGAATGCGCTCCAGGCGCTTGCTCGGTCTCATCCAGCTCCTTCGATCTCGGTCAGTGACGGCGTGCGGTGCTCATCCCAGCTTGGCGAGCTCCTTCACGAGCTCCTCGCTGAGCGTCCCGGCGAACACGGGCAGCGCCCAGCCTGACAGGTGAACGCGCAGATCCTCATCCACCTCGACCTCCAGCACGCCACCGTCGAGCTGCACGATCACGCGCGTTCGCTCGTGCGGTGGCCCGGGCGCCCGCTCGGCGGATCCGGCGAGCAGATAGGCGACCGCGGCGCCGCTCGCGCCGGTGCCGGAGGAGAGCGTCTCCCCCACCCCGCGCTCGAAGATGCGCGCGCGAATGCGCGCCGGCGGTCCGGGCTCGAGCTCGGCATACCACGAGACGTTCGTGCGGTTGGGGAACTCTGGATGCGCTTCCAGCGGCGGCCCGATCAGGGGCAACTCGAGCGCCTGAAGCTCCGCCTCACCGGTGACACGGATGGCGCACTGCGGGTTGCCGATCGAGACGTGCTGGATGCTCCACGCGTGCGATGCCTTCGCGGCGCCGGCGCCCGCACCCACGTGGCCCCCGAGCCCGGGATCGCCGTCCGGCTCGACGCGCAGCTCGGCCGCGCCGTCGGGGGTGCCGCCGGGGAAGTCCTTGGAGCTCAGGCTCGCCACTCCCATGTCGACGCGGCAGCTGAGCGGGCCGGTGATCTGTGGGCTGATCGGGCCGGCGGCAGTGAGGATCGTGAACTCATCGAGCTCCGTCCAGCCGCGCCTGCGCAGGTATAGGATCGCCTCGCGCGCGCCGTTTCCCGAAAGCTCGGCCTCCGAGCCGTCGGGGTTGAAGATGCGCAGCTCGGCGATGTAGGCGGGATCCTGCGTGTGCGAGAGCAGCAGCACGCCGTCGGCGAAGACGCCGAAGTGCGCCTCGCAGATGCGCCGCACGCGCGCGGGCGTCAGCTCGAGCGCAAGCTCCTCACGCTCGAAGATCGCGTAGTCGTTCCCGAGCGCCTGCCACTTCTCGAATCGCATCAGTCGCGGGAGTCTAGGATCTCCTCGGCCACGGCGAGCGGAGAGCGGCCGGTGACGTCGATCGTGACCGCGCCGGCCAGCTTGCGCATCCAGGTCAGCTGGCGGCGAGCGTAGTTGCGAGTGCGGCGCTTCATTCCCTCGACGTCGCCCGCGAGCAGCTCCTCGAAGCCGAGCGCCTTACGCGCCGTCTCGGAAACGCCGCCGGCTTGGGCGCGGCGCACCTCCTCACTCGCCCCGGCGGCGAGCATCTCATCGACGCGTGCGTCGATTCGCTCGTACAGCGCTTCGCGCTCCATCGACAGGCCGGCGAGCAGCGTCGGATGGCGCAGATCATCGCTCCACAGCTGTGAGGGACCCTCCGGCGGCTCGAGCTCGCCGGCGTCGAGCAGCTCGAGCGCGCGCACGATCCGCTGCCCGTCGTTGCGATCGATCCCCTCTGTCGCCCACGCCACGCGTCGCGTAAGCCGTGCGTGCAGCGCCGGCGCGCCGTGACGTTCGAGCTCGGCCGTCCAGCGTGCGCGTGCGCCTTCCGGCGGCGGCGGGCGCAGATCGAGATCGGCGAGTGCCGCGCGCAGGTAAAGGCCCGTGCCCCCCACCACGATCGGACGGCTGCCCGCGGCGAGTAGCCCGTCGATCTCTGCGTGCGCGAGCTCGGCGTACTGCCCGGCGCTGAAGGTGGCGTCGAGCGGCAGGAAGGAGACGAGGCGATGCTCGAGCGAGGCGCGCTCAGCCGCCGAGGCGACGCCTGTGAGCGTCTCGAGGCCCGCGTAGACCTGCAGCGCGTCGGCTGAGACCGCGACCGGGCGCTCGCCCTCCGCCCGCAGTTGCTCGGCGAGCGCCACGGCGATCGCCGTCTTGCCGACGCCCGTCGGACCGAACAGAGCGAGCAATGCCGGTGGACTGGTTGCACGGGCTGGCACCGGCGCAGTATCGCGCCGGCGCTCGCGCGCGTGTGCGCCCTGTCACGCGCTGAGCCTTGCGGGCGCGGTTGGCGTAGGCTTGCGGCGATGAAGATCTCAGGAGCGACGGCGCTGGTGACGGGCGCAACTGGGGGTATTGGCCAGGCGATCGCGCGCGCGCTGCACGAGCGCGGGGCGAAGCTCATCCTGACCGGCCGCCGCACCGAGGTGCTCGAGCCGCTCGCGCTAGAGCTCGGCGCGCGGACGCTCGCCGTCGATCTCGTCGACCCCGCCGAGGTGGACCGCCTCGCCAGCGAGTCTGGCGCTGTCGACATCCTCATCGCCAATGCGGCGCTGCCGGCCACGGGCACGCTCGACACTTTCACGATGCAAGAGGTCGACCGCGCGCTCGCCGTCAACCTGCGCGCGCCGATCGCGCTGGCGCACGCCTTCACGCCGGGGATGCTCGCGCGCCACTCTGGCCATGTCCTGTTCATGTCGTCGCTCAGCGGCAAGGCGGCGACCCCGCACTCGCTCATGTACAACGCCACCAAGTTCGGCCTGCGTGGCTTCGCGCTCGGCCTGCGCGCCGATCTGCGCGAGCAGGGAGTCGGGGTCTCGGTCGTGATGCCCGGGTTCATCCGTGACGCCGGCATGTTTGCCTCCTCCGGCACCGAGCTGCCTGCAGGCGTCGGAACCCGTACGCCCGAGGACGTCGCCCGTGCGAGCATCCGCGTGATTGAGCGCAACCAAGCCGAGGCGCAGGTCGCTCCGCTGACGATGCGCCTGGGAACCACCTTCGCGAGCCTCGCCCCGGACGCGGCGGCGACGATGAGCCGCCGCTTCGGCTCAGAGAAGATCGCCGCCGACATGGCCAGCGGCAACGCCGACAAGCGTTGAGCGCCTGTCCACCACCGGCGCTCCTGCAGCGCCTGACCCGTCGCTAGAACAGCGCCTGCTGGACCTGCCTCGCCGGCGGTGGCGATTCGACAGTGGCCTGGCGGACCACGCGGAAGTCGTGCACGAAGCGGTCGGTGTGGCCCTTGCGACGGATCATCCGGGCCAGGCGCTTGCGCTCCTGCGCCGGCGCATAGGCGCCGCGGCTGTAGAGCCGCTCATAGCGCGGCACGAGATCCGGGCGCTGTGTGCGCAGCCAGTGCATGAAGACGCCGCGCACCTCGCCGCGGAGGTACAGCGCGGTGCCGCCGATGTTGGTGGCGCCCGCCGCCGTCGCCCGCTCGAGCAGCTCGTCGACCTGCCCAGGCGAGTCGTTGATGCCGGGCATCAGGGGCGCGATCAGCACCCCCGTCTGGATTCCCGCGCGATTGAGCTCGGCGACCGCCTCCAGGCGCGCACGCGGGTGGGGCGTGTGCGGCTCGGTCGCCCTCCACGCCTTCTCGTCGAGCGTCGGGATCGACAGGCAGGCGCCGAACGTCGTGCGCTCGGCTATCTGTTGCATCAGCTCGAGATCGCGCAGCAGCAGCGGCGACTTCGTCAGCACTGAGCAAGGGTTCGCGGCGTCCCGCAGCGCCTCCCAGATCCCCTCCATCAGCCGGTAGCGTCCCTCGACCCATTGATAGGGGTCGGTGTTGGTACCGAGCGCGACGTGCTCGTGCTTCCAGGAGCTGCGCGCGAGCTCGGCACGAAGCACCTCAGGCGCGTTCGTCTTGACGACGATCTCGCGCTCGAAATCGCGCCCGGCGTCGAAGTCCAGGAACTTGTGCGTCGGCCGCGCGAAGCAGTACACACATGCATGCGTGCAACCTCTGTATGGATTGATCGTCCAGCGAAACGGCATCTGCGAGCGCTCGGGCACACGGTTCAGCACCGAGCGGGCACGCACCTCATAGAAGCGGGTCTCGAGCGCCTCCGGAGCGTCAAAGCGCCGCACGATCGCCTCCTCGCGATAGCCCGGAAGGCGGCGCTGCTCCTCGTCCTCCACCGTGAGATTGCTCCAGCGCACGAACACATGTTCGCATACGTCCAGGACGGCGTCCTCGGGCCGAGCCGCGAACGGGCTCCTTCCGCGCTTGAACGCTAGGCTGCGCTGATGCGCGAGCTTGCACCCGGCCTGTGGCAGATCCCGCTTACGCCGCGTGACGCGGTCAACGCGTATCTGCTCGGCGACGTGCTGATCGACGCGGGCACGGCGGGAATGGGTAACAAGCTCCCCGCCCGCCTCTCCGGTCACGAGGTGCGAGCGCACGCGATCACGCACGCGCACATGGACCACGTGGGCGGCTCGAAGGCCGTCTGCGACGCCTTCGGGATCGAGCTGTGGGCGCCGGCCAACGACGCGGCGGACGTGCGCGAGGGTCGCGCCGTGCGCAACGAAGGCACATGGGCCTCGCCGCTGCTGGCGCGCGCGCCGAAGTGGCCGATCCCGCCGCTGGCGCGAACGCTCGCCGAGGGCGAGGAGGTCGGTGGCTTCACGGTCATCGACACCCCCGGCCACTCGCCCGGACACATCGCCTACTGGCGCGAATCCGACCGCGCGCTCGTCGGCGGCGATGTGTTCTTCAACTGCAACATCCTCACGACCCAGCCGGGCCTGCGCGAGCCGGCCCGCGTGCTCACGGCCGACCCGGCGCGCAATCGCGAGTCGATGCGGCGCATCGCCGAGCTCGACCCGGCGATCGCCGTGTTCGGGCACGGGCCGCCGATCTTCGAAGCGGGGCCCAAGCTGAGGGCGTTCGTGGACACGCTCGGCTAGTCAGTCACCGGCGCGCTGGCCGCGAGCAGCGTGTCCTCGGTCGTGTTGACGAGCTCGCAGCCTTCGGCGGTCAACCAGACCCGCGTCTCCTCCCTCTCCTTGCCCGCATCAAGCTCGACGTAGCCGAGCTCGGCGAGGTCCTCGAGCTGGCGCTCGACGGTGGCGCGATCGCGATGTGTGCGCGCCGCCAGCTCAGAGGCGGTGGCGCCGTCGGGGCCGGGCGGGAAGAGTAGCGGCAGGTGCTCGACCGACACCTCGCCGTGGTCGGAGGCCGACCACGAGGCGAGCACGGCGTCGGTCGTGGCGGTGTCGAGCGGCGCGCCCGTGTCGAACAGGCGCCCGAGCGCCTTGCGACGCCTCCGCTCGCGGCTGCGCACGAAAACCACGAGCATCGCCACGGGAACAACGAACGGGAGCCACTCCTCGATTGGGATCTTGCCGATGTGGGCGATCACTGCCATGCGGTTGCGCCGATTATGTCTCAGCTAGGTGTTCACCGCCGAGAGCAGCCACAGCCCGAGGCTGGTCAAGCCGACCATCACCACGAGCATCCAATATTGCGAGCGCACTGCCTCCGCGGCAGAGCGATAGCTCGCGAGCGCCCGGTCATGCGCCAGCGCGAGCCCGCACACGTGCCCGATCACGAGCGCAGCGACCTGCACGTACCAGATGCCGTTGGAGCCGATGAAGCCGTAGTCCACGTGCCAGCCGGCCGTGCCGAAATAGTCGCTGCCGCGCCCGAGTGGGTTCGACGCGAGGTAGCCGATCGCCTGACCCTGCCACATGAGTAGCGAGAAGTAATGCGCAAGCACATAGGCGAAGGCGATCGGCACGAGCGTGTGCACGAAGCGGCGCGAGAGCTCAGCGGTCTCGTAGCGGCGCGAGACCGAGCGCATGCCGAGGATACCGACCCGGTAGAAGCCGCAAACGATCGCGATCGCGAGCAGCAGCCCGAGGCTGTCGGCGAGCTCATCCGAGGGCGCGTCGCCTAGCCCAAGGCTCGTGAACAGGCTCTGCACGTGAGGCTGCAGCGTGTTCCACACGACGCCGTTGGAAGCCCCGTCGAAGGTCGTGATGCCGATGACCACGAGCACCAGCGCCACGGTCCCCGCTTCGATCGGAAGCGCGGGCACGCCAGACAGTGGGCGGCGCGTCCAAAGTGCGCCATCGTGAACTTCCACGCACGAAAGGCGTGAGAACAGGTTGAAGTAGCCCCCAAAGGCGTCGCCACGCTCGCTCCAGCGCTCGATCCCGAACAACGCCATGCCCAGCAGCATCAGCGCGAAATAGGCGAGCGAAAGCGAGGCGAGCAGCACCGGATCGTCGTGGTCGTGGTAGATCAGCTCGAGCCACGCGAACGCGAGCAGTCCCGCCACGACGGGCCAGCGACCGAGCCATGCGGGGTATCGCAGAGGCGCGCGCCGGCGCAGTTGCGTGCGCGCGCCCAGCCAGCCGACTCCTCGCGCCAGCGCCCGCCACGGGCTGAACGCTCGAAACCAGTCGCCGAAGATCAGGCACGAGACCGGAACCCCAACCCAGAAGATCACGAAGATGAATGTGGGGTCGAAGTTGGCCGCGGAGGAGGCGACGCCGTGATAGCCGGCCCAGAGCACGAGCGCGAACAGCGCGAGCCCGATCGCACCGGCGGGCACGCTCAGCCACTCCGGCCACGCGCACAGCCGGCGCTCGGCTGCGTTCTGGAGCCGCGGCTTCGGCCACAGCGCCGAGAGCAGCACGAACGAGACGATCAGGACGAACGCGGCGGCCCACGCGAACAGCCAGGCCGGGACGGGAAGACCGGCGCGGCCGGAGATGCCGTGCGCCGCGGCCACTTCCGGCAGGAGGATGCGCGCCCCGAACAGGGCGGTGGCAAGTGTTGCAATGCGGTTTACGACGGGTATCCGCGCAGCCCAACGACGACTGCGCTCGATCTCGAGCGACATGATGCTCCTCGCTTTCCGGTGCTCGGACGGCGCTGCACGCACTGTGCGCGCAGCGCCCCTCAGCTCTGCTGCGCCGCCGAGGGCGAGGGCGGCGGGCGCACGGCCAGCGAGGCAGCGATCAGCAGACCGCCACGCGGTGGCACGGTCGTCGGACGCGGGGAGCACGCGCCGGCCTCGACGATGTGCCGCCGGGTCCGAAGATGGCTTCCATCGGCTCGAGCGAGTAGCGCCCGCTCGCCCGGGTAGCGGCGGGTCAGCAGCACGAGCAGCAGCAGCAGCGCCGGCAACAGATATGCCATCGGCGAGATACTGCCACGAAGGGCGCCCGCGGTCCGACCTGAGCAGCAACTAGATTGCGGCGGTGAGCGACGCCGACTTCAAGAGCACCGTCGATGTCGTCTCGAAGGTCATCGACGGTTCTGGTGTGCTCGTGGTCGTCACCGGCCTACTCATCGCGACCAGCGTCTACGTGCTGTCGCTGCGCGATCGAGACCGCAGTCAGACAGCCTATCGCGCCTATCGTCAGCAGGTCGGCAAATCGATCCTGCTCGGACTGGAGTTCCTGGTGGCCGCCGACATCATCCGCACCGTCGCCGTGGCCCCGACGTTCGCCGGCGTCGGCGTGCTCGCGATCGTCGTCGCAGTGCGGACGTTTCTCAGCTTCGCCCTCGACGTCGAGCTGTCCGGGACGTGGCCTTGGCAGACGAAGCCGAAGCCTTCTCCGCCGTCGAGCTGAGACCCGCAAGCTCCTCCCAGCTTCCTCTTACACAACGCCTACGCGCGGCTGTGACCGTTCTTGTGCGGCGCTACGGACGGCCTTGGCGCCAGGAGCGACGATGGTCCTCACAACCAGTGAAACGACCAAGGAGGTCGACGCGATGACCATATCCAGACTGCTCGGTGCGACGATGGTGACCGGCGCGCTCGCGGCCGGCGGAACCGCTGCCGGCATCGCCGGCGCGGCCTCGTCGACCACATCCACCGGCACGAGCACGGCGAGCAAGACCACGCCGCCGGCAACCCCGCCAAAGGCCCCGGCGCCGGGACAGCCCGCGCCGTCGCAGAAGTCCGGCTCGGCCAAAGCTCCCGGGCAAGGCGAAAAAGGCAAAGACCCGTGCCCGAACATGGGCGCCGGTCCGAACGCCGGGCCGGGCTCGAAATCCGGGACGAAATCCGGCTCAAGCGCGACCGCCGGTTACGGTCCACCGCCGCCTGGCGCTACCTACCAGTAGGCAAGTTCGCAGATTCGGACAGAGGGAGCCCCGGCAGACGCCCACGCGCCGTGCATCTGACTGGGGTGTCCGAACGCGTCCGCGGGTGGGCCAGGGAACGTTCGTCCAGCACTCGTTCCGGCGGTAATCGTCAACCTGGATTAGTCCGAGCAGATCTCTTATGAAGATTGGCAGCGGGCAACCGCTGGAACGGCGAGCGAGCACCCGCTCTTGGCTGTGCCGAGACGACTTCGACCGCGAACGCATGCTCGACATGGAGGAGCGCGTCCGCCCCGTTCGCCAGCGGGCGCTGGCGATCCTCGGCGTCGCGCTGATCGCTGCCGGCCCCTGGCTCGGCTGGTGGCCTGCGCTGTTCCTGATACCTGCCGCGGTCTGCTTCGGCATGGCCGACCTGTTCATGCCGCGTGTCGCCCGCCCGGAGCTGCTGATGTTCGGGGCTTGGATAGGCAGTGGCCTGGTGATCGGCGGCGCGGTCGCGCTCAGCGGCGGTCCCAAGCAGCCTACGCTCGCCTGGCTTGCCATCCCCGTGATCACGCTCAGCTCGCGCTTTCCCATGCGCGGCGTGGTGGTCGGCGTGATCGTCAACATCCTCATCCTGCTCGCCGTCGCCTTTGGCGTCGACGCGCAAGGGATCATCAACGACCCTGTGCTCGTGATCGCGCCCGTGGCGCTGTTGCTGTGCGTCGCCGTGCTCTCCACCCCGCTGATGCGCTCGGACATCCAGCACCGCAGCGACGCCGTCATCGACCAGCTCACCGGCATGCTCAACCGCAAGGCACTGAGCACGCGCGTGCTCGAGCTCGCGCAACAGTCTGAGCTGACCGGCGAGTCCGTCGGCATCATCGTCGGCGACCTCGATCATTTCAAGACGATCAACGACACACGCGGGCATTCCGTCGGCGACGTCGTGCTCAAGGAGGTCGCCTACCAGCTACGCAAGCAGCTGCGGGCGTTCGACCTCGCCTACCGGCTCGGCGGCGAGGAGTTCCTGATCCTGCTCCCCGGCTCTGACCTCGTGCAGTCGGCCGAGCTGGCCGAGCAGCTGCGCGCGGGCGTCGCCGCCAACGGCGTCGCCGGCGGCGTCGCGATCACGATGAGCTTCGGCGTCGGCGCCTCGGACCCAGGCCAGCCGTTCGACTACCCCACCGTCTTCGCGATGGCCGACGAGGCGCTCTATCGCGCCAAGCACAACGGGCGTGACCAGGTCTGCCTCTCACGGCCCGGCGTGCCCGCGCTCGGCGTTCCAGCCTTCGCCTGACGTCATCAGCCGCCCACGCGGGCGAGCAGCAGCTCCTCGCCCGCGAGCGTGTGGCTCGTCGCCGAGTCGATACGCACGCGCGCGAACTCGCCCGGTGCCGCGAGGCCGGAGAAGTTGACCGCCTTGTTGTGGCGCGTGCGCCCGCGCAGGCGCTCAGCGTCGGTGCGCGAGGAGCCTTCCACGAGCACGTCCAGCGTGCGCCCGACGAAGCGCGCCGCGCGCTCACGCGCACCCTGTTGTACAACCTCCAGGAGGCGCTCCATGCGCTCGACCTTGACCGGATGCGCAACAAGGCCGTCCTCGATCGCGGCTGCCTGCGTGCCGCGGCGTGGTGAGAACACGAACGTGAAGGCGCCATCGTAGGAGACCTCCTGCACCACCTCCAGCGTCTCTGCGAAATCCGCCTCCGTCTCCCCTGGGAAGCCGACGATGATGTCCGTCGTAAGCGCCACGTCCGGCACGTGCTCACGAATCAGCGCGACGCGGTCCATGTAGCGGCGGCGGTCATACGTGCGCCGCATCGCCTTGAGGATGCGCGAGGAGCCCGACTGCAGCGGCAGGTGGATGTGCTCGCACACGCTCTCGAGCTCCAAGTGCGCGCGGATCACATCCTCGCGCATGTCCTTCGGGTGCGGCGAGGTGTAGCGGATCCGCTCGATCCCGTCGATCGCGTCGATCTCCGCGAGCAGACCCGCGAACGAAGGTCGCGCCGCGAGCGAGCTGGCGGTCGCTCCCGCCGTTCCTGCCCCTCCTGAAGGGAGGTCGCGGCCATAGGAGTTCACGTTCTGCCCGAGCAGCGTCACCTCGCGCACACCATCCGCCGCCATCGCCTGCGCCTCTGCCACCAGCTCGTGCATCGGGCGACTCACCTCGCGTCCGCGCGTCGAAGGCACGATGCAGTACGAGCAGGCGCAGTTGCAGCCCACACTGATCTGCATCCAACCCTGGAACGGCCGCGCGCGGTGCGCCGGCAGGTGGCCCGTGAAGCCCTCGAACTCGAAGTAACCCTGCGCCGTAAGCGAGTCGCTCGTCAGGAACTCCGCCAGCTTGTGCACCTGCCCCGGGCCAAACGCGACGTCCACGAACGGAAAGCGCTCGAACACCTCCTCCTTGACCGATTGCGCCCAGCATCCCCCCACGCCGACCACCCGCTGTGGCTGCTCGCGCTTCAGTCGCTTCGCTTCGCCCAGGTGCGAGAGAAAGCGGCTGTCCGCCGTCTCGCGGATCGAGCACGTGTTGAACAGGATCAAATCAGCCTCGGCGCGCTGCGGCGCCTCGCTGTAGCCGAGGGACTCGAGCATTCCCTTCATCCGCTCAGAGTCGTGCTCGTTCATCTGGCAGCCGAAAGTCGTCACGTGGTACTGTTTATGCATATGGCGACCTCGTCTGCATCCGCACATCGTAAGCGCGCCGTTGGCATCGTGCGCGTATCGCAGACGAGCGGGCGTGAGGGCGATCGGTTCGTGTCACCCACCGAGCAGCGTGAACGCATCGAGCAGACGTGTACGCGCGACGGGCTGGAGCTGATTGCCGTCCACGAGGAACTGGACGTCAGCGGCGGCAAGGCGCTCTCGGAGCGCCGAGGCCTGGGCGCCGCGGTCGCATCCATCGAGGCCGGTAGCGCCGATGTAGTCGCAGCCGCCTACTTCGATCGCCTGTTTCGATCGCTTTCCACTCAAGCCGAGGTCGTTGAGCGGGTCGAGCGTGCCGGCGGCCAGGTGATAACCGTTGACGTCGGTAGGGTCACGAACGGCAGTGCTGGCCAGTGGCTCTCGGGGACCATGATGGGCGCCGTGAGCGAGTATCAACGGCGATCCATGCGAGAGCGCAGCGCGAATGGACAGGCGAAGGCGGTGGCACGCGGAGCAACTCCGTGGGCTCGGGTACCGCTGGGTTACGTGCGCGAGGTCGGCGTCCTCTCGCCGGACCCGGAGACAGTGCCGATCGTCCAGCAGGCGTTCGCAATGCGCGCCGAGGGCGCGCCGTTGACGCAGATTCGGGCAATGCTCAAATCACACGGCATCGAACGATCACCACGCGGCGTGCAAGTGATGCTTGCCAGCCGCGTGTATTTAGGCGAGGTCCACTTCGGCGACCTCGCGAACCTCCACGCCCACGAGCCCATCATCGAGCTAGAGCTTTGGGAGCGCGTCCAGCGTCGAAAGATCCCGCGGGGCCGTAAGGCCCCGTCGAACTTCCTGCTCGCGCGACTCGGCGTACTGCGCTGCGGATCCTGTGGCGGCCGGATGAGCGCCATGAAAATGCCCAGGGACTATCGAATCTACCGATGTGGCTCCACGAGCGACTGTGAACATCACGTCACGATCACCTCCGACATTGCCGAGGAGGTAGTGACGTCGGCCGTTCGTTCCGCCCTGGCCGACGCGGAGGGACGCGCCAGCATGGCCGACAATGCACAGGAGGCCGTCCGCCGGCTTGACGGCGCCCAGGCCTCGCTAGACGCTGCGCTTCGATCCTTCGCAGCTGCTGGGCTGGGCAACGAGTCCGTTGCGATTGAGCGGCTGGCCGAGCTGCGCCAAGCGCGCGATGAGGCCCAGGGTCGTCTCGATCAGCTTGGCCCGCATGCGGCGCGGACGGTGAACGCTGCGGCCGATTGGGACACGCTGTCCTTAGACGGCCGCCGTGAGTTGATCCGGGCTACCGTCGAGAGTGCGACCGTCGCTCCTCGGGGGAGCGACGGTCCCACGGGTGCTACACGGATCACGGTCCGACTCGTCGGCGAGTAGCCGCCGCGCCTCAGCGTCGAGTATGCGGCGCACGTTCGCCTGAACGGACGCAGGGAAGTCGGCAATCATTCCGTCCTTTCGTGCGCGATGCGATCGGCGCAGTTACGGCTCGCTCTGAGGGCTACGGCGCAGGATCGGGTCTTAGCCGTTGCCCGATAGGCCACGGCCCGTAAGCGGGGAACCGTGCAGCGCTCGGCGGTAGCCCCTAAGAGCCTGCCGTTCAGGCTGCAACGGCTCGACGCTGTCGCCTGGCCCTATGGGGCTGTTTGTACGGTTCACCGCTCGGCCTCTGCCCCTGCCAGGTCAGCTCGGGGCCTTTGACGAGCGCGAACTTGAGACTGCCGCCGGCTACCCGGGCGGCAACCGGCCGCCCGGTGCTGCCCTCCGGGGATACGGTGAAGTCGGGATAGCTGAGGACGGTCCGGCCCGACCCCGTGACATCGACCTCCTGTGCTGGTCCTAGGTGCTGCTCGACGCGTGCGACAAATTGATGGTCAATCATTGGTCTCTCGTTCGTTGATGGTGCTGGGGACATGCACACCTACGTAGTAGGTGTGCTCTCATCTCATCTACATCTACGTGACAAAACGGGACAACTAGGGACATGTCACGAGCGCCTAGAAGGGCTCGTCATCGAGCGGAGGAATGTGGGGCTGCTCGG
>JBBSDZ010000011.1:0-50119 GCA_038240205.1 Solirubrobacterales bacterium | reverse complement strand
CGCACTTCTCGTCACCTTCAAGGTGAACCTCCTGAGCGGGTGGATTGCTGGCTTCGCAACCGCAATCTTCCCCGCCCAGGCGGACGATTCAGCCCTCCACAGACGCCCCGACCCCGAGCGTTACCGGCGAATCCGGGCTAGTAGGTCAGCTCGTGGGTCTTCGCTATAGCGGGATGCGCAGCGCCATCCGTTCCAGCAAGGTCAGCCACGGGCACTCCCGGCGCATAGACGATCTCGACATTCACCGCCGACTGAGCCGGACCGAATTCCCACGGAGCCCGGCCGGGTTCAGCCGGTCGGAATCATTTGTGCTTCAGCTTCACCGTGACGCGCTTGACGACCCTGCCGCCCGAGATGACCTTCAGCAGGGCGCTGAATCGTTTGTGTTTGGCGAGCAGCCGCTTGCCAGATGCGGTCAGCGAGACATTCACGGTGCGTGTCTGGCCGCCCTTTAGTGTCAATACGGCCCTGCCGATCGTGATTGTCCGGCGCTTGACCTTGCGAGCGCTTACCGCGCCGCTGCTGGCTTCTTCGACGGACAGACTCAAGACGACGGGGCAACTCGGGGTGCCGACCGGGCAGGCGACCACCGCGCTCGCGCCTTCGCCGGTCGACTTTGCAGCGGTGTAGACGATCGGCGAGACCACGGCTCCGGCCCCCGATTTGGCCGCGCTCGGCGCGAACGTGGCGTCGCCCGAGTATGCGCCCGTGACAGGCGCGGGCGTGCCAGCCGGTATTTTCGTCGCCGGCGTGTAGGTGACCGCGCAGCTCGCCGTGTTCGGCGAGCCGGGCGTCGCCACAATCGCACAGGCCGCTGTCGGCGAAAATCCGCCCGACGTCGCGGTGAACGACACTTTCCCGGTCGGGATCTCAGCTGGTGCTTCGCCGCTCGCGTCGCCGACTGACGCTGTGCACGTGAAGTTGGCCGGCGCAACCTGGTAGTTGCACAGCACCTGGATCGCCGCAGCGCGCGGCACAACCGCGCCAGGGGCAGCCGACGGGAAGAAGGGCAGCGAAGGCCGCGATGCTGTCAGCGTGCCACTCGTGCCGGCGCTGTCTTTGTAGGTGCCGCTCCACGACAGCCCGTCGGCAGAGATCGTCTCCACACCTGACGCGGAATAACCCTTCGCGCCTTTGCCTTCCAGGCTGAGGGTACTTCCGCTGACCGTGCCCGACGCGGGGGCTTCTTCGCCACCGCTCACATTCAACGTGCCCGTCACCGCGCTCGAACCGGCGGCTTGTTGCAGCACAAAGACGCCGGTCCGTTCGTGGCCGGCGCAGGGACCTACGGCACAGTGGTAGGCCGCCTGCCACGTGCCTGTCACGTTGACTTCTTCGGCTGCTGCCGCCGACGCACCCGACGCGAGAGCACAGACGGTCAGGACCGCTACGACAATGGGGCGACAGAATTCCGGCAAGAGCCATCCTCCAGGTTGCGGGTCGCGTAAACGTACTACAGCGCCGGGGGGGCCGACGCGCACGATCGCTCGCGGTCAAAGCGGACGCGACCCGCTCGTTACAGCTGGGTGCGCTCCCCAGGAGGCCAACCAAAGGTTCGTTGGTTCCTTCGGTTGCCCTTGACTGAGACCGTTACACGATGGCCTTGGGAGAAGCCCTCTCCACTGGTCCAGCTTGAGTTCGTCGTCAAGAAGCGCAAATGCTACGTACCGCGCTTGCGAACAACACCGGTGCCAAGATCGACAACTATGTCCTTGCGCGGCGTGTGATTCTACTGGGACCGATGACGCAAGACATGCGCCTGGGGTTGGTGCTCGCCGTGAATGCCACTCTCGTTTCTCGGACTCGTCGTTGTTGGGTTGCTCGCGCACTCGCTGGCCGTGCTCGGTGCGGGCGCTGACTACCTTGGCGACGCACTTGGGACCGGGCTCAGCCTCGCGGCGCTGCGGTTGAGTCGCCGCGGGCACGGGCACCCCAGGTCGACCTCTTTCGCCGCGCTCGCCAACTCGGCGTTCCTGCTCCTGGTGACGCTCGCCGTGGCAGCAGCAGCGATTCGGCGGCTGAGTGCTGGCGGCGCCCTGCTCATCGAACAGCCCGACGACCGGATTTCGTTCAGGTACTCATCGCGAAAAGTGCCTGAGTCGCCGATAATCCCCCGTGATCTTGAGCGTCGGCAGACCGGCCGAATCGCCAGCAAACAGGCGCTTTTCAGCGCCGCATCGTGCTGGAGAGCGGCGTCTTTGCAAGCAGGAGGTCACCGGTTCGATCCCGGTTGGCTCCACTTCTAAGAGTCCCTGCACATCGCTGCTTTCTAGCGACGAGCATTCGGTGAGCATCGATGAGCAACGACGGCGATCTGAGGCACGAGTGCCTCCGGTGCGGAAGCCCGGACGGGGGATGCGAAGCTGATCGAGACGTGGTCGGAGGCGAGCGGGAACGCTATCGGTGCGGAACCGCTATGCGCCGGCGCGAGCGCTGTCCCCACTCTATGGTCAGCTGGGCGTCGGGATGCCGCTGCAACCAGCGTCTTCCGGACCTGGGAAGCTCCAGCGCGAGCGACTCGTCGTCGCCAGGCATGATCTGTTCTCCCTGCTCAGTAAGCGAGATTGGGCCGCCCGTGACGGCGATTTGACCGGTCTCGCAGCCGGCGCCGACTTGCGGGCAGCGGAGTTCGAAGCGGATCCGTCCTGATGTGAAGCGGATGTGCGCCAGTCGGGCTGCGGAACAGCCGCTCCCCGGCACGACGGGGTGCCGTTCGCCGGGCGCCCAAGTCAAGAGGAAGCTCTTCCCGCACGGTGTGCTCGACGCGAGCAGTTGGGTGCCGTTGTAGTCGAATCCTTCCTGCGCCAGGACCCGGAGTGAGCCTAGGCGGACGCCCCCGAGCGTCGCGATGGCGACCTCGCGCGGACCGTAGAGCCTTTCCCCGTCGGGGAACGCGACGCGTCCTTCGTGCAGCACCAGCGGCAGGGAAATTTCCTTGAGCCATCCCAGCGAGAGGTGGATCGTCAGGATGCGCCGCGGTACCGGCTGGGATGGCGACGCCGTCCACAGCGACGTGTCCTGCCCTGCGGCAAGGGCGTAGACGATCGTGCCGTCTTCTTGCACGGCGGCCACGGTGCGGAGCGCTTCCCTAGCTTCGGAGGCGGGATGAGACCAAGGCGCCAATGGTACCTTCACGGGTTCGCTGCCGGTAAGCAGGTTGCGCTCCACGAGCACCGGAGCAGCTTTCCGGTTCGGCGCTTCATTCGGGTTCCAGCCCGGTGCGAGACCAATTAGCCATGGCTCGGCAACGCTCAAGGGCAGCGCCACCTGCGGCACCAACTCCGTCTGCGAGGAGGTTGGGTTGAACAGAACGGTCGCTTCGCGGCCACTTTCACAAGACGGGTAGGCGAGGAGCGGGCCTGATGCGACCATTGAGCCGAACACGCAGAGGTTCGGCAAAGCGCAGCCATGCTGGAGGAAGAGCCGCGCGAGACAGCGCAGAGGGCTGGCGGGCTGCGTGAAGAGCAGTTCGTGTTCGCCGATATTGGGCGGTTCGTACTTCGTCCCGCCATAATTAGGAGAAATGGCTTCGATGACGAAGCCACCCCCGAGCGCCAAAACGCGCGTTTTTGCGTAATCGCGAGTGAGGACGGCGACTGCCAGGGATTCGTCTGTCTGCGCGTCGATCAGCTGGACCGCTTTGTGTTTTCCCGCGTTGATCGTGCTAAGCGCCTGCGAGCCCGCCCAGGCAGGCGGTCCGACTACGGTCCCACGAACTGGCAGCACCGCTGCCGATGCAGGCGTTCGGCCGCCCACGAGCACCGTCCCCAACGAGAGCAATATGGCGGCCATCCTCAGTCTATGTGCGCGCGGCCCGAGCATTCGCTAACTACATCAACACGAGCCGCACTAGAAAGACGCGCCCCCGTCCCGGACCATGGTTCTTGGCGTATACCTCGATCCCCGTAGGTCGTCGGCGAGGTGTTCTCGCCAATTGATCCAGAGCGCGAGCACCAGCTGTTACAGCGATTGACGACGAGCGGTCTCAGCCGAGGATGACACGCGCGGCGCGCAGTTGCGCATGGTTTGCGCGCCGCCCAGTTTCGCCCATAGAGAAGTAGCCTGCAAATGCGTAGGTTTTGCGGTCAGGCAGCGTCCTGCAGGTCAGGTTCGGTCGTCTCGTCTTCGCCACGACTACCAATAGCTGCCAAATGACCGGCCTCCACTAGCGCGCGTAGCTTGGACTTCTCGTCCTCGCTCCGGCCCATCGTCTGCCGGTAAACCTTCCATGTGAACGTCGGATCACGGTGGCCGATTTCTTCGGTGCGCTCTACATCGGCGAGGACGTGCCGCAGCTCGGCCTCTGCCTTGCGGGCGGTGACGGGGCCGCGCCGAGCGAAGCGGCGTGACCCGTACGCGCTGAATCGAAGCGATCGATAGATGCGACCGTCCTTGCCCGGTGTTCGATGATCGAGCCTGTCGCCTGACGCGCCATCAGCGACCACTCCCGAACAGGCTCTCGACGCTCTCGCCAAGCTCGCGGCTGAGAGCCAGGGCCAAGTCGAGCGTGGGGGTGGTAACGCCCAACTCGACACGGGCGATGGTGCTGCGGGCCGTGCCGATCCTGGTGGCGAGTGCCTGTTGGCTGAGGTGCTTCGCGTGGCGGGCCTGCGCTACACGAGCGCCCCGCCTAGTCTTGACTGCTGGCATGGGAGTTACGCCTCCTGTGTCCATGCCCCTGGTCGTGACAGCGGCGCGGGGGCGCTTTGTTCTCGTGCTCGGCATTGTAGCAAGAATGCTACTGCCGCGGTCGGACGGATCGGAGTCGCCCTACTCCTCCCGCCCCACAGCGTTCAGGGCTTCGGAGCCTTTGGCGTGGGCGGTCGTGCGAGACCCCTCCCAGGCAGGAATCAAGGAATTCGATCGCTAGTTGCCGCACATTGCGGGATTTCTGAGCACAGAGTCCCGGCGCGCAGGTAAGTTCTATGCGCGGTCGTGGCATCCGCAACATGAGAACGGAGAGCGGTAATGGGCGTCGTCGGAGCGGTTTTCAACCTCAATCATCCGGCCCACACGGTCGACTGGCATTTCATCCACCTGTCAGTGGCGAACGTGGTCGTCATCGGTCTGATGTTCATCGTCTTCGCGTTGGCGATCATGCTGCCGCTCCCAGGCGCTGCAAAGCGCGACGCCGCCCGTCGCAGCGCAGGCGCGCCATGAGCACGGTCCCGACGACTCCGCCGAAGTCCTGGACGGCCAAAGTCCGCGAACGAGCCGTCGCGGTGCTGCCGCCCGAGAAGCTGCTGCCAGACGGCCAGCCGACCTATATGGCCTCGTGGATCTACGTGTTTGGAGTTGCAAGCGTCGCTGCCCTGATCGTGGTCATCGGATCGGGGTCGATCATCGCCCTCAAGGGACCCGCGTGGTGGCACGACACTGAGATCGGGCACTTCTTCAACAGCATCCACCTGTGGAGTGTCGAGTTGTTCTTCTTCGTGGTGGTCGTCCATCTGTGGGGCAAGTACTGGATGGCAGCGTGGCGCGGAGGCCGCGCGAAGGTATGGATCACCGGAGCAGTTACCTTCCTCGTGGCCGTGCCGTGCGCATTGACCGGTTACGTCTCCCAGCAGAACTTCGACGCGCAGTGGATCTCTACCCAGGCGAAGGACGGACTCAACGCGGCGGGCATCGGTGCCTTCTTCAACGTGACCAACTTCGGGCAGATGTACAGCTTCCACGTCCTGTTGCTGCCGGCAGCGGTGGCGCTGCTCACGGCTGCACACGTGCTGCTTGTGCGCCGTCACGGCATCGTGCCCCCACTGGAGCTGGAACAGCGACTGGCGAACATCACGCGCGACGGCCGCCAGGATGGCCCGCAGCAGGCCCCGCCGGGAGCGCCGCGATGAGCTTCCTGCGTCCGAAGGACGACACTCAACCCTGGACAGGCCGCTACGCGCCATATGACTTGATCAAAGAGCTTTGCATCGCGGTCGGCGTGATCACGCTACTGGCGGTATTGCTAACCGTGCTCCTGTCCTCACCTGACGACAAGCCCAGCACGATCAGCCAATGGTCACGCGCACTACCGCTCAACTTCACGACCGCAGCGGCGACTGAGTTGAACGGCACCAGCGGCACCGCCGGATACGGCCCCCCCTATAACCACAACAGTCCGGGCACCCACGCCTGGATCCTGCGCCCACAGAAATGGCTCGGAGTCAGCCACCCGATCAACACTGCCGAGGACTTCGTAATCAAGCCGCTGCAAACGATTCCCGGTGATCCCGGGCTAGAACGTGCGCTCGCTGAATACAAGGCGGCGCCTACGAAGCAGAAGCAGGAATGGGCCGACGCCTACGCCAAGCCGCTTGAAGAATATGCCACGGCCGAAGAAGAAAAGAAGACGCCACCCGCCGCCGTTTCGGTCGACTCCAGCTCCGACACCGTCACGGTGAAGGCGGTCGGCGGGGGACCTGTGCCGACGCTGATGACGAGCCTGCTGGCCCTTGCAAAGAGCGGCGGCTTGGACGGCAGCCTGTCGAGCAGCAACCAGTTCTTCCAGACCGACTACACCAAGCCATTGCTGTTCATGGCCGACGGCGGGCTGCTCGAAGAACGCGCACAGGAACAGCATCTGCTCGGTGAGCAGTGGGGCCTGATGAACGAGACAGGGAGCTATCCCGGGCAGCCCTGGCTGTGGCTATATGCCCTCTGGTATCAGGTAGAACCGTTCAAGTCATCGGAAAATGCGGACATCCTCGTACTCCTCGTGATGGGGGTCTTGAGCCTGGCATTTATCTGCATCCCGTTCATCCCAGTGCTCAACAGAATCCCGCGTTGGATCCCCATCCACAGGCTGATCTGGCGCGAGCACTACCGCTCGCAGCAAGCCCCGACACGCATCGACCGATCGGGGCCGATGACGTAGGCGGGGTACAGCCGCTTGGCGATCCCCACGTTCTCCTGCGACATCGCCTACTCCACGAGGCCGAGGTCGTGCTAGTCGGGGGTCGTGGACTCCTCGGGCATCGTGCATGGAGTATCCCGTCTCAGGCGTTCTGAGGGCCTGGGGCGCCCTAGAGCCAAATGCAGGCCGCCGAACGGCAGCGGGGTGATGACGCTGCGGCGTGGGCCTACGGCGAAGAGCAGCGGGAAGCGAGGTGTCGGGCGACCCACGGAGCGCCCGCGCCGGTGAAGGGCTGGACGCTGTAGGGGTGACCGACTCCCCCGACCCGCGCTGCCTACCAGGACGGCGGATCGGAGGCTGTCAGTCGCTGCGCGACGCAGAGGAGGAGGCGACCACCCTGCGCCGTGCCTTGCGCGCCTCTGCTCAGCCGTGCGAGAGGCGCGAAGCTTGAGGGAGCGGCGGCCAGGGAACCGAAAGGCCAGCCGGCTCCCGGTCCGCAGGAAAACCATGCCGTCAGCGCTGCTGACGGCGGTTCATCACCCCGTCGGTCGCGCCCGCTACGCCGAAGCCTGCGCTCCAAACCACATGGTCAGCGCGTCGAGCAGTCCAGTATCCGTGCCCTCTCCCACACAAGGCGACATATCCGTCGGCCGGATCAACACGGCAGGGGGAGCGGAGACCGCGCCAAGCACCGCGTCTTGGCTGCGACCTCGTCGTCGCTGAAGCCCATGCTGCCGCCAGGCGCGTCATGCGCCCGAGAGGCCTGTTCGCCTACCCGACGCACAACCCGGACCACCGTCTCGCCGGCGCTGCGTCGCGCGGCGAGCGGGTGTCAACCTCCACAGCTCAAGCCGCTTGTTGTCCACCCGATGAATCCCTGGCGTGCCCGGGGTAATGGGTCTCCATCCACAGCTCGGGCGCGCCATAGACTGCCAGTTCCGTCGGCGGCCGCGCTTGACGCAGGTTCGCTCCTGAAGTCGAGCTTTTGACACTCATGCTGCTCCCGTCCGCGCCTGCGAGCGGGCAGAGAGCTCGCCTTGGCTCCACGTGGTCGCACGCAGCCGCTCGACACGGTCGCGCGCTAGTCACCCGCTGTAGGCTCAGCGCAACATGCCTGCCGTCGATCTCGACACGCTCACCTGGCCGCGGATCGAGGCGGCGATCGCAGCTGGCCGCGACACAGTCGTCGTCGCGCTCGGTGCCACCGAGCAACACGGCCGGCACATGCCGCTGGCGACCGACGCGCTGATCGGCGATCACCTCGCAAGCCTGGTCGCCGACCGGCTCGACGCGTTCCTCGCGCCGACGCTGCGTATCGGCTGCTCGGAGCATCACGTCGGCTTCGCCGGCACGATGTCGCTGAGCGAGGAGACCTACCACGGTCTCGTCGGAGACCTCGTTCGCTCGCTCTTGAGTGGAGGCTTCAGGCGGATCGTCCTGCTGCCGACCCATGGCGGCAACTTCGGACCGCTCGCGGGCGCCTTGGACAAGCTGGACGCGGCGAGCCGGGCGCATGTCTCCGCGCTCACCGACCTCGGAGTCCTGTTCGAGATCGCTCGGTTGGGGGAGCGCGAGCACAGCGTCCCGCTCGCCGACGGTGGCCTGCACGCCGGCGAGTGGGAGACCTCGATGATGCTCGCCATCCACCCGGAGCTCGTCAGGATGGAGAGCGCCGAGCCTGGTTACACCGGCGATCTGCAAACGGCCATCGGATCGATGTTCGCCGGAGGCGTCGCTTCGATCTCCGAGAACGGAACGATCGGCGACCCTGCCGCCTCCAGCGCAGAGCACGGAGAGCGCTACTGGGCCGCCGTGATCGATCTCGTGCTCGAGCAGCTCCGCGAGGACACCGAGGACACCCAACCCGCTTGAGTGCGAGCGGCGTCGCTCGGCAGGCGTCGCTAGCTCGCGCCCCCGCCCGGGTGCGTCCCTGCGAGTGCCCACACCGTCGCCGAGCCGTTGATCGTGCGCCTGCTCGCGACGCGTTCGTAGTCGCTGCGCAGCAGCCTCGAGCCGTCCACGACGAATTGGTTCCACGACGCCGGCGCGCCGGCGATCGGCTTGAACTTTGCCGTCACCAGCACGAGCTTCGGTCGCTGCTCGCGAACGCATCGCAACGTGTCCTGGAGATGCGGTGTGAACACGTACTGCGCGATCTCCGGACAGGACAGCGAGAACCTGTCGGCCAGGAATGCTCCGACTGCGTCTTCGTCGTTCTGGCCGAGGTGCGCGAAGGTGACCTCGCCTCCCCCGGCGAACCGTGTGCGCGCCGCCTGTTCGAGCAGCTGCGCGGTTTCACTGTGCCCTTCGTGGAACCACGAGGAGACCGAGCCCTTCGTGCGCCCGGCGCCGGCAGTGCCGCCGAGCAGCACGATGCCGACGCACGCGGCTGCGATGACCGGCACAGCCCGCGGCAGCTTGCCCAAGCGCGGACGGAACCTCACGGCCACGAACACGATCAGCATCAGCGCCGGAAACGCGAGCATCTGGTCATGCACGAACCACGCGGCGGTCAGCGCGAGCGAAACGGCCGTCGTCGCGGCGGCGCTCAGGAAGATCGCGGCAAGTGCCCGGGTGCTCTGATCCTCGGTGTCTCGCTCGGAGCTCCTCTCCGACGCATGACGACCGGGCCACAGCGTGCGGATCGCGAGCAGCACGGCGAGCACGAACACCAATGTGAACACACCGAGGTGCAGCGCCTTGTTGACCGCGAAGCCGGCGAAGTGAACCGGCTGGCTGGCCGCCCACCCAGCGATTTCCACGTGACCGCGGACGCCGCTCGCATGGCCGGTCGCGGTGAGCACGGCGCGCGAATAGGACACGTTGTCGACCAGGTTCTGGAGGTACCCGTGCAGCTCGCCGCGGACTGCCAGCGCGATCGCCGCGGCGGCTAGCACCAGGGCGAACCCGATTGCCGCCCTGATCAGCTGGCTGACGATCGGGCGCGGGGTCAGGCGGAACACGAGGATCGCCAGCGGCACGCTGGCGAGGATCAGCGCGAGGTTCACCTTGAACAGGAAGCCGATCGCGAACAGCGCTCCTGCCGCCACCAGGTCACCGCGCATCCAGAGGTAGCCGATCATCGGCGCGAACGCGAGCGCCGCGAGCAACGAGTAGCCGGCGTCGTACCAGGCGCCCGTGAGCATTACCGGGTAGACGAGGAAGCCGATCACCGACACGAGCCGCGAGGCGCCGATGGCGCGCAGCAGCAGCAGCGTGCCTGCGGCAGCGATCGCCACCCATATGACATCGAGGAAGAACGGTCCGCTCCAGCCGAACACGTCGAGCGCGATCGCGTGGGAGTAGAAGAAGAGCGGGTCCTTGTTGTCGATGATGCCCATGTACAGCCGGTCCCCGCGCAGCAGACGCCCAGCGACGCTGAGGAACACGCCGGCATCCGATTCCACGCTCGGCCGGCCGCGGAGCACCACGAGCAGCGCCCCGTAGCCGAAGCTCGCGAACGCCAAGGCGATGCGATCCCTCGCCGAAGCGAGCGGCGCTCCGGATTCCTTCCACCGTTGACTCATCGAGGCCTCATCTTCCTTGACTAGCGCCCGCGGCAGGCCCTCAGGGCCGCCGCGCGGCATGAGCAGACAGGCGATACGCCAGGCAGTATGCGCAACTCGCCCGTACAGATCCACTGCTGCAAGCGCACTCTCTGTTCCAGGCCCGCCTGTCGGGTATTCTACGTGGGGTCCTGAGTCCGGACACGGAGGTGCCGGACCGTTGCGGGAATGGAGCGCTGTGCGCCGGACAGGGAGATTCACCGCCGTTTTCATGTTCGTTCTCCTGGCCTTGGCCGGGCGGGCGCTGGCCGCTGGGGTGACGAACGCCGGCGATGACCTTCGCACGGGTTGGTATCCGAGCGAAGGTGCGATCACCCCGCAGCAGGTGAGTGGAGGCACGTTCGGACAGTTGTGGTCCGCAAATGTGGAAGGGCAGGTCTACGCGCAGCCGCTGCTCTCGAGCGGCACTTTGCTCGTCGCCACGGAGCGAAACAAAGTCTATGGACTGGATCCGGCCACGGGCGCCTTGAAGTGGCCGAAACCGCTCGACCTCGGCACCCCGTGGAACCCGGCCGACATCGGCTGCGGCGATTTGACGCCATCGGTCGGCGTGACCTCGACACCCGTGATCGACCCGGCAGCGAACGTCGCCTACCTGACGCACAAGACCTACGTGTCCGGCAGCTCCGGGCCGGCGCGCTGGTACATGGACGCTGTCAACCTCTCCAGCGGTGCCGAGCAGCCGGGCTTCCCCGTGGAAATGGGCGGGACGGCGCAGAACGCCCCCGGCAGGACGTTCCTCGCCGCCGATGAGCTACAGAGGCCGGGCCTGCTGCTGATGGAAGGAGTCGTCTACGCCGCCTTCGGCGGGCACTGCGATCACTCGCCCTGGCAGGGCTGGATCTACGGAGTCTCGACGGCCGGCAAAGTCACGGCGCGCTATGTCGACAACGCGACCGAAGACGGCGCAGGCATCTGGCAGTCCGGCGCCGGACTGACCTCCGACGGCCCGGGCACGATCCTCTTCAGCACCGGCAACGGCGGCGCCCCCTCCAAACCGGCCGCCGGGAAAAACCCGCCGGCGAACATCGGCGAGTCCGTCGTGCGCGTCCGCGTGCAGCCTGACGGCTCGCTCAAACCGGTCGACTTCTTCGCCCCCTTCGACGCGCCCTCACTCGACGGCTACGACGCCGACTTCGGCTCCGGTGGGGCGACCGGGCTGCCGAATGAATACTTCGGCACCGCGTCGATCCCGCATCTGGCGGTCGCCGTCGGCAAGCAGGGCTACGTGTACCTCCTCAACCGCGACTCGCTCGGGGGGGTGGCGCAAGGTCCCTCCGGCTCAGACAACGTCGTCCAGCGCCTCGGCCCCCGCGGCGGCGTCTGGTCGCGACCGGGGGTCTGGCCGGGCGACGGCGGCTACGTGTACATCCCGACCGCGAGCGGCTCGAGCGCCGGCGGCAAGCTCGACGTCTACAAGTACGGGCTCTCCGGCACCGGCCTGCCATCGCTCTCGCTCGCCGGGAGCTCCGAAGACGCGTTCGGACTGGGCAGCGGCGCGCCGATCATCACCTCCGAAGGGATCACCTCAGGCAGCGCGCTCGTGTGGGTCATCTGGTTGGCCAATCGCACCGGAAACGGCGCGCAGCTCCGTGCGTACGACCCCGTTCCGGTGAACGGCAAGCCGGTCCTGCGCTTCCAGACCTCGATCGGGATCGGCTCGAACTACAGCACGCCCGGCGTCGGCGGCGGCCGGCTCTACGTCGGCAACCGCGAAGGCAAGGTGCTCGCGTTCGGCTCCCCCGTGACGGCGCCGATCGTAGGGCCGGCGACGACGTTCGCGGCGACAACGATCGGCTCGAGCGCGCAGAAGACACTGACGCTCACCGCCAACGAAGCCCTCACCGTCTCCTCGCTCGGCTCGAGCTCGAGCCAGTTCACGCTCGGCACCTCGACGCCCGCGCTGCCCGCCAAACTCGCCAGCGGGCAGACGATCAAAATCCCGATCAACTTCACGCCAACGCAGACGGGCTCGATCGCAGGCACCGTCATCCTCACCACCAGCACCGGCAAAGTCGTCGAATTCGCCGTCTCTGGAGCTGGCCAAGCCGAAGGCGCGCAGCTGGCCGTCTCGCCCTCGCTCGTCACATTCGAGGGCACGGCCGTGGGCGGGCACGTGACCGACTCGGCGACGATCAGCAACGTCGGCGGTCAGCCGCTGACGATCGAAGGGGTGAAACTGCCGGCCGCCCCGTTCACAGTGGGCGGCGTGCCCGTCGCGGGGCAGAAACTGCCCCCTGGCGCGTCGATCACCGTGACCGTCGCCTTCAATCCCACCTCGGAAGGGAGCTTCGCAGACAACCTCGGTCTCAAAACGAGCGGCGGCGACGAGCAGGTCGGGCTCTCCGGCAGGGCCGGCTCGCCGGCAAGCCTGTCGCTGAGCAGCGAAGCTGTCGAATACGGCTCTGTGGCGATCGGCGGCACGCTGACGAAGTCCTTCACCGTGACCAACGCCGGTGGCACGGCCGCGACGATCACGAAGTCCAAGCCGCCGAGCGGCGGCGCGTTCCTCGCGGCGACCACGCTGAGCGAGGGTGAGACGATCCAGCCTGGAGAAACGGTGACCGAGCAGGTGACCTTCGCCCCAACCGAAACCGGCGCGACTAGCGGAGTGTGGGAAATCAACGGCGACGACACCAGCGGGCTGCATCAGGTCGCGTTCACCGGCACGGGCGTTCCACCGACGCCTGCAGGTACCGCCAACCCCGTGCCTGGTAGCACCCCGCAAGGCCTGCTCGCACCACTGACCGATCAGGGCGTGCTCGGTCAGCGGCAGAACACCCGCGGCCCCGACGCCGAGCTCCTCACAGCGCTGCTCCACGGGAGCTCGCGCGGGATCGTGCGGGTGCGAGTGCGGTGCAGGGCATCAGCGAGCAGCTGCATCGGCACGATCGTGCTCCGCAGCGGCCGCGCCGCGAGTGTGCGCGGCAAGCACTCGAGCGGTCGAAGCGCGGCAATCATCGCCAGCGGCACCTTCACCGTGCCGCACGGAGGCGTGCGAGTCATCAAGCTCCACCTCTCCCAGCGAGCCCTCGGGCGACTGCTGCTCCTCGGCGTCCTGCGCGGTGAAGCGACGCTTCTCGCTCACGATCGCGTCGGGGCCAAACATACCTCCCACGCGAGCTTCACGCTGCGCGCGCAGCACTGAGCCGACCACACCCGCTGTCCGTCCGCGGCTGCTGGCATTGGATCTCGCGTGGCGACCCTCATCAGCACAGGGCCCGGCTTGCGCCAGGCCCTGTGCTGTTCGCCTCGATGCTTTGCGTGGCGGACGCCGGACGCGGGCAACCGGGAGCCGGGTTTGCGCAGAAGCCGGAGACTAGGAGCCGCACTTGAGCCCTCGACCCGCGTCTGGACGAACGTACGAGTGCCGGCGATGGCCGAGGACGTCACACACGAGCTCGACCCAACCACACGGAAAGGGCAAGCTCGTCGTGAGGCGGGTGCGCAAAGCCAGGGATCTCGACGAGATCGCCCGGCCGCCAGTGGGATGCCACGGAGGCCCGTCATGCCGGCACATAGTCAGGAATCGCCCGTCGCGGCGAGGCCGCGGTGAGGCGCAAGATGCACGTGGCGCCAAGACACCGGCTTGCTACGATCGATTCGATGTCGGCTGGCTCGTCCAAAGAGCTGGATCACCTGCGTGACCAGCGGATCGAGTGGGCGACAGGATTGGTTGCGCCCGCGGTGATGCTACGCGAGCAGCCGCTCGCGGACGAGTGCGTCGAGGTCGTGCTCAGAGGTCGCGACGCGGTGACAGACATCCTCAACCGCAACGATGACCGCCTGCTGATCGTCGTCGGGCCGTGCAGCGTCCACGACCCGGATGCAGCCCTCAGCTACGCGCAGTTGCTCAGCGCCTGCGCACGCGAGCTGCAGGAGGACCTGTTCGTGGTGATGCGCGTCTACTTCGAGAAGCCGCGCACGACGACGGGCTGGAAGGGCATGATCAACGACCCTCACCTCGACGACTCCGGTGACGTCAACGAGGGACTGCGCGTGGCGCGCAAGTTGCTGCTCGAGGTGCTCGCGCTCGGTCTCCCGGTTGGCTGCGAGTTCCTCGACCCGATCACCCCGCAGTACATCGCCGATGCCGTCACGTGGGGGGCAATCGGCGCTCGCACGACCGAGAGCCAGATACATCGCCAGCTCGCCTCTGGCCTCTCGATGCCGGTCGGTTTCAAGAACCGCACCGACGGCAACATCGCGGTCGCTGTCGATGCCGTCCGCGCCGCGGCCGTCCCCCACACGTTCGCCGGGATCGACTTCATTGGCAACCCGGCCGTCCTACACACACGCGGCAATCCCGACTGCCACGTGATCCTGCGCGGGGGGCGCGACGCCCCGAACTACGGCGCCGAGTCGGTCGCCGATGCGATCGAGCGCCTCAAGGCCGTAGGCCTTCCCCAGCGCGTGATCGTCGACGCCTCCCACGACAACAGCGGCAAGGACCACACGCGCCAGCCGCTCGCCGTCCAGGACATGGCTGCCCAGATCTCAGCGGGCAGCGAAACGCTCGTCGGCGTCATGCTCGAGTCCTTCCTCGTCGCCGGGCGCCAGGAGTTGCGCCCCGGTGAGCCGCTCATCTACGGCCAGTCCATCACCGACGCCTGCATGTCCTGGGAGACGACCGTGGATGTGCTCGACGAGCTGGCGGCGGCCGTGCGTGCGCGCCGGGCTGCTCAGGCCTGAGCTTGCCTGACCACGCCAAGCCGCTGCTCGAGCGCGATGTCGATCCCGACCCGCTGCGCCAGCTTGCGATCTGGTCGCGCGAGGCGGGTGAGGCAGGCGTGCGCGAACCCGAGGCAGCCGCGCTTGCGACCAGCTCTGCGGCCGGCACGCCGTCGGTGCGGATGGTGCTCGTCAAGAGCTTCGACGAGCGCGGCTTCGTGTTCTTCTCCAACTACTCCAGCCGCAAGGGCCGCGAGCTCGCCGAGACGCCCCGCGGTGCGCTGCTGTTCCACTGGGATCCGCTCGGGCGCCAGGTCAGGGTCGAGGGCCCAGTTCAGCGTGTCAGCGCGGGCGAGACGGAGGCGTACGTGCGCAGCCGCCCGCGCAAGAGCCAGCTCAGCGCGATCGCCTCGCCGCAGAGCCGGTCGGTCGCCGGCCGCGAGGAGCTCGAGCAACGCGTGGCCGAGCTCGAGCGCCGATACGCGGACGGCGAGCTGCCGCTGCCTGAGGACTGGGGAGGGTTTCGGCTCGAAGCCGAGAGCATCGAGCTCTGGCAGCAGCGCAACGACCGTCTGCACGACCGCCTCAGCTACCGGCGTGACGGCGCCGTTAGCTGGACGATCGAGCGTTTGGCGCCCTAGTCCCGCCGCCGTCGGGAAAGCGCCCGCGCCTACGGTCTGGCGAGCGCCGCGAGCAGCCCGCCGGCAGGCGAGCCGATGCCCGTCATCGAGTCGAAACCGGGGGCCGAGTTGAGCGCGACCTTCTGGTGCGTGCAGTTTCCGGTGCCGCTGCAGAAGACCTCGCGGCCCTCGTAGTCGAGCACGCGCACCGTCGTTTTCACGCCTTCCTTGGCGTCGACTCCGTCGATGTAGTCGTTACGGACAACCGCTTGCTTCCCGCCCGGCACGACGTCGTAGTACGCGCCGGCTGCCGCGGGCGAAGCCGCGACTTTGTAGAGCAGCGGGTTGGCGAAGCCAAGCGGTCCCCCGGCCGCCTGCGCGGCGTCGGCCATCACGCCGGCGAACAACGGCGAGGACAGGCTCGTCCCGCCGATGCGGTACTGGTCGTAGTAGGTGCCGTCCGGGAATTCTTGGGTCTCGCCGACGAGCATCCCGGTGCTCGGGTCGCCCACCATCGAGATGTCAGGCTCGACGCGGTTGGGAATGCCCGTGATCGCCGTGTTGCGTTCGGCGAGCGCAGCAGGCACGACGCCCGCCTGGTAGGAGGGCTCCGCGTACTGGTAGCTCGTGCCGCCACCGCCGCCGTAGAGGTATTCGCCGGGCGCCGGCGGCAGCCACGTGTTCAGTTTCGCCGGCTTGCAGCGGGGATAGCCTTCGGCCTGCAAGGTCGGCGTACAGAGCGCGCTCAGCGATGTCGACCAGCCGAGCTCGCCGATGCGGTTGTTCGCTTTGCCGACCTCCAAGCTCGTGCCGCCCACCGAAGTCGCGTACGGGCTCGCGGAGGGGTAGTCGGCGACCGTCATGCCTAGCGTCGTGAACTCGTCGCCTTCGTCGCCGGAGGAGAACTGCACGCCGATGCCCGTGCCGGCGGCCATCAGCAGGATGTTGTCGAAGCCGCGCCGGGAGCCGGCCGTGTCGAGCAGGTCGCCGCCCCCGTCTCCCCAGGAGTTGGTGATGATGTCGGCCAAGTGCCCGTCGACCACCTGCTGCACCGAGTCATATAGGCCATTGATGCAGTTCTTGGCGCCGACGTAGAGGATGTTCGCGCCCGGCGCCGTGGCGTGGACGGCCTCGATGTCGAGCGTCTGCTCGCCGTACCATTCATTGGCTTCGCAGAGTTCGATCTGGTTGAAGGTCTTGCTGATCAGCTCGTTGAACTGGCCGCTGGCGAGTGGCTGGCCTGGCTGGTTGAGCGAGCTGTACTGCTGAGCGTCGGCTAGCAGCGTCGGCGAGGCGTAAGCGTCGACCACCGCGACCGTCACGCCTTTGCCGTCGATGCCGCCGGCGATCGGAGCGGTGAGTCCGTAGGCGCCCTGAAGCTGGGGGGGCGTGTACCCGCACACCGCATACGGCAGCGGGCTGGGGAAGCCGTCGCCGTAGGGCGGGTCCGTCGTGTCGCTCTTCTTGCCGTGGAAGCTGGAGCACGGGGGAGCGTTGCGGAAGCCCGGCGGCTGTGGGATCGGCGCCCCACCGCTCGGGGCCTTCTTAGCCGCCGGTGCGTTGTCCGCGGGCGTGCTCGCGCCCGTCAGACCGCGTGGTTTTGCGGCGCTCTGATCGACGCCCGTGACGCCGCTGATCAGAGGCGCGATGTTGCCCGGTACCTTCAGCGCGCCTGAGCTGAGGCGAACGACCTGGCCGCGCTGGCGGTACTGGCCGAGGCTGGTACCGAAGGCCTTTTCGATCGTCGCCGCGGGCGAGCTCGCCTGCACGGTCATGCGATCGGCGGTGACCGCTTGGACAGCGATCCCCTGTGAGCGCAGCCACGAGCTCACCGCCTCGACCGACGCCTGCGTCGGGGAGAAGCGCTTCTCCCACTGCGCCGGCGTGAGGTAGTGGCGATAGCTGGGGCTGTTCGGGTCCGAGACAGCCTGTTGCAGGGCGACCGCCCCGGCGGGGTCGCTCAACTGGAGCCCCACGCTGAAGTCGACCGCCGCGGCGGCCGGCGTAGCGCTCACCTGGTTGGCCGGTGTCGCCGCGGGCGAGCTGCTCTGCACGACCGCCGGGGGGGCCGCTGCCTGGGCGGAAGATGCAGCGACGATGCTCGCGCCGAGCGCGACCGCTGCGAGCTTTGCGATCCGTGCGTTGTGCCTCATGGGGCCTCCTATGCCAGCGTGAGCAGTCGAACTGTTTATCGAGGTCATCCTACATGGGCGCCCGATTTCGCAGATCCGCCCATCGTTGGGTTTTCCTGCCTACGGAGTAGGACAAACGTCCAGCCGCTCATGTTTGCCCTCGCAGTGCCGATGAGTTGTCAAGCGTTCGGCCGGAGATGCCTCATCAGGCCGGGTCGTTTCGACGTTCCCCCTTCGGGGGGAGCGCCAAGCGGTCCGGTCGAGTGGGGCTCCTCGGGCCGAGCGCGCCTTGCTATCGATCCCACGGAGCGAACCTTGAGCGAGAAGCTTTCACGACGCGATCTGCTGCTCCGCGGTGGGCTTGCTGCAGCGGGTATCGGCGCGGTCGTCTATCCCGGTATGGCTAAGGCCGTCAGACGTCCAGTGACCGGCGTGAGCTACCGGCTGTGCGTGACAGAGCAGTGCTCGTGTCGTGCCTGTCAGCGCCACGCCGAGAACAAGCTCTTTGCAACGCGGGCAGCGGCCGAGCATGCCCGCGCGCACCCCGGCTGTCGCTGCGCCGTGGTTCGCGCCAGCCCGATCGGCGAGAGGCCGTGGGGCGATCTGTTCGGCTCGGCCTCCGAGCTTCACCGCACCAGCGTCGATCGCCGCTGGGCGTCGACGAAGCGAGCGCTCGGCCGCCGAAGTAGCTCCTCTCAGCGCTCGGCGTCGACGGGGCGCCAACGAGCATGACACGCGCGCAACACCTGCTCGCACGCTGCGGCTTACACCGCGGGCTCGCAATGCCGTTCGCGATCGCCGTCGCGACCGCGGCGGCGATGGTCTGCGACTCGGCGTTCACGACGCCCGCCGCATTCGCCTCCGGCTCGTCACAGGGCGTGTTCGTGAACGAGATCCACTACGACAACGCGGGCGAAGACGTCGGCGAGGGAATCGAGGTGGCAGGTCCCGCGGGTGTCGACCTCTCCGCTTACTCGCTCGAGCTCTACAACGGCTTCGATCAGAAGCGGTACGCCACGGTGGCGTTGGAAGGCGAACTGCCCAATCAGGAAAACACGCACGGCACGAAGTTTTTCCCGATTCCCGGGCTGCAGAACGGGGCACCCGATGGGATCGCGCTCGTTGGCTCTGAAGGAGTGGTGGAAACGGTTGGGTATGAGGGAACGTTCACGGCCGTCGACGGCTCCGCTGCAGGGCTGGTCTTTGAAGACATCAAACAGTTTGAGGCACCCTCGACCTCGGTCGGCCGGTCGCTTCAGCTGCAGGGAGCTGGATCGAGGCGGGCAGACTTCTCTTGGAGCGAACCGATCAGAGCCACGCCGGACGAAGTCAACAGAGGCCAGAGCTTCGTCGAAATCACGGCCGCTCCGGTCAACACCGAAGCACCGAGCATCTCGGGCGCCGGCTACGTCGGTGAAACCCAATACTGCTCGCCCGGCTCGTGGGAAGAAAACCCCTACTCATATAGCTATGAATGGGCAGTCAACGGCTCGCCAATCGGCGTCCACTCCGACTCCTACACGATCGAAGGATCTCCAAGCGGCTCGACGTTGAGCTGCACCGTGACCGCTTCGAACTCCGCCGGCACTACCTCGGCTGAAAGTGCGCCGCTGGAGATCACGGCCGCCCCCGTCAGCACCGCCCCGCCAACCATCTCAGGCGCAGGCAACATCGGTGAAACCCAGTCCTGCTCGCCCGGCTCCTGGGAAGGCAGCCCCTACAGCTACGCCTATGAATGGCAGGTCAATGGGGTGCCGGTCAGCTACTCCGAATACTACTCAGTGGAAAACTGGCCGAGCGGCTACTCGATCACCTGCGCCGTCACCGCCTACAACAACGCCGGCTCGGCCACGGCCCAGAGCGCGAGCGTTGAAGTGCAGACACCGCCGCCGCCCGCCCCCGTCAACACTCAAGCTCCCAGCATCTCAGGCGCAGGCAACATCGGTGAAACCCAGTCCTGCTCGCCTGGCTCCTGGGAAGGCAGCCCCTACAGCTACAGCTATGAATGGACCGCGAACGGCTTCCCAGTTGGCTACTCAGAATCCTATGTCGTGGAAAGCTGGCAGAGCGGCTACTCGATCACCTGCACCGTCACCGCCTACAACAACGCCGGCTCGGCCACGGCCCAGAGCGCGAGCGTTGAAGTGCAGACACCGCCGCCGCCCGCCCCGGGCTCCAACAAAAGCGGCGACGTCCCGAGCCAATCACAGCCGCCATCGCGACCTGCCCCAACGCCTACACCCTCGACTCCAAATGCCGGAGCGTTGGTAGTCGCGACGAGCAGCTCGCTCTTTGCGCTCGCGGACACGAGGTGGACGCCGGCAACTGTCCGCTGGATGCTCGCGCGCGGCGCTCGTAGCCTGAGATTCAGCGCACCGGGCGCGGGGACGCTCGGCGTGCGCTGGACCGGCGCGGGTGTGCGGGCGGGCGCGACTGGCGGAGGCGCAACGCTCGCCACCGGCAGCAGCATCTTCAGCGGCATTGTCCGGGGTCGGGTGAAGCTGAGGCTGACCGCCGCTGGAAGAGCGCGCCTGCGACGCCACTCCGCGCTCCTGGTGACGCAAGTGGCGACCTTCACTCCGAGCTTTGGCAGAGCGCAGACGATGCAGTTGACGATCTTGCTCAGGCGCAGATAGTCGTTTGTCCCACGGCTGCGGACCTCTGCCCAACCCCGGGGCAGCAACGTCCCAGCTCGAGTTCTCAGGGTCCTCTCAGGCGCGTGACACAGTCGCCTGAGCCTCTCGGACGATCCTGGATATCGACCCCAAAGACCCAAGGAGGAGCCATGAGCCTCACCCTCGTGATCATCATCAACCTGATCGCCGACGCCGCCCTGATCGCCACGCTCGCGTACTTGATGTCCCGGGCGGACCGGCTTACCCCCCACCTCGCCGCGAGCCACACGCGGGACATCCTGGCGGTGCCCGCCACACGCACCCGCGAGCAGGACGGCGACCTCGCAAACGCGGCATGAGCGGACCGGCGCGCGTCCGCAGGCCATCGCGAATGCACGGATCCGCACAAATCCATGAGCGCCTTCTCACGCGAGATTTGGTTGGCCTCAGGAGTCGCGGGCTTTTCGGGCATGACAATCACTCTCGTAGTCGCACTCAACGTCCTACTCGCTGGCGCCCTGTTGGGCCTACTCGGGTATGCCATGTCGCACCCACGCAAGCCCGAGCCGCACGTCCCTGAGGGCGCAAGCGTGCCCGCGCCCACGAGCCCCGAGGCCCGCGTGCGCCGCCATGCTCGCCGCACGAGTCGCCGCGTGCCCGCTCGCCTGCAGACCGCGCTCGACTGATCCCGCGGCCGGGTTGGCCCGCCGCGGGGCCGCTTTGCTTTCTGGCTCAGCGTTCGCCGTGGCCGCGGCGCCAGAGCAGCCCGTACCAAAGCCCGACGATGATCACTACGCCCAAGGGCAGCACGAGCGTGAGGATCGAGCCGGTCAGGAAATGCGCTGCGATGGGGATGCTTGCAGTGAACATCGGGCCTCCTAGTGCTCGCCGGCGAGCCGTCTGCTGCTCGCAGCCGAGGGCGGCGCCGGCGCCAGCCAGCGGTTTATGTAGGCGAAGATGACGATGACAAAGGTGATCGACCCGGGGACCCACATGATCCCGGCGGCTATCTGCTGATCGCCGAGTGCCGAGATGCCGCCCGGGCGACTCAGCTCGTGCGCGTAGTGGGAGTAGAGCGGGTGCGGCGCGAGCGCGAGCACGACCGCGAGCACCCAACTGACGATCATCGCGCCAGTCACGTATGCGGCGCGCTGGGGCGAGGTCAGCACGGCACGCAGCGGCGCGGACGGGATCACCTGCTTCCAGAACATCGTTGCCGTCACGAGGAACAACGTGTGCTCGAGCGCATGCACGGCCACCGAGCTCAACGTTGCGTCGAACAATGCCGGTAGATGCCACCCCAGCAGCACGACCGAGAACAGCACGAAGCTGCTCGACGGGCGCCCGAGCCAGTGCACCAGCCGGCGCAACGGCGCCGTTCGCTCTTCGACCGCAAACGTACGCGCGAGCGAGCGTCGAGTGCTCAGCGGCAGCGAGCGCCACAGACGCGTCCACGGACGCGAGAGCACGATAAGCGGCGCTGCCACGAGCAGCAGCAGAACGTGCTGGGCCATGTGCGCCCAGAAGAGCTGCTCGCTGAGGGCGTCGAGCGGCGAGCTCAACGCGATCGCGAGCACGGCCAGGCCGCCGTAGTAGGACGCGCTGCGCCAGCGCTGCTCCCGCGCAGTGCGCACGGGCGTCGATGTGCGCCCACTTCCCAGCCAGTAGAGGACCGCGAGGCCGATCACCAGCACGAGTGGTAGGTCGAACGACCAATCCCAGATGCCGGGCGCCTGCGCGACGGCGGGCACTAGAGCAGGTACAGCACGACGTAGCTCAGCACGCCGATCGCTGCGAGGAAGGTCCAGTAGAACACGGCTGCGTCGAGACCAGGGGCGATCAGCCGATCCGGATTCTTGATGTCGCCGTCCTTCGGCGCCGGTTCGCGGCGCGCGCGCAACTCGGTGGCGACCTGCGTCTCCAGCCAGTACATCGTGCCGAGCACCGCGATCAGGTAGAACGCCGTCCACGCGCAGAACACGCTCGCGTAGCCGCCGTTGGTCGGACCGAAGCTCTGCGTGGTGTACTCGATGCACTGCAGCGCTATCGCGACGAGGCCGAGCACAAGCGCGCCGATTGCAGGTGCCAGCCATGTGCGGTCCTCGCCCTTCATGCGCCTGCCGGCGAAGATCGCGAGCGCCGCGCTCGCGATCACGCAGACGATCATCGCCACCCCGAGACCCTGCTCGGGCGAGACCCCGTGTGGGCGCCACATGTGGTTCTGGTTGAGCGAGCGCAGATAGAAGTACGCGAACACGAACGCGAGGAAGAAGAACACGGAGGCGCCTGCAAGCAGCCGCGTCGCGACCGAGAGAGCGCGCGCTCCCACGTCCGGCGGCTCCGGCGGTATCTCCAGGCCGGCCGGAACTGGCGGCACCATCAATCCGAGCGGCTTGCGTTCCTCGGGCGTTGCCATTCTCAAACCCCTGCCGAAGCCGACTGCGGGGCGCCGATCGGCAGCGGCGTTCCATAGTCATAGGGGTCTGAGTCGAAGATCGGTATCTGCTCGAAGTTGTTGACTGGGACCGGGGTCGGCACCTGCCACTCCAGCGACTTGGAGCGCCAGGGATTCTGCTCGGCCGGGTGCCTGGCGAAGATCAGCGAGTAGACCGTGTTGGCCAGGAACAAGAGCATCGAGAATCCGAGCACGAATGCCGAGATGGAGACCCACACGTTCAGCCCGTGGAGGTTCGGGGCGTACGTGCTGACGCGTCTGGGCATGCCTTTCATCCCGAGCACGAACAGCGGCAGGAAGGTCGAGTTGAACGAGACGAACATCAGCCAGAAATGCCATTTGGCCAGCCGCTCGTTGAAGCGCAGCCCGAGCATCTTCGGTACCCAGTAGTAGATCGCCGCGAAGAACGTGAAGATCAGCCCGCCCATGATCGTGTAGTGGAAGTGCGCCATCACGAAGAAGCTTCCGTGCGTGTCGGTGTCGCTCGGGGTGTCCGAGAGGAACACGCCAGAGAGCCCACCGAGCAAGAAATTGAAGGCCCAGCCCAGGCAGAACAGCATCGGCACTGTGAACGTCGTTCGCGCCTTCCACAGCGTCCCCATCACGCACAGGAAGATGAACCCGGTGGGGATCGAGATGATCTCCGTGGAAAGCATGTAGAACGGCCGTAGGTCCGCGTTGATACCGCTCACGAACAGGTGGTGCTGCCAGACGAAGAAGCTCAGCAGGCTGACGCCCAGCATCCCTGAGACGGCCAGCCGATAGCCCCACAACGGCTTGCGCGTGAACACGGGGAGCAGCTCGAGGACGATCCCGAAGCCCGGCAGGGCGAGGATGTAGACCTCCGGGTGGCCGAAGAACCAGAACAGGTTCTCGAACAAGTAGGAGCTGCCGCCACCGGCGGGCAAGAAGAACGATGTATTGATCGTGCGGTCGAGCGCGGCCATGGCCAGGGTGGCGATGAGCATCGGCGCGGCCAGCACCATCAGCACGGATGTCGCGAACACCGACCACACAAAGATCGGCAGCCGCGACCACGTCAGGCCGGGCGCGCGCATGGTGATGATCGTGGCCATCATGTTCAGTCCGAGCAGGCACATCGAGACCCCGACGAGTGCGAAGAAGATGATGTAGGAGTCCATCCCCATGACGGCCTGGTCGTTGAGCGGCTGATAGCCGGTCCAGCCGGTCGGGAAGCCGCCGAAGAAGATCGTCGAGGTGAGGATGAACCCCGCCGCCATCAGCAGCCAGAACGTGAGCGCCTCGATCCTCGGGAAGGCCATGCGCCGGGCGCCGATCAGGATCGGCACGAAGTAGTTTGCGAACGGCCCGAGGATGCCGGAGGTCATCATCCCCATCATCATCGTGCCGTGCTCGCCGACGAGCGAGAGGTACTGGTTGGGACCGACGAAGCTCGGCGTGCTGTGAAGGAGCTCGGTGCGAATCAGCATCGCGTTGAGCCCACCGACGAAGAAGAACACGCCGATCCCAACGAGGTACTGGATCCCGACGACCTTGTGATCGGTACACAGCCCGAAGTAGCGCCCGATCCCCTCGTCCTCCTTCTCGCGCAGCGAGGACGGCCGGCCGAGCAGGCGCGAGATCGGATAGTTGGCGAACCCCAGCCCGATCAGGAAGCCGACCACGCCGAACAGGTAGGCGAGCAGCAGCGCCACGTCGTTCTCGTTCGTGGCCGCCTGGTATTCGTAACTTTTGCCGCCGATCTGGTGGCCGATGAACCACCCCAGGTAGTAACCGCCGACGCCGAGCAGAACGGCGCTCAGCAGGTTGAAGCCGAGCAGCCGCCGCCACAGTGGGCGCCGGGTCGGAGCGGGTGCGGAAGCAGCTTCGGTCGTCGTGCTCATTCGGCGCGCCTCGCGGGATCGGGGAGGTAGGTCTTGGCGTACGGCGGCAGCACTTTCGTCGCCGGCGCGAACGCCGTCTGCTGCTGGTGTATCCATGTTTCGAATGCCGCGGCGCTAACGACGTGCCCACGGTCGAACATGTAGCCGTGCCAGATGCCGCACAGCTCGGCGCAGCGGACGTCGAAGCCCTGTTCCTTGGTCGGCTTGACGAACACCACGTTGTCGACGTCCGGATTCGCGTCCGCCTTGACGCCGAGCTGGTAGGCCCAGAAGGAGTGGATCACGTCGAGCGAGGTGACGTGCAGTTCCACCGTCTCATCGACCGGCAGCTCCAAGTGCGTCGTCTCGACGCCTCCGTAGCTCGGGTAGCGGTAGGTGAAGGCCCACTGCTGAGCGATCACCTGCACCTGCAGCTTCGGTCCCTTTGGCGTCGTCAACGGGCTGGGACCGCTACCCGAGCCGGCGCCGCCGTCGTCGAGTAGTCGCACCGTCCCGTACACGGCGAGCGACAGCACGAGCGCCGAGGTAACGACCAGCCAGACGATCTGCACGCGCGCGTTGCCGCGGATGGCCGGGCCTTCGAGCATGGCGCCCTTCGGCTGGCGGAAGAAGATCGCCGCGTAGATCAGGTAGATCACGACCATCAGCAGCACCGGCGTGGCCATCGCCAGTAGAACTGTGTTGTCGGTGACGTGACCGGAAGCCTGCTCGCTGCCGTGCCCCGGCGGCAGGATTGGGCCCAGCAGGAGGATCACGAGCGGCGTCGCGACGATCGATGCGCCCAGCCAAAGCGCGCCGAACCGGCGCGCGTGATTCGGTTCAGACATCCCTAGACCACATCGATGAAGCCGTCCATGTAGCCCAGCGTTTGCATCGGTCCTCCGAATCCGTCGATGAACCCGGCCGCGCACGGAACGAAGCACTGCCAGCGGTAGCGGCCCTTCTTGCCCGTGCGGAAGCTGAATTCGATCGTGCGGTGGGCCGCGCCTTCGCAGGGAGCGAATTCACATTGGTTCTTCGCTTCTTCGGCGACCCCTGGAAGCGGCACGAACACCCCCAGCTGCGGCACGACGAACGTGTGCGAGGCTTCTTCGGGATCGATCGCGTTCGTCACCTTGCCGTCGATCGTCTCGGTGCCACCGACCGTCCCTTGGGCCTGCGATAGGAACGGGTTGCGCAGGCCGCTGTCGCCGTCGTACTGATAGATCGTCACGTGGACGATCGAGTTGGCCGGGACCTTGTAGATCGTGCTGCGCACCCACTGGCCGTGGTCCTTGATCAGGTAGGAGACCCAATCGGGATGCGAGGGGCTGTACTTCGGCCCGAGAGCCGCGACCGTCTCGAGCGTGAGCTGATTACCGCCGCTGCTCGCGCTCGCCGCCGTCCTGACCGAGCTGACGGTCTTGGGGAAGCTCGTCGCCCAGCCGGCGACGTACAGGCCGATCAGCACCGCGACCAAGACCACGGCGCCCCCCACTCCCAACACTCTCTTTGCAAACAGGCTCACGACCGATCCTCCGCTCACCTACATCCCCAGTTGCCGCGAGTCTATACCTGCGAGGCGGCTGAGAGGTGCTCATTCGAGACTTGTTTATGAGGATTCTCTTAGAGATGGCTGTGCTCGGCGCTTAGTACCTTCGTCCAAGCATCGCCGCCCAGCCTGGGCTGGGCGAGCACGCCTGCCGAGGTACCGCGCATGCGAAGCCACGTGCTCTCGGGCCCTGCCGCGGCGGCGGCTCGATGAACTCGGCGCCGACCGCGCCCGGGGTGCCCTCCTCGCGCCGACGCGTGAGCGGCGGAACAGCAGCAGCCGATCCGGGAGGTCTCGATCGCGCCCGCGCGGCCGCCAAGGCTGCGAGCGGCGAGCGCGGGGGCAAGCACGTGACGCACGGCAAGGTCGCCCCTCACCCGGGCAAGCACCACAAGCACCACAAGCACCGCAAGCACCATCACCACAAGCGCGCGCTCTCTCCGCGCCCGGTCCCACCCGTAGCCGGACTGCCGGGCGCGCCCGCACCGCCGGCGATCCCGGCAAACCCGCCGCCGGCCTCCTCGACGCCGCCCCCGGCGCTCGTCGCGCAGCTCACCCTCGCGCAAGCGCGGCGGCTGCTCTGGCGCGCAGGCTTCGGCCCCACGCCCGGTCAGGCCGAGGCGCTCGTCGGCACACCCGTCGAGGAGGCGGTCCAGGCCTTGACCCGGCCGAGCGGCGCCGCTGGCCTGCATGGACCAGAACCCACCGACGGCGAAGGCAATGCCCTGGCTCCCGCCGACGCTTGGGGCCACGACCACTGCTGGTGGCTCGACCGCATGGTCCGCTCAGATCAGCAGCTCGTCGAGCGGATGACGTTCATCTGGCACGACTGGTTCGCCAACTCCAACGAGAAGATCAACGACCAGCAGCAGATGCTCGACCAGAACGAGCTGTTCCGCCAGGACGCGCTCGGCAGCTTTCAAGACCTGTTCATGGCCGTCACCGCCAACCCGGCGATGCTCGCGTTCCTCGACGGCATCCACAACGACAAGCACGAACCGAACGAGAACTACGCGCGCGAGATGATGGAGCTGTTCTCGCTGGGCGCCGATCGCGGCGCCTACACCGAGACGGACGTGCGCGAACTGGCGCGCGCGCTGACCGGCTGGCGCGCGGACTGGGTGTCTGGCAGCGGCCTGCAGAACTTCCGCTTCGATCCGGCCCGCCACGACAACGGCAACAAGACCGTGTTCGGGCAGACCGGCAAATGGAACTGGGAAGACGCGGTGCGCCTGTGCGTCACCCACCCGCTGCATGCATCGTTCTTCACGGCCAAGCTGTGGAGCTACTTCGTGCCGACGCCCCCCGCTGATGCGACTCTCGCCTCGCTGCAGGGCCTCTACGCGAGCTCCGGCTACAGCATTCGAGCGGTCGTCGAGGCGATCCTCCAGCACCCCGACTTCCTCACCGGTCCGGAGCTCGTGACTCCGCCGGTCGTCTACAACGCCGGTCTGCTGCGGGCGCTCGGGCGACCGGTCGACACGACCGCCTGGGCGTGGCTGTGCGCGGGCGCCGGCCAGCAGCTCTTCTACCCGCCCAACGTCTCCGGCTGGGACTTCACGCGCTGGCTGGACACCTCCACGGCAAAGGCGCGCTGGGAAATCGCCGGCTACGCGACCGCGAAGACCTACGCCAATCCGTGGCCCGGCGAAGGCGAACCGAGATACAGCGAAACCGAGGAACCCCCGGCGGCGCTCGCAGGCGCGCTCTCCTACTGGGGCTCACCCGGCCTCTCCGACGAATCGCGCCAGTGCATCGCGCGCTTCTCCGAAACGTGCCTGCAGGGCGTGGTCAAAGCCAGATGGCAGCAGAGTCCCTATCGCGCGATCCGCCAGAACGCCCTGCGCATGCTGATCGCGACCTCCCCCGACATGCAGGTGAGCTGAGACATGCCCGAGAGCTGCTCCTGCAACGACTTCACCCGCTCGCAGCTGCTTCGCGCCGGCATCGCCCAGGCAGGGAAGGGGCTGCCTGCGATCGAGCCCGGCATGCCCGTCCCGGCCGGCACCGGCATGGACCGGCGCGCGTTCCTGTTGCGCTCGGCCGGGGCGATGCTCTCGGTCTACGGCGCCTCGGCGCTGTCGCCGCGCCACTTCGAAGACGGCATCGCGCAGGCTGCGGCGGCGACGCCCGCCAACCAGCCGGTGCTCGTGTCGATCTTCATGGAAGGCGGCTGGGACGCGTTGTCCGTGCTCGCGCCCGTGAAGGAAGCCAAGTACCACGAACTGCGCCCGGCGCTCGGGCAATCCGAAGGCGAAGGTCAGCCGTTCAGCGAGGACGAAGAGCTGATGTGGCACCCGCAGGCCGGCGGTCTCGCCCAGCTGCACTCCGAGGGCAAGGTCACGGTGTTTCCGGCGATCGGCTACGACCCGCCCGATGAGAGCCACTTCACGAGCCGCCACTACTGGGAGGTCGGCGAACTGAACGCTCAGACTCGCTCGGGCTGGATGGGGCGCTACCTGGACATCGCCGGCGATCAGGGCAACCCGCTGCAGGGCCTCTCGCTGGACTACTCGCTCGCGCCTGCGCTGGCGACTACAACGGTGCCTGTCGCCGCGGTCTCCTCCCCGTCTGACTACAACTTCTGGGCGTACGGTCTCGATGACCCGCTGACCTCGCCGACGCTCGACGTCTTCGGTCAGCTTGGCGCCCTCGCCGCCCCCTCGCCCGCATTCGCGCAGGCGCGCACGGCGGCGCTCGACACGAGCATCATCCGCGACCAGATCGCCCTGTTCGGCGAACACGAAGGCAAACCCGGATTCACCTCGCCAGTTGCTTATCCGGCCGCCGGCGGCGAGTTCCCGACCCGGTTGGCGGTGCTCGCGGCGATGCTCGACGACGAAGCGCTGCCGATCAAGTGCGTATCGTTGAGCGCCCCCGGCTCATACGACACGCATTCCGACGAGAGCGGCACGCTCAGTACCAATCTCGACCAGACGGTCAAATCGGTGCTCGCGTTCCAGCGCGACTTGGAAGCGCGCAAACTCGACGACCACGTTCTGATCCAGCTGTGGTCTGAGTTCGGTCGTCGCCCGCAGGAAAACGGATCCGGCACCGACCACGGTGCCGCCGGCGTCGCTTTTCTGATCGGCAGTCGCGTCAAAGGCGAAATGGTCGGCGAGTTCCCGGGCCTGTCCAAACTGGACCCGAACGAGAACCTGCTCAACACCTCCGACTTCCGCGCGATGTACGCGGGGCTGCTCGGGCAGTGGCTCCAGACCGAGGCGGGCTTGGTGATTCCGGGAGCCGGGACCGGCCTGCAAGGCCCGAGCCCCTACGGCGCGATCCCGCAGCTGATCGCCTGATGAGGCACGCGAGCCGTCCCGCCGGCGTCCTGCTCTGCGGGCTCTTCGTGCTGGGCCTGCTCGCGGCGAGCGCGCTTGCCGGGCCCGTCGGTTGGGGCGCCTCACATCGCCTGAGCGCCGGCCGTGCCCACGCACACAGCTGCCCGGCGCCAGCTCGAATGCGCAACCGCGCGCGCTCGCGCTGCCGCCGCTTTCGCCACGCCTCCGCGGGCGTCGCGCCCGCCTCCCGCCCGACGCCCGCGTCGCCGGGCGCACCGGCGGGCGGGGCTAGTCCGGGAGCCGCCGGTTCTCCCAGCGCCGGTCCCGTAGCGCCCTCCGCACAAGGTCCTGCACCCGGAACGGGCGAAGCCGCACCGCCGGGCGCTCCGCCGTCGATACCGCACGTGCAGGTGACGGCGCTCGAGTACAGCTTCACGCTCTCGCGCACGAGCGTGCCGGCGGGCAAGGTCATCTTCGAGTTCGTGAACAACGGGCAGGACGAACACAACCTGACCGTCCTTCCCGGCGAAGGCCCGCAGGCAGGGTCGTTCCCCGACGCGCAGCCGAAAACCGTCAGCGACATGCAGCTGGAAGTCCGCAAAGGCAGCTACACGCTGTTCTGCTCGTTGCCCGAACACGAGCAGAAGGGGATGAAAGCTACGCTGCTGGTCAACTGAGTCTCCGCGCGGCGTCCTGAGCGTCTGCCTTCGACGAGGCGGTAGTGCGAGCTTGCCGCGCGATAATCGGGCGGTGTCGTCGCTGAGCACACGGTCGGGCGCCCGCCTCGATCGCGCCTCCTACGACGCAGTGATCGTGGGCGGCGGGCACAACGGCCTCGCCGCGGCCGCGTACCTTGCTCGCGCCGGGCGCTCGTGCGTGGTGCTCGAGCGCCGCGAGCAGCTGGGCGGGGCGGCTGTCTCCGAGCGCCCGTTTGCCGGGGTCGACGCGCGGCTCTCGCGCTACTCCTACCTGGTCAGCCTGCTGCCGGCGACGATCGTGCGCGAGCTCGGGCTGCGACTGCGCCTGGTGCGCCGCAGCATCTCCTCATACACGCCCGACCCGCGCGCCGGCTGCACGCGTGGTCTGCTCGTGGACGGCAGCGATGCGGCGGCGACTCGCACATCGTTCGAGCGGGTGAGCGGGAACGCACGGGAGGAGCGCGCCTGGCGGAGCTTCTATGCGATGACCGCACGCGTGGCACGCGCCGTCTCGCCCACGCTGATCGAGCCGCTGCGCTCCCGCGCGCGCGTGCGCGAGTTGATCGGCGACGACGCCACCTGGGATGCCCTGTTCGAGCGACCGCTCGGAGAGCTTGTCTCGAGCAGCTTCGCCGACGACCTCGTGGCGGGGGTGGTCCTGACCGACGCGCTGATCGGCACTTTCGCATCCGCCGCCGATCCGCAGCTGCGCCAGAACCGCTGCTTCCTCTACCACGTGATTGGTGGCGGCACCGGCGAGTGGCTGGTCCCAGTCGGCGGCATGGGCGCGGTCTCAGACGCCCTCGCGGGCGCGGCGCTGGCCGCGGGCGCAGATCTGCACACGGGCACGGAGGTGATCGGGCTGCATCCACACGCCAAAGGGGTGGAGGTCTCACTGCACGACGGAGCCGTGCAGCGCACGATCGACGCGTCCGATGTGCTCGTCAACGCTGCGCCGGCCGAGCTCGACCGCCTGCTCGGACTGCCGAGCGCGCAGACGCCGGAGGGCTCGCAGCTGAAGCTCAACATGCTGCTCTCGCGGCTGCCGAGGCTGAGGGACGATGCAGTCTCACCGGAGCAGGCCTTCGCGGGAACCTTCCACGTCAACGAGTCCGCAGCGCAGCTCGAGCGTGCCCACGGGGAAGCTGGCGCAGGTGTGATCCCTGCGCTGCCACCGTGCGAGAGCTACTGCCACTCGCTCACAGACGAGACCATCCTCGGCGCCGATCTGCGCCGGGCCGGGGCGCAGACGCTGACTGTCTTTGCCCTGCACATGCCCGCGCGGCTGTTCGCATCCGATCCCGCCCGCGTGAGAGCGGCGGCGCTGCAGGCGACCATGCGCTCGCTCGACAGCGTGCTCGCCGAGCCGCTCGCCGACTGCCTGCTGCGCGACCGCGACGGCGCGCCGTGCCTGGAGGTGCGCAGCCCGGTCGACCTTCAGCACGAGCTGCGCATGCCCGCCGGCCACATCTTCCACCGCGACCTCGCCTGGCCGTTTGCCGAGCGCGCGGAGGAAGTCGGCTCGTGGGGGGTCGAGACGGCGCATGCGCGGATCCTCATCTGCGGTGCAGGCGCTCGGCGCGGGGGTGGCGTCAGCGCCGTGCCGGGGCGCAATGCGGCGATGGCGTTGCTCACCCGTGAGGGCACATGAGCGTCCGGGAAGGCCGGCCGGACACATCGCGCCGGGCTCTGTAGATTTGCCGTCGGGAGCGTCTGGAAGAGTTCAGACCTCGATTCGGACAGTCCACGATAGACAAACCACCTGCAAATCGTGACATAGCTCGACGAGGCAGCGCCTCAGCCGCCAGTCGCAGGATGCTCGGGCTGTCGCGTGTAGGCGCTCAAGCCCGAACTGAGGTTCGGTTCCTCGACGGGCGGCCACCGAAGCGTTTACTATTGCTTCAGCGCAAACTTATGCAACGCGGAGAAATGCTCGGCACAGCCACCAATCCTGTGAAACGGATTGTCTACAGAGGGCTCCTCAGCTCTAGAGCCGTGGTGCTGGCGCTGCTCGGCGCTCTCATCTTCGCCGCGGCGGCTCATGCAGAAGCCCCGCCGACGGGGGCGGCTGATGGCTCCGCGGTCTTCGAAGCACCCGCGAGCGGTGAAGCCCCGTCCCCGGAAGGAGCCGAAGGCGGCTCCGGGAGTGGCGAAGGCCCCAAATCCACGCCAGAAGTCCCGGTCGAAGAAGCGGTCGTGCCCGTCGAACCTCCTCCGGTCGAATCAGTCGTTCCGGTTGAACCCCCGCCCATCGAATCAGTCGTTCCGGTTGAACCCCCGCCCGTCGAAGCGGTCGTCCCGGTAGAACCGCCGCCCGTCGAAGCCGTCGTGCCGACGGAAATCGCACCCACCGTCCCCATTGAAACGACCGGAGAAAAAGCGGAAATCGCCACGCCGCTCACGGGCGCCGAAGAAAGCGGGAAAGGCAGCGTCGAAGTATCTGCGCAGGCCGGCGACACACACTCCGCGTCGGTTGCAGTCGCTTCGGAGGAAGCCGCAATTACGCCCGCACCGGGCGCTTCGGCGGTCAGCGTCCACTCGGCGGCAGAGCAGGCCGGCTCGGCCGCAGAAATCCTCTCGCTCGGTGTCGCCGTGCGCAAGACCGCCTCACAGCTGAGCGGACAGTTGAGCTGCGAGCTCTCGGCGCTGTCCGGCCGCTCGGCCGGTGGCTGTGGCGCGGGTCTGTTCGGTGCCCAGAGCCTGCTGCTCGCCTCACCGGCGACGTTGAGCGGCGTGTCAGCCTCGCTGGATCCCGCGGCAACCGGTGTCGTCCCCGAGCGTGGCAGCCACGGCAGCTCCACCGCGATGGGTGGCGCTCCCGCCGGTCCTGCCCCCGGCTCCTCGACGGGCGGCAGCTCCGGCGCGGCGGTCGGCGCCTCCGGCCCCGCACCCTCGGCTTTCCTCTCCCTTGCGTGCTTGCTGCTCCTCGGAGCACCGCGCGCCATGCGCCGGCTGCGACTCTCGTCGCGGCCGCTGCTCACAGCATCGTTCGTTCTGATTCCAGAGCGACCCGGCTAGCTCCTCCGGGTCCGCTCATCCGGTGCGGGTCATTCGACCCCGCACCCCTGGTAATCAATTCGAAGCTTCTCTGGAAGGAGCTATATCTGATGAATCGCCATCAACTGGCGTCTACAGCAGGTGTGGAAGTGAGCGACGGCGTTCCACCGCCGGCAGTCGCGACCCGCCCGCCTGCCCTGAGCACCATCCCCCGCGCGCAGCGCGTACCGGTCGAGCCGAGCTCAACCCCGATCAGCGTGAGCGTCCGCACGCACACGCTGATCCTCACGGGTGAGCTCAACAGCCGCTCGGTGCTCGTCCTCGAAGCGGAGATCGAGCGTCTCTGCGACGAAGGCGTCTCGGGCATCACGCTCGATCTGAGCGAGCTCGCGTCGATCGACCTGGTCGGGGTCGCGGTGATCGCTTTCCGCAGCGCCCTCTGCCAGCGGCGCGGCTGCGAGTTCACGCTGATCCGCGGCTCGCGATCGATCGATCGCGTCTTCGAACAGGCAGGCGTGAACGGGGCGATGCGGTATGTCGAAGTGGATGCCTGCGTCGAAGCGGTGGCCGACACCGAGCGCCGACCGGCGCTCGTGCTCAGCGGTGGCGCAGAAGAGGTCTGCGAGCCTTGATCGTCAAAGCTCGCAGACTTCACGGTCCTCACGCGGCCTCGGTGAGGTCGTAGACGGTCTGCCCGCCGATCGTCTGGGCGGCGAAATGCGCCTTCACCCAGGTGGTGATGCTCGGGGTCTTGCGCACGCGCACGCGCGAGGGTGAGGAATCGGCGGGAGCTGGCGCCGGCTCGCGGCGCAGGGGGTGGAGAAGCTCAGTCGTGGTCATGCCGGTGAGCCTCGGGCGCGAAGCTGTGAGTGCCTCGTCTGAGGCCTGGGAGAAGGCTGAGCGATCGCGAGCCGGTTGACGGGCCGCCCGCCGGTGGACAAGCTGTCCAGTGAGCGATATTGTCGTGATGCTCGCGCGGTGCGGGGCGCCGCGGTCACGCCACGACTTAGGGGGTCGCATGGATAGAGCCTGGAACGACGGCCGTCGGTTCGTTGACAGAGTGGCCGTCGTCACCGGCGCAGGGGGCGCCCTCGGTGGCGCCATCGCCCGCGCGCTCGGCCGGGAGGGCGCCCGCGTCGTGCTCGGCTACCGAACCTCGCGCGACACAGCGCAGGAGCGCGTGGAAGAGATCGAGTCGGCCGGCGGGCAAGCATTCGCCTCGGCGCTCGACGTGACCGAACGATCCTCCGTCCGCGACTTCGTCGCGCGCGTGGTCGAGCAGTACGGGGCCATCCACGTGCTCGTCAATGCGGCAGGGCGGATCGACCCGAAGGACGCCGTTCGCTTCCGCGATCTCGATCCCGCGGAGCTCGCGGCATTGCTCGACGTCGATGTTCTCGGAACCGTGCGCATGTGCCAGGCGGTCGCGCCGCACATGGAAGCGGCCGGGGGTGGCTCGATCGTCAACTTCTCAGGCTCCTATGGCAACGGCGTCGATCAGGACAACCTCGTCAACTCCGTCGCCGTCGGCTACTGCACCGCGAAGGGCGCCGTGCGGGCGTTCACCGCTTCGCTCGCGCGCGACCTGGCGCCGCTGATTCGCGTCAACGCGATCTCGCCCGGTGCGATCGAGGCCAATTGGGAGGCCGATTGGGGGATCGATCCGGCCCACGTGGAGCAGGCGCGCGCGATGACCCCGCTCAAGCGCATGGGCGTGCCGCAGGAGATCGCCGAAGCCACGCTCTTCCTGGCCTCGGATGGGGGCGGCTACGTGACCGGTCAGATCCTTCAGGTCGACGGCGGATGGCTGATGACCGGATGATCGACGAGCCGCAGCGCCGATCGGGCCCGGATCCCGAGGACAGATGGGGATTCTGACCGATCGCACATATGCGCTCGACGCGTCGGCTGAGCTTTACGCCTCGACGCGGGAGGTCGTGCCGGGAGGTGTCGGTTCCAACGACCGTGGCCTCGTGCACCCGCATCCGATCTATGTCACCCACGGGTCCGGCTCGCGGATCTGGGACGTGGACGGCAACGAGTACATCGACTACCTGCTCGCCTATGGGCCGCTCGTGCTCGGTCATGCCCACCCGGCGCTGATCGAGGCCGTGCGCGCGCAGCTCGCCTCCGGCTCGGCGTTCGGGATCCCCCACCGGCTGGAGCTCGAGGTCGGCGAGCTGCTCGTGGACTTGATCCCGAGCATGGAGATGGTCCGCTTCTCCCAGACCGGCACAGAAGCGGTGCTCACGGCCATGCGCCTGGCGCGAGCGGCGACCGGCCGCCGTTTGATCGTCAAGTTCGAGGGTCAGTACCACGGCTGGCTCGACCAGGTCGCGATCTCCTACGCTCCGGGCGAAGGCGACGCCGGGCCCGCCGAGCACCCGCGCGCGACGCCGATGTCCGAGGGCCAGCCGCCCAGCACCTACGAGGACACGGTCATCGCCCAGTGGAACGACTCGGAGGCGCTCGAGCGCTTGTTCGCCGAGCGCGGCCACGAGATCGCCGCGGTCCTGACGGAGCCGATCATGTGCAACTTCGGCGTGGTCGAGCCGGCCCCCGGCTACCTCCAGCGGCTGCGCGAGCTGTGCGACCGCTCGGGCGCGGCGCTGATCTTCGACGAGATTCAGACCGGCTTTCGCGTCCATCTCGGCGGCGCCCAGGTGCGCTACGGAGTGACGCCCGATCTGACTTGTCTCGGTAAGGCGCTCTCCGGTGGCTTTCCGGTCAGCGCCGTCGGCGGCAAGCGCGAGATCATGGAGCTGATCGCCGACCGGCGCGTCTTCCACGCCGGGACCTACAACTCCAACCCGCTCTGCCTCGCCGCGATCCCGGCGGTCGTCTCGGCGCTATCCGAGCCCAGCGCCTATGAGCAGATGGAAGCACTCTCGATGCGTCTGCGCGAGGGCCTGTCGGAGCTGCTCGCGCCGATCGGCGGCTACGTGCAGGGCACCAGCACGATGTTCGGCATCGGCTTCGGTACGGGTCCTGGCAGCAACATGCGCGAGCTGTGGGACAACGACCAGGACGCTGTCTTCGCGCTCAAGCGCGAGCTACGCCTGCGCGGCGTGTACACCAAGCCCACGCCGCGTGACATCTGGTACGTCTCGACCGCTCACAGCGAAGCGGATGTCTCCCTGACGCTCGAGCGCGCAGAGCTGGCGGTCTCGGCGCTCGCGCGCTGAGGCGATCCATCCGCGCGCAGAGACGATCGGATCCGTGCGAGCCGGGCCGATCGATCCTGCTAGCCGGGGAGCTCGTCCGGCTCCACGCGGTAGAGCGCGTGCCAGTTGAGCAGGCTGAGCTGGCGTACCGCGTCATCCACGCGTCTGCGGCTCGCGCCGACGTCGAAGGACGCGATCACCTCCTCGACCATCGCGTACAGCGCTGTCGTGGCGAACTTGAGATCCAGGCCATCGCGAAGCAGCCCGCGCGCCGCCTCGCGGCTGTGGATCTCGGCGATCCAGCCGAGCATCGCAGCGTCGGCGGCCGCGTTCAGCCGGCCCCACGGAGAGCTCGGCAGGTGCTTGGAGAGGTCGATCAGCGGCCGTAGCTCGGCGTTCTCGATCCGCCACAGGATCGCGCTGCGGATCATGTCCTCGATCAGCTCGAACGAGGACTGCTCGGGCCGCGCCTGCTCACGCAACCGGCGCGGGATCTCGACGTAGCCCTCGACGTACCGGCGCATGATCTCTGCGACGATCGCCTCCTTGTCCTGGAAGTTGTTGTACACCGTCGAGCGCACGACGTTGGCGCGCTGGGCGATCGCCTCCATCGTCGTGGCGGGAAAGCCCTGCTCGATGAAGAGCGCCTTCCCGGCATCGAGGATCCGCTCGTAACTCGGATTATTTTCTGATGACTCGGCCACGGGCGCGCGAGCACCGACCACGTGCTGCTCCTGGAGCGATCGGCCGCAAATGGAGATTAGCCGAGCAATCTCGCCTGCGGGCCAGGCGCCGATGCGCGCATCGGCCGGCTTGCGCCGGAGCTGTTACGTGGAGTACGGCCGGCACCGGTATAAATCGTACATGGAGATCAAGTCCACCTGGCTCGACTTACGCGGACATCTGGCATTCCGGGCCAAACTGGACAGCTTGTCCAATGCTTTGCTAGAGTTCCGCCCCAGCCCCGGCCCGCATGCGGGGCTCGCTTGGTCGATGATCTTGTCCATTGGTCGGTTGGGACTGCTTATGCCACGAGTGACAGGGGGCTGATGATGGAGCGGGACGGCAGCGCATTCGAATCTGATCAGGCCGGGGGGCTCACGCGCCGCAGCGTCATCGCAGGGGCTGCCAAGGCGGGTGTCGTCCTCTCCGGAGCTTCGCTCCTGGCCGGCTGCGGGAGCTCGAGCAAAAGCGCCACCGGCGGCGCTACCGGCGCACTCGACGCGCTCCCCGGCGGCACGCCCAAACGCGGCGGGACGCTGACGGTCGGCGTGATCAGCGGCGGCCAGGAGGAGAACCTGTTTCCGGGCACGCCCGTTGGCACGCCGGACTTCGTGCGCGACTACTGCCTCTACAACCTCCTCTTCTACCTCGGCCCGAAGATCTCGCCGCTGGTGCCCGGGCTGGCGCTGTCGGCCGAGCCCAACAAAGACGCCACCGTCTGGACCTTCAAGCTCCGTGACGGCGTCAAGTGGCACGACGGCAAGCCGTTCAGCGCCGACGACGTCGTCTACAACTTCCAGGCGCTGTGGTCGAGTGAAGAAGCCAACTTCGCCGCGGGCTTCCTCGCCGGGTTGGTCAACTTCAAGCAGGTGCGCAAGCTCGACCGCCTGACCGTCGAGGTGCCGCTGAACGTGGCGGTGGCCGAGTTTCCGACGATCTTCGCCTACTTCGACTTCCCGGTCGTCCAGAACGGCGCCACCCCGAAGAACACCGCGCGCAAGCCGGTCGGCACCGGCCCGTTCAAGTTCGTCTCGTTCACTCCCGGCAGCCAGAGCGTGTTCGAGGCGAACAAGGACTACTGGGAGTCGGGCAAGCCATACGTCGACAGGCTCGTCGTCGACTCCTCGTTCACCGACAACAACTCGATCTTCAACGCGCTGCTGAGTGGGAAGATCAACCTCTACCCGAGCCTGCCGCTCGTGACGGCGCGCCAGCAGGTCAGCTCCAAACAGGTGCAGATCCTCGAATCGCCGTTCGCCGCCCAGAGCTACATGTTCGCGATGCGCGTCGACAAGGGCCGTTTCGTGGACAACCGCGTTCGCAAGGCGTTCAAGCTGCTCGTAGACCGCCAGGCGATGATCAACGGCGCTTGGGCCGGATTCGGAACGGTCGCCCCCGACCTGCTCGGTCCGGGCACCGAATACTACGCGTCCGATCTGAAGCGCACGCAGGACGTCGAACAGGCGAAGTCGCTGTTCAAAGCCGCCGGCGTGCTCGGCGAGACGTTCACGCTGCCGACCAGCAACTTCCTCCCGGGGATGGTCGAGTCTTCCACGATCCTCGCCCAGCAGGCGGCTGCGGCAGGGGTGAAAGTCCAGGTCAACAACACGAGCGCCGCGACGTACTTCACGCCTGCCGGCGGCTTCCTCACGCGCGACTTCGGGCTCGAGGTCGACCAGCCGGTCGGCTCGCTGCTCTCGGCATATCTGTCCGAGTACACGCTCACCGCTCCGTATCCGGACACGCACTGGGGCAAGCAGCCGGGCGGCGCCGCCGCCGAGAAGCTGATCTCCGAAGCGATCGCCGCGACCGACAAGACCAAAGCGGCGGAACTCTGGCGCGAGTGCCAGCAGCAGCAGTTCGACGAGGGCGGCTATCTCGTCTGGGGGAACCTGCCGTATGTCGACGCTGCCGCCAGCAACGTCCGCGGCCTCTCGGCCGGCGCCGGCTTCAGCTACAACAACTGGCGTCTGCAGGACGGATGGCTGGCGTGACGGAGTCGGCTCGCCGGCCCACCTGATCGCGGTGGGCGCGGGATCGGCAAGATACGCGCTGATGCCGCCGCAAGAGAAGCCACACGCCCCCGGCTGTGGCGGCGCTCGCCAGGCGGGCTGATGGCGGCCTTGGGAGACGTCGTCGTCCCTGAGACTCCTCGCGCTCCGAGCGTGCCTGCCGCCGGCACGCGTCATCCGCTCAGGGCGTTCGTGGCTCGCCGCGTCGTCACGGGCGTGCTGACGCTCTTCGTCGTATCGATTCTGATCTTCCTCGCCACGAACATCCTGCCCGGAAACGTTGCGGTCGTCGTGCTCGGCCGCAACGCCACCCCTGCGAACGTGCAGAAACTCGATCGCCGGCTCGATCTCAATCACTCGGCCGTCTCGCGCTACGTGCGCTGGCTCGGCGGCGCAGTGCACGGCGACCTCGGGCACTCCGCCGTTGCCGAGGCCGAGTCGCGGCCGAACTCCGCGATCTCGAGCACGCTCAGCCGGCCGCTGCAAAACAGCTTCGTGCTGGCTGCGATCACGACGATCCTGCTGGTACCGCTGACGCTCATCCTCGGATCGATCGCCGGCATCTTTGCGGGCAAGCCGCTCGATCACGCGATCTCGTTTCCCGCCTTGGTGATGGGAGGCCTGCCCGAGTTCGTCATGGGGACGCTGCTGATCTACGTGTTCTTCAGCAAGCTCAGCCTGCTGCCTCCGGTCGCGCTGCTGAGTCCCGGCGAATCGCCGCTGTCGAACCCCGAAGCCCTGGTGCTGCCGGTACTGACGCTGCTAGCGGTCGCCGCTGGCGCCGGCATTCGCCAGGTCCGCGCTGGGATGGCGGAGGTGCTGCAACAGGACTACGTGCACTTCGCTCGTCTCAACGGCGTTTCTGAGCGACGCGTGCTCTGGCGCTACGCGCTGAGGAACGCGCTCGCGCCGAGCGTGCAGATCATCGCCCAGAACCTCCAGTACCTGGTCGGCGGCATCATCATCGTCGAGAGCGTCTTCGCCTACCCGGGCATCGGCACCTACCTCGTCAACGCCGTCACCAGCCGCGACGTGATCGAGGTGCAGGCGGCCGCGATCGTGCTGGCCACGCTGTACATCGTCATCAACGTCCTCGCCGACCTGATCGTGGTCTTCCTCGTGCCGAGGCTGCGGACGGGGATGCCTTGAGCGCCGGCGCCGCGACGATCGACTCACGCGCTCCGCGCCGCCGGGCGCGGCTGCTGCGCTCGGTCACCTCCGACTGGGGAGGGCGTATCGGCGTCTCGCTGCTGCTGCTCGTCGTGCTCGTCGCGATCCTGGGGCCCCTCTTCGCGCCGCACAGTCCCAGTGCCCCGATCGGCATTCCCGGCGAGGGCCCAACCTCCGCGGCGCCGTTCGGTTTGGACTTCCTCGGGCGCGACGTCCTCAGCAGGACGCTCTCCGGTGGCCGCTCGACGCTGCTGCTCGGAGGCGCCGCGACGCTGTTGACTTACCTCGTCGGGTTGACCGTTGGGTTGTTCGCGGGCTATGTCCGCTCGATCGCCGACCCGCTGCTGATGCGCACGGTCGATGTGTTCCTCTCGTTTCCGGCGCTGCTGGTGATGCTGTTGTTCGTGACCGCCTTCGGCGGCGGGCGCGGCGTTCTCGTCGGGGCTGCCGCGCTCGTCCTGTTCCCCGGCGTCGCGCGCATCGTGCGCACGGCCACGCTCGAGGTCTCGACCCGCAGCTACGTCGAGGCGGCGGTCGCGCGAGGCGAGCGCACCACGGCCGTATTGCGCCGCGAGATCCTGCCGAACATCGTCAGCCCTGTGGTCGCCGATCTGGGCATCCGCTTCAGCTGGTCGATCATCCTGATCGCGAGCGTCAACTACCTCGGCCTCGGGTTGAAGCCGCCCACCGCCGACTGGGGGCTGATGGTCTCCGAGAACCGCGAAATCATCTCCACCAACCCGCTCGCGCTGCTCGCGCCCGCGGCGATTCTCGCGCTCCTGATCATCGCCGTCAACCTGACCGGCGATGCATATCTGCGCCAGCGCGGGCGCTCGGGAGGCGCTCGATGAGCGACCCCGTCCTGCGCACCCGCGACGTGCGCATCGAGCTCTCCGGCGGCGACGCCGTGATCGACGGCGTGGATCTGACGGTCGCCCCCGGGGAGATCCTCGGGCTGGTCGGCGAGTCCGGCTCCGGCAAGACCACGACCGCGCTCTCGATCTTCGGCTACAACGCGCCCGGCCTGCGCATGAGCCGAGGCGAGATCGAGATCGCCGGCGAGCCGATGCGCGATGCGCAGGCCTTTCGCGCAGCGCGCGGGCGCCTGGTCTCCTACATCCCGCAGAACCCTGGCACGGCGCTGAATCCGTCGCTGCGCGTCGCGACGGCGATCGAGGACACCACCCGCGCCGCGAACGCGCAGGAGCAAGCTTCGTCCAAGCGTTTGCTCGAGCGCGTGGGGCTGCCGGCCGACAGCGATTTTGCTCGCCGCTTCCCCCATCAACTCTCCGGCGGGCAGCAGCAGCGCGTGTGCATCGCGGCGTCGCTGGCCCCTGACCCGGCACTGGTCGTGCTCGACGAGCCGACGACCGGCCTCGACGTCGTCACCCAGAGCCGCATCCTCGACGAGTTGCTCCGCCTCAGGGACGAGCAGCAGGTGGCGATGCTCTACATCACACACGACCTCGCGGTCGTCGCGCAGATCGCCGGTCGCATCGCCGTCATGTACGCGGGCCTGATCGTCGAGGAGGGCCCGGCGGCGGAGATCCTGCGCCACCCCCGCCATCCCTATACGCGCGGTCTCATCGCCGCCACGCCCGACCACCTTCGCCCGCGACTGCTCGGGGCGATGCCCGGTATCGCGATGGCGGTCACCGAGCGTCCCGCCGGCTGTCCTTTCGCCCCGCGCTGCGAGCTGCGCACAGAGCGCTGCGAGAGCGAGCTGCCGCAGCTCGAGCAGACCGACGCGGGCCACGAGGTGCGCTGCTTTCACTGGCGCCAGACACCGCCCGTGCAGTGGACGCCGATACCTCAGGCTGCGGCCGCCGAGCGCGCCGAGGAGACGATCCTCGAGGTCGAGTCGCTGCACGCCCGCTACCGCGGCGCCCACGAGGAGGTGCTCGCCGTCGACGATGTCTCCTTCGCCCTGCCGCGCCGCGGCTGCCTGGCGATCGTCGGCGAGTCCGGCAGCGGCAAGACGACGATCGCGCGGGCAATAGCCGGTCTGCACAGTGGCTCTTCCGGGCGCATCCTGCTGGGCGGAGAGGAGCTGATCCACGCCGCGCGCAAGCGCACCGTGCAGGAGCGCCGGCGTATCCAGATGGTTTTTCAGAACCCCACCGAAGCGCTCAACCCGCGCCACTCGGTCGCGGCCTCGATCGCACGCCCCGCGCAGGTGCTGCGCGGGCTCGGGGGTGTGCAGGCGCGGGCAGAGGTGATGCGCCTGCTCGAGGCCGTGCGCCTGCCGGCGCGGATCGCCGAGCGCTATCCGAGCGAGCTCTCCGGCGGCGAGCGCCAGCGCGTCGCGATCGCGCGGGCGCTGGCCGCCGAGCCCGAGGTCCTGCTCTGCGACGAGATCACCTCGGCGCTGGACGTCTCGGTGCAGGCAGTCGTGCTCGAGCTGCTACGCGAACTGCGTGACGAGCTCGGCCTCTCGGTGATCTTCATCTCGCACGACCTCGGCGTGGTGGCGACGATCGCCGAGCGCGTGCTCGTGCTCGAGAACGGCTCGGTCTGCGAGCAGGGAGCCACGCGCGAGGTGCTCGCGGCGCCGCAGCATGCGTACACGCGGCATCTGCTCGAGTCGGCACCGAGCCTCAGTGCCGCCGTCGAGGCGTGGGATGCGGTCGGCCTCAGCTCTGCGCCCTCTGCGCCCTCTGCGCCAAAGGCCTAACGCGCGATCGTCCAGACCTCGCTCAGATCCCCCCGCTGCAGCGCCGCGGCGTCGATCCAGAAGTACAGCCGCCGGTGCGGCCAGACCCAACCAAGCCGGGTGTCGGCCGAGAGCTGGGCGAGCAGCTCCCAGCGTGTGGCGTCCTGTTCGAGCTCCTGCGCCTCGGGGTGAAGCAACGCTTGGCCGCCTGGGACATCGTGTCCGCGCGCGCACAGCTCACAGATCAGCGGCATGTCGCCGCTGCTCTCGTCCGGGAAGCCGAGGATGCGGTGTACGACGTGGAAGCTCGCGAGCAGCTCGTACGGGGGCTCGGTGCCCTGCATCTCGGCGAGGTTCTCGCGCATCTGCTCCCACTCCTGCCGCTCCTCCTCGGAGAGCTCCAGGGCCCCGACGGCCGCCGACCAAGCGCGCGGGAGCACCAGCTCCTCGGCGCTCGCTCCCGCCGTGCGCTCCGCGGGCGAGCACGGACCGGCTGCTGTGGTGTCGGACTCGGCGACGTCGGCGGCTTGCGTGCCGCCGAGCAGCGCGCGCCCGGCGCCGCGATGATCCGCCTGCAGCCCCGACGGTGCGGCGACTGTGTCGAAGAAGAACAGCAGTGGGCCCGGCAGTCGCTCGGTCTCGACCCGCGCGAGATAGGTCAGCAGGCGACCTTCGCGCTCGGGCCAGTCGAGGTTCGCCGCGAATGTCGGACGGCCACCGAACGTAACCTGAGCGGTCGCCGGCGCGCCCGCTGAAACGGCGCGGAGGCTGCGCCGGGAGAGCGCCTGGATCGCTGCGGCGTGAGCCTGCAGTCCGACGGCTGCCCCCGCCTGGCGCAGATTGCCCGGTCCCGCGAGCGTCGCTGCGAGCCGGCCTCGCGGCGTCAGGTCTGGCTCAGGGATCTGCAGGCCGCCTGCCTGCGCCACCGCGCGCGTCGCGCGCGTGAACAGATGGCGCAGCAGATCGCGGCGATCGATGCCCTCGTCCACCATTCGAGAATACGCTTCGCGGCCGGTGGACATCATGTCCAATATCGGTTAGGCTCGGGCGGTTGCAGCGCCCACTACGCTGCGAGATGCTCACAACCCGGACCAAGGAGCGTCGCGTGCCCGTAGACGTGGATCTGAGCTCTCTCATTCCCGATGATCTCCCGGACGGCCGCGAAGCTGTGCAGGAGGGCCGCAGGCTGGGGGAGAAGCTCGAGCGGGCCCCCTCGATGTATCTCGAGGCCAAGGGCTTCCGCTCGGAGATGGAGTACCGCTTGCATGCGCGCGAGCAGGGCATCTCCTCGACGTGCATGAACCTCGGGCTGGCGACCTGGGAGGAGACGCGCGAAGCGCTGCTGGCGATCCACGAGGATGCGCTGCGCCGCGGCGTGCGCCCGCCGGATCGGTTCAACCTGCTTGCCGAGCGCAGGATGGGCCTGCCCAAGCACCTGCGCGCCGACGCCCCGCAGGAGACCGGGCCGGTGCTCTGGAGCGAGCAGGACTGGTGGGAGCTGACGCACACCGTTCCGATCCAGCCGGAGGCCGCCGACAACTGCATCGGCGGTCCGGGCTCGCTCGACAACGTGCTCGATGCGCTGTCAGTTGGGGTCACCTACGTCGGAGTCTTCAGCCAGTACACGTGGCGCTGGCCCTACTGGGACGACGAGGTTGCCCAGACGATGGCGTTCCTGAAGGCCGTCGGTGTGCTCGCATCCAAGCGCGAGGAGGGCGTCTGCTTTGACACCTATCTGGAGGACGGCTACCCGGGCGTCTTCCACGACTACTCGAGCTACGTCGGCTGGGCGATGCTCGAGCGCCACATCGCGCGCGAGCTGTGCGGCGCGGAGTTCTCGATCTCCTGGGGCGGGCTGACGACCGACCCGATCACGAAGTCGGCGATGACGCTGGCGCTCAGCGAAGTCAACGAGCGTGTGCCTTGCGCATTCGTCCAGGGCGACACGATCGGCAACCGCGAGGACATCGATGCGAACTTCGCCGTGATGAGCACGGACGTGCTGTTCATGAAGCTGCTCGACAGCCACTACAAGCTAGGTGGCGCGCCGATCGCTGTGCCCGTCACCGAGATGGTGCGCATCCCGACTTGGCAGGAGGTCTCCACGGTCCAGGCGGTCAGCCGCCGTTTGGAGGATTACGTGCCGATGCTCGACGCGACGATCGATTGGAAGCACATCGAGTCGGTGCGCGACCGACTGCTCGCAGGTGGCCATCGCTTCTTCGAGAACGCGATGCGGACGATTGCCGAGGCGGGCGTCGACATGCAGGATCCGGCGCGCCTGCTGTTCGTGCTGAAACGGCTCGGCGCACACGGCTGCGAGGAACTGTTCGGCGCCGGAGACGCCGACAGCAGCTACCCGGGCGGGCGCCGCCCGATCATGCAGACGGACCTCGTGCTACAGACGATGCAGGAGCGCAGCCGCCTGCTCGAGACGCTGTCCGTGCGCGCGGCCGACCCACGCCTGCGCGGGCGCAAGGTCGTCGTGAGCTCGACCGACGTGCACGAGTTTGCCGAGTTCCTGCTCGTCTCGACGCTCGAGGCGGTCGGTAGCGACGTCGTCGACTTCGGCATCAACCGCGACCCCGAGGACATCGTCAAGGTCGCGCTCGAGACGAACGCCGAGGCGGTCGTCGTCACCACGCACAACGGCGTCGCGCGCTCGTTCGCGAAGAAGCTGCGCGAGGAGCTCGAGCGCGCTGGGATGGGCGACACGCACATCTACATGGGCGGCGTGCTCAACGAGGACATCGACGGGTCTGAGATTCCGGTCGACGTGCGCGAGGATCTGGCGACGATCGGCGTGCGCACGCCGTCTGACATCGAGGGTCTGATCGACGAGCTCGGCGCGCGCGAGCGGCAACCCGCCAGAACGTGACCGCGGCTGTACTAGCCGACTTCGGGAGCACGTTCACAAAGGTCTCGCTCGTCGAGCTGGGAAGCGGCAGGCTGCTGGCGCACGCCCAGTCTCCGACGACGGTGGCGAGCGACGTGATGGAGGGATATCGCGCGGCGCTCGAGCGCGCGCTCGCCGATGCGCCGGAGTCACCCCCGCTCGGCCCCCGCCTGGCCGCTTCGAGCGCCGCCGGCGGGCTGCGGGTCGCGGCGATCGGGCTCGTGCACGACCTCACCGCCGCAGCCGCACGCCAGGCGGCCTTGAACGCGGGTGCGCGCATCGAGCTCGTGCTCGACGGTCGCCTCGGCGAGCGCGACCGCCTCGCGCTCGAGCAGGTGCGGCCTGAGGTGGTGCTGTTCTGCGGCGGCACCGACGGTGGTCAGGAGCAGATCGTCCTCGAAAACGCCGAGGCGATCGCCGCAGAGCCGTTGGACGCGCACTTCGTCGTCGCCTGCAACGCGAGCATCGCCGAACGGGTGGGCGCGCTGCTCGCGCGCCATGGTGCGCGCGTGGACGTGGTCGCGAACGTGATGCCGCGGATCGGCAGCCTCGAGGTAGAGCCCGCACGCGCCGCCGTCTCGGAGGCGTTCGTGCGGCACGTGATCGGAGGCAAGGGGCTCAGCCGCGAGCCCGAGTTCCTGCGCGAGGTCGCGATGCCGACGCCCGAGGCGGTGCTGCGCGCAACGCGCCTTCTCGCCGAAGGCGTGGGCGACGTCGTCGTGCTCGACGTCGGCGGTGCGACCACCGACGTGCACAGCGCCGCCGAGGTGAGGGAGCCTGTGCCGGGCATTCGCGGGCCGCTGCTGCCGACGCTGCCGGTGCTGCGCTCGGTCCAGGGAGACCTCGGCCTGCGCTCGAACGCGCCGTCGGTGCTCGAGACCGATCGCGAGTGGCTCTCCGGCGCGCTCGCGCTCGAAGACGGCGCGCTCGAGCAGGCCGTCGCGCTGCGAGCCGCCCAGCCGGAGCTCGTCGCCGTCGAGCAGCACGACTGGGCGATCGATCGCGCCCTCGCAACCTCGTGCGTGTTCCACGCGCTGCGACGTCACTGCGGTCATCTCACGATCACCTCGCAGCCGAACCAGCCGGCGCGCATCTCCGCCGACGGGCCGGACCTGCGTGCGGCGCCGCTGCTCGTCGGCACGGGTGGGATCGTCGTTCGCTCGCCACGAGCAGAGGAGATCCTCGGCGCCGCGCTCGCGCGCTGCGACGAGCGCGCGCTGACGCCTAGGCAGCCACGGCTCGCGATCGATGCGGACTACGTGCTGGCCGCGGCCGGCCTGCTCGCGGACATCGACGCCCCGGCCTCGCTCGCCCTGATGCGCGAGCGCCTCGGCGCCGCCGGCTGAGCCCGCGCAGCGCGGGGCGCGCGGCCAACGTCGATCGGCCGAGTCGCCGACGCTCTCAGCAGATCAGGCTGCCCGCCGATCGCCGCGGGCGGCGAGTCGCCTGCCCTGGGCCAAGCCCGCATCGATCACCGCATCGCGCCCGCGCGGGTCCATCAGGTTGCTTCCCATCGCCCTGGCGCTCGCCTCGTCGGGGTTGATCGCGCTCACGCGCGCGCCGCGATTGCGCAGGACAAGCGCCTCCGTGCCGGCCACGCCGCGCGAGACGGGCCCGAGCGCGCCTGCGAGAGCTCCGAAGGCCGGTCGCAGCGAGCCGGTCGGGTTCAGACACAGCACCCGATCGCCGCTGGACACTTCGGCGACGTCCATGTTCGTCGGGCTCCAAGCGCCCCCGTCGACATAGCTGCGCTCGCCGATCTTGACCGGGCGGAAGACTCCAGGGATCGAGCAGGACGCCTGCACCGCGGCCGACACGGGCCGGGAGGAGTACCGAGAAAGCCGAACTCGATCACCCCCGTCTGCGCGCGTGCGAGCGATTGCGCGGTCTGCAGGGCGTCTCTGTCGGCGGCCACCGCCACCCGCGCCTTCTCGAGGAACTTCTCGCCGGCCTCCGTCAGGGTGACGCCGCGGGCGTGGCGCTCGAGCAGCTTCAAGCCGAGGTCCGTCTCCAGCTGCGCGATCGCCTGCGAGAGGGCCGGCTGGGCGATGTGCAGCTTCCGCGCCGCGCGCGTGATCTGCCCCTCTTGCGCGACGGTGACGAAGTAGTGCAGCTGTCCCGGCCTGAACGGCATCGAGCCACCCTTGGACGCGTCGTAGTCCGCGCCTCCCCGGCGTCGGAGCCGAGGACCGTACCAATTATTTGGGCTCGCGCCTACTGCCATAAGCGAGAACGATGTCGCATGTGCGAACCGGTATTGGACATCTCCGCTCGCCGGGCGGAGACTGATTCGACGCTTTCGCCTACGGAGAGGCTTGTCAAGTGCTGATCGTGTTGATCCCATCCTGCTGGTTGGTCCTGGTCACGCTGGTCGCCGCGGTGTGCGGAGCGGCCGCGTCGGGCGACGGCGCGTTCGGCGAAGCGCGAACGCCGGGCTAGCGACGGGCAGAGACTTGGATGGATGCCCGCCTAGGCAGGCTCCAGTTCCAGGCGGCGCGAGGACAGCTCCTCCCTCCCCATCGCCGGAGCAGGGGCGAGGACGCTTCCCTCGGCGTTCTCGCCTCCTGCCCGCAGTGAGAGGAGTGCCCGTCGCTGCACACGTGCCGCGCATGGGTAACGCTGTTCGGCCTGTGGACTACGTCTTTGGCTACGGCTCGTTGCTGCGCGACCATGCGCCCGGGTCCAACGCCGGGCGTGTGCAGGTGTGCCGGCTCGACGGCTACCGGCGAGCTTGGAACGTCGCCATGGACAACAGCGCAACGGTCGCCGGCTACAAGTACTACCGCGCGCCCGCAAGCGAAGAGCGCCCACCGTATTTCGTGACCTTCCTCAATCTCGTAGCGAGCACGGAGTCGGCCGTCAATGGCGCGGTCTTTCCCGTGGAGCCGGAGCTGCTCGCGGCCCTGGACAGGCGTGAGCGCAACTACGCGCGGCTGGAGGTGAGCGGGCTGCTCGGCGAGCGCGTGGACGGATGCGTCTGGACCTACATCGGAACGCAGCAGGCCGAAGCGCGGTTCCGCGCTGGCGCCGAGCAGGGGCTGGCGGTGGTCAGCCGCGAGTATCTCGAGCGGGTGCACCGCGGCTTCGCCGACGCTGGCGGCGCTGCGTTACGCGAGTTCGAAACGAGCACCGACGCTCCCGCCTGCCCGGTCGTGGATCTCGAACGCGTCGACGTGCCGGCTCAGTAGACGAACGTGGCGAGCGCCTGCGCCACCTCGACAGCCGGCAGCGGGCCAAACCGCAGCGTCCAGCCGCCTTCAGGCGGCCGCTCGTGCCGCCGGAACCAGACGCAGGCGCTCGGGCAGCAGCGGCAGCACACCGCGGCGCGCATACTGCGCACCCGCGGCGACGAGCAGCTTGCGTACACCAGGCGTCGGCAGCGGAGAGAACCCGTACTGCCGGCGGATGCGGTCAGGGAGCAGGGCGACCGTGATGAAGTTCGCCGTCTCCAGCAGCGGCCGTGCGACGATCGGGATGGGCGGGCTGAGCACGATCTGCCGTGCCCGCTCGCGTGCCCAATCGGTCACGCACAGCTCGTCGCCGTCGAGCATCCGGTGGCGATAGGAGTCGAGCTCGGCGAGGGTCCGCGGCGTGTCTGCTGCGCGGAGGCCGAACAGACGGCCGATCACGCGGTAGTCGTTCCACAGCTCCGCCTGCTCGGCGCGAGTGAGCCGGCGCACGTACTTGCCGTAGACGACGATCGCCGAGTCGACGAGCGTGAACAGGACCCACAGCAGCAGCTCCGGGTCATCGGCGCGGTAAGCGGTCCCGGCCGGATAGGGCCCGATCGCTCGCGGGAGGCGCCCGCTGACGCGCCGGTGCATCGCGCGCACCCGCCGGGTGATGCGGTCCGCATCGGCGCGCGTGCCGAACGCGATCGTGTTCATCACCTCGGCCGTCCGCGCGAGGCGGTCATAAGGAGCATCGAGCGCGCTGGTGTGCGCGAGCAGACCGTGCACGGCGAGCGGATGCGCCGCCTGCATCAGCAACGCACGCTGGCCCGACAGCCCGATCACGCGCTCGCGCTGCACGCGCCGCAACATCGAGGCGTCGTCGAAGTAGCCGACCATGCTCCGATGCTAGCCCGGATCTTGCACGGCACGGCGTTGATATGAATGTTGGGTCCGCGCGGGGTGCCTGATGGTGACTGGTGGGCGACCGGGGCAGGTGGGGCCGCCGAATAGCCGCTGAGGCTGCTCGCCGGTGAGCATCTTGGTCTT
>JBBSDZ010000010.1:0-50930 GCA_038240205.1 Solirubrobacterales bacterium | reverse complement strand
GGGACGGCATTGCCTTCGAGGGCCTCACGGAGGGTTCCGTGAGGACCGTCCGTCGTAGGCAGCGAGGCCGCCAACGAGGCGGCGCCCAGGATGTCCTCGAGCCGTGACGCTGCGTCCTTCGGCGTCAGGTGCTCGGGAGTCGGCCTAGGACCATCCCCGGCGCGCCAGATGATCGCGTCACGACTTGTGCGCCGACCGGAATCCTTGACGTGCGCGGGCCCCAGCAGGCAGCCATGCCGGCTGCCGTCGGCATCACGCCAGTAGGCGTAGTAGGAGCGCGACCGTCCGCGCTTGTCCTGCTTGACTTGCAGATGTCCGCTGGCCTTCTGTGTAACGCTCATCATTACTACAGACCTCCGCTAGCTCGTAGCGACAAGTGAGCTTGGAGCGGAGGCCCGGGATTTCCCTGAGATTTCCCTAACGGGCTGAGAGAGCCGGCAGCTAGATGAGGTTTTCTGCGGGTATTGCGGCTAACCCGATCTAACTCGACGACGCCTTCTCAGCTCGTAATGAAGGGGTCCGGGGTTCGAGTCCCCGCGTCGGCTTCGAGAAAAGGCCTGCAAACGGCGCTTTTTGGGCTGCGGCTGCTTGCGCTCCAGCGTGTCTCTGAGCTCTCCCTTGCCGCTCACCCCCTCCCCGAGCCCGACCAGTCCGGTGCGACCCCGCTGAGCGAGCACCAAGTCTCACCTGCCATGCATCGGATTCCCGCCGGTGTTAGCCTGGGCACGTTCAGCGCGGGCGGGGTGTGTTGTTCGCGCACTGGCTAAGGAGGGGGACCACTCATGTTGAAGACTGCAAAGCGCGCGCTTGGCTTGCTGGCGGTCGCGCTGCTGGGCACGGCATTGCTGGCGACGGCCGCCCAGGCGAAAACGATCAAAGTCGTCGCCAACGGAACGACCGGAGCCATCCAGTCGGCGATCGACGCCGCAAGTCCCTACGACACGGTTGTGGTGCCGCCTGGAACTTACTCGGGCCCGACGGTGAAGGTCGAAACGAGCAACCTCACGCTCAAAGGCGGCAAGACGGCGATCATCGATGCCACGGGCGACACGTACGGCATCACCGTCGGGACCAAACTGACGTTCGATGAAGAAGGCTCCGAAAAGCTGTGTCCCACCGACGAAGTCAGCAACTTCAGGATCATCGGCCTCACCGTTCAGAACGCCGCAAACACGGGCATCTTCCTGTTCGGCGTCGACGGGTTCCACGTGACAGGGGGCAGCTATCTCAGCAACGCCGAGTACGGCATCTTTCCGCGCTGCTCGCGTGACGGCCTCATCAACAAGAACTCCGGTGGTGGCGGCAACGATGCGACGATCTACGTCGGCATCGACAACAACGTCACGGTCGAACGCAACAACCTGACCAACGGCGAGTTGGGGATCGAGCTCGAGAGCACGGACAACACGATCGTGCGTAGCAACACGCTCAAGGAAAACACGACTGGCATCTTCGTGATCGTCCTGCCCAACCTGCCCAAAGCGACAACGGAGAAAGCGCTGATCGAGGAAAACACGGTGAACAGCAACAACCGCCCCAACCCGTTCCCGCCGGTGTGCAACGAAGGAGAACCCGAAAACCCGCCGGGATGCACCGAAGAATTCACCGACGACCTGCAGCTGCTGCCGTCGGGCAGCGGAATCCTCAACGTGGGCGGTCATGACGTCACGATTCGCAACAACCGGGTGAGAAGCAACGACACGGTCGGCATCGGCATCGTCGAAAACCCGTTCGGGTTCGGCTCCTCCAACAACACCGTGGTGACCGGCAACACGATCAAGAAGAACGGCGAAAGCCCGGACCCACGCACGAAAGGCTCCGGGGACCTCGTCTACCTGGACAACCCCGGAAACGGAAGCTGCATATCGGGGAACTCCTACACGACGTCGTTCTTCCCGTTTGGGGAACCCCCGGCTTGCAGCTGAGCCGCAGGTAGGCAAGCGTCGAGGGGTCCACCTGCGTGGTGATGCGGGTGGACCCCTCGCGTGCGGATGCGGCCCGCCTGCCCGCGCCCGCTATTCGATCAACTGCACTCCGCAGGCGCCGCTGAACCTGTAGTTGGTTCCTGAACTTCCCGCCGTGGGAGGACGGCACTATCGCACCGAATCGGGGTCCGACTGGCGCGCAACTGGCGCGCGCTTCGACGTCCCTGCCGTCACGTCCGGCGGACCGGCACGACTGCAAGTGCCGCTGCCCCCACCCACCGCCTACGAATGATCAGCCTCGGCCGAACTTCCTCAGTCAACACGCGGGTTCGCGCGCAGTAGGTCTATAGCGTCCTTGACCGCCTGTAGCTCAGCTTCAAGTGCTTGATGCCAATGAGAAAGCGGGTGCCCCACGCTCGCGGCCCTTCGAAACTGGTCGGCGTGTCCTCCGGTCGCAACGAACGCCGTGGCCGTCGCGCTGACCCACAGATTTCTTCTTTGCCGCCACACGTGGAAGTCTTCTTGATCGCCTACGACCGAGGCAGCGCGAACGAGTCGCTCGCCCGCGTCCGCGTGGTCGGTCAAGCTGGCATTGGCGGGCATCGAATCCATTCGTAGGCGGCGCTGATCCTACAGCCCGAATAGCCGAGCCGAGCGGCGCTCACGAGATTCTTACGCCGTGGGAGGCGTTCGCTTGGATCACCTAAGCGGACCTACACGCCCGTAACTTACCGCGCCCAGGTGTAGGATCATTCCCGCGATGGCCCCGACACTCCTGACCCAGGAACCCGCGCAGGGAATCGTTCAGCTCACGATGAACCGGCCCGAGCAGCTCAACGCGATGACCTCGGAGCTGTGCGAGGAGCTGCACGTAGAGCTGCGCCGACTCACGCTCGCGCGCGGGTGCCGAGTGGTCATCCTGACGGGCGCCGGGCGCGGCTTCTGCGCCGGAGTGGACCTTCGCGGCTACGGGGGCGCGCCGGGTAGCGACGGCAGTGATGAGCCGCGCGACCGCCTCGCCAACCAAGAGCACATGTCCAAGCTCGTGATCGGTCTGCGAGCCCTGCCGCAACCGGTGATCGCGGCCATCAACGGGCCGGCAGCCGGGCTCGGGCTCGCGCTCAGCCTGGCGTGCGATATTCGCTATGCGAGCACTCAGGCCGTCTTTCGTGCTGCGTTCATCAACATCGGCTTGAGCAATTGCGACATGGGCACGAGCTGGCTGCTTCCCCGTCTGATCGGAGCCTCTCGTTCGCACGAGCTGATGCTCACGGGACGCAGGATGGACGCCGCAGAGGCGCTCGCCATTGGGCTAGTCGCCGACGTCGTGGAGGGATCCGAGCTGGCCGATCGCGCGCTGCACAGCGCTCAGCAGATCGCGGCGCTGGCGCCTTGGGGGGTGCGACTGACAAAGCGGGGGATCTGGAGCGCACTGGAGATCGCCTCCGAGCAGGCAGCGGTCGAGTTCGAGGATCGTCAGCAGATAATGGCTACTTTCAGCAACGGTGTGCCGGAGGCAGCCGGGGCGTTCTTGGAGAAGCGGCCCGCGAGCTTTGCCGACTAGATGAACGGACTGTTCGACGTCACCGGTAAGACCGCGCTGGTGACCGGCGGCTCGCGGGGGATCGGCCTAATGATCGCGCGTGGTCTCGTCGATGCCGGCGCGAGGGTACTCGTGTCGTCGCGCAAGGTCGAGGAGCTCAGCGCGGCGGGTCAGCAGCTTGCGGAGCTGGGTGAGTGTTACGCGGTCCCCGGTGATATCTCGACGGTCGAGGGCGCGCACGCGCTTGCGGCTGCGACGCGCGAGCGTTTTCAGTCTTTGGACATCCTCGTCAACAACGCGGGCGCAGTGTGGGGCGCCCCGCTGGAGGAGTTCCCGGAGGTCGGCTGGGAGAAGGTTCTCGCCACGAACGTCGAGGGGATCTTCCACCTCACGGTTGCGCTCTTGAGCGAGCTGCGAGCGGCAGCCGATCCCGAGGACCCGGCCCGCGTGATCAACATCGGATCGATCGACGGACTGCGTACGCCCTCGGTCGAGAACTTCAGCTACAGCGCGAGCAAGGCGGCGGTGCACATGCTCACGCGCCACTTGGCAAAGCGGCTGGCCTCCGAGTCCATCACGGTCAACGCGATCGCCCCCGGCCCGTTCGAGAGCAAGATGATGGCCTGGGCTCTGGAGGATCCCGACCTACGCGCGACGGTTGAGCGGGAAGTGCCGCTCGGACGCATCGGCCGGCCCGAGGACGTCGCCGGACTCGCGCTATTCCTCGCCTCGCGTGCCGGCTCGTACCTGACCGGGACGGTCATCCCACTAGACGGTGGAATCACCGGTTGCAACTAGCTCGAGTCGACCGTCCAGAGGGAGCACATGCACACGCCAACCCTCTTTCGTGACCGGCCGCGCCCGGTCCAAATCGTCCTCGGGGGCGTTGTCCCCATCGCCTTCGGTGCGGTGGTCGGAGTCGTGCTGGGCGTCTCCGCCGGCGTCTACTGGGGTCTGGCGTTGCTTGCGGGCATCGGCGCGGTCCTCGCCGGCTTCGAGCACCAGGACGGATGGGGGGGAGCAGATCGTGGACTGACGGGCGGCACTCTGTTCGGAGCTGGCGTGCTCATCGCCCATGCCGTCGCCGGAACACACGCCAAGGTCTCACTCGGCAGCTTTCCGCCCTTCCTGATCGTGATCGATGCCATCTTCGGCATGTTCCTCGGGGCGCTCGGTGGACGCCTGGCAAGAGCTGCGAGGGAGCGGGAGAGCGAGGATCAGGGCCGGCCCGGATAGGGGTTACGCCCTAGCGCGAAACGGTCCTGTCTTTCCCGGTACGGCCGCCATGTGTCGAGCTTGACCGGCCCTTCTCACCCGAGCTCTCGGGACGGTCGAGGTCTGAGGTATGAGGGCGCCATGCAGCCTCTAACCCATCTCAGTCCTGGCCCAAGCGCGGAGGCCGCGGAAAGCGAGCGGCGAGCCAGTGCCAGTCGTCGTGCGGCCGATGCTCTGCTGCGCGCGCATCCCGACGCGATGGTGTTTGCCCAGACGACGGAGGGGCACATCGTCGCGGTGCCTGCATCGCTGGGTCTGGAGGGTTACCCGGTGCTTGCGGTGGACGGGCGGACGGGGGTCGATCTATGCGTCGCCGAGGACAGGATGACCGTGGTCAACGCCTGGATTCGGCTCAAGCGCGAGGCGGTCGCCGAGGCCAAAGCTCGCCTGCGCACGGACCCGGGACAGTGGCGCACTGTACGTATGCTCGACCTCCGCAACACTCACGGCGTCGTGCTGAGCGTGGTCTGGCCGAGCGAGAAGGGACCGACGCAGGGCACTCACCCTGAGCTGGATGCTCCCTCCTCGACGACGCCCCGGTTCTGCTCTCGCAGGCAGGACAGAGAGGGAAACGTCATCGAGTGCGACGAGGCGTACCTGCAGATGTTCGGCTACGAGGCGGAGGAGGAAGTCGTCGGCCGCCCGACGTTCGAGCGCGTGCATGCTGATGACCAAGCACGCCTGATCGAGAGCTGGATAGCGATGGTCGCTACGGCGCGGGTGCAGATGGCCCGTGTCCGCATGATGCGCCAGGACGGCAGCTGGCTTTGGGTGGACACGAGCTATCACAACTATCTCGGTCCAGAGGACCACGGCTACGTGCTGGCCGAGTGCATCGACGTCTCTGCTGAGATGGCCGCGCAGGAGGCCCTGAAGGACCGCGAGGTGCTTTTGCGCCGACTCGTCGAGGAGATGCCTGACGGCCTTTTCCAACTGGACAGAGAGCGCGCGGTTGTCTACCACAACGCCCGCCTGCTCGAGATCCTGCGAGGAGCCCCGAGTTCCATCGAGGCGAGATCGGAGGACGAAGCCAAGGCCGCGGGGGTCGAGCGGCTCGACGCAGTACTGGAGCCGTTCACCGACGAAGGCCGGCGAGCGATCGAGGCAGTCATCGGACGCGCCGAGAACGAAGGTGCTGCCGAGGATGTCGAGGTGGAAGCGATCCTCGCGCCCGCGGAGCGGCGGCACATCCTCCTCAAAGTCCGTCCCCTGACGCGAGACAGCGGCGTCGTGAGCGGGGTAGTCGCCTCGGTGCAGGACGTCACAGACAGCGCCCGCGCCCGGCGTGAGCTGGAGAAGCGGGCAACCTTCGATGCGCTCACCGGCGCGCAGAACCGCCCTTCGATCATCGCGGCACTCCGAGCCGAGCTCGAGATATCGAATGAGACGGGCATCATCTACATCGATCTCGATCGGTTCAAGCTGGTCAACGACACGCTCGGCCACGCGGCTGGCGACGAGCTGCTCGTGCAGGCCTCCATGCGGTTGAAGCAGGCCATGCGAATCAACGACGCGCTGGGGCGCCTCGGCGGTGATGAGTTCCTGATCCTGCTGCGAGGCGTGTCCGGACGCGGCGTGGCGATGAGTGCTGCAGAACGGATCAGCGAAGCGCTCTGCGACGGATACGAGCTGTCCTGCGGAAGGCACCTCTTGAGCGCAAGTATCGGTGTGGCCTACGCACGAGACAGCTCGGCCGGCGCCGAGGAGCTGATCGAGCGGGCTGACGCCGCGATGTACCGCTCGAAGGGAGAGCGCCGAGGAACCCCGGCGTTCGCGAGTACGAGTTAGTACCGACACGGGTCAAGGGCTCGCTCCGATCGTTCATCGTCCCTGAGTTGCGAAAGTGAGTTGTATGCACCGCTAAGTTACGCTAGTGTAGGTTTAGCTGGCAGCACGCAGCCGGGCAGCGTACGAACGGTCTTCCCTCTGACACTCGTACGCAGGGAACGCCCGCGCGGCGCCGAGCAGGTTCCGGCCCCCTCTGACCTGCTCGCGCCGCGCTGCGCTACGTCGAGATCATCTGGACGACCCACCAGCGCGCGTGCTCCAGTAGGCGCGCGGGGGAGAATACGTTCGGGTCGCTCAGGACGAGACGAGCGTACTCGTCGGCCGTCGCGGAGAGAATCCGTGCCGTCAGTTCCGGATCTTCTGAGAGGTCACCGGGCAGTGATCCAGGGCTGACCGCGTCCGTCAGGCTCCTCAGGACCCCGGCGCGACCTCGGACGATGCGCTCGCGAAGCGTCTCGGGCGCGCCCTCGGGCGGCATCAGCACGAGCCGCCAAGTCCTCGGATGCTCCTCGACGGCGGCAAGATATTTCCGCAGGCTCTCGAGCATCAGCTCGGTCGCGTCGCCCTCGCTGAGATCCGGCAACGCGGTCTCGGATACCTGCGCGAGCGCGCCCTTCATTTCGCGCTTGATCAGAGCAACGAGCAGGCCGTCCAGGCTCTCGAAGTGCTCGTAGACGATCGGCCGCGAGATACCCGCCCCTCGCGCGACGGAGAGAATCGAGACGGCTTGGAATCCCTGCTCGCTGACGATGTCCATGGTCGCGTCGAGTATCTGCTCGCGACGCGCGGGAGCAGTCATCCGCGTTCGTCGTCGCGCCGTCGGCTGAGCCACTACGAGGATTCTACGCTAGTGTCAGGTTACACCAATGTAAGTAAGCTCAGCGGTCGAGTCTGAAGGCGTCGCGTGCCGGAGACAGAGAACGAGTCGAAGATCGTGATCGTAGGTGCCGGATTCTCAGGCCTCGGGATGGCGATTCGCCTGAAGCAGAACGGACTCCACGATTTCGTGGTGCTCGAGCGCGCGTCCGACGTCGGCGGCACCTGGCACTTCAATACGTATCCGGGGTGCAGGTGCGACGTTCCGTCTCATCTCTACTCGTTCTCCTTCGCGCCCAACCCCGACTGGTCGAACACGTACTCCCCACAGTCGGAGATCCGCGACTATCTTCGGCGGTGCGCCGATGACTTCGGCATCCGGCCTCACATCGTCACGGACGTCGAGGTCGAATCCGCCGCCTGGGACGAGGACACCCGACGCTGGTCGATCGACACGACCGCGGGGGTCTTCCTCGCGAACGTGCTCGTGAGCGGCATGGGTCCGCTCACCGAGCCGAAGCTGCCGGATGTTCCCGGCATCGAGGCCTTCGAGGGCAAGATGATGCACTCCTCACGGTGGGATCACGATTACGACCTGACCGGCAAGCGAGTGGCCTCGGTAGGCACCGGTGCGTCCGCGATCCAGTACGTGCCGTCGATCCAAGGGCAGGTGGAAAAGCTGTTCGTGCTCCAAAGGACCGCGCCGTGGATCATGCCGCACGGCAGCCGCCCGATCAGGGACAGTGAGCGAAGCCTGTTCCGTCGCGTCCCCGCTGCGCAGAGGCTGGTACGCACCGCCGTGTACCTAGGCCGAGAGTTGCTGGTACTCGGGTTCGTGAAGCGTCCGCGTCTGCTCGGCGCTCTGGAACGGCTTTCGCGCTCCCACCTTCGTCGTCAGGTCTCCGATCGTGAGCTGTTGGCGAAGGTTGTGCCCGAGTATGCGCTGGGCTGCAAGCGGATCCTGCCCTCCAACCAGTGGTATCCGGCGTTGCAGAAGCCCAACGTCGAGCTCGTGCCATCCGGGCTGCGCGCAGTGGGCCGGCGGTCGGTGATCGATACCGAGGGGGTGGAGCGGGAGGTCGACGCGATCATCTTCGGGACGGGCTTTCACGTCAGCGATCCTCCTGTTGCCGAGAAGGTGCGCGGGCGTGACGGGCGGCTCATGAGCGAAGTGTGGGAGGGCACTCCGCGGGCCTACCTCGGGACCTCCGTGCCGGGCTTCCCGAATCTGTTTCTGCTGCTCGGCCCCAACACCGGGCTCGGGCACAGCTCCATGGTGTTCATGATCGAGACCCAGATCGAGCACGTGCTGCGCGCCATTCAGACCCTGGACGGTCGCGCGGCCGCCACGATCGAAGTGCGTCGGGAGGTCTATGAGACGTTCAATCGTGAGGTGGACGAGCGCATGAGGGGCACCGTCTGGGAAAGCGGATGCGCCAGCTTTTACCTGGATGCGACCGGACGCAACGGGGTGCTCTGGCCCGACTGGACGTGGCGCTTTCGACGACTGGCCACGAACTTCGATGAGAGCGCCTACGTGCTCGCGGCCGATCAGCGCGCGGCGGTCGCGGCATGAGCGGGAAGCGGATTGTCATCACCGGCGCGGCGAGCGGGATCGCAGAAGCGACGATGACCGAGCTGGTGCGCAAGGGAGCGCAGGTGCTCGGGCTCGATCTGAATGCCGAGCGGGCGGATCTGATCGCATGTGACGTGCGCGACCAGGACTCTGTCGACCACGCGATCGCCGAGGCGGTCTCCCGTCTCGGGGGGCTGGACGTGCTGATCAACTGCGCCGGTCTTGCGACTCCGCAGAGCGCGGGCCTGGCGCCGGATGCCAAGGCGCTTGCGGTCATCGACGTCAATATGGTCGGCCCCTGGCGGGTGAGCAGCGCAGCCCTGCCGTCGCTGCGCGCGACGCGCGGGCGAGTCGTCAACGTGGCGTCCGGTATGGCGTTCGTAGCGCTTCCGTTCGCCGCCGCCTACGCGATGAGCAAGCACGGCGTCGTCGCGTATTCCCAGGCTCTGCGACTGGAGCACGGCGACGCGATCTCGGTCACGACCGTGTACCCCGGCTACATCCGCACCCCGATTCACAAGGACTCGGCCGAGTTCGGCCTGACCTTGGAAGGATCCTCGCCTGAGGAGAAGCTCGAGGATGCCGTGGGCGCGCTGGTGCGAGCTGCTCTTGACGAGCCGCCCGCTCGTGACATCGTGACCACGCTTACCGGAAGATTCACCGTCGCACTGTCGCGCTTCGCCCCTCGACCGCTCGTCGATCGTATTATCCTCAGCACGTTCCGCAAGGGTCTGAAGGACCGAACCTTCGACGGCGCAGCGCCCGCGGTGGCCGAATTCGCTCAGCGGCTGAGGGATCGGCGCTGAGTTGGAAGAGCCGACAATTTCAACGTAATGAGCGAAACGAGGCCTCAGCCACTCCCGCGCGGGCGCAATCCATTCGATGAGACGGGCGTGGAGCGCGACGAGCACGGGCTCGCGCACTACCGCGAGCGGCCGGACTCGCTCGTGCACATGCTTCGCGCGAGCGTCGAGCGCGACTTTGCCGCGGTCGCGCTGGTGGAGGTGAACGGACGCTCGCTGAGCTATGGCGAGCTGTTCGAGCGAGCGGCGCGCGTGGCAGGCGGCCTGCGCGGCGCGGGCGTCGAGCGCGGGGATCGTGTCGCGATACGTCTCGCAAACGGAATCGATTGGGTGCTCGCGTTCTTCGGCATCCAGCTGCTGGGAGCCGTCGCTGTCCCGGTCAACACTCGCCTGACCGACGCGGAGGTCGCCTACGTCCAGAAGGACTCGGGCGCCGTCTACACATTCGAACCCGCCGCGCATCTGCCGGATGGAGAGTCAAGCGTGGTCGAGGGACTGAAGCCTTCGGATCTCGCGGCGATCTTCTACACCAGCGGCACGACGGGCTTTCCCAAGGGCGCCATGACCTCCCACGGCAACTTCACCACGAACAGCGAGAATGCGTTCCGCTGTCTCTCCGTCGAGCGCAGCGAGGGCCCGAGCATCTCCACGCTCGTCTCGGTACCACTTTTTCACGTGACGGGTTGTAACAGCCAGCTGATCCCACTGCTCGATCTGGGGGGGCGAATCGAGATGCTCGCGAACCCGCTCGACTTCGAGGGTTTTTTCTCGGCGATCGGGGAGAACGGGGTCAACCAGCTCGTATCGGTGCCGGCCATCTATCACGCACTCACCCGCCACCCGAAGTTCCCCGAGCTGGACGTGAGCGGCGTGCGCTGGGTCTCCTACGGCGGGGCACCGATTGCGGAGAGTCTGGTGCGGCGCATTCAGGGGGCCTTTCCGCACGCGCGCGTCGGCAACGGCTTTGGTCTCACAGAGACGTCCTCTCTGACCTCCTTCCTGCCCCACGAGGAGGCCGCTGCACATGCGGATTCCGTGGGCTTCGCGATGCCCGTGGTCGATCTGGCGCTCGAGGACGCCGACCCCGGCACCGGCGTGGGCGAACTGCTCGTGCGTGGCCCAAATGTCGTTCAGGGCTACTGGAACAATCCTCAGGCAAGCGCCGAGACGTTCGAAGGAGGCTGGCTGCGCACGGGCGATGTGGCGCGCGTCGATGAGGACGGCCTGCTGTACATCGTCGACCGCAAGAAGGACATGATCAACCGTGGCGGTGAGAACGTGTATTCGATCGAGGTTGAAAACGCGCTCGCGGGGGCTCCAGGGGTCAGTGAAGCCGCCGTCGTCGGAGTGCCCGACGAGATGATGGGGGAGAAGGTGGGCGCGGTGATCGTGCCCGGCGTCGGTGTGCGGCTGGACATCGCCGCAGTGCTCGCGCACTGTCGCTCGCATCTCGCCGATTTCAAGGTCCCGCAATACGTCGCTATCCGCGACGCGCCGCTGCCGCGGAATCCGGGGGGCAAGCTGATGAAGAAACAGCTGCGTGAGCAGACCGAGTGGGGAGAGCAGCTTCGCCGAGGCGGCGAGCGTGAGGTCACACCCATCGACTAGAGGGGGAGAGATGGCGGCTACCGAGAGCAACACCACACCGAGGGGCGACGAGGTCGCGATCGCCGAGCTGTACGAGATCGTCGACCGTCAGCGCGCTGCGTTCCTGGCCGACCCATTCCCGTCGCTGGAGGAGCGACGGGGACTACTCGGTGCTCTGGCCGGAGCGCTCGTCAGCCATCGCGTCGAGATCGAGGAGGCGATGAGCAGCGACTTCGGCGTCCACCCAAGCCTGGCCGCCGACCTGATCGAGGTGCTGGGTCCCGCCGGGCGCGCCGCGTATGCGGCGGAACAGCTGGACAGCTGGATGGCCGAGGAGCCGCGCCCGGTCGAGCCCGCGCTGTACGGCTCCGGACGCGCCTACGTCCAACCCCAACCCAAGGGCGTCATCGGCAACATCGTCCCCTGGAACTTCCCCTTCGATCTCTCGGTCGGGCCGCTCGTGGAGATGCTCGCCGCCGGAAATCGCGTCGTGATCAAGCCCTCGGAGTACACGCCCGCGTGCGCCGAGCTACTGCGAGACATCGTCCGCACCACGTTCGATCGCGACCGGGTCGACGTCGTCGTGGGCGCCCTGCAGCTCGCGCGCGAGTTCACGCGTGTCCGCTGGGATCACCTCCTGTACACGGGGAGTCCGGAGATCGGTCGCGAGGTGGCGAAGGCCGCCGCCGAGCAGCTCGTTCCTGTGACCCTCGAGCTCGGCGGCAAGTGCCCGGCGATCTTCACCGAGGACAGCGTCGATTCTGAGTCGATCAGGCAGGTGCTCGCCACCAAGTCGATCAAGAACGGCCAGATGTGCATCTCGGTGGACTACTGTCTCGTGCCGCGGCAGCGCCTGGAGGAGTTCGCAGCGCTCGCCGTCGCGTACGCGCGCGAGTCGATGCCCGGCTACTGCCGATCAGACAGCTGCACTGGAATCATCTCGACCCGACACCTCGAGCGCATCGAAGGACTGCTCGAGGACGCGCGAGCGCGTGGTTGCGACGTGAGGCCCCTCGAAGATGCGGGAGTCGTAGATCCGGGGTCGCGTCAGCTGCCGATTTCGCTCGTCATCGACCCGCCAGACGACGTCGCCCTGATGCGGGAGGAGGTGTTCGGCCCGATCTTGCCGATCAAGGGCTACGACACGCTCGACCAGGCGGTCGATTACGTCAACGCAGGTGAGCGGCCGTTGGCACTCTACGTGTTCGCAAAGAACGCCGCGCTCGCCGCGGAGCTACTGCGCCGCACGAACTCGGGCGGGGCCTGCATCAACGCTGCGGCGGTGCACGGCGCGTTGCCTTCCCTGCCCTTCGGAGGCGTCGGGCAGAGCGGCTCGGGCCGCCATCACGGCGTCGAGGGCTTCCGCGAGTTCTCAAACCTGCGCGGCGTGTTCGTGCGCGGCGACGGCGATCTGCTCGAGGCGTTTGCGCCACCGTACGGGCCCACCGCGCAGGCCGTCGTCGACGCCGCGTTCGCCGGCTCCGGCTGACCTGGACGTCTCTCGACCCTTCTTCCCGGGGCGGTGAGCGGCACCGCAGAAGCGGTCGGCCGGGTGGTTCAGGAAGCGTCCCCGGTCCAGGCCAAGGCGCTGGCGGGCGCTCCGTGATCTGAGGCTGCTCAGCCCACGCGGCCGCGCCTGAGCATCCACGCGCAGACGAACATGCCAAGTGCGCCCAGCCCCGTCGAGATGCCGGCGAGGACGTGGTTGGCTTCCTGAGCCGTGAGCGTGATCCCGAGTAGGAGGAGCGCGAGCGCGGCGAGGGCGATCACATAAAAGCGCGCGGGCGGTCGCTGCTCGACCGGCGGCGCGTCCGAAGGCCTGTGCTCATCCATTTGGGGATCGTGACGGGCACTAGGCCGTAGCGCAACCTCGGCGGCGCCCTCCGGTTCGACGCGCTCGAGATCAACACCTGATCTCGGCGACGCCTGCTGAGTGTGCCTTGGCACGCCCGTCTCCCGCAGCCTGTAGCTGTCCTCGGGCGCGATGGCGCTCGTCGGCTTCGGCGTGATCTTCGCCGGCGTCATCAGCTCGGTGCTCGCCACGGCGAGCACCTCGCTGCTGCTCGCGTTCATTCTCCGCGTGACGCTCGCCGGGTCGCCTTCTGCGATTCCCGACAGGGTGGTCGGCTGGGGCATGCCGCCGGCGCTTCGCTGCTCGCGGTCGGGCTGCCCTGGCCTGCCCCCATGCGCACGCCGTTGAGGATGGCGGCGGTCTCGGCCTGCCGTGCGCTCGCAGCGCGTCTGCGGAGCCGCTCGCGCACGACAAGCTCGCTGACGCTCGCCTTCTTGCGCCGTGCTCCACGACCCGCGTGGCGAGGACGGCAAGGCGAGCGCGACTGCCGTACGCATGATCTGGACGGGCGATCACCTCGACGCCGTACGTCGGCTGCAAGCGCGCGTCGCCGGCCCTGCACGTGCTGCGACCGAGCGGTCCCAGGCGCCGCTGCTGCATCCGAGCCTCGCGCGCGAGCAGCTCGCGCGGGTCTCGCGAGTCTGAGAGAGTTCTCGGCAGATGGCGCGCTTCGACCTCTCCGGCAAGGTGGCCCTCGTCACCGGCGGAGCCCGCGGGATCGGCTATGCGACCGCGCAGAGCCTGCTGGCTCGCGGAGCGTCCGTGGCGATCGTCGACCTCGACCTCGCGACGACCGAGCGCGCGGCCGGTCAGTTGCACGACTCGAGGACGCTCGCCATCGCCGCCGACGTGACCGACCGCGGGGCGATGCAGCGCGCGGTTGCAACCGTCGTCGAGCGCTTCGGCGGCCTCGACGTGGTCGTCGCCAACGCCGGCATCGCGCCGCGCGTGGCGAGCTTCAAGGCGATGGCCCCGGAGACCTTCGATCGCGTGCTCGACGTGAACCTGTGGGGCGTCTGTCGCACGGTCGACGCGGCGCTACCGCAGATCGTCGAGCGCTCGGGACACGTCGTCGTGATCTCCTCGATCTACGCGTTCATCAATGGCGCGGGCGCAACTCCGTACGCGATGAGCAAGGCGGCCGTCGAGCAGTTCGGACGCGCTCTGCGCGTCGAGCTCGTCCAGCACGGCGCCAGCGCGACCGTCGCCTACTTCGGCTTCATCGAGACCGACATGGTTCACGACGCGATCGACGCCGATGAGGTCGCGAGCAGGCTGTTCGCAGTGCTCCCGGCGCCGCTGCGCAAGCGCGTACCCCCGCGCGCCGCAGGCGAGGCGATCGTGCGTGGCATCGAGCGCCGCCGCGCGCAGGTGATCCTGCCGCGGCGGTGGATCGTGATGTCACTGCTGCGTGGCATCCTCGGCCCGCTCGGTGACGCGCAGCTGGAGCGCGACGCGACCACGCAGGGACTCGCCCGCGAGCTCGACGCTCGCGGCAGCGCCGACCTGCCGGGCTCCAGCTAGTCGCTCACTCGCAGCCCGTCGATGAGGCGCTCGAGCGTTGCCGCGACGTCCTCCATCGCGTCCGCGTCACGCGCTATCAGCAGCGCCGCCTCGTCGAGCGCGCCCATCAGCAGGTGCGCGAGCGGCTCGACCGGGAGCCGCGGGATCTCACCGGCCTCTATGGCCGCCGCGATGACGCCCTCGATCAGACCCAGGCCATAGCGGTCGGCGACCTCGCGCCAGCGCTCCCAGCCGAGCACCGAAGGGCCATCGATCAGCACGATCCGCTGCACCTCGGGCGTGTGACACGCCTCCAGAAACGTCCGCAGGCCGGCGCGCAGCTCCGCAAACGGGCTCGTCATCTCGCCGAGCGTCCCGATCACGCGTTCGGTCAGCTGCTGCTCGACCTGTTCGTAGACGGCGAGGAACAGGTCCTCCTTGGCCGGGAACTGGTGGTAGAGGGCGCCGCGCGTGACCCCCGCCCGGCGCACGATCTCCTCTGTGCCGACGCCCGCGTAGCCCTTTCTGGCAAAGAGCGTGCGCGCCGCACGGAGCAGCTTCGCGCGGGTCGAGGCCGAGCGTTCGGCTTGACGATTGACATTCATGCAGACTGTATGTAAGTTACGTACATCTTGTATGTAACAGCCACGATAGAGGAGGTCACGGACCGATGGAGACGAGCATCGCACTCGAGCAGGGCACGATCCACTATCGCGACGAGGGGGAGGGGGCGCCGCTCGTGTTCGTCCACGGGCTGCTCGTCGACGGTCGCCTCTGGCGCAAGACCACGCCGCACCTGCTGCCCGGGCGCCGCTGCATCGTTCCCGACTGGCCGCTAGGCGCGCATCGCGCCGCGCTCGCGCCCGGAGCGGACCGCTCGCCGCGCGGGATCGCACACCTGATCGCCGACTTCCTCGACGCGCTCGAGCTCGCGCGCGTGACGATCGTCGCCAACGACACCGGCGGGGCCATCTCGCAGATCCTCGCCAGCGAGCGTCCCGAGCGCGTCGGCGGACTCGTGCTCACGAACTGCGACTGCCTGGAGAACTTTCTGCCGCCCGTGTTCCGCCCGCTGCAGTGGCTCGCGCACGTCCCCGGGGCCTACGCGGCGATCGCCACCCTCACGCGCTCCGCCCGCGCGCGTCGCTCCCCGCTCGGCTACGGGATGCTCACCCACACCCGCATCCCGGACGAGCTGACCGCCGCCTGGACGACGCCGTTGCGCGACCCGGCCGTGCGTGCCGATGTCGTCGCGACGCTCAAGGCGATCGACAACCGCGACACGCTCGCTGCTGCGAAGGCGCTCGGCGAGCGGCCGCTGCCGACGCTGCTCGCCTGGGCTCCCGATGACCGCATGTTCTCGCTGCGCTTCGCCGAGCGCCTGGCCGCGATGATCCCCGGGTCGCGCCTGGAGCAGATCCCGGACAGCCGTGCTTTCGTGCCCGAGGATCAGCCGCAGCGGCTGGCTGAGCTGATCGCCGCGTTCGTCGACGGTCTCGCCGCCGCCGGCACCGATCGCGCTGCGATGTCCACGACCTGAAAAGCAACTCCGGCTTCACCCGAGTTTGCGAAGGCTCAGCGCGTTCGGGCCGCGCGTCGAGCCCTCGGTGGCGATGCTTACGCCGGTCTGGGTGAGGCACGCCGTTCGGCCTCGGCCTGGATCGCGTCCAGCGAGGTTGCCACCGCGTGCTCCCACTTCGGGGCGACGAGCTTGCCCCAACATCGGCCGATGCTCCAGAGGTCGGTGCCGAGTTCTCCGCTGTAAATGAACTGTGTGCTGCCGTTGTGATCTCGCAGCTCATAGGTCTCGGCCACGTGCGGTACGGGCCCGCGGACGAGCCTAAAGCGGATCATGTGGGGGCGCTTGAAGGAAACCGTCTCCAATGTGGACGTCGTGAGGATCCCGGATTTCGTGAAGTGCTCGGCGAGCACCATGTCACCGGAGCGCTCCCACACTCTGAGCTTGCCCTCCATCGCGCGCGGGGTGCGGTCGAGATAGGGCGCCGCAATGACGTCGAAGACCACCTCCGGTGGGGCGGCGATCATTCGTTCGATCGGACCGAGCGGCCGCAGGTGACGACCAATGTCGAGATCCAGTGTGAGCGCTCCACGCACGAGCAGGGCGTAACCCCCGATTCCTGCCAGGAGTGGGGCGGAAGCGAAGGCCAAGCGTCGCACCCTGACAGCCTAGGCATCGCGGCACGATAATGCGGCGGTGAGGACCGCACCGACCGACGACGGGCACCTGCAGACGCATCACCTCGCGGCCGCCCGCTACTCTCCCCGACCGCTGACGCAAGGGGAGGAGTGGACGGCGCGCGAACTCCTGCTGCTGCGAAGAAGGAGCTACCGGCCACGCGCTTGGGCGTCGTTTCTGCTGAGCGCGTACGAACGTTCTGGCGACACGCGCTCCGCACGTCCGGCCATTGCGGGGCAAGCCAGAGTCTGGGGCGTGGCAGGCGCGGGGGCGTGGATCGGAGCGTGCCTGATGTCGAGTTCCAGTCGGCATCTGCGGTTACGGCCGATCTCGGGCCTGCTCTGGTGGGGGGCGGTGTGGCAGATGCTCGACTGGCATCTCGGCATGGCTGAGGGTGGCGACGGCGTGGCCCGCGAGCGCCTCGCCCCAGCGGATGCTGTGACAATGGCGCGGTTCTGGCTGGTCCCGGCGGTGCTCGGGTGCCGGCGGTCGCGGCGCGCGCTTACGCTGGTGATCGTTGCCGGTGGCGCGAGCGACTGGCTCGACGGCAAGCTCGCTCTCGACCGTGGTCGCACGAGGCTCGGCCGAGACCTCGACACGATGGCGGATCTCGCCTTCTTCACCGCTGGCGCGATCGCTTCACGAAGGCCTGGGGGTCTCACCACCGTCGGGTTTGCCGCCATCGCCGCGCGACAATCGACGGGCGTGCTGCTCGCGTCGACGGCGGTGTTCGCGCGGGCCCGGCGCCCGGCGATCCGCGCTCGGCGATGGGGCGCGGCGCTCAGAGCCACCGGCCTGGCGGTCGGTGCTGCTGGCGCTCCGCGTACGAGTACGGCCCTTCTGCTGGCCGGCTGTTGCGTTCCGCCGAGGCCCACGGCGCCTTCCGTATCGCCCGCTTGACGAATCGTTACGCGGATCGCGGCGTTAGCACGGTCTTGGCGGTGTCGGCTCGGGACTCCGCTGCATCACGAGGGCCACGAAGTCGCCAATCACGATTCCTTCTTCTCCGTGGGGCTGCCGCTCAACGAGCCCGACCCGGTCGCCCGCCTGCGCGCGACACACGCCGCCACGAGCGAGCGCAAGCTGGACCACGACGCCCAGTACCGCGAGCACCTCGTGCACGAGCTCTCCGGCCTGCCGCCCCTCGAGCACTTCGTCGCGCGACTGGAGAGCGACCCGCGCCGCTTCGCGCTGAGCATCTCCAACGTGCCTGGGCCACGCGAGCCGGTCAGCGTGCTCGGCGCGCCCGTCGTGCATCTGCATTCGATCGCCGAGATCGGCGAACGCCATGCCCTGCGCGTGTCCGCAACCTCGCTGGCCCACCGGCTCTGCTTCGGTCTCTGCGCCGACCCGGACCTGATCGATCGCCTGCACCTGATGGCGCTCGGGATCGAGCAGGAGGCGAGCGTGCTGCTTGCCGCTGCTGGGCTGTCCGAGCAGGCCCCGCTGCCGAGCTCAGGCTAGCCGCGCGCGGCTAGCGGCGCTGGGCAAGCCGGTACCGTCTGCCCGTGCCTGCACCCGCCGCACCGGCGCCCGAGGAATCCGAGCCGCCGGACGCCGGGGAGGACGCTGCGGGCGAAGATCGCTCGCCGCCGGCACCACCACCACCGCGCTCGCGCGCGGCCAAGGGTGGCATCGCCGCGCTCACGCTGGGGGCGCTCGGGGTCGTCTTCGGCGATATCGGCACGAGCCCGCTGTATTCGCTGCAGACCGTCTTCAACGCCGACCATCAGGCCGTGCACGCGAACTTCGGCGACGTCTACGGCGTGATCTCACTCGTGTTCTGGTCGATCACGCTGGTCGTCTCGATCAAGTACGTGACGTTCATCATGCGCGCCGACAACGGCGGCGAGGGCGGCATCATGGCGCTGACCGCGCTCGTGGAGGGCGTGAAGGTGCACAGCAAGGCCGCCAAGGCGACGCTCGTCACGCTCGGTATTCTCGGCGCGTCGCTGTTCTACGGCGACGGCGTCATCACGCCTGCGATCTCCGTGCTCTCGGCGGTCGAAGGCGTGAAGGTCGCCATACCCAGCCTCGGCTCGCTCGTGCTGCCCATCACCGTGACCGTGCTCACGCTGCTGTTCGCGATCCAACGCTTCGGCACGAAGCTCGTCGGCAACCTGTTCGGGCCCGTGATGGCGGTGTGGTTCGGCACGCTCGCCGTGAGCGGCGCCGCGGAGGTCGCCAGGCACCCGGACATCCTGCGCGCGCTGTCGCCGAGCTACGGCGCCAAATTCATGTTCGACCACGGCGGCGTGGCGTTCATCGCGCTCGGCTCGGTCGTGCTCGCCGTGACCGGGGCGGAGGCGCTGTATGCCGACATGGGGCACTTCGGCCGCTCTCCGATTCGCCGCTCTTGGTTCATGTTCGTATTCCCTGCGCTCACGCTCGAGTATCTCGGCCAGGGCTCGTTGATCGTCCGCTCGCCGAAAGCGATCAGCGACCCGTTCTTCCTGCTGCTACCCGGCTGGGCGCAGGTGCCGATGGTGCTGCTCGCGACCGCCGCAACCGTGATCGCGTCGCAGTCGGTCATCTCCGGCGCGTTCAGCGTCACCAGGCAGGCCGTGCAGCTCGGTTTCCTGCCGCGCCTGAGCCTGCGCCACACCTCCCACTCCCACGCCGGGCAGATCTACGCTCCCGGCGTCAACGCCGCGCTGTTCGTGGCCGTCGTGGCGATCGTCGTCGGCTTCGGCTCCTCGCGCGCGCTCGCCTCCGCCTACGGCGTCGCGGTCACGGGGACATTCATCCTCAACACGATCCTGTTCCTCGCCGTCGCGCGACTTCTCTGGCACAAGCCGTGGCGACTGGTCGCGCTCGGCGCCGCTGTCTTCCTCACCGTCGAGGTTTCGTTCTTCGCGGCCAACCTGACGAAGGTCGCCCACGGTGGCTGGCTACCACTCGCCGTCGCCGCCGTCGTCTTCACGGCCATGACCACGTGGCGGCGGGGCCGCGAGATCGTCAGCGCCAACCGCGTCGAGGAGGAGGGCTCGCTGCGGGAGTTCGTGGAGGGGCTCGACGCGCATCGACCACCTGTGCAGCGCGTCCCCGGCACCGCCGTCTTCCTCAACGCCAACCACGAGACGACGCCGCTGGCGTTGCGCGCGAACGTCGAGCACAACCACGTCCTGCACGAGCGCGTCGTGATCGTCTCGATCCAGACCGAGGGCGTGCCACACGTGCCGCCGCACGAGCGCCTCGCGCACGATCACCTTGGCAACGACGCCGACGGCATCAGCGGTCTGGTCGCGCGCTTCGGCTTCCAGGACCACCCTGACGTGCCGGACCTGCTGCGCCTGGCCGATCGCAGCGGCATGCTCGAGCGCTCGACCGAGCTGCGCCACGCCACCTACTTCCTCTCGCAGATCACGATCGTGCGCTCCGGCTCGGGCGGAATGCAGAGCTGGCGCAAGCGGCTGTTCCTGACGATGGCTCACAACGCGGCGAACCCCGTCTTGTACTTCCGGCTTCCCGACGACTGCACCGTAACCATGGGCCAGCGCGTCCCGATCTAAAGGAAAGCCGTGAGAGATCCCGAAATCGAGACGATCACATGACCCAGAGCAAGCAGAAACTGGTGCTCGCGGCGATGATCTTCGCCGTCGCGATGCTGTTCATCGATCAGACGATCGTGGCGCTGGCCGTGCCCGACCTGCAGCACGACCTGCACCTCTCCTCGACTGGCTCGCAGTGGATCGTCAACGGCTACCTGCTTTCGCTCTCCGCACTGTTCGCGCTCGGCGGCAAGATCGCCGACGTGTTCGGCCCGCGGCGCATGGTGATGGTCGGCGTCGTCGCGTTCGCTGTGTGCTCGGCGCTGTGCGGCGCCACGCCGACCGGCTCGCTCGGCGAGACGTGGATGATCGTCTTCCGTGTGCTGCAAGGCGCGAGCGCCGCCGTGCTGTTCCCCGCGGCCCTCGCGATCGTCGTCGCCAGCTACAACGTGCAGGAACGCGGCAAGGCGCTCGCCGTGTTCTTCTCGGTCACCGGTGCGCTCACAGCAGTCGGGCCGATCGCCGGCGGCTACCTGACCGAGTGGACCTGGCGCGCGATCTTCTGGGTGAACATCCCGATCGCGATCATCGCGATCGTGCTCACCGTGATCTCCAAACCCACCGAGGAGCGCAGCCCGGCGCGGATCGACATGCGCGGAGCGCTGCTCGTCTCCGGCGGGATGGGGCTCGCGGTGTTCGGCCTGCAACAGGCGAGCGTGTGGGGCTGGGGCAGTCCTGCCACGTGGCTTTGCCTGCTCGCCGGCCTGGCGCTGCTGGCCGCGTTCGTGCGCTCGGAGCTGCGCACCGAGGAGCCGCTCGTGCCGATGCGGCTGTTCGCAGACCGCGGCTTCCTCGTCGACAACATCGTGCTGTTCCTGCTCTCAATCTGCTTCGTGCCGCTGTTCTTCTTCGCCAGCCTGTACGCGCAGATCGCGCTCGGCGAAAGCGCCTCCAACGCCGGCCTGTTCCTGCTCGTGTTCTTCGGCGGCTTCACGATCGCCGCCCAGCGCGGCGGGCGCCTGCTCGACGCCCAGGGGGCGCGCCCGGCGGTCGTTCCCGGCTGCGCCGTCGCCGCCGTCGGCTTTTACCTGTGGGGCTCCAACCTCGACGACCTGTCGTTCAACTCGCAGTGGTACTACCTGGCGATCGCCGGCGCCGGCGTCGGCCTCGTGCTCGGCCCCGTCAGCACCGACGCGCTCAACCGCGCCGCACGCGCGACCTACGGCTCGGTCACCGGGCTGACTCAGACCGTCCGCAACTTCGGCGGCAGCCTCGGTCTGGCCGTGCTCGGCTCGATCCTCATCACAGAAAACGTCTCGCGCGTGGAGAAGACCCTCGGACGAGTCGGCGTGCCCGAAGCTCGCGCCGACTCGATCGCCCACGCGATCTCAGGCGCCGCGCGCGGCTCCGGCGAAGGCGAAGGCGCCGGTGCGGGCGGCAAGGCCTCGCACGGCATCACACATCAGATCCAGCTCGACTTCGCCCACTCCACGCGAACCGTCGTCTACGCCATGGCCGGGGCGATGGCGCTCGCGTTCATCGTCGCCGTGCGTGCGATGCCCTCCGGGCGCGCTGAGCAGCTCGAACAGAACGCCGCCGAGACGCCGGCGAACGCCACCAAGACGCCGGGCGCGCCCGAGCCGAGCGCAGGTAGCGCTCCGGCCAGCGCCTGAATCGACGGCCACCGCCTGCGCGGCGAAGCCGTACGTCAGAGCAGCTCGAGGTCGCCCTGCGACAACGCCCACACGCCCGCGCCGGCGGGCTCCGGGGCCGTCCCCGCGCGTAGCGAGAGAGCCATCAGCCCCTCCGCTCGGCGGTACTCGACGAAGCCGCACAGTGCCGCCTGGCGGCGCTAGGCCTGTGCGGCCTCGGCCGCACCCGTGAGCGCCTCCCGCCGGCGCTCGCTCTCCTCGCTGGAGGGGGCCTCACCGGCCGCCGCGTCCTGGCGCGCGGCCTTCGGCACGAGCAGTCCGGCGATAAGGCACACGACGAGGAGCCGGTGGCCATCACGAACGTCTCCGTGAACCCCGTCACCGCTGGATGGCCTTTGGCGCTGTGAGCGGCGATGAACGTCGCCGAAAGCTGACCGCCGAGCGCGCCGCCGAGCGTCCGCATGACCGTGTTCATGCCGCTCGCCACGCCTGTCTGCTCGTTCGAGACCGCTTGATGATGAGGTTGCCGAGCGCCGCGAAACGCAAGCCCGATGCCCACGCCGAGAAGCGCTGCTGAGATCAGCAGGTCGTAGGGGTGGCCGTGTTCGACCGCCAGCAGCGCGAACGCCACCGTAGTGATCGCCGTACCCGCGATGAGGAGCGCATCGCAAAAAAGATCTGTGGAACCCTGTCCATATCGCACGACCACGTTCGTCTCAGTGCTGACACCAAGCGAAAATCCCCAGAAGGAGGAAGTAATGACCTACATGCTGCAGATCTACTCGTCGACGGCGATGGATGACTACGAAAGGCTCTCGGAGGAGGAGAAAAGCGCCATCACCGGCGAGTACATGGCGATCGCCCAGGCCCCCGGTATCTCGGGCGGCCATCAGCTGCAGCCGCCTGAGACGGCGACGACCGTGCGCGTGCAGGACGGCCGCACGCTGACCACTGATGGCCCGTTCGCGGAGACGAAGGAGGCGTTCGGCGGCTACTACCTGCTCGACGCCGACGATCTCGACGCAGCCATCGAGATGGCAGCGCGGATCCCGGCCGCGCGCATGGGTGGCGCCATCGAGGTGCGCCCGGTGATGGAGCGCTAGCGATCCTCGAGCAGGTCTATCGCGACGAGTGGGGCCGTGTCCTTGCGACCCTGATCGGCTTCCTCGGCGACTTCGACCTCGCCGAGGAAGCCGCTCAGGAGGCTTTCGCCACAGCGGCGGAGCGATGGCCGCGGGAGGGAGTCCCGGCCAACCCGCGCGCGTGGCTGATCACGACCGCGCGCAACCGCGCGATCGATCGCATCCGCCGGGCGCGAACGCTTGCCGCGAAGACCCACCTGCTCGAGGTGCGCGAAGCCGAGGAGGACACGATGCAGGAGAGCGCCTTTCAGGCGAGCGCCTTTCCGGACGAGCGGCTGGAGCTGATCTTCACCTGCTGTCACCCCGCGCTCTCGACCGACGCTCAGGTGGCGCTGACGTTGCGCACGCTCGGCGGCCTGCGCACCGAGGAGATCGCACGTGCCTTCCTGATCTCAGAGCCGACCCTCGCCAAGCGGCTCGTGCGTGCCAAGCGCAAGATCACGGCCGCCGGAATCCCATTTCGCGTGCCTCCCGAGCACCTACTGCCCGACCGGCTCCTCGCCGTGCTCGCGGTCGTTTACCTGATCTTCAACGAGGGCTTCGCCGGTCGCAACGAGCTCGCGGCGGAGGCGATCCGCCTCGGTCGCGCGCTGGCGAGCCTGATGCCCGACGAGGCCGAGGTTCAGGCGCTGCTCGCGCTGATGCTGCTGCACGACGCTCGCCGCGACGCGCGCTTTGCCGACGGCGAGGTCGTCCTGCTCGCTGAGCAGGACCGCGCGCTGTGGCACGGCGATCAGATCGCCGAGGGACGGGCGGTGCTGCGCCGCGCCTCTGCTCTCGGCGGTCCCGGGCCCTACGCGCTGCAGGCGGCGATCGCCGCGCTGCACACCGACGAGCAACGCGACTGGAACGCCATCGCCGAGCGCTATGCCCAGCTCGCGAGCCTCGCCCGCTCGCCGGTGATCGAGCTGAACCGGGCCGTGGCGCTGGCTGAAGCCGGCAGCTGCGAGGCTGCGCTGGAGCTGGTCGAATCGCTCGAGCTGGATAGCTATCCCTACCTGCACTCCACTCGCGCCGAGCTGCTGCGGCGCCTTGATCGCACCGGGGAGGCGCGGGCGGCCTATGAGCGCGCCCTCGGGCTCACCCACACCGACGCCGAGCTGCAGCTGCTGCGACGGCGCCTGGCCGAGCTCGGGCCTGCGCAGGCCGCGATCTCGCCGGACTAACCTTGCGGCGATGGCGAGGAGAACGGGGGAGCTCGGTTTCTGGTGGCGCTCGCCGGCGGATCCGCCCGCGTCGCGTGAGCCGCTGCCGGGCCCGATCGAGCTCGACGTGGCGATCGTCGGTGCCGGCTACACGGGCTTGTGGTGCGCCTACTACCTGAAGCTCGCGCAACCCTCGCTGCGGATCGCCGTGCTCGAGGCTCACAGGGCGGGCTTCGGCGCGTCTGGTCGCAACGGCGGCTGGGTCACCGGGTTCTTCTCGGGTCCCTCGCGCGCCTATGAGCGCCGCGGGCAAGACGCGGACGTGGCCGCGCTGCAGCGGGCGATGTTCGAGACGGTCGATGAGATCGCGGCGGTGCTCGAGCGCGAGCGGATCGACGCGGACCTCGTCAAGGGCGGGCACCTGGCGGTAGCGCTCAACGGGGCGCAGGCGCTGCGGATGCGCGAGCACACGGCTCACATGCGCACGCTCGGTGTGGAGGAGGCGGATCTGCGAGAGCTGAGCTCCGAGCAGCTCGACGAGCGCGTGCGCGTGGCGGGCGCCGAGCTGGCGATGTTCTCGCCGCACGCCGCCCGCGTGCAACCGGCCAAGCTCCTCGCCGGCCTCGCCCGCGCGGTCGAGCGACTCGGCGTGCCGATCTACGAGGACACGCGCGTGCGCGAGGTGCGCCCCGGCGCGGCGCGTACCGATCGCGGCGAGGTGCGCGCGCGCTGGGTCGTGCGCGCGACCGAGGGCTACACCGCATCGCTGCAAGGCATGCACCGCGCATTGGTGCCGATGAACAGCTCGATGATCGTTACCGCGCCACTGGCCCCGGAGGTATGGCGGCAGATCGGCTGGGAGGGACACGAGGTGCTCGACGACGGCGCGCATGTGTTCGTCTACCTGCAGCGCACCGCCGACGGGCGTATCGCGATCGGCGGGCGTGGCGTGCCATATCGCTTCGGCTCGCGTACCGACGGCGAAGGCGCCACCGCTCGCGCCACAGTCGAGAGCTTGAGCACAAAGCTTCAGAGCATGTTCCCGGCGCTCGCCGGAGTCGAGATCGAGCACGCCTGGTCGGGCGTCCTCGGCGTCGCGCGTGACTGGTGTGTATCGGTGGGCGCCGACCCCGCCAGCGGCACCGCGTGGGCGGGGGGCTACGTGGGACAGGGCGTCGCCGCGGCCAACCTTGCCGCGCGCACGCTGCGCGATCTGATGCTCGGCGAGCCCACCCCGCTGACGCGGCTGCCGTGGGTCACGCCGCGGCCGGCGCGCCGCTGGGAGCCCGAGCCGCTGCGCTTCGGCGCGATCCGCTCCGTCTACTCGCTCTACCGGCGCGCCGATGCGATCGAGCAGCGCAGCGGGCGCCCGTCGCGGCTCGGGCGAGCCGTCGATGCGATGTCCGGCCGGCGCTGAGCCCGGGGCTCAGGGCCCGGCTAGGCGCCGAGCAGCGCGCGGGCGACCCGCTCGGGCGCTTCCAGCTGCGGCCAGTGCGCGACATCTGCGAGCGCCAGAAACGGAGCGCTCGGCAGGTTCTCGGCGATTCGCTCGGCCATGTGCGCTCCGGAGACCGGGTCGAGCATGCCCCAGACGAACGCCGTCGGGACCTCCGCCGCCTCGAGCGCCGCGACCCAGCGCCGCTCGTGGCGTTCGCGGTCGCGGATGTAGCGGATCAGCAGGTGCCCGATCAGCTGGCCTTCCTCGCGATGCATCGCGCGCCACATCGTCGCGCTGTCGGCGTCAGCGTCGTAGCCGGGCGCGAACGTCGGGCGCAGGCCTCCGACCAGCAACTGCTCGTTCATCAGCACGCCGATCTTCGGCCCGTGCTCGGGATCGAGCAACGCGGTCTGCGTTGGCTGCGGGCGGTGAAGCTCCGGGTAGACGCCGCCGTTGAGCAGGTGCACAGCGCGCAGCTCGACCGCCAGCTTGCCCTCTGCGCGGCGAGCGAGCAGCTCCTGCGTGACCGACACGGCGTAGTCGTGCGCCACGACGATCGTCGCGGCGACGCCCTCGCGCGCCCACATCGCCTCGACGAGGTCGGCCTGCTCGTGCAGCGAGTACTCGTGCTGGGCCGGCTTCTCAGATGCGCCGAAGCCGAGGAAGTCGAACGCGAGCAGAGCGTGCCGGCCGGCGAGCGCCGGCGCAACCTTCGCCCAGTCGTGCGATGAGCTCGGGAAGCCATGCAGCAATGTCATCGCCGGACCGCTGCCGAGGCGACGCACGAAGATCTCGCGCTCGACCCCGCCAAGCGCCACCGGCACGCGCTCGCCCTCGCGCCACCACTGCTCGAGCGTCTGCACGGGTCCGCCTAGCCTCGGGCGCGCCTGCGCGCCCGCTGGGCGGCGACGGCTTCGCGGACCGCCTCCGTGGAGGTGGCGCCGGCCACTTCGACCGGCTCGGTGCTGCGCAGCGCGCGCCCGAGCACGAACGCACCCTCGAGGGCGGCGATCATCGAGATGGCTAGCGCGCGCGAGCGCTTGCGCGGCAGCCCGCCCTGCACGAGCCGCTCGCTCGCGCCGTCGATCCAGCCGTTGAACACGTCTGCGCACGCCTGGCGCATCGGCTCGCTCGTGCTGGAGACCTCCAGCGCGACAGTGGCGATCGGGCACGCGTCGGCATAGTTGCTCTCGTGCAGCGCCGCCGCTGCGGCCGTGAAGAAGTTGCGGGTCGCCGCGACGGGGTCCTCGCCGGGCACGAAAAAGGCGTCGATCAGCTGCCCGTAGATCGCCCCGGAGTAGCGGATCACCTCCTCTCCGAGCTGCTCCTTACCGCCCGGGAAGAAGTGGTAAAGCGAGCCGAACGGCGCGCTCGCCTCGGCGACGATCTGCTTGACGCCGGTGCCGGCGTAGCCCTGGCGGCGGAACAGCTCGGCACTGCTCTCGACGATCCGCTCCTTCGTAGCCGCAGCCATCGAATGAATGATACGGTACGCCGACTAGAGCGATCTATCTAGCGGAGGCGAGCATGGCCGAGGTTGAGCTGACGGCAGGAACGATCGAGTACGAGGACACGGGCGGCGAGGGGCCGGTGCTCGTGCTCCTCGGTGGGCTGGCGATGGACGGATCGGTCTGGGACCCGCTTGTTGCCGAGCTGCGGGGAGAGCATCGCTGCGTGGTCCCGACGCTGCCGCTCGGCGCCCATCGCAAAGCGATGAACGCGGATGCGGACCTGACGCTGGCGGGCTTCGGGCGGATCGTCGCCGAGCTGCTCGAGCGCCTGGACTTGACCGGCGTGACGCTCGTGCAGAACGACCACGCCGCCGCGCTCGTGCTCGCGGGGGAGCGCCCGGCTCGCGTCGCGCGTCTGGTGATCTCCTCGTGTGAGGCGTTCGAGAACTTCCCGCCAGGGCTGCCCGGGAAGAACATGCGGCTTACGGCGATGGCCCCCGGCGGCATCTTCCTCTCGATGCAGGCGCTGCGGGTGCGAGCACTGCGGCGGCTCCCGATCGCGTTCGGGTGGATGTCCAAGCGCCCGCTGCCCGACGCGCTCCTCGATCGCTGGTTGCGCCCGCTTCAGACCCAGCGCGCCGTGCGGCGCGACCTGCGCAAGTACGCCGCCAGCGCCCGGCGCCGACAGATGCTCGAGGTGTGCCGGCGCCTGCGCGCGTTCGAGCGCCCGGCGCTCGTGGTGTGGACTCCGGAGGATCGCGTGCAGCGCCCCGAGCACGGCCGTCGCCTGGCCGAGCTGCTCCCGGACGCGCGCCTGGTCGAGATCCGCGACAGCTACACGCTGATCATGCGCGATCAGCCGCAGGCCTTCGCGCGGGCGATCCGCGAGTTCGTGCGCGAGACGGCCGCGGCGACGGCAACCGCATAGCGCGCGACCGGCCCGCGGCGGTGCTTCGCGCTCGCGCGCTCGCGCGCGTGGGAGGATGCTCTGGTGGGCCGCCTGGCAATCCGACTGCTGATCGCGCTGATCTTCAACTGCGTTGCGCTGCTGGTCGCTGCGGCGGTGATCCCGGCGATCTCATACGGCGAGGATTTCGGCACGCTGCTGCTCGCCGGCGTGATCCTGGGGATAGTCAACTTCGTCGTGCGGCCGGCGATCGTGCTGCTGACGTTGCCCGCCGTGATCCTCTCGCTGGGGCTCGCGCTGCTTGTCATCAACGCGCTGATGCTGTGGCTGACGAGCAGGATCGTCGACGGGTTCACGGTCGGCGGCTTCTGGTCGACAGTCGGCGGGGCGCTGATCGTGTGGATCGTCAACGTGGCGCTGCGGCGCGCGCAGCGCTCGAGTCGCACCGAGCGCGACTCCGGTTGGGAGCGATGGTGAGGCACCCCGTCGCCACCGCGACCGACCTGCGTCACTGAGGCTGAGGGCCCCACATGTCGCTGTTGCTCGTCAAGCTCTCGCTCGCGCCGCTGCTCGTGGTCGGCTCCTCGCTGGCCGGGCGGCGCTGGGGCCACCAGGTCTCGGGGCTGCTCGTGGCGCTGCCGCTCGTCGCCGGGCCGATCCTGCTGATCACAGACCTCGAGCGCGGCGCGCACTTCGCCGCGCGCGCGGCGAGCTCCTCGCTGCTCGGCCTCGTGGCGCTGGCGTCCTTCGTGGTCGTCTTCGCCCGCTCCTCGCGCCGAAGCGGGTGGGCGCTCGCCGTGCTGGCGGGCTGGGTCGCGTTCCTGATCGTCGCCCTCGCCTTCTCGCACGCGGACATCCCCGCCGGCGTGGGCGTCGTGCTCGCGCTTGGCGCGTTCGCACTGGCGCCGCTGCTGATGCCGCCCGACCCGCACGCCGAGGAGATCGAGCCGGACGATCTGCCGGCGTGGGACCTTCCGGCCCGCGCGATCGCGACAGCGCTGCTCGTGCTCGGGCTCACCGGCGCCGCCGCCGGGCTCGGGCCGCGCTTGACCGGTGTGCTGACGCCGTTCCCGATCTCGACGAGCGTGCTCGCGGCGTTCGTGCTCGTCCAGGACGGCCCGCTGCAGGCGAATGCGCTGCTGCGGGGCTTCCTCCGCGGCGCATTCGGCTTCGCCGTGTTCTGCTTCCTCGTCGCCGTGCTGTTGCTGGCGGTCGGGACCTTCGGCGCATTCACGCTCGCGCTCGCGGGCGCGCTGCTCGCGCAGTTGCTCGCGCATGGGATCGACCTCGCAGCGCGGGGAGACGCGCCTACGGATTCAGCGCGAGCGCTTCCATGATCTGACCCCAAGTCTTCACCGCGCGGGCTTCGCCGTCGGTGAGCTGCAGTTCGAGCTGGTGCGTGCGCTGCACGAGGGCCCGCTGCGCGGGCGCCAGCGACGGCGCGAGCAGGCGCGTTGGCAGCAGGCCGACCGCGACGTAGACCGAGTAGAAGGCGCGGTTGAAGCGCCGCGTGCCGTCGGGCAGCGTTTTGTAGCCGCTCGCCACCCACGCGCGCACGTCGGCGCAGATGTCGGGCGGCGCCATCAGCGACTGCCTGCGCAGCTGGCCGCTGTACGTGCGGACGGCGCGCGTGAGCTTGGCGTTGCTCCAATGCAGACCGGCAACGGCTCGTGCGTATGCGGCGATCGCCCGCACGTTCGGCTGGACGGCCACGAGCGTCATCTCCCCGACGAGCTCGAACGTCAGCTGTTCGGAGGCAGTGTCCTGGGGCGAGCCTGCGGCCACCTGCGGGCATCCGCGACGCACGCGGGCGAGCAGCACGCGCAACGTCGCTTCCGAGCCGGCCTGCTTGGAGCGCGCGAAGCTGACGAGCCTGTGGTTGGCGGCGAGATAGGCAGCCGTCGCCGCGCCGTCACCTCCACTCGCCGCTGCGAGGGCGTGCGACGGCGCAAGCGCAAGCGCGAGCGTCGCGGCGGCGATGAGCGCGATCCGTGTCATCGATGCGAGGCTAGCGCCGCCGCGGCGCTCACGACGAGGGTGCCGGTGCGCACGGGTTCTGAAACAGACTTTTACATTGACCGGGGGTGGATGTGGCACCCTTCCCGCTTCGACACCCGCGGGCGCGTGCGACCCGGCAACGGCTTGTCGTGCACTCGCACATGCGTCGCAACGTACTGATCATCCTGGGAGTCGCCGTGCTCGCATGGGGCGTGCTGGCGATCGCGCTCGGCTCCGCGAGCCTGAAGCTGGCGGGCGGCTCGAGCGCGCGCAGCGTCTCGCCGCCGTGCCTGCCCACGACGCTGTCACACTCAGCCGCGCTCCCGGGCACCACGCTCGACGTCTCACCTGCGCCGCAGACGGGCACTGCCAACCCCGACACGCAGATCAGCTTCAAGGGCGCCCCGGCCGCGCAGATCCACGCGGTCTCCGTGGTCGGCGAGCGCAGCGGCGCCCACCAGGGGCGCCTGCGTGTCTACTCCCAGGGCGACGGCGCCAGCTTCGTGCCGAGCGCACCGTTCAAGGCCGGTGAGCAGGTGTCGGTCAGCGCGACGATCGGCGCCGCCGGCGCAGGCAAGCGCGTCGCCTATCGGTTCGGCGTCGACACGCCCTACTCGACGGCGCACACCCCGGCATTCGGCAACCCGCAGGCGGCGCCCGCCGACTCCCAGAGCTTCTACACCCTGCCGGACGCCGAGGCCCCTGTGATGACCGTCACCGTGCCCGACCGCGACCCGTCCGCCGGCGACGTTTTCACGACCAACGGACCCGGCCCGGGGCAGTACGGCCCACTGATCTACGCCCCTGACGGGGAGCTCGTGTGGTTCCAGCATCTGACCGGGGGCGACACCGCGGAGAACCTGAGCGAGCAGACCTTCGATGGCAAACGCGTCCTGACGTGGTGGAAGGGGCGTGTGCTCCAGCTCGGCTTCGGCCAAGGCGAAGACATCGTCATGAGCTCGCGCTATCAGACCGTCGCGAGGGTCCCGGGCGGCAACGGCCTGGCGGCCGACCTGCACGACTTCCAGATCGAGCCGCACGACATCGCCTACATCACCGCGTACAACCCGATCCACTGCGATCTCACGCAGGTGGGCGGAACCTCAGACGGGTCGATCGTCGACACGGCGATCGAGCAGATCGACTTGAAGACGGGGCTCGTGCGCTGGGAATGGCACAGCCTCGACCACATCGCCGCGGCGGAGTCCGAAGTCGAAACGCCCTCTGGACCCGCGCCGTGGGACTACTTCCACCTCAACTCGATCGAGCCGGAGGCCGACGGCAACATCCTCATCTCCGCGCGCAGCACCTGGGCCGGCTACCTGCTCGGGGGCACCAGCGGCGAGGTGCTCTGGCGCTTGGGTGGCAACAAGAGCTCCTTCGAGATGGGCCCGGGCACGAGGATGGCATGGCAGCACGACGCCCGCGTGCTGGCAGATGGCGACGTCACGTTCTTCGACGACGGCTCCAACCCGCCGATTCACCGCCAGTCGCGCGCCGTGCGGATCAGACTCGATCTCGCCCACCACCAAGCGCGACTGGTCTCTGCCTTCACGCACTCCGATCCACCGCTGCTCGCGGCCAGCCAGGGCAACATGCAGACGCTGTCAGACGGGAGCACGCTCGTGGGTTACGGCGGTGGCGTGCCCGCGATCAGCCAGTTCGCACGCGACGGCTCACTCCTGTTCGATGCCCACCAGCCGCTGGACATGTCTTTCTACCGGTCGTTCCGCTTCCCTTGGAGCGCCAGCCCGTCGAGCCCGCCGGCGATCCTCGCCAGCCTAAACAACACCGGCGAAGAGACGATCGTGCACGCAAGCTGGAACGGCGCCACCGACATCGTTCGCTGGCGGATCCTCGCGGGCAAGCAGAGGGGAACGCTCGAGCCGCAGACCGAGATCGGGAAGGTCGGCTTCGAGACCTCCGTCACGCTGGCGCAGAAGCACGGGTACGTGGCGGTGCAGGCTCTCGCCGCGGACGGCCAGGTGCTCGGCACCTCCAAGACCGTCGCGCCGATCGCCTACGCGACGGCGCTCGCTCAAGCGCGGCGCTCGCAATGAGCACGCACCACGGCGAATCCGCTGCGTCGCGCCGTCGCGCCCTGCCCGGCTCTAGTAGGCCGGTTTGGTTTTGTTCTTGCCGCCCCTCGTCTTGCTCGTCGTCGGCGTGGTGCTCGACGTCGGTGTCGGGCTCGATGTCGACTTCGAGGAGGAGGAGCTGCTGCCGCACCCAGCCACTGCGATCGTGCTCGCCAGCACGGCAACGGCCGTTAGCATGGCGGTCAGTGGCGTTCTTCTCATGGGGCGGGCTCCAATCGTCGCTCGAGGACTCAGAGTTTCACCCTACCAAGCGTTTGCAACGCCGATCGCAGTCGGGTAGGAGCTCATGAGCGCCGAGGCGAAGGCCGGCCCGAGGACGATCGAGGCGCCTGCCGGCGAGAGTCGCGGGTCCGGTTCGGCATTGCTGCTGGCCGTCTGCTGCGTGGCGCAGTTCATGGTCATCCTCGACCTGAGCATCGTCAACGTGGCGCTGCCGTCGATTCAGTCCGATCTCGGCTTCTCCTCGCCTGATCTGCAGTGGGTCGTCGACGCGTACGCGATCACGTTCGCCGGCTTCCTGATGCTCGGCGGGCGGGCGGCCGACCACTTCGGTCAGCGGCGGACGCTCGTCGCAGGGTTGCTCCTGTTCGGACTCGCCTCGCTCGCCGGAGGCGCGGCGCCCGACCAGATCGTGCTCGTTGCGGCGCGCGGGGTGCAAGGGCTCGCGGGCGCGCTCATGGCCGCCACTTCGCTGGCGATCATCACGGCATCTTTCCCGCCCGGACCGAAGCTGCACCGCGCGATCGGCACGTGGGCGGCGATGAACGGGCTCGGCGGCGCCGCCGGCGTCCTGCTCGGCGGCATCATCACCGAAGTGCTCAGCTGGCGCTGGGTGCTGCTGATCAACCCGCCGATCGCGGTCGCCGCCGCGCTCGTGGCCTACGCCGTCGTCGCCGAGCGCCGCAAGGGACGCGAGGCGGCGCCGTTCGATCTGGCGGGGGCGCTGACGCTGACGATCGGCCAGATGGTGCTCGTCTATGGGGTCGTCGAAGCGGGCCTGAAGGGCTGGGGCACCTTCGCGGCACTCGGCCCGATTGTCTTCGGACTGGTCCTGCTCGGCGCCTTCGGCGCGATCGAGACGCGCGTCGCCTCGGCGCCGCTGATCCCGTTCAAGGAGCTGACCAAGCCGCTGCGAACCGCCAACACGGTGGTCCTGCTGTTCAGCGCCGCGCTGTTCCCGATGTGGTTCGTGGGCTCGCTGTACCTACAGCAGGTGCTCGGCCTGTCGCCGCTTCACACCGGCCTCATCTTCCTGCCGATGACGCTCACGATCATGCTGATCGCCTCGCGCGCCGGCAAGCTCGTGAGCCGCTTCGGCGTGCGCCCCGTGCTCGGGGGCGGTCTGGTGATGATGACCGGCGGACTGCTGCTGTTCACGCGGATCGGATCGAGCGGCAGCCCGCTCGTCTACGTCGTGATCCCTGGAGTGCTCACGGCGGCCGGGATCGCAATGTCGATCGTGCCCTCGACGATCGCCGCCACGCAGGGAGCCAAGGAGGGACAGGCGGGGCTCGCCTCAGGGCTTGTCAACACCTCGCGCCAGGTCGGCGGCGGCCTCGGCCTCGCGCTGCTGATCACGTTCGCGACGCAGCGCACCACGCACCTGATCGGCACGGGCGAACAGGTCGCCCCGGCGCTGACCGACGGCTTTCGCCTCGCCTACCTGATCGGCGCCGGCCTCGCCGCCGTCGCGGCGATCATCACGTTCACCTCGGTGCCGAAGCCCGACGCCAAGCTCGGCTCCGCGCCGCGTCGCTTCACGCTCGTGATCGGCGCCGTGCTGGCGGTGTTCGTCGCCCTCACGGCCGCCTTCTCCGGCTCGCACGGCGCACCGCTCGGGGCGTACACGACCAAGGACACGTACAGCTACGTGACGGCGCCGGCGCTGCACCCGCCGCAGATCCGCAGCGTCAAGCAGGCGTCCGCCGGGCAGCCCGCACCCGGCTACATCTTCACTGCGAACTTCTTCGACCTCAACGAACCTCCGCTCGTCGGCCAGAGCGGGCCGCTGATCCTCGACCGCAAGCTGCAGCCGGTCTGGTTCCAGCCGGTGCCCGAAAAGGTCGTCGCCTCGAACCTCAGCCTGCAGAGCTACAAGGGCAAGCCGGCGCTCGCGTGGTGGCAGGGCGTCATCACCAACACCGGCGCCACCGAAAGCGGCGAAGACGTGGTCGTCGATGAGCACTACCGCAAGCTCGCGAGCCTGAAAGCCACCGGCGGATGGGTCCTGACCCTGCACGAGTTCCTGATCGACGGGAACCACGCTTGGGTGACGGCGAACAAGAACGTGCCCAAGGACCTCTCCAAGTACGGGGGCACCAACAACGGCGCGCTGATCGACTCGGCCGTGCAGGAGTACGACCTCGACACGGGCAAGCTCGTGCGCAACTGGGACGCGCTCGACCACATCCCGCTGAGCGAGTCGCAAGCCTCGCTGCCGACCAACGGCTTCCCCTGGGACGCCTACCACGTCAACTCGATCGACCTCAGCGGCGACGGCAGCTTCCTGGTGTCGATGCGCGACACGTGGGCCGCCTACAAGGTCGACATCGAAACGGGCAAGATCGAGTGGACGCTCGGCGGCAAGGAGTCGAGCTTCGATCTCGGGCGTGGCGCCGCGTTCGAGTGGCAGCACGACGCGAGGTTCCAGCCCGGCTCGAAGGTCAGCCTCTACGACGACCACTGCTGCCAGCTGACCGGTGGCGGTACCTACGTCAATCCGACCGGCCCCTCGCGCGGGCTCGTGCTCTCGCTCGACGAGCAGTCGCACAAGGCGTCGCTCGCGGCTCAGTACGGCGATCGCGGAGGCTTCGAGTCCGACTACATGGGCGACACGCAGCCCTTGAGCAACGGCAACGTGTTCGTCGGCTGGGGCTCGGAACCGTACTTCTCGGAGTACGACAGCTCGGGAAAGCTTCTGTTCGAAGGCCAGTTGCCCGGGCCTGACCTCACCTACCGGGCGACGCTCGAGCCGTGGGTCGGCCTGCCGCTGAGCTCGCCCAGCGGCGCCGCCCGCAGCAGCGGCGGCAAGGCGACCGTCTACGCGAGCTGGAACGGCGCGACCGAGGTCGCCTCCTGGAGGGTGCTCGGCGCGAGCGGGGCCGCCCGCCCGGCCGCGATCGCGATGCACGCGAGAGACGGCTTCGAGACCGCTATCCCGGTCTCGGGGAGCTACAAGGCCTTCACGCTGCAGGCGCTCGACGCCCACGGCCGCGTGATCGGCGCCTCGCGCCCGTTCGCCGTTGGCTCCTAGCTTCCGCAGGGGGCCGCAGGTGAGCCACTCCGCTCCTGTGGTGGGTACGATCCGCGCCATGCCGAGTGCATCCCAGCCGCCGCTGCCGACCCCGCCGGGGCCCGGCCCCGGACCAGATCCCTCGCCGCCCCCGGCGCCGGGTCCGCCTGCGCCCGATCCGGGGCCACCCGTGACGCCGCCACCGGCGATACCGCCCGATCCCGCGCCGTCCCCGACGCCGCCGACGATCGTCGGCGCATCCTCGAGCGACGAGCGCGGTGCTCCGCCCGTTCCGGCCGGCGTAGGGCGATGAGAACGGCTCGCCCAGCCGGTCTGCTGCTGAGCACGCTCACGGTGACGCTCGGCCTGTGCGCGTGCGGCGGCGCCTCGGCGGCGCTCAGCTCCTCGGTCAGCTCCTCGTCGGCGGCCGGCCCGGTGGCCGTCTCGCCGCAGCCGGGCACGCCCGACGCTTCGCCCTCCACCCAGATCAGCTTCCTCGGCGTGGCCGGGACGCAGGTGAGCGACGTCAAGGTCGTCGGCTCTCGCAGCGGCTCTCACAGCGGCGCGCTGCGTGCGTACTCGACCAGGACGGGCGAGAGCTTCCTGCCGAGCCATCCGTTCCGCGTCGGGGAGAAGGTGACGGTGCATGCCACGGCGGCCGGCGCGGCCGTCAGCACGAGCTTTACGATCGCCCACCAGGCGCCGGTCAGCCAGAAGCAGTTCCCCAACAACCCAGGCGACGCCAGCGCCGTTCAGCACTACCGTTCGGCGCCGTCGCTGGCGGGGTCGACCGTGCGCGTCACGACGCACGCCAAGGCGGGCGCGGCCGCGGGCGACCTGTTCCTCGCGCCATATCAGGGCAAGGGCACGCCGGGGCCGATGATCACCGAACAGGACGGCAGCCTGGTGTGGTTCAAACCGCTGCCGGCGAGCGAGTCGGCGACCAACTTCCAGGTGCAGCAATATCAGGGCAAGCCGGTGCTGACGTGGTGGCAGGGGCGGATCCTCCAGGTCGGCTTCGGCCAGGGCGAGAACGAGATCTACGACACCTCCTACCGGCACGTCGCGACGGTCAAGGCAGGCAACGGCTACCACGCCGACCTGCACGAGGTCCGCCTGACGCCGGAAGGGACGGCGTGGATCGACGACTTCGACCCGATCAAGATGAACCTGTCCTCCGTGCACGGCCGCTCCGACGGAGTGCTGACGGACTCGGTGATACAGGAGATCGACATCAAGACGGGGCTGGTCATGTGGGAGTGGCACGCGCTTGGAAACATCCCGATCTCGGAATCGAACAACGCCGTGCCGAAAGCCTCCTATCCGTGGGACTACGTGCACATCAACACGGTCGACCCGGGCACGGACGGCGACGTGCTGTTGTCGTCGCGCAACACGTGGGCGCTCTACGACGTGGACATCCGCAGTGGCGCGGTCCGCTGGCGCCTCGGCGGGCGCCACAGCAGCTTCCGCCAGGGCGGCGGCACGCGCTTCTACTGGCAGCACGACGCCGAGTTCCAGCCGGGGGGGCTGATCTCGCTGTTCGACAACGGCTCGACCCCGCCGAAGGAGAAGCAGTCGCGGGGACTGCTGCTGCGCCCGGACACCTCCGCTAACGCGGTCACGCTGGTCAAGCAGTTCACAAACCCTTCGAAAACGCTGCTCGCGAGCAGCCAAGGCAACACGCTTGGCCTGCCCGGTGGGGACTGGCTGATGGGCTATGGCGGGCTACCCAACTTCACCGAGTACGACTCCTCCGGGCACGTGCTGCTCGACGGCACGCTCGGTAAGAACGTGCAGAGCTTCCGCACCTACCTCTCGCCCTGGAGTGCCACCGCGCCGGGGCGTCCGTCGCTGTCGGCGAAGTCCTCCGGCAGCGGCGCCGTCAGCCTCGCGATGAGCTGGAACGGCGCGACCAGCATCGCCTCCTGGCGCGTGCTCGCGGGGGCGTCCTCAGGAGCCCTCGCGCCGGTCGCGAGCGCAGCCAGGTCCGGTTTCGAGACGACCCTCACGGCGCATACCCCAGGGCCGTACGTCGCCGTGCAGGCGCTCGATGCCTCGGGGGCCGTCATCGGCACCTCGTCCACGGTCAAGGAGTGAGCCGGCACGCGATCCGCGTGCGAGCTGCGCTTGCCGGGCTGGCGCTGCTGATCGGGGCGGGCGCGCTGGTCGCGCTCGTGGCCGGCTGCTCCGGTAGCGCCGGCGCCGACAGTCCTCGCTCGGCAAACGCGCCCTCGCCGCCGTGCGCGCCTGCCAGGCTGAACGTCTCCGCCTCGCTGGCGGCCTCGCAGGTAACCGTCTCGCCTGGCCCGGGCACGCGCGACGCCTCAGCGACGACCCAGATCAGCATGCTCGGCGCGCCGGCGTCGGCGCTCTCGCACCTGCACGTGCAGGGCGCGCGTAGCGGCTCGCACGACGGTCGCCTGCAGGCCTATTCGCAGGGCGACGGCGCCAGCTTCGTGCCGAGCAAGCAGTTCGCCGAAGGAGAGCTGGTGAGCGTGCGCGGTGAGCTCTCGAGCGCCGGACGCACGACCGCGCTGGCGTGGAGCTTCACCGTCGCCGTGCGCGACCGCGCCGGCGCCGCGGGCGGCAGCGGGCGCCCGCTGCCGCACCCTGCTTACTACCAGAGCTTCCGCTCACGCACGGACTTGCAGCCGCCGACGGTCACGGTCACCGCGCACACGGCCGGGACGGCGCCCGGTGATCTGTTCATCGCCCCTTATTCCGGGCCGGGGCAGTACGGCCCGATGATCCTCGACGAATCCGGCTCGATGATTTGGTTCAAGCCGCTGTCGCCGGCCGGGACGCGTGCCGCCGACTTCCGCGTGCAGCAGTACGAAGGCAACCCGGTGCTCACGTGGTGGCAGGATCCGCTGACTGCAAACGGGGTCAGCAAGGCGGGCGAGGTGATCCTCGACAGCTCCTACCGGCAGGTCGCGATCGTGCGGGCCGGTAACGGGTACCAGCCGGATCTGCACGAATTCCAGATCACGCCGCAGGACACAGGCCTGATCACGATCTACAACGGGATCGACTGCGACCTCTCGCACGCCGGCGGCGCGCGCAAGGCGGCCGTCGCCGACACGCTGCTGCAGGAGATCGACCTGAAGACGGGCTTGGTGCGGTTCGAGTGGCACAGCCTCGACCACGTCGCGCTGAGCGATTCCTACGTCTCGGACGCACGCTCGAGCGAAAAGACGCCGTTCGACTACTTCCACATCAACTCGATCGACGTCGGCGCCGCCGGCGACCTGCTGGTGGACGCGCGTAACACGTGGGCGGCCTACGACGTCGATCGCCGCAGCGGGCAGGTGCGCTGGCAACTGGGCGGCAAGCACAGCAGCTACAAGCTCGGGCACGGCACGCGTACGGCCTTCCAGCACGATGCCCGTCGCCGGGCGGACGGAACGATCACGTTCTTCGACAACGGCGCGACGCCGGCGGTGCACCCGCAGTCGCGCGTGATCGCTGTCAAGCTCGACGAGCAGCGCCGCACGGCGACGCTCGTGCGCGAGGACGACCACCCCGGCAAGCCACTCGTCGCAGGTAGCCAGGGCAACGCGCAGACGCTGGCTGACGGCGCGCTGATGGTGGGCTGGGGCGAGGTGCCCTACCTCTCCGAATTCAGCGCCGGTGGGCAACTGCTCTTCGACGCGCACCTGCCCGCTCCGTATGAGTCCTACCGCGCCTACCGCCTGCCTTGGAGCGGGCACCCGACAGACTCGCCGGCGCTCGCCGCGCTCGCACCCTCATCCACTTACCCTGTCGCGACCGCGTACGCGAGCTGGAACGGCGCGACAGACGTCTCCTCCTGGCGCGTGCTGACCGGGCCTTCTGCGTCGAGCCTGACAGCGGGCGCGACGACGCCGAAGGCCGGCTTCGAGACGACCCTCTCGCTGCCGGGCGCCCGCGCCGGCAGCTACGTCCAGGCGCAGGCGCTCGATGCATCAGGGACGGTCATCGGGGCCTCGCCCGCGAAGAAGCTCTGAGCTTGTGCAAACCCGTCTCGACGGGTTTGGGACCTTCTTCCTGCAGACCTTCGAAGTACCGTTCGGCACGGCGTTCGCGCACGGCCGCAGCGTTGTTGGCGGAGTGCATGGACGTCGTGAAGTAGTCCGCGAAGCCGCGCGAGTGCGCCTGGTTCAGCCGGCCGGGCAACGGGCGGCGCAGCTCCTCCGCGTAGGCGCGTTCGACCAGTGCCCGCAGCCCGTCCTCGAGGTTGCTCTCATCCGCGCTGTTGTGCAGCTCCAAGCGGCCGCTGTCGGTCGCGTAGTCGTAGAGCTCGCGTTCTTCCCCGGCCGCGATCGGTACGATCCCGCCCGGCTGCCAGCTCGTGTAGGTGGCGTACTTCGCCTCCGCCGTGCGCAGCGCGACGACGTGCAGTGGCGCGGAGGAGGCGTAGGACTCGACGGCGTACTCGGTCACCGTCTCGTCGGTAGCGTGCACGACATATGGGCGTCCCGGCGCGTTCGGATCGGCGAGCATCGCCGCCAGATCCGCGCGCGTGGCGAGATGTTCGTAGTGGGGTTCGCTGCGCCAGCTGTTCGAGCCGGTCGCGATCGTCAGCAGCAGCGGCGCCACGTCGACGCTCGAGGTGAGCTGGGCGCGCGTGATCTCCGGCTGGCTCGTGATCAGGCCGCGGTTGTCCTTGACGATCAGCGGCACGCGGATCGCCTCCTCGTATGCGCCGGCCCCCTTCCCGCGCAGGCCGTGCGAGCCGCCGTACTCGCCGTGGTCGGAGGTGAAGAGGATCACCGTGTTCGCCGCGATCTCCGGGCGGCTGTAGAGCGCCTGGAGCACCTGTCCGATGTTGGCGTCGACGTCGCGCTGGAGTTTGGCGTAGAGGCTGACGAAGCCCGTCCACATCGACAGCGCTTCGGGGCCGTCGTAGGGCACGGGGCCGAACGAAGCCGCGGCTGTGTCCTGCAGCGAGCGCTGCAGCAGCGGCTTGCGCCGCTCCAGCAGCAGCTCCGGCGTCTCGAAGTTCGGAGGCAGCGTCTGCACGATCGTTTCAGCGCTCGTCTCAGAGGCCACGCGGTCGCTCCAGCGATACCACCAGGCGACATCGTGCGGGTTGACGAAAGAGACCGTCGTGCACCACGGCTCGCTCCCGGGCTGGCGCGCGAGCCACCTGGAGAACTGCGCGGCGATGTGAGGGTCCACGCGCGCGCCCTGGCCTGGAGCGCCGTTCGGCGAGGGGAAGGTGCCGCCGTGGAAGCCGTAGCGATCGAGCGCGCGCTCGCCGCGCCGCGGGCCCCACCTGCCGTCGTGGTGGGTGAGGTGCCACTTGCCGTACCAGCGCGTGCGGTAACCCTGCTCGCGCAGCATCGTGCCCCAGGTGGGGAAGCCCGGATCGAGCGTGCTGCCGCCGGTGATCATGCAGCCCGTCTGATGCGTGTACAGACCCGTCAGCAGCGCAGCGCGCGACGGCGTGCAGTCGTTGGCGACCGTGTAGTGGCCCGAGAACGACACGGCTCCTTCGCGCAAGCTAGTCATGTTCGGCGGCAGTCCTGCACCATCGCCCGTCGGCGAGAACCACTGCGGATAGCGCAGCTGGTCGACGAGGATCACGAGGATGTTCGGGCGCTGAGGCTGCGACGGCGGCGCCTGGCGGCGCCTGGCGGCGCTCGCCCGTCGCTTGGAGCTCTCGGCCGCCTCGGCGAGGCACCCGATGCCGAGGCCGCCGGCCGTGAGCAGGCCGCCGGCGACGGCGCCGCCCTTGACGAAGGTCCGCCGATCCACTCTCTTATCCTGCTCGGGGTCGATGTTCTCCATACGCGCCTTGATCCTAGGGCCGGCGACGGCGATCGGCCTTGGATTGGGGTCTTTCGCTGCAACCGCGCCCGCTGCCGCCTCGGCGCCCGATTGCACGCCGGCGACATTGAACAGCTCGGCGATAAAGGCTGGGTTAGAGACGGTCTCGCCGCTGTCGGGCAGCCGCGACGCGATGGCACAGACGCAGATCAGCTTTCTCGGGGCGCCGGCGAGCGCGCTCAGCCATCTCAGCGTGACCGGATCGCAGACGGGGGCGCACGCGGGCAGGCTGCTCGCCTACTCCCAGGGCGACGGCGCGAGCTTCGTGCCCTCGCGCCCGTTCGCCGAAGGCGAGCGTGTCGAGGCGCGCGCCGAGGTCCGGGTTGCCGGTCACATCCTGCGGATCGTCGATCGGTTCGCGATCGCCGATCGTGATCCGATCACGACGACGCCCGAGCGCACCCACCCTGGCCGCGCGAGCGAAATCCAGGCGTTTCGCTCGCGCTCGGACCTGCACCCGCCGGCGCTGACGGTCACCGCGCAAGCGCCGGCAGTGGCGCCCGGGGACATCTTCGTGTCGCCGTACTCCGGCCCGGGCCAGGCCGGGCCGATGATCCTCGAACCGGATGGCGGCCTGGTCTGGTTCAAACCGCTGCCGGCTGACACATTCGCGACGAACCTGCGCGTGCAGCAGTACGAGGGCCGGCCGGTGCTGACGTGGTGGCAGGGCGACATCTCCGTCCACGGCTTCGGTCTCGGCGAAGGCGTGATCGCCGATCAGTCCTACGCGGAAGTCGCGCACGTGCGCGCGGGCAATGGTGTCCAGGCAGACCTGCACGAGCTGCAGCTAACGGGGCAGGGGACCGCGCTGATCACCGCGTATGAGCCGATCCTCTGCAACCTCTCCGCGGTCGGCGGCTCCGCCTACGACGGTGTCACCGACGGGCTGCTGCAGGAAGTGGACGTCAAGACCGGGCTGGTCAGGTTCCAGTGGACGAGCCTCGATCACGTCGGCCTGGAGGAGACCTACGCCAACCCTCAGCGCACCTCGGCGCCGAGGCCGTTCGACTTCTTCCACATCAACTCGATCAACCTCGATCAGGGCGGCAGCCTGCTGATCTCCGCGCGCAACACCTGGACGGCCTATGACCTCGACGCGCGGACAGGGCAGATCCGCTGGCGCTTGGGCGGCAAGCGCAGCAGCTTCGCGATGGGCCCGGGGACGAGCACGGCCTGGCAGCACGATCCGCGCCAGCTCCCCGACGGCGCCATCAGTATCTTCGACAACGGCGGCTCGCCGAACGTTCACAGCCAGTCGCGCGGGATCGTGCTAGCGCTCGACGGGGTCCACGGCACGGCGACGCTGCAGACGCAGATCCTGCACCCGCCGCCGCTGCTCGCCGAAAGCCAGGGCAACTTCCAGGCGCTCGAGAACGGCGACTGGTTCGTCGGCTGGGGGCAGGTTCCGGACTTCTCCGAGCTCAGCGCGGCCGGGGCACTGCTGTTCGATGCGCACTTTCCCGCGCACACGCAGAGCTACCGCGCCCTGCGCTTTCCCTGGAGCGCCACGCCCGCGCACGCACCGACGTTCGCGGTGCAGCGTCGCGGCCGCGGCGCCGCGACGGTGTATGCGAGCTGGAACGGCGCGACGGGCGTGAGCGCCTGGCGCGTGCTCGCCGGTGCTCGCGCACACACACTGCGCGCGGTCGCGGAGGTCGCGCGCACGGGCTTTGAGACCTCGATCGCGCTGCCGGCCGGGGTGGCCGGCGACTATCTGACAGTCCAGGCCCTCGATCCGGGCGGAGCGGTCATCGGCACGGCACGGACGGCGAAGGCGTGAGCGAGACCTCCGGCAGCGCACACGGCCCAGGCGGCGTCACGGCGGCGGGAGCCGTGGCCGTGCGGATCGCCCAGGCGGCCGACGAGCCGCGCGTGCTCCAGCTGCTTCGGCGTGTGTTCGGCGAGTGGCCACGTCTGCTCGGCTCGGTCGACGCCGGCGAGTTCTACCGCTGGAAGCACGAGCAGTGTCCGTTCGGGCGCTCGCTGTGCTTCGTCGCCGAGGCAGACAACGAGCTGGTCGGCTTCATCGGCTTCCTTCCCTGGCGTCTGCGCACGGGCGCGCAGATGCTCGACTCGATTCGCGGCCTGGATCTCGCAGTCGCTCGCGATCATCGTCGCCGCGGCGTCTCGATGAGCCTGATCGAAGCCGGGCGCGCGCACTACCCGGACGGGCTCGCCCTCGGCTGGAGCAACCCCAACGCGCTCAGCCGCGGCGGCGCGCTCAAGGGCGCGGCGCGGCGCAGGGTCGACGGGCTGCCGCGCTATCTGCGCCCGGGTCCGCGGCCGGGGCGGACGCTCGTGAGAGCGCTGGGGAGGGGCGGACGCGCTCCCGCTGGCGAGCCCGCGCTCGTGGGCGAGCGGGCTGCGGACGTGCTCGCCGACACGCCGCTCGTGACGCGCTTGCTCGAGCGTGCACAGCCTCCGCGTGATCGCCTCGCGACGGCGCGAGATCCTGAGTTCCTGGAGTGGAGATACGGACGCTTCGAGGTCTACTGGGCAGTTCTCGCGGATTCGTCTCGCGGTCTTGCGATCTTCCGCGTACGCCGCCACGGGCGCTACTCGGTCGCGCAGGTCTGCGACCTGCTGGTCGATCCTGAGGACCTCGCCGGCACGCGGCGGCTGCTGGGGCAGGTGGGCAGAGCGGCGAAAGCCGACGTCGTCGCGTGCACGTTTCCCTCGCGCGCCGAGGCTCTCCGCTGCGGCTTCGTGCGGTCCCCGCAAGCGGCGATGATCACGGCCAACCCACTGCGCGCGGGCATCGTTCCCGACCCGGCCCTGCCGGCATCCTGGGCGCTGTCGCTCGGAGACCTCGAGCTGCTGTAGGGGCGGTCAGATCCTCAGCCGAACAGTGCGTCGACCGAGACCTCGATCCGCCGGCGCGGGCGCGTGCTCTCGCCCGGCGTGGCGAGCGGCTCGCGTGTGCGCGTGACTGCGAACAGATCCTGCACTGCGTCGGTCAGGAATCGCGACGCCTTGCCGTAGCCGTGCGCGTCGGTGCGGGCGTGGGGGAGGTGGTAGTAGCGGACCGGCACGTAAACGTGCAGCCGGCGTCGCGCGCGCGTTAGCGCCACGTAGAGCAGGCGGCGCTCCTCGGCAATGCCCTCGAGCGTGCCGGTGCTCATGTCGGCGGGCATGTTGCCGTCGTAGGCGGCGATCAGGTGGACCGCGTCCCACTCCAACCCCTTGGCCGAGTGCACCGTGCTCAGCACGAGGTAGTCCTCGTCGAGGTGCGGCGGGCCGGCGAGGTCCGAGCTCGATGCAGGCGGGTCGAGCACGAGCTCGGAGACGAAGTCGTGCACGTTCTGCGAGCCCTGCGCAGCGGCCGTCAGCTGCTCGAGATCGGCGACGCGCATCGGGCCGTCGGGATAGCGCAGGCGAACCAGCGGCGCGAGCGCCTCGCTCAGGCGCTCGACCTGGGCACCGGCGCTGTCCCGGCTCCCTGCGCCGGCTGCCATGAGCGCGGCGATCACCGCGCTTGCGCCCGTGCGCGACTCCTCCGGCACGTGCTCGGCGGCCTCGCTCCAGCGCTCCAGCTCCGGCGGGCTGTCGGGGCTCGCTCGCAGCGCGTCGAGGATCCGCCGCGCGCGAATCGGGCCGACCCCGTCGAGCAGCTGCAGTACGCGAAACCAGCTGACCTCGTCGGCGCGGTTGTCCGCGAGGCGCAGCAGCGCGATCAGGTCCTTTACGTGCGCGGCCTCGAGGAAGCGCAGGCCGCCGTACTTGACGAACGGGATGCCGCGGCGCGTCAGCTCGAGCTCGAGCTGATCGGAGTCGTGGCCGGTGCGGAACAAGACTGCCTGCCTGCGCAGCTCGGTGCCCTGCTCGCGCGCGCCGAGCACGCGATCGCACACCTCACCGGCCTGCTCGCTTTCATCGCGCGGGAACACGAGCTCGGGCGCCTGCCCGCCGTCGGTCTCCGTCCACAACGTCTTTGCGAACCCGTCGCGGTCCTGCTCGGCGACGGCATTGGCGACCGCGAGGATCGGCGCCGTGGAGCGGTAGTTGCGCTCGAGCGTGATCGTCTCGGTGCCGGGGAACTGCGCGGGGAAGTCGAGGATGTGCCGGGCGCTCGCCGCGCGGAAGCCATAGATCGCCTGGAAGTCGTCGCCGACGACCGTGAGCGCCGTGCAGGCGGTGCTCAGCCCGCGCACGATCTCCACCTGCAGGTCGTTGACGTCCTGGTACTCGTCCACGAGCACGTGGTCGAAGCTCGCCGCCATCGCCGGCCCGACGACCTCATCAGCTGCGAGCGCGCGCCAGTAGAGCAGCAGGTCGTCGAGATCGAGCACGCCGAGCGCGCGCTTGCGCGCGCCGTAGGCGCGGAAGATCTCCGCCAGCTCCTCGAAGTGCTCCTCACACCACGGGAAGGACTCGCTCAGCACCTCCGCGAGCGGGATCTGCGCGTTGACCGTGCGCGAGTAGATGTCGAGCATCGTCTGCGCGCGCGGGAAGCGCCGCCGGCGTGCCGCCTGTCCCTGCTCCTGGCGCACCAGGTCGAGCAGGTCGCACGCGTCGCCGGCGTCGAGCACGCCGAAGCCCGGAGCGAGCCCGAGCGAGCAGGCGTGCGTGCGGACGAGCCGATGGGCGACGGAGTGGAAGGTGCCGCCGAGCACACGGCCGGTGTTCGGCACGACGCGCGCGACGAGCGCGTGCGTGCGCTCCACCATCTCGCGCGCGGCGCGACGCGTGAACGTCAGCAGCAGGATGCGCTCGGCCGGCGTCCCCTGCGTGAGCATCCACGCGACGCGCCCGCAAAGTGTCGTCGTCTTGCCCGTTCCCGCCCCGGCGAGGATCAGCAGGCGCTCGCCCGGATGGGTCGCCGCCATGCGTTGTTCGGCGTTCAGCGCCTCCAGCCAGCGGTGGTCTGCTTGCTCGTCGAACATGTGTTCGTGAAGCTAGGGCACCGCTCGGATAGCGCGCACGCCGGCTTGCAGCAGCCGCTAGCGGCGTTCGCCGCGCCGCGACTGGAGCGGCGCTCCCGGGCTCGTCCGGAGATAGGTTTCCAGGCGTGCAAGAGGTGCGCCTGCGCCCGATGACGTCCGCCGAGTTCGCCGCGTTCAGAGCGCACGCCGTGCGCGAATATGCGGCAGCGCACGTTCGCGCCGGCCACTGGGCCGCGGATACAGCCGAGCGACGCGCCGCGCAGGAGACCGCGGAGCTGCTGCCACAGGGCCTGGAGACACCGGCGATGCTGTTGCTGATCGGCGAGAGCGACGCCGACGGGGTGGTGGGAACTGCGTGGGTCGCCACCGCACAACCCGAGCGGGTGGGAGCGTGGCTGTACGACATCGAAGTCGTGCCGGAGCAGCGTGGCAAGGGCTATGGCCGCGGGCTGCTCGCGGCGCTCGAGCGGCACCTCGCGAGCTTCGGCGTGGAGTCGCTGGGGCTGAACGTGTTCGGATACAACCCGGTCGCGCGCGAGCTGTATGACTCCAGCGGCTACGAGGTCACCTCGCAGAACATGGCAAAGACGCTGGAGTAGTCTTGCCGGCACGAGGAAGCTACGAGGGAGGCCAGTCGTGAGCACCACCAGCCAGCAGCAGACGTCGCTCGATCAGACGCTCGTCGGTGACCGCGAGAACTTCCAGGACGGGCCGCCGCACGAGCTGTTCAAGCGCATGCGCTCGCAGTGCCCGGTGCACTGGTCCCCGCGCATCACCGAGTATCCGGACGAGGACGGGTTCTGGTCGGTGACGACGGCGGACGACGTGTTCGAGGTGAGCCGCGACTGGCAGACCTTCTCGTCGGAGATCGGCGGCTTCACGGCGCTGAAGAACGCGATCCTCCCGCTCGAGCTCCAGCAGGCGATGTTCATCGGCATGGACCCGCCCAAGCACGACCGCCTCAAGGCGCTGTTCCAGCGCGGCTTCACGCCGAAGCGGATCGCCGAGCACGAGGATGCGATCCGCGCGATCACGACCGAGATCCTCGACGGGCTCGACGGCCGCGAGGAGTGCGACTTGGTGACCGACGTCGCACAGCCGGTCGTCGCGCGGGTGATCGGCAGCTTCATGGGTCTCTCTCCGGAGGACGATGCGCCGTGGGCGCGGCTGATGTCGACGGTCGTCGGCGCGGGCGACCCGGACACCACGCCGGATGGGGCGCAGAGCGTGATGGAGCAAGACGTGCCGGAGGTGTTCGAGCGCTGCGGCAAGCTCATCGCCGAACGCCGTGCCGAGCCGACGGACGACCTCACGAGCGTGCTCGTCCACGCCGAGATCGACGGCGAGCGCCTGGAGGACCACGAGATCGTGATGGGCTTCCTGCTGCTGATGGCGGCGGGCAACGACAGCACCAAGGCGACCTACTGCAGCGGCATGCGCGCGCTGATGGAGAATCCAGAGCAGCGCCAGATGGTGCTCGACGACCCCGCGCTCGTCCCTGCCGTCGTCGAGGAGTCACTGCGCATGTTCCCCGCCTTCGGCCACTTCGCGCGCACGGCGACGCGTGACACCGAGCTGCACGGCCAGCAGATCCGCGAGGGCGAGAAGTTGGTCATGTGGTACCCGTCCTCCAACCGCGACGAGACGCGCTACGAGGACGCCGACCGCTTCGACGTCACCCGCAACCCCGAGCACCAGGCCTTTGGCGCCGGCGGGCGCCACTTCTGTCTCGGCACGGCGCTCGCGCGCCTGGAGCTGCGCATCCTGATCGAAGAGACGCTCGCGCGCTTCCAGGAGATGGAGATCGCCGACACGCCGAGGTTCGTCGAGTCGCCGTTCGCCAACCAGCTGAAGACGCTGCCGGTCCGCCTGCGGCCGTGAGCGCGCGGGCCGGCGCTCAGCGCTGCTAGCGGAAGGGGGGGGATTCGAACCCCCGAGACGGGGAGTACCCGCCCAACGGTTTTCAAGACCGCCGCATTCAACCGCTCTGCCACCCTTCCAGGTCGATCAGATCCTACGCGCTGTCCCAGCAGGCTCTAGACTCACAGCCCAATCCAGGAGAGGTGGCCGAGAGGCTGAAGGCACTCGCCTGCTAAGCGAGTATGGGGGTCAAACTCCATCGCGGGTTCGAATCCCGCCCTCTCCGCCATTTTTGCGACGTACGAACCCTGGCGCCGCTCGGCGGGGCCGGGGTTTGCGTCCTCAACGCGTCTCGATGGTCTCGTCGAGGAGCTGCCGGACCCCGGCGTCGCGAAGCGCGACGACGCGGCGATGCGGCGATGCGCGAGGACTTCCAGCGCGTCATGGCCGCCCGATACGAGCAGACGCTCGAAGAGCTGACCGGGCGCAAAGTTCTTGCATCCTCGGCCAGGCCGATGCCGCGCCGGACATCACGATGTAGATCTTCTTCGTCGATCGCCCTGTCGACGGATTCGGCGCGGTCGAGGTGACGCGGCCAGGAGCCCCACATCCGAGCTGATGGGTCCCGTCGCAATCTCCGGCCGGCGCGACATCATCCGTCCAGTCGAGCCTCGGACCTTCAGCAGTGACGTGAGGCGTCGAACCACTACATATCCGAATCTTTTCGAAGTTCCCAATACTGGCTCGTCCGCTCTTCGTAGTGCTGCTGACTGCAGCAGCGATCTTTGGGCTCAGGCTGCTCGTCGAGCGAGCGGACGCAAGCCGTACAGCGCAGCTCTCCGTGGGCTCATTGAGGTTCACCGTGACGGATTTGCTGGCGGCCCCTTTCAGTGCGGATCCGGCATTCAACTCCGGGCCGAACGCGCGCTCCCCCCGTCTTTCCACCGAAGTGGCGCATAGGATAGACGCCGACAAACAACGGATTGCGACCGGCCTCTCCGCCGCCCTGCGGGCGGGTGGCTCACAGGAGGCTGTGGCCGAGGGTAGAGCCAGCCTGGCCGAAGTTACGCCGGTCGCTGAGGCTGTTTTCAGACTTGCCAGCGCCCCCGGGGGGCTCGCCGCTGCAGGCGGCGCGAACGTCGCCGCCGTGCAGAAGCTCCTCACTCACCGTCTCGGAGGACTATCGACCGTGATCGGTCAGCTCGAGCGGGCGGACTCCGCTCAAGCTGAGCGTGCCCGGACACAAGCGGGCGCGGGGATCGTGATCGCCTTGCTCGCCCTGCTGGGGGTGTTCGGCTTCTTCTACTTCCGCTCTGAGCGGCTCGGGCGCGAGAACGAGGATCTGCTTGGGCTCAGCCGCGAAGATGCGAGCACCGACGCGCTCACCGGCTTGGGCAACCGACGTGCCTTGATGCTCGCGCTCGCTGCAGCCGTGGACGTGCCTCAAGAGCCTCACGAACTGCTCGTGAGCATCTTCGACCTCAACGGCTTCAAGCAGTACAACGACACCTTCGGCCACGCGGCCGGCGATGTTCTCTTGACCCGGCTTGGCGGTCGGCTTTCCGCGGCGTCCGCAGCCACTGGCTCGGCCTACCGAATGGGCGGTGATGAGTTCTGCGTGCTTGCCCGGTGCGCCCCCGATTGCGCAGAGGCACTGCTTGACGACGCGCTCAGCGCTTTGAGCGATGCGGGCGAGGGCTGGAAGATCGATAGCTCGCACGGCTCTGTATGGATGCCATCGGAAGCTGACTCGTCGAGCCACGCGCTCGAAGTCGCCGACGAGCGCATGTATGCCAACAAGGCTGGGCGCTCATCGGCCGGCCGGCAGATCACAGACGTCCTGCTGCAGGTACTCAGAGAGCAGGACAAGGGCCTCAACACTCACGGCGACGATGTCGCGGCACTGGCGGGCAGGGTTGCCGAGTCGCTCGAGCTGCCCGACCACGAGGTGGGGCGTATCCGCCTCGCGGCGAGCCTGCACGACATCGGCAAGACCGCGATCCCCGAGTCGATCCTGAACAAGCCTGGCCCACTCGACGAGCAGGACTGGGAGTTCATGCACCGCCACACCCAGATCGGCGAGCGCATCGTCCTTGCGGCGCCGGCGCTCGCGAGCACCGCGCCGCTGATCCGCTCGAGTCACGAGCGCGTCGACGGGAGCGGATATCCCGATGCATTGCCAAGCGATCAGATACCGCTGGGCTCACGAATCATCGCCGCTTGCGATGCTTTCGACGCGATGACCACCAAGCGCACATATCGCGACGCTGGGACGACCGATGCTGCCCTTCGTGAGCTTCGGCACTGCTCCGGGTCACAGTTCGACCCCGATGTCGTCGATGCGCTCTGCGAGGTTGTCGCAGCGAGGCGACCGGCAGAACCGTCATCGGCGCTCACCCCGCGCGTAGCGCCCGTGCCGGCCTAGTGAGAGGCGATGAACGGAAAGATTGGCGCGGATCGCGTAAGTCTCCCCACTTCTGATCATGGAAATTCCCCAGGGCTGACCGGGTAGCGGCGGCTGTTCGTGGAGCCGAGCCGTAGGCGAGGTGGAGCGAACAGCCGCCGGCGCGGTTCTGTCGGGGGCCCCCTCCAGGGTCGCGGGTTGCTGATGCCTGCGATTTGGAAGGAGACCCCTGAGGGATGCTCACACAGGAGGACGATGTGGAGATTCACGCGCTTGCTCGTCGTGGCTGGTCGGTGTCGGCGATTGCCAGGCACACGGGCCGGGATCGCAAGACGGTCCGCAAGTATCTGGAGGGCGCTGGGCCCTCGCGGGAGCCTGGGCCCAGTTGTCTTGAGCCGTTCCGTGGCTATCTGGCCGCGAGGTTCGCCGATGACGCGCACGTCGACGGGACCGTGTTGTTCCGGGAGGCCTGCGAGCTCGGGTTCGATCGTTCCTATGTGACGTTCGTGCGGGAGCTGCGCAAGCTGGTGCTGCGGCCGCGTTGTGAGG
>JBBSDZ010000009.1:0-51273 GCA_038240205.1 Solirubrobacterales bacterium | reverse complement strand
CGAGACGGAGTACCCCACCAAGATCAAAGTCACCAACACCGAACTCGCCGAGGTCAACCTGGAACGCCACAACTTCCACGGCGACTGGAATTACACAGTGAACCCATCAAACCGAGCCTTTATAAAGTCGTGAATCCTAAGCACCTCGCCACCGTCAGGCTCTTCATGGAACGGGACTCCAGGCTCGTGGGCGCTTCAACGCTGCGAGGACGGATACTTGAGTCGGAGCCCAAAGCGGGCGACTACTTGGACATCTCGAACGCGGCGGCCGTTTGGGTTCAGTACGAAGTTGCAAGAGAACTCTCCGACACAAGTCTTCAGCTTCCGCGTGCCGACTCCTATTCGCTAGTACGCGAGGGGCTGAGCTATCACGACGCCGGGGATGACGCTCAGGCAGAGGATGCATTCGAATCAGCACTTCAACTAGATCGAACGAACTGGTCCGCGCATGTGAACCTAGCGATGACAAAGGCCCGAAGCAGCCACGACTATATTCAGGCGGTCGAGATTCTTCGGCGCGCCCTGTCCGAGATGCGAACATGAGCGCCGACGCTACTAGGGTCGACTCGGCCGATAGGGATTACCTAAGCAACCCTGACTACTTCCGGATGTCCTACCAACTGGTCGCACAGGAAGCGAATCACGCGGCTTTGGCCAAAGTCAGCGATATGCAACGCACCCAGACTGCTGAGCGACTCGCTGGCGATATAGATCAAGCACTGTCCTCGTTCGAGTTCCGCCAGCGCGTCGCGCGCTGGCGTCCCTGGGAGGCATTGGATGTGCCTGAGCTCAGACTTCAACGCTTCCTTGCCGGGACCGTCGAGCCCTGCACGCTCTTGATCCTTACCGCTAACCGCTCACCGGATCCCGCGGATCCTCTCGAGGTCCTTCGCCCGGTGCGACCCAGGGCGAGAGAGATCCTTACCTACAAGCGGTTTACGCGATCCCCGATAGTCGGGCAGATCGAGTGGAGCTATCGCGCTTATTACAACCTCGCGTGCAGTCGAGCAGAGGTGCTTAGGCGGGTGCAGAAGCCAGTTGGGCAACGAGCCGGGCAGCAAGTGGACGGTCCTCAGGCCAGGCTACGCGACGGTGCGCTGAGCGCCCTAGCTCGGGCGTTTCGTGCTGTGCACGGGCGCCCGCGGACGGAGCTGTGGCGCTGGGCGCATAGCGACCCCTCTCTGGCGAGCATCCGGGCCGATCCCTTCGACGGCGAGAGATTTGCTCAAGTGCTGCGAGAGTTCGCTCCGCCCGGCACGACGCAGCCCGGCCGACCATGAGCTCGCCTGGCTTAGGTTCGTGGTTTCTAGTAGTGGCCCCCGAACCAGACGATCGGTCCGAGCCATTTGGTCTTCGTCAAGTCATCTGTTCAACGTCCGAGGTGTGCGGCGCTGATCTCCCACGAGAACGCGAGCACCGACGACGCGGTCAGGTCAATCGCCGGCTCGACAGTCGTGTAGGACGGCGCACTGTCCTCGTAGATGGCCCGGTTGTCGAAGCGAGCGAACGGGTCGCCGCCGCGCGTGGGACACCGTCGCATGCCCGCGACCTTGCCGTTGCTCGCTTCGTCGCTCGGTCCCTCGACGACCCCTCCGGCAAGCACCGGCGGCGTGCCGTCGAGCGAACCGACCAGGTTGGCAACCTGGTGCTGCGGGCAGTCGGGGAAGGTCGTTCCGTCGCCAATGATGAACGAGGAGCCCCACGCGTTTGCGCCGAGTACGTTGCCGAGCCAGCGCGTGGCGTAGGCACGGTAGGTGGAGGCACCGGTGAGGCTTTCGTACTCCGAAGCCATCACGGACAGCCCGTCGCCGTGTGAGGCGGTATCGGCGGTCGCCCACGGATAGCCGAACCCGAACGGATCGCCCTGGGATTGCGCGACGGCCGCGTCGAGCTGCTGGCGGAGGTTGCCGATCAGCTGCGCTTCGCTGACGGCGAGACCCGAGGGGTTGCCCGCCTGGCGCAGCGCACGCACGAGCTCGTAGTGGGCGAGGCCGCTGACGTCGTAGAGGTTGAGCGGGTCCTCCGAGGAGGCGGGGCGGGCGATGTACGACTGCGCCCAGCCGGCGGCCTGTTCGAGGTAGAAGCTCGCCTGCGTGTGCGGCAGCCCGGCCGGGAGCTGCCCGCCGCCGGCGAGCGCTCGTGCGAGCTCAGTCGCACCGAGCTCGAGGTCGTCGCGCCATTCGCTCTCCGGGTAGAAGCCGAACGGGATCGCCGTCAGCAGGTGTCCGTGCGGGTTTGTGTCGGCCAGTTCGTAGATGTGCTCCGCGGCGAGCAGGCAGCGTTGTGCGAGCGCCGCTTGCGTCTGGCGGTAGACCTGAAAGCAGAGCGCAAACGCGGCGGCGTCGCGGCCTGCCAAGTTCGGGCTCACCGGCGACCCCGACGGGCCGGCACGGAAGACCGGGCGATTGCGGATGTAGCGGTAGGCCGGATCGCTGCCGGCGTAGGTGTCGTCAGCCTGCGGCAGCCTCCAGATGTCGTGATCGCTGACGGTCTTGGCGTTGCCGGAGCCGATGCCCACCTGGTAGTAGAGCGTCCGCGTGGGGTCGTCCCACATGCGCAGCAGCCATTCCACGCCGAAGCGTGCCTCAGCCGTGAAGTCCGAGCCACTCGGCGCCTTCGCGCCCATCTGCGCAGGGAAGTCGCGTACCCCTGCGAGCTGCACGTCCACCGTGTAGCTCTCCGTCTGCACGAACTTCAGATAGTCGCCCGCGTCCCACCAGCCGCCGGAGGCATCGATCGTCTTGCCGAGCGGTGTGAGGTCTCCCTTGAACCCTCCGTTCGCATTGACGCCCGGCGTGAGATACGTCTGCGCCGAGGAGTCGTTGAGATGGCCGGGTGCGGAGCGCAGCGGCGAGGGAATGAATTCCGGACCGTCGCGCTCGTTCTCGTAGAACGACAACGCGTTTTCGAGCGGTGTCCGGAACAGGGTCTGCGCCGCCGCGACCGTGAAGGACGGCGAGACGGCGGCGGCGTGGCCGGCGACCGCGACCGTGTAGGAACCGGGCGTGTTCACGGCGTCGAAGTCGAGTGCGTACACATAGCCGAAGCGCTTGCTCCATGAACCGGCCGTGTCACCGATCGTTCCACTGAAGACGTTCTGACCGCTCGCGGCTTGCACAACCGAGAATGTCGCGCCGCTCTCGGGGCGAGTCGCCATCAGGTAGGCGCGCTTGGGACCGTCGCTGGAGTAGCCGACCTGGTCGACGCGGACAAAGCTGGTGGGTGCGGCCGCGGCAGAGCTCGCGAGCGCTCCCGCGCACGCAGCGACGAGCGAAGCGACCGCCGCCGCGACCGTAAGCGGGCGTCTGCCAGCATCGCGCGCTCCTCCCATGCTCCGATCCTAGCTCCGCCCGACTTGCCGCCTCGCCGGTTCGCCCGTTCGCCTACTCCCCGGCACGCCGGACCCCGCTCGCGCAGCGCCGGCCCGGCAACCGATGAGATCGTCACCCCATCGAGCTGCCGGGACCGGCGCCGGCGCGCCTATCGCTGCCGGTGCTGCGCGGGGCGCCGCTGCTACAGCGCTGCCCCGTGATCGCGCACCAGCTCGTTCAGCCTGACCTTGTCGTGGCGCTCGCCCTCAGCGAGGCGCTTGACGACGAGCACGCACGGAAGGCCGAAGTCTCCGCCTGAGAACGCGCGCGTGCGCGTGGCGCCGATGGCGACGCTCCACGCGGGGATGTGACCGCGCGAGAGCTCCTCGCCGCTGTCCGCGTCGATCACGGGGATCGTCGGCGAGAGGATCACGCCGGCGCCGACGACCGCGCCGCGACCGACGCGCGCGCCTTCGATCAACATGCAGCGGCTGCCGATGAAGGCGTCGCTCTCGATGATCACCGGGCTGGCCTGCATCGGCTCGAGCACACCACCGACGCCAACGCCGCCGGAGAGGTGCACGCCGTCGCCGATCTGTGCGCACGAGCCGACGGTCGCCCACGTGTCGACGAGCGTGCCGCGGCCGACGTACGCGCCGACGTTGACGAAGCTCGGCATCAGGATCGAGCCGGGAGCGAGGTAGGAGCCGAAGCGCGCGTAGGCGCCAGGCACGACGCGCACATCAGGGCTGCCGAGCTTCGGCGGCAGGCGGTCGGCGAACTGCATCGGCCCCGCCTCGGTGCGCTCCATCGGGCAGACGCGGAACAGCATCACGATCGCGCGCTTGAGCCACTCATGCACCTTGACGTTGCCGTTACGGTCGAGCTCGGCGACCCGCACGCGCCCGCGGTCGAGCAGCTCGATCGCGCTGAGCACAGTCGCCTGCACGCCCGGGTCACGATCGTCGAGATCGGCGCGGCGCTCCCACAGCCCGTCGATGCGCTCACGCAGCGAGTCGAGCCCCCCGAAGTCGGCGATCGACGCGACGCTCGCCACGGCTCAGCTCACCTGCGCCGGAACGTGCGCCGGCCCGGCCGCTGCGCCGCGCGCGGGCTCGGGCTCGGGCTCGGGCTCGGGCTCGGGCAGGGCGCCTGGCGCGACTATGGCGTCGAGCGGGGCCGCGCTCGGGGGCCGGGCTGACGCATCGCGCTCGGCCGAGTCGCGCTCGGCCGACGGGACGAGCACGTCGGGCTCGAACTGCAACGTGGCGAAGTAGTCGCGCCGCACCTCCTCGCGGCGGCGGATCAGCTCGACGCTGCCGTCGCAGCGCAGCAGCAGCTCCTGCGGGCGCAGGCGGCCGTTGTAGTTGAAGCCCATCGCGAGGGCGTGCGCGCCGGTGTCGTGGATCAGCAGCAGATCGCCCTCGCGCAGTTCCGGCAGCTCGCGTTGGATCGCGAGCTTGTCGTTGTTCTCACACAGCGATCCGACCACGTCGACGCGCTGCAGCGGGCGCCTCTCGCCGTCGCCGTGCAGCGTCAGGTGGTGGTAGGCGTCGGGGTAGAAGGCGGTGCGCAGGAGCGCGGCGATGCCCGCGTCGACGCCTGCGTACTCGCGCCACTTGCTCATGCGGTTGACCACGCGCGTGACGAGCACGCCGCTCGGGCCGGTGATGTAGCGGCCGGACTCGAGCAGCAGCTGCGGGCGGCGGCCGGTGCGCGCCTCGTGCGCGTTGAGCAACTGCGCCGCGCCGAGCCCGAGCGCGTGGATGTCAAACGTGTGGTCGTCGGGCCGGTAGGGGATGCCGAGGCCGCCGCCGGCGTTGATGAGCTCGAGCTCGATCCCGAGCGAACGGGCGAGCCGGTCCTCGATCGCGAGCAGCATCGCGATCGTCGCGAGCAGCGGCTGCACGCCGAGCACGTTGGAGGCGACCATCGCGTGCAGCCCGAAGCGCGTCGCGCCGAGCTCGCGCGCTCTTGAGAACGCCGGTTCGAGCTGGTCGCGGCGCAGCCCGAACTTGGCCTCCATCGGCGAGCCGATCAGCTTGTCGCCGACGCGCTCGGGGCCGGGGTTGAAGCGGAACGAGCAGACTGCGGGCGCGCTCGGGAGCTTGTCGATCAGCGTGATGTCGTCGACGTTGACGACCGCGCCGAGCGCCAGCGCCGCGGCGAACTCCTCGCGCGTGGTGTTGTTGGAGGTGAAGAAGATCTCCTCGCCGCGCGCGCCGCAGTCGGAAGCGAGCTCGAGCTCGGCGATCGAGCTGCACTCCATTCCGAGGCCGTGTTCGCGCAAGATCTGAAGCACGCTCAGGTTGGGTAGCGCCTTGACGGCGAAGTACTCGCGGAACGGCAGCATCGCGAACGCGGCTTTGAGCCGGTCGGCGCTGTCGAGGATGCCCTGCTCGTCATAGATGTGAAACGGCGTGCCGAAGTGCTCGGCGACTTCATCGAGGATCGGCTGCAGACGGCGGCCGAAGTGCTGGCTCATCGGCATCTCAGCGCGGCTCGCCTACTCGCTGCGGTGGGCGGTGATGATCGCGCGCGTGCGCAGCCCGGAGAGCGGGCGGCGGTAGGTGATCGACGCGGTGGAGACGCGCGTGAAGCCGGCGCGCTTCAGTTCCGCGGCGATCCAGCGGTCTGAGAGCCAGTAGAAGCCGGGCACGTTCGCCGACTGCTGCACGGGAGCGTCAGTTTTGGGCGAGTCGTTTGAGATGACGACGGTGCCGCCGGAGGGCTTCAGCCAGCCGTGGAACAAGCGCAGCGCGCTCTGCGCGCCGTCGTTGCCGTCGTGCAGGTGACCGAGCAGGCCGTCGGCGTAGACGACGTCCCAGTAGTCCTGCTTGGCGTCCCACGTGTAGAGGTTCTGGCAGATCGCCGGGACGCCGGCTTGGCGCGCGAGCTCGACCGCCTGATCGAGCGCGTCCACGGCGAGCACGGGGTAGCCTTCGCGCCCGAGCACGCGCTCGACGAAGGCATTGCCGGAGCCGAGGCTGAGCAGGACGTTCTTGCGGTCGCGGTCGAGCGCGTTGCGCAGGTGCTCGAGGATCCACCAGCGGTAGGTCGGCGAGCAGATCGACGGGGTCGTGGAGTCACCGCGCGCGATCCCGTGCTCCCATTCGTCGAAGATGCTCATCTCCTCGCTGCCGGTCAGATAGAACGAGCGCAGATCGTTCTCCAGGGCATTCGGGTCGGCCATCGAGGTCTCGCGACGGGTGCTCGAGTCGAGCGATGCGCGACGGGTGGTCGAGTCGAGCGAGGCCATCAGCCGTTCACCTCCTGCGCGCGCACGAGGCCGACACTGCCGAGGCCGCTGGAGAGCAGCGAGCGCATGATCCGCCCGACGGCCGGGTCGGTCTCGGTGTCGAGGTACCACATGCCGATGCGCGAGAGGAAGCGCACGAGGCGCAGCACGTCGAGCCCCTTGACGGCGCGATCGAGCAGCGGCAGCAGCTGCGACTGCGCGACGACCGAGCGGTAGTGCTCGTCGTCGGCGAGCGGCAGCGGGCCGCCGTCGTTGCGCGGGTCCCACGCCTTCATCCAGGCACGCGCGAGCGTCCAGCCGGCGTTCGTCTCGCTGTCGAGCACGCGCTCGGGGGTGATCGTCAGCGCCTCGTGAAGGGGGTGACCGAGGCACATGCCCATCAGCACCATCGATGCCAGATCCTGCGCAGCGCACGCCGGGCGCTCCTCGATCGCGAGAGCACGAAGGGAGTCGTGCTCCATGAGCATGTCGAGCAGGTCGTCGATCAGCAGCGTGCTCTCGCCGCCCGGCCCGTCGTCGCGATCGGTGAGCACCTCGGCGTGCAGCACGGCAGTGGGGTACACCTTCGAGCCGGGTGCGAGCCCGTGCAGGATCTCGTCGAGGTTGTCGCGCCGTTCCTCGCTCGTCAGCCGGATCAGCGTCACGTCAGTCATCTCGGTCATCAGCGAGCGCCAGATCGTGAGCGCGCGCAGATCCTTCGTCGGCAGCCCGTCAGTGCCGATCAGTGGCAGGTGAACGTGCGTGTGCGCGTCGGTCTCGAAGGCGAGCGGCCCCTCGGGCGAGCCATTGATGACCCCCTGCGCGAGCGCGAGCCGGACCATCGGCTCGATCCGCGGCGCGTACTGCGAGTCGAAGATCGTGCGGTCGAAGCGCACGCCGAGCCGCGCGAGCGTCTCGTTCTGACCGCTCACCGCCCAGTCGCGCACGGTGTGCCAGAGGTCGCGGATCTCCGTATCGCCTGCGGCCAGACGCGCGAGCAGCGAGTCGGCGAGGTCGCCGTCCTCGTGCGGCTCCTTGGAATGCATCGCGTGCAGGCGCCCCACGAAGCGGTCGCTCTTCTCCCGCGCGGTGGCCGGGTCGGCGTCACGCGCGTAGCGCAGGTAGCCCGCGATCGCCTCGCCCATGTCCCGACCGGCGTCGGCGATCTGTGTCTGGCGGGCGACGTGTGCCCCGGCCGCCTCCAGCGCAGACGCGAGCGCGTGCCCGAGCGCGATGTTGCGCAGGTAGCCGGCGTGCAGCGCTGTCGTCGGGCTCGGGTCGCAGAAGTCCACCACGTACGGGGCGTCCTTGAGCAGATCGCGAGTGGCGGGCGGCAGTTGCCGGCCTGCTCCGCGAGCGCCCAGCTCGGCGATGCGCGAGTCGCCGAGACGAGCTGCGGGCGTCTCGAAGAGCAGGTCGGGTGGAGCGTCGATTTGCGCGAGATCGATGGCCATGACGGTTTGAGCGAGGCTAGAGAGAGGGGTTGCAAAGTCAAACCTGGTCCGGCCTGCGCCGGCCCGTGTCGTCCCCGTTCAACTCCGAAAAGCGGTCAATTGCAGGCAAGTCTCCGGCCTGGAGATCGCCGGTGATATCTGGCGGATCGTCTCCGACCGATGTCGTGCAGCTCAGCGACCTACACATATTTATTAATAGATTTATGGCTGATCGCGGGATGACTGCCAGAGAGAGACATCTCGCGCCAAATGATTCAGTTACTGGCGGGCATTTTCGTGACACGCGAGCGCGCGGACCGAGATTTGCGTTTCACTGGTTACGCTCGCCGGGAAATGGACTCGAAGCTCGATCTCGACACGGGACTGGTCGAAGCATGCCGCCAGACGGCCGCGCAGATCGCCGAGCGGATGGCGCGGGAAACGGCCGGCAAGACGACGCTGTCGGTCGAGCGCTCGGTCACGCGCTTCCTCGGCGTGGACGGCATCAACGAGCTCGACGTGCCGCTGCCGAACGCCTTGGTCGAGCACGTACACGATGGCGGCGAGCTGGGTCGCGGGATCGCCTACTGGCTGGGCAACGCGATGCTGCAGACCGGCTTCGGCGCGCAGCGCATCGCCGAGGCGGTGGGCGCCGGCGAGCTGGACGTCTGCGGCCTGCCGCTCGCCGAGGAGGGTGCGATCCGCGAGCTCGTCTCGGAGGAGTGCCGGCTGCGCATGGGCGAGGTCTCTCGCCGGATGCAGGAGCGTCGCGGGCAGCGCGAGCGGCTGGGCGGCCCGCCGCCGTTGCGATATGTCCTCAGCGCGACGGGCAATGTGTATGACGACGTGATTCACGCCGTGGCCGTCGCGGAGACCGGCGGCGACGTCGTCTCGATGACGCGCTCGACGGCGCAGAGCCTGCTCGAACACGTTCCGTACGGTCCGACTACGGAGGGCTTCGGTGGCACGTTCGCCACACAGGAGAACTTCCGCATCCTGCGCGAGGCGCTCGATGAGTGGTGCGAGCGCAACGGTCGATACATCCGCCTGTCGAGCTTCTGCTCGGGGCTGTGCATGACCGAGTTCGCGACGCTCGGCGCGATGGAGGGGCTCGACAACATGGTCAACGACGCGCTCTACGGGATCCTCTACCGCGACATCAACCCGGTGCGGACGATGATCGACCAGCGCGTCTCGCGCATGATCACCGGCTATTTCGGGATCGTCATCAACACGGGCGAGGACAACTACCTGCGCACGGCCGATGCGCTGCAGGCGGCCCCGTCGGTGACGGCGTCGCAGTTCATCAACCATCAGCTCGCGCTCGACTCGGGCATGAGCGACGAGCAGATCGCCCTCGGCGACGCGTTCGAGGTCGATCCGCCGACGACCAACGGGCTGCTCTACGAGTGGGCGCAGGCGCAGCTCACGCGCGAGCTGTTCCCGAACTGCCCGATCAAGTACATGCCGCCGACGCGCCACATGGACGGCAACCTCTTCCGCACGCACGCGTGCGACACGCTGTTCAACTTGATCACGATCGCGACCGGCCAGGGGATCCAGACGGCCGGCGTGCCGACCGAGGGAGTCTTCACCCCGCACCTGCACGACCGCGTCGTCGGCCTGGAGTGCGTCGACTACGTATTCAACTACGCGCGCGACCTCGGCGATGAGATCCATTTCAAGCCGGGCGGCATCATCGTCACGCGCGCGCAAGAAGTGCTGCGCCAGGCGCACGCGCTCCTGGAGCGAATCGCCGACGTGGGCATGTTCGGCGCGATCGAAGACGGCACGTTCGGCGACGTGCGCAGGCGCATCGATGAGGGCCGCGGGATCGACGGAATCGTCACCACCGGCGAGGACTACTTCAACCCGGCGACCGAGTTGATGCGGGAGGTGCGAGTTGCCTAGCGGGCCGCATCAGGTCGATTTGACGCGGGTGAAGCCTTACGGCGATCACCTCGACGACGGCATCCTGCAGCTCAGCTTCACGCTGCCCGTGCCCGACGGGGCGGCCGCCCGCAAGACAGCGCTCGAGCTCGCCGCGCGGATGGGCCTGGAGCGCGCTGAGGTCGTGCACCACCAGCGCCTGCTTGAGGGTTACACGCACTTCCTCGTGTACGCGCACTGCTCGCAGACGGTTGACTACACCGCGCAGAAGGTGAACGAGCTCGACGCGGAGTACATGAGCGAAGACGAGATCGACGCGTATGCGCACCAGCACATCGGCCGCCCGATCGTCGTCGTCGGCGCGTGCACCGGCTCGGACACGCATAGCGTCGGGATCGACGCGATGCTCGACCTCAAGGGCTTTCACGGCAACCGCGGGCTGGAAGGCTACCGCGCGTTCGACGCGCACAACCTCGGCAGCCAGGTGCCCAACGACGTGCTCGTGGCGAAGGCGATCGAGCTCGACGCCGATGCGATCCTCGTCTCGCAAACGGTCACCCAGCAGGACCTGCACATCCACAACCTGACCGAGCTCGTCGAGATCCTCGAAGCCGAGGGGCGGCGCGCGCAGACGATCCTCGCGTGCGGCGGCTCGCGCGTATCCAACGAGCTCGCCAAGGAGCTCGGGTTCGACGCCGGCTTCTCGCGCGGTACCTACCCGGTTCACCTCGCGAGCTTCCTCGTGCGCGAGATCGCCGCGCGGATGGCGCGCGACGGCGCGGGCGCGAATGGACGCGCTGCGGCATGAGCGCTGACGGGCAGGTCGCGGCAGCCGCCGCCGAGTTGCCGCCCGACGAGTTGCGAACCACCGACACTCCGGCCGGCAAAGCGCCGACGCCCGGCGGCGGGTCAGGCGAGGCGGACCTCGGCGACCTGGGGCCGGCAGGCGAGGCGGTCGGAGCGGACGAACGCCGCGCGAAGATGGAGCGCCTGCGCAGCGAAGGCGTGGAGCCATACCCGCACCTCCAGACGGCCGTGCCACGCACCGCGATCGCCACCGTGCAGGCCGCGCACGACCCTGCCGGGATGGAGGCGGGCGCACACGCCGGCCTCAGCTACCGCATCTGCGGCCGGCTGATCGCGCGCCGTGGCCACGCGAAGACGACGTTCTTCGACGTACGCGACCAGTCGGGCTCGATGCAGGTGGTCGCGCGCGAGCAGGGCATGGGCGATGAGTCCTACGCACGAATGTTGAACCTCGACATCGGCGACATCGTCAGCGTCGAGGGCGACATCTACATCACCAAGCGTGGCGAGCTGACGCTGGGCGTGAGCGAGTGCACGCTGCTCGCGAAGGCGCTGCGCCCGCCCCCGGACCGCCACCACGGCATGGAGGACGTCGGCTCGCGCTACCGCCACCGCGAACTGGACCTGCTCGCGAACGCACAGACGCGCGAGATGTTCTTCAAACGCACGAAGACGATCGAGGCGATCCACGCGGTGCTGCGCGAGAAAGGCTTCACGCAGGTGGAGACGCCGGTGCTGCAAGCGCTCGCCGGCGGCGCGTCCTCGCGCCCGTTCGCGACGCATCACAACGCCCTGGACATCGATCTGCACCTGCGCATCTCGGTCGAGCTGTACATGAACCGCTGCGTGGTGGGTGGCCTAGAGAACGTCTACGACCTCGGCCGCGCGTTTCGCAACGAGGGCATGTCGCACAAGCACAGCCCCGAATTCACGATCCTCGAGTGCATGCAGACGTACGCCGACTACATGGACATCGCGCTCTGGTGCGAAGAGGTGACCGAGCAGGTCGCGTCGCGCACGCTCGGGACGACCAAGATCGAGCAGCACGACGGCCTCGTCGTCGACCTCGCCAAACCGTGGGCGCGGATCACGCTGCGCGACGCGATCAAAGACGCCGTCGGGCTCGACTACCTCGAGGCGAGCAGCGAGCAGCTGCTCGAGCATCTCGGCGAGACGCCCGAGGAAGACAAGACGTGGGCGAAGCTCGTTGAAGCCGTCTACACCAAGCACGTCGAGCCGTATCTGATGCAGCCGACACACGTGTTCGACTTCCCGCTCGACCTGTTCCCGATCTGCAAGCGCCACTCACAGGACCCGCGCCTGGGCGAGCACTTCGACACGGTCATCCGCGGGATGGAGGTGCTCTCCGGGGACACCGAGCTCAACGATCCGGTGGATCAGTGGGATCGGTTCGTCAAACAGCGCCAGCAGCGCGCGGGGGTTCGCGACGACGATCAGCCGCAGCCGCACGACGAGGGGTATGTGCGGGCGCTGGAATACGGGATGGCGCCTACCTCGGGCGGGGGGATCGGAGTTGATCGGTTGCTTATGATCTTGGCTGGGGTCGAGTCGATTCGCGAGGTCGTGCCGTTCCCTACGATGCGGCCCTCCGCGTAGCGCTCCGCCGGTAGTCGCGCCACTCGACAATGGTGAGGACCGTTGAATGCCCGTCCTTTGTGCACACCCAGTCCTCGGCGACAAGTTGTGAGGCGTCAGCCGCGGACATCCCGCTCGGCTCAAAGCTTGTGCTGGACCCGCCGCATATGCCGGCGGGTCCAGCACTCGCCATCTCACCCTTCACCGCCGAGAGCCCATTTTGGCGCTCGCCGGGTGCTCTACGCTAGCTGCAGAACCTAGGTTATTCGCTAGCTTTTACGGCTGGCGCAAACGCCTGTTCGATCGTGCCATTCAGGATCGCTGTGTTGCGTCCAGCGGCCGCCGGTACGCCGAGCTGAGAGTTGAGGATGGGGTCGAGGATGAATGCGAACGCCCCTCCGCAACCTTCCGCTCCGGGAGCGGCAAACGAGTTGTTGACAAGCGAGTTGTTTTTGATCCGAACAATCTGCCCTTTTTCGAGAATTTCCAATTCGCCTTCTTTACCTGTGATCGGTTTGTTCGGCGGCGGAGGGCTCGTCACTCCGGTCGTGAAGTCGATCACGATCGGTTTCGCGTTGGACCCTACGTAGCAGCTTTCGCCGAGCAGCGGGTTGCTCAGTTTGACCTTGACCGGTAGCGAGAGCGCTATGCCTTCGCCGAAGATCAGGTTCTGTGTGCTCAGACCGATCGAGCTCGCTGGGGCCGCCAGTTCGGTTGTCGCGGTTACGCCCGTCAGTCCGTTTTCAAACACCAACTGACACGCTAGTTTCTCGACGAAATTGCTGATTTCCGTGCAGTTGACGAGACCCGCCAGTCCGCCCGGGACGTTTTGCGGACTTTTTGACAGGGTGTTACCGTCTTCGGCCCCTATAAATGTCAGTTTGCCAGTGACCGGATCTTCAACTGATCCACCTTGGAGGGTGATCGGGTTGGTGATGGGAACTTTCTTTTTGCCCACGACGAATTCTCCGCTAGTCGTCTTGGCGAACACGCACTCTTCTGTTTTCGGATTGCTCAACGGGCAGTCGGCGAAAGGTGCGTACGCACCTTTCGGGTGGTGAACGACAGCCGAAGCGGATGAAGCGAACGCGAGCCCGGCGATAGCTATCGCCAGGAGGCCCCCGTAGAATCTCATACCCAAACCTCTCACAATCATATGCAACCCACTTTCTCGTTGCTAGCCAGTAACATCGAACGAGCAGACTAACTTTGGACGAGAATCGAGCGCAAGGACTGTTTCCGATTGCTCTCGTGCAGACATGGCTCGCGCCCTGCATCGCAGGCTGCCGCATGGTGCGTAGGTGCATTAGCCGGCACGTCCACAGAACCGGCTCACGGGCCGGCCGCTGCACACGGCGAACCGGCCGAGCTTGCCCTAGTCTTAGGCGCGGCTTTACTTGGTCTTGGCCTTCTTGCCGAGCCCTGGTCGAGCTCGCTTGTGCTTCTTGCGTTCGCCAACCTTGGCCTTCTTGGGCTTCGGACAGCCGGTCACACCGACCTTCGTCGACTGCGTGGCCATCGCGCCGTTTTGCCCGGTGATCGTCGTTGGCATGACGAGCTTCTGGCCACAGAGAATACCTCTCGCCTTTGCCGGAAGATTTGTCGCAAATATCGAGTGCGGACCACGCGGCAACGCCAGAGTGAACGTGCTGATCGGTGCGTCCGGCACTGAGTTGAACGTGCTCGTCGTCACACCTTTCTTGATGTCCGTGTTGCCATCTAGGTTCAGAACGACTCCTTCGCCCTGAAGTACGATGACAACATCAGGAAATGCGGCGCCACCGTGAGACACGAGAATTGCGGGACCCGTGAGCGGACGGGCGAGAAGCGGTGTTTCCGCAGTGGCCGTGCCGATCACGGACTCGGCCGGGCAGTGAGCCGGGTCGCTTTTGAAGACCGCGTCCACGCACGCTCGCTGAAGCGTCGTGAGACGTGAGGGCAGTTGCTTTGGAAGGCTCACCTTCACTTTCGCGATGTTTGCCTGTCCGGGACTTGAGGCCACCCGGACTCTCAACGAGGCCCCGCCCGCTTTGCTCGTTCTTGAAATTGTCGTGGCAGAGAAGGCAGGCCTGAACGGCAATCGAGAGCAGTTGGCCGCCTCAAAGGGGCTGGCGACGGACGCCGTGGCACCGTCATTCGACGAGACCACTCCCGTGGTTTGAAGGCTTGCGCAATTCGTGGGGTTCAGAATGAAGCCCGGACGCGATACCTGTATGTGGACGGTCCGGAGATTGACCGGAACGCCCTGGAGCATCGTTGGAAACGGGTCACTCGCGACAGTTACTTGCGCAGTGCTGGGATCGATGCTTATTCGAGCCCGGACGATCACGTTGCCGAGATTGAAAGGCCCGGCGATGGCCGGCACGACGACCGAGAGCCCGAAGGGTGCCCCGTGGTAGGGGCCGGTGAGAAATACCTGCCCGCCGCCCACCCAATAGGGGTCCGGCCCCACGCCCACCGCAACTGTTGCCTCCCCGATGACGCTGTCAGGGCCACACGTGCCGGTGGACGCGGCTGGTTCCGGGCACTGGGTGACGCTTCGGATCACACCCAGAAGACCCGGGGGCATCGTCAGCTGAAGAGCATTCGGGCGCTGTTCACGGTCATGGCGCGACAGGGTCACGCTGAGCTGAGATGCGCTACCGGCCTGGTTGGTGGCCGTCCCAGAAACCAACCCGGGTCTAAAGCCCTCCGGAGCGCAAGCGGCGCCCACCGAGTAGCTGCTTGTCACTTGGGCGGGAGCGCTACCGCTCCAAGGGGCCAGTTCGGCCACCGTCGGGTAGGTGCCGCAACTCCTCGGGCTGGCAAGCGCCGCCTTCGGACCTCCCGAAACTCTCATCGTGAAGTCGCTGAACGGAAGGTCCGGCAGGAACTGTGGTTGGCCCGTGGCTATCGTCTGGAGCGGATCTTCACCAAAGCGTGCGGTTATCTGTCCCGATCCCGCGTTGAGGCTCACTTCTCCGGCAAGCTTGACAAGAGCGCCGCTACCTTCGGCGACGATGTACAGGGCGAGCAGCGATCCGAAGGGATTCGTCCCGTTTCCGGCTAGGTTGCCCTGCTGAGCAACGTACACTGAGCCTTCCAACGGGGCTTCGAGCAGAGGAGTGGCAATTCTCACGGTTCCAATCTTCGATGAGTCTGGACACGTCGCTGGCGCGGCGCCGCTCAGTTCGATCTGTTCGAGCGTACACGCGCCAAGTCCATTTGCCGCGGACGCCGAAACCGTCAGCCCTGCCGGCAGTCTGACCACAGCTTCGCGTAGCGTTGATTCCGATAGCGCGGTCAAGCCGTCTTCACGCGGCAGGCTGACGTCGACCGTGAGGCCGGCGGGCGCGTCGGCCTCCTGATTTGGTTCAGATGCGGTCGCAAACGTTGGCGCGAAGTTGAGCTTGCCACAGCCAGCCACCGCCGGCATCGCGGGTGAAGAGTTTGTCGGCGCGGTCCACTGTCCCGGAGCCGACCATGAGTCCGCACGAACAGTTGCCGTCATCGGTCCGCCGCATCCGGACGCCAAGGTCAGCAGAGGCGTGTTGTCGCGCCCTACGGCACAAATGCCAAGTTTATACTTGCCTGGCTGGACACCGCCCGATTCGGCTTCAAGCTTGAGTTCTTCCTGTTCTACTTCCGTCTGTTCAGCGGTGTGGTTTACGCATTCACCTCGTTCCCGATCGTGACTCGAATCCGACGGGCTACCCCAAAGAGTGACGTCAGCACCGTAGATCGCAACCTTCTGGGAAATGTTCGTAACGTCGGCCGTCAGCCCGTAGTCGCCGCCAGTTCGGACGTTGCCGGCGATGTGGGCCACGAGTCCAACGCCAGCGGCGTTGAACCCGAACTCAGCGGGGACGCCGGGCGGAGGTACCATATTAAAGATCGCCGCGCGCAATTCCGGGAAGACGCTACTCTTCACTTCAACTACGCCCAGTGCGGAGGCATCGGGACAGTTGCCTTCGGCCTCGAGAGCCGCCTCAGTGCATCTCACAGGCGTGGCCCGCGGGTTGACGGCAAGACCCGCCGGCAGATTGACTTCGATGTCCCTAGGGTCTCCTCCGTCGGGGAACAGCTGTTCCACAGAGAATACTTTCTGCGGGTGTCGTTTAAGCAGAAATTTTGTGGTCAGGGCGTCGGGATGAGATCCGGCCTGGGTTGCGGGCTGCCCACCAGCCGAGACGGTGGTTTCGAAGCTTTCCACACCGAACGTTTCGTCGGCGTGCGCCGAGCTAGGGACGCACAGTAGTGCACACGAAGCCGCAACGAGTGCTGGCAATATGCCTAGCCAAGGGCTCTTAAGGCTGGTCGGAGGATGATATGACAGCCTCATGGGTTTGGTCGCCTCTCGCGAGGGTGGCCAGCGCGCGCGGAGTTAACGCTCCGACGATAGTTTCGTCGCGCCCGCACTTGGCACTGTGCGCGTTTCCGCTTCGCGAGACGGTGACAGGCCTTGAGCGCCTTGTGAAGGATCTGTGCGCTCGTAGGCCGATGGACAGGTGGGTGAGTGAGGACCGGGGGTAGGGCTAGATTGCCTTCGTCTGCCAACGCAGCACTGGGCGGGCTGGCAAACGCTGGTGGTTCCGTCTGAGGCATCCGACAGCTTTCGGCAATGCAGCTTGGGACCGCCGGCGGGTTATTTTGGGCTTGTATTCCTCCGCCGATGCGAGCGTCGTATACGTCACGATTGTTGTCGCGATCTGTAGCGACTAGGCGGTCTCGCGTAAAGAGATAAACATTTGCTCCATCAGGGCTGGCGTCGCCGAAGTACGACGAGTCGCTGCTCTGGCCGCTCGAAAGCAAGTACAGGCAACCGCCGGAACTCGCGACAAAGGCTATGGCCCCCGGATCGCATGTTCCTGCCCCGCCACGCTCCCACTCGTATACATCGGCCTGGTCGTTACCGTCCTGAGACACGAGCGCTTCGTCGGTTTCAAAGAAGACCTGATCCCCGGGCTGCGACAGGTTTCGGGTCAAAATTGCATTTCGCGCCGCAGGGCTACTCACCGAGGAGCCGTGAGTCAGCCGTGCCGGGTCGATCGCCACGAGCCCAGCGGGGTTGCAGGAGACACACACGGTCTTGCGGGTGATCGCGTCGAACAGATAGAACTCGTACTGTTCGCCGTTGTTGTAGCCAGTTTGCGGAACCTGGGAGCTGAAGAGAAGAGTCGTCCCATCCGACGACACTCTGGAACTCTTGCCGCCTCCAGCTGGTCCGCCCGGTTCTCCTCCGTTTACCCTATCGCTCCAGTTCGCGCTGTCGCTGCTTTCGGCGAGAAACGGCGTTTCTGCAAGGACCGTGACTAGACCTACGTCAGGAACAGCGCTTTCGTGCCATATGTACAAGTTTGGCTGGTTTTCCGCCGCACCGGACGCGAGTGCGGCGCCAGCGGCGAAGTAAACGTAAGAGCCATCAGCCGATGTACCGAGTACCCCCAGGACATTCGCCCCTTCGATCGAGGCATGCGTCAGGTCACGCAAAGCGCCGGTGTCGGTGTCGTAGCGGTATAGATCCGGGTGCCCATCGGATGCCTTTGAGTCGTCTGTCAACTCCGCGGCACTCGTGAAGAACGCATAGCGTCCGTCCGGCGTCGCGTCGCGCCAATACGCTGGCCTTTCTTCGGGCTGCGCCGAGTTTCTTTGCGTGGCCGTGATCTCGAGGGCTGGCGTTCCCGCTCGGAGGACATAGATTTGACCGGTCCCTACGTCGCTGAAGAAGATCCTACTTCCGTCGCGTGAGACGGCATGCTCCGTGTAGAGGTGCCTCGTGGCGCCCCCCGGCTGCTCTCCTTCCAGCGCCGGACCGCCCGCTCCAGCTACGGCGCCGCCTACCGGCGGCGCGCCATTCGGAAGCAGGCCTATGTTGCGTACCTGCCCCGAGTGCGCTTCATAGAGATTGGGCACGCCGACAGCAGCCCCTTCGACGAGCGGTTGTTCTGTCTCGAAGAACACGCGAGAATCATTTTCGCTGGCTCCGACGAAGAACGCTTCTGCCGGGCCTTGCGCGAGGAAGCTATAGGAGTTTGTGGGGATGCTCCGCTCGTAGTAGTTCGTTACCCCGGGAACCGCGTCGGCTGTAAGGAGAGGTTCTTGTCCCACCACGATGGCTAGTGCAAGATCCTGACTCACCCCTGCGACGCTGGTCGTCGACGAAGGGCTCGACGGCGGTATCAGGCCTTGATTGGACCATGCCGGCTCGGGGCCCGTCTCGTGCCGGGTCGCGACGTAGGTTGGGAATTCCGCAGCACCTTCGCTCCCTGGGAAGGGCGACGTAGAAAAGTACGTCAGGCTGGATCCCGACTCAGATGCCTGAGTGGCCCCCGGATAACCCAGTGCGTCGGTCGCATTCTTGTCCGACGGGGACACCTGCTCGTACGCTCGGCAATCGGGGAGCTTCCGCGCGATTGCCTGCTGGTCGCGTAAGTCATTGTTGACGCATTCGGCTGCAAACGCCGAGGCGCTACTAGACATCGAGAAGCTGCCAGACACCGCCGCAGCCGCAAACATCAGTAAGACGATGCATCCGATCCCTTTGGTCCTCACGCTTGCACTCTCTCCAAATCCTGACGCACTTCTCGCTTCCCCCAATGTGGAATGCTCCTAAGCTGGCCCGCCATGCTGCAGCCAGTGACCTTCGTCGGGCCGCCGCGTAAGAGTTGCGGACCAGGGAACGGCCGTCCACTCGTGTTTCTCACTCTCATTCGGTCAAACCTCCGTACCGCCCTGATCTGGGCGATTGTATGTGGAGAGCCGGCCTGTCCAACCATGCTCGGCCGGCTCGCTTGTGTCCGGCAAACCACTAGGACTCAGAAGCAAGACCACGCGATCCGCCGAGCACCACCATCGAATAGGTTGCGGTAGTCGTCAATGCATGACCGCAAGGGTCGGGCGCCTCCCCAGCCGGATGCAAAAGCAGGAAACCGCGGGGATGCAGGGAAGGTTCGGCGCTTCGCCGGGGCGCTCTGAGTCGGAGACGTGTGGCCCGCCGCGGCCTGCGATGCCGCGTAGCAAGGTGGTGCGCCCGAGAAGCAAGTCGGGCCGACCGACTCTCCCGAGAGGGCGCGCCCACGGCAGCGACTCTGCCGGTTCCGGAGCTCTGGGGGGTTCGGCTCGGGTGGCTTGCTCCCCATCGGCGTTGACAGTTCCGGCCGCGAGCTTTAGTGGTTGTGCTTGGGCATCTTCCCAAGTGGCGCGGGCCTCCGAATGGGAAGGGCAGTTGAGCCTGAGTACGGGGAGATGTGGTAGCCCGTGATGCGGGCGCGACTTCCTCTCGTCCTACTCGAGCCCCGCCCCCTCGGTCTGAGAGTGAGCCTCACCAACGGCGCCACCGCACGCCCGGGCGAAGCCCCTGTGCCGACTGCGACAACCGCTTCACGTCCCGATGCTCGCAAACCAACACTACTAGCCGAATGTCTGCTGGGCCGAAAATGGGACAGGAGGCCGGTGCGCCGGCCTCCTGTCCCTTCAGTCCCGGAGCGTCACGGTCTTTTAGATCGCGCTCCAGTTCAGTTTGCTTTTGGTGACCACTTTTTCCTCGAGGCTTTCGTATGAAGCCGCTTCTTTGCCTAGTTTGAGTTTACTGCCAGCTTTTTTGCAATCGATCGAGTGTTCAACTTTTTCTGTTTCGCCTTCCGGCAGGTCGCATTCTTGTGAGCCTTTTACTTCGTATTTCCCTTTGAGCGCACAGGTCGTCAGCGTGAACGTTGCGAACGTTTCTCCTACTTCTGGTGTGAATAACTCTTTTACAGGTTTAGCCGCACCAATAAGTTCGCTGTTGACTTTCGCTTTGATTTCGCCGCCTTCGACGAGGCAGCCTTCTGCCGGTTCATCGACTGTGCAGCCTTTGAACGTGACAGTGCCTGTGTCTTTGCCGCCGGCTTTGATCGTTCCAGTGAAGGTGTCCGATGTACATTTCAGCTTGAACGCTTTGCCGCTAATTTTGCTTTCTAGCACCGAGGTTTTGCTGGAGCCAGAGATGCTTTCATCAGCAACGATGCCTTTTTTTTCGATTTTGAATTCGTGCGCTGACGCGGTTGCCGAAGCGACGCCTGCGACGGCGAAGACGGCGAGAGCACTCAACAGCACGAGCTTGATCTTGGACATTGACTTTTACCTCCAGTTGCCCGGCTGCGAGCCGGGGTTGTTAGCTGGACGACGCCGAGTGGTGGTTTGGTCACCATGGCGTTTCGTCTTTCGTCACCGCACTCCAACCAGCACCAGAGCGGCTGGGCCTAGGAGTGGGGCGACGGCCATGAAGGATGAGACCGATGGACGACTCCGGTCAAGATGCCTTCTCAAATCGGAGCGTACGGAGCTTGGCTGTGGGTATGAATCATCCTGCAAATGCTGGGTTTAGGCGCAGATAGGACTAGGCCGAAAGTAGGAGACGTGGATCAGGGAGAGGGACTAGCTTGAATCTTCCTGAGGCCGACCGACTTCCAGGGAGACTCCGATCTGACCCTGGTGCCGTGGGGCCGCAGCTCTGGAATCTGGGGGCGATGCCGTGGTGTTGCATTGGTTCTCGTATTCGGTTGATGTGAACATCTCAGCGCGCTGTGTCGCCGCTTGGTGTTGTGCCAGGTCTCGATGTATTCCTCCATCGTCCCGGCGAGCTCAACCCGTGTCTCCCATCGCTTCCTGCTGAGCAGCTCGACTCGCACGCGCGCCTACCTAGGCGCGCTCCGGCGATCGCGTTATCGAACGCGCGCCGACTGGGCCCGTCGAAGGTCCCAGGCCGGCGTCGCGGCTCTCTTGGCTGAAGACCCACGACTGCACCGCGTGTCGTTATGGATGATCCCGGCGGGGCTCGGGGTGCGTCGTCTGATCGCGATACCGAGCGCGTTAGAGGCCAGTAGCGCTGTCTGGCTGCACTCGATCGACCAGGCTACGCGAGAAGCCGTCGAGTGCCCGCAGCAGTAGACCTCGCCCTCCCTCGAGGGGTGCTCGGTGATACCGGTCATTCAGGGCCGATCCGGCGCCTCTGCTGTGAATCGCGTGAATCGCCGGCGCACGAGATCGAGCGAGTCGCTCTGCGAGCGCCGCGCTGCGCGCAGGAGCTTGCGTTCGGGCAGGCCTTGTATTCCGACGAGGCGGCTGATGATCAGCGAGACCTGGTTATGGCCGACGTTGATCCCGCGGCCGTAGCGCACTCCCTTGAGCAGTCGGATGGCGGAGAGCTTGACTCTCGCCCTCGGGCCGCAGCACGGGGGCACAGACCGGCCCAGCCTAGTCCGTCCGTACGAGGGCGGAACATCCCAGTTCTTGCGCCCGGCAGTCGCTCTCCAAAACCAGACTGTTTATGATCGTCCGGCGCCGTCGCGAGAGCCATCGCGACCGCGCAAGCGAGGGATTTTTCCTGGACGAGGAAGAGCCCCCTAAGCCCCAAGCAACGGATAGGGAAGAAACACACATGCCCAGAACCACCTCAAAAGCTCCAAAAGCAGCGACCACGCGCGAGCCGGCGTGGTCGATCCCCAGCCTGCGCGAGCCGCGCTACTCCCAATCGCTCGAGCGCGGCCTGGCGATCCTCAGCTGCTTCACGCCCAAGCGCCCGGTGCTCGGCATCGCCGACATCGCCGACGAGCTCGGCATGAGCCGCTCAACCACGCACCGCTACGTGATCACGCTGCTCGCACTCGGCTACCTAGAGCAAGGTGCCTCACGCAAGTACCGCCTCGGCCTGCGTGTGACCGATCTGGGCATGTCGGCGCTCAACTCGACAGGCCTGCGCGAGCACGCCGAGCCCTACCTGGAGGAGCTGCGCCAGCGGACCTCCTACACGATCAGCCTCGCCGTGCTCGACGGTGCCGAGATCCTCTACGTCGATCGAGCGCGCAGCTTTCGGCGCAACCAGGGCAACGTCAACGCAGATGTACGGATCGGCTCGCGCCTGCCCGCCTACTGCACGGCGATGGGCAAGCTGCTGCTCGCCAACCTGCCCGAGTCCGACCAGCGCGAGCTGATCGGCGCGATGAAGCTGACCAAACAGGGTCCCAACGCGATCACCTCCAAGAAAGCGCTGCGCGACGAGCTGAACGAGGTGCGCGAGGCCAACTTCGCCGTCGATGACGAAGAGCTCGCGAAGGACCTCTACTCGATCGCCGCCCCCGTGCGCAACGAGTCGCGCGACGTGGTGGCGGCCGTAGACATCGCCGTCCCCAGCTCGTTGATCTCGCTCGGCGAGCTCGTCGACGCGCTCGGCCCGCACCTCGTCTCTACGGCCGACCGCATCTCCGCGCGCCTCGGCTTCCGCCGGGACGACGAGCAGAGCTGATCGGCAAGCCGCGTAACGCGCGCCGGACCGGGCGAGGAGGGACCGTCGCCCGGTCCGGTCGCGTACTCTTCGCGGCCGGTATGCCCCTGCTCGCCAAGCGCGCCCTCGCCCTGCTGTGCGCCCCGCTGCTCGCGCTCGGCATGTCCGCGTGCGCCAAGACCGTCTCCACGTCCGGGCTCAAAGGCGAATCGAAGAAGGCCGCCGAAACGATCAAAGCGCTACAGACGGACGTGACGGCAGGCGATGAGACGAAGGTCTGCAAGAACGACCTCGCGAGCGCGGTCGTGACCAGGCTCGGCGCCGCCAAAGGCGGCTGTCAGCAGGCGGTCAAAGGCCAGCTCACCGAGATCGACTCCTTTGAAATCACCGTCGACTCGGTCAAGGTGACCGGGGACACCGCCGTCGCCAAGGTGGCGAGCAAGTTCTCCGGCAAGAACCGCCCCTCCACAGTGTCGCTCGTCAAGGAGAGCGGCAAGTGGAAGATCTCAGCGCTCGGCTGAGACCAGCCGGCGAACGCCGGCCCGGCCAGGGCGGAGCGCAGTCTGCCAGATCAGTTGATGCCGGCGAGCAGCTCAGCCGACGAGGACAATCCGAGCCCCCGCGCGAGGATCACGATCGTCTCCAGCCGCGGCGAGCGCTTGCTGCGCTCCAGCAGGCTGATCTCCGTGCGGTGAAGCTCGCACGCGTTCGCGAGCGCCTCTTGGGAGAGACCGGATGCTTCGCGGTGGCGGCGCAGGTTCTCGGCGAACTTTTCGACGGACAAAACGTCCACAGACAATCGTCACACCCCGTCTGAGGCCCCTCGCCAAGCAAGCGCTGCACCGATCTTGCGATGGAGCTCCGCGCCGCGGGATCAGCCGAGGGCGCGGCCGTACTGGCGCTCGTAGTACGCGCGGTAATCGCCCGAGCGGATCGGCTCCCACCACCACGGGTTGTCGCGATACCACGCGACCGTCTGCTCCAAGCCCTCGCCGAAGCGCACCTGCGGGCTCCAGCCGAGCGCACGCACCTTCTCTGAGGAGAGCGAGTAGCGGCGGTCGTGGCCGGGGCGGTCGGCGACGTACTCGATCTGCGACTCCTCCGCGCCCGTCGCGGCGATGATGCGCTTGACAACGTCGATGTTCGTCTCCTCGTCCGGGCCGCCCGCGTTGTAGACCTCGCCGGGGACGCCGTGCTCGAGCACGTGTCCGATCGCGCGCGAGAAGTCGCTCGCGTGGATCCAGTTGCGCACCTGCATCCCGTCGCCGTACACCGGCAGGCGATCGCCGTGCAGCGCGTTGAGGATCATCAGCGGAATCAGCTTCTCCGGGTACTGGTTCGGGCCATAGTTGTTCGAGCCGCGCGCAATCAGTGCCTGCAGGTCGTACGTGTGGAAGTAGCTCTGCACGAGCAGATCCGCGCCCGTCTTCGTCGCCGAGTAGGGCGAGGAGGGTCGCAGCGGCGACTCCTCCGTGAACGACCCGTCCTCGATCGAGCCGTAGACCTCGTCTGTCGAGACCTGTACGTAGCGAAGCTCCGCGGCGCGCGCTGCCTCCAGCAGCACGTACGTGCCGAGCGCGTGCGTGGAGACGAACGCGTCCGGCTCGGCGATCGAGCGGTCCACGTGCGTCTCGGCAGCGAAGTTGACGATCGCCTCCGGCTGGGCCGCCTCGATTGCGCTCGCCACGGCCGCCGGGTCCTCGATCGCGCCGCGCACGAAGCGGAACGACGCGTGGTCGGCGAAGTCGCGGAAGTTCTCCTCGCGGCCGGCGTACGTGAGCTTGTCGAGCACCGTCACCTCGTCGCCATGCTCCAGCACGCGCTGGCGCACGAACGTCGAGCCGATGAAGCCCGCGCCTCCGCAAACGAGAAGTCTCATGCCCTCATCATCCCAGCCTTGGCTGCTAGATACCCCGCCAGGCCGTCGCGCCAGTCGGGCATCGGCAGCACGTCCTCGCGCTCGCTCTCGAGCGCCGACCAGGCCGGGCGCGGCGCCGGTCGCGCCATCTCCTCGCTGCTCGCCGGCTCGACCGCGCACTGCACCTCCGCCTGGCGGAAGATCTCCTGCGCGAAGCCGTTCCACGACGTCTCGCCGCTGCCCGTCAGGTGCACGAGCCCGCTGACCTCGCGCTCGAGCATGCCCAGCAGCGCCGGCGCGAGGTGCCCCGACCACGTCGGCGAGCCGATCTGGTCGGTTACGACCTGCACCGCGTCGCGCTCGCCCGCGAGGCGCAGCATCGTCTCGACGAAGTTCGGCCCGCCGATGCCGTACAGCCACGCCGTGCGCACGACCGTGTGGCGCGGCGAGGCCGCGAGCACCTGCTGCTCACCTTCGAGCTTCGTCGAGCCATAGACCGAGACCGGGCCGGTCGGGTCGGTCTCGACGTACGCGCGCGGCTTGCCGTCGGCGTCGAGCGGAGCCGTGCCGTCGAAGACGTAGTCCGTGGAGAGGTGCAGCAGCGGCACGCCGATCCGCGCCGCCGCGCGGCCGAGGTTGCCGGCGCCGTCGGCGTTGACCGCGTGCGCCGCTTCCTGATTGGACTCCGCACTGTCGACGTTCGTCCACGCGGCGCAGTTGACGATCGCATCGAGCCCACCGCGTTGCTCTTGCTGGCCATCGAGGTAGGCGTCGAGCCCGGGCGGATCGGTGATGTCCACCTCCGGCAGGTCGACCAGGATCAGCTCGTGACCCGAGCGCTCGCCCGCGCGCGCGACGTCGTGGCCGAGCATCCCGGCCGCGCCTGTCACGAGCAGCCTCACAGGATCGAGATGTCGGAGTTGTCCCCGACCATGAAGCGGTAAGCGCGCGGCTGCAGCGCGCCGCGGCGAACGGTCACGTTGCGCCCGAGCAGCGAGGACTCCATGCGGCCGTCGAGGTCTGAGACGGAGCTGCCGGCGAGCAGGATCGAGTGCTCGACCTCCGAGCTGGAGATCTCACAGCGCTCGCCGATCGCCGTGTACGGGCCGATGTAGGAGTCGCACAGGCGCGCGTCCTTGCCGATCACCGCCGGACCGCGGACGGTCGTGCGCTCAAGCTTCGCGCCCTTCTCGATCACCACACGCCCGTCCACGCGCGAGTCGATCAGCTCGCCGTCGATGCGCTCGACGAGGTTGTCGAGGATCAGGCGGTTGGCCTCGAGCATGTCCTCCAGGCGCCCGGTGTCCTTCCACCAGCCGCGCACGATGTGCGGCTCCACGCGCTTGCCGCCATCGACGAGATGCTGGATCGCGTCGGTGATCTCCAGCTCGCCGCGCTTGGAGGGCTCGATCGCACGCGCCGCGTCGTGGATCTGGCTCGTGAACATGTACACGCCGACGAGCGCCAGGTCGGTCGCCGGCTTCTTCGGCTTCTCGACAAGGCGCACGACGCCGCCCGTCTGACCGGCCGGCGCGTCGGCCAGCTCGGCCACACCGAAGTTCTCCGGGTCCGGGACCGGCGTGAGCAGGATCAGCGCGTCCGGCTCGTGTTCGCGGAAGGCCGCTACTAGGTCGGAGATGCCGCCCTGCAGCAGGTTGTCGCCGAGGTACATCACGAACGGGCTCGTGCCGAGGAACTGCTCCGCCGTGAGCACCGCGTGCGCGAGGCCGAGCGGCTCGTCCTGGAGGATGTAGGTGATGCGCAGGCCGAACTGCGAGCCGTCGCCCACGACCTGTTCGATCTCAGGACCCGTGTCGGGGGCGATGATGATGCCGACCTCCTCGATTCCCGCCTCGGCCATCGCCTCGATGCCGTAGAAGAGGACCGGCTTGTTCGCCACCGGCACGAGCTGCTTGGCGCTCGTGTGCGTGATCGGGCGCAGGCGCGTGCCCTTGCCTCCGGAGAGGATCAGTCCCTTGAGCGGCTCCATCGCGGCAGGAGCCTATCGGCTCAGTAGGTCCCGCCCAGCTTGCGATGGTCCCAGCTCGCGCGCCGCAGCTCGACGAACTCCAGGCCCACGCGCTTGCCCGCCTGGGCAGCCACCGCGTCGCGCGCGCCCTCCGGCAGCTCGCTCGGCGGCGCCTCTCCGCGCGGCACCGAGTTGCGCATCATGATCTCCGCCCCCAGGCGCACGATGTCGGCGATTTCGCGATGCACGACGACATCGCACTCGAGCATCACGCCACGCAGCTCGCCGTATTCCTCGCCCGCCTCGACCTGCAGCGTCGCACGGGGGTCGCGTTCGAGGTTCTTGACCTTCTGCGAGGCGCCGTACGTCCACGACCAGATGCGCGGGCCAGGTTCGCCTGCCGAGTGCCCGCGCAGCACGTACCAGAGCGGCATCAGGTGCGGCCAGCCGCGCGGCCCCGTCGTCGCGCACGTGACCGTGCGCTCCTCCGCGAAGAAGTTGGCCACCTCGGCCGCTGACATCTCGATCTGATCGCGCCTGCTCAACGGTGGAAGCCTATTGTCAAGTCGCTTGCGATCAAGCCGGTTGCAGCTTCGCCCGCCGGCCCTTCGCGCGCGCCGGCGCGGAGCCGCCCTGCGCGGCGCCGAGACGATCGACCGCCGCGCGCACGGCCTCGCGGGCATCCTGCGGCTCGAGCACCGCAGCGTCGCCCGCTTCGCGCAGGATCTCGCGCACGAGCCAGTCGACGCCGGCGAAGCTCAGCTCGACCACGACGGCGCCGTCGCTGCGCTCCTCGACCACGCGCCGCGCCTCGCGCGCCCAGCGCGCCCGCTCCGGCGCAACCCACACGCGCGCGCTGCGCGACGCCTGTACCTCGCCTGTGCGCAGCCAGCCGTCCACCTCCGCCGCCGGGTCGACCTCCGGGCGCGGCTCGAAGCTCTCGTCGGTGATCGTCACCTGCTTGATGCGGTCCAGGCGGAAGTGGCGCATGCCTTCGCGCTCAGGGTCGAACGAGGCGACGTACCAGCCCTCGCGGCCGTTCGTCAGCGCGTATGGCTCGACGCGGCGCGTGACGAGATCGTCCTCGTTCTCCTTGAAGTACTCGAGCTCCACGAGCTTGCGATCGACGATCGCCTCGGACACTTCGCGCGCGACGCCCGTGTCGTCGCCGCCCGCGCGCGCCACCTGCAGGCCCTGCTCCATCGGGTCCTCGCCGAGCGCCGCCACGATCTTCTCGCGCGCCGAGGCCAGGGAGCCCTCCGGGATGTGCTCGCCGATCAGGTCGATCGCTGCCACGAGCGCCTTCGCCTCTACCGGCAACAGCCGCGCCGGGCGGTCGAAGTTGTCGCTGTAGGGCTCCGGATCGACGTCGATCGTGCCCTCTTGCTCGTTGATCTCCGCATAGAGGACGTAGGAGCCGCCGCCGAAGTTGACGACGTTGAGCACGTTGACGTCCTCGTGCAGCTCCTCCTCGCTCAGCTGCAGGCGCTCGCACACCTCCGCGACCGAGACCTTCTCACCGGCGCGCCCGGCGCGGATGAGAATGCTCGCGAGCGTCACCAGGCGCGCGAAGCGCTCCGGGCGGATCGCTGCCTCCGGGCGGCCGTTGGCGGCGTCGTCGCCGTCTGCCTCAGCGCCTCCCCTGCGTCCTGCGCCGCGGCTGCGCGCCGGCGCCGCGCTGCGCGCGCTTGCAGCGGCGGCCGGCGTCGCCGTCGCATCGGCCCCTGGCAGCTTCTTGCCGTGGCGGTCCTTCAGCAGCTTCAGCCGCCGTGCGAAGTCGCGTGTCAGCTCGTCAGGGCCCTGTAGGCGGGCGTTTCCGCCAAGGCCGAATACCCATGAGACGACCCCGCGCGGGTTGGAGTAGCCGGTGCGGAAGAGCGTGTCGCCGCCGCCCGCCTGCTCGATCTCGCCGTAGCGGCCGAAGTGGCGCTCGACCTGCCAGGCGATGCGCTCCGCTACGAGCACCTCCGCCACCCCTCGCTCGTCGCCCAGCTGCCAGTCCGCACGGTTCGCGTACGCACGTGGATCGAAGTCCTCCGGGCGGCGGAAGTCGTGCTCGGCCTTCGTCGCGTAGGAGACCTTGCCGCGGATGCGCGTGAGGCGGAACACGCGGATCGCCTCGCGCTCGTGCGAGTAGCCGAGCAGGTAGAACTGCCCGCCCTGGAACAGCAGGTGGTACGGGTCGACGCGGCGAGGGCCGACCTCGTCGCGCTCCATCGTGTAATAGTCGAACAGGATCGTCTTGTTGCGGAAGATCGCCGTCTCGACCTTCGCCAAGCGCGCTGAGAGCTCATGTCCGCCGGCCGAGGCGGTGATCCCGAGTGCGACCGAGCGCTGCTCGGGTGCGCGCAGCGGGCTCGGGCGCCCCCACGTGATCTGCTGCAGCGCCAGGCGCAGCGGCTCGGCGTAGGCGAATTCGCCGTCGAGCAGGCTCAGCGCCGTCTGTAGCGCCGCCAGCTCCTTGTCGTCGAACGCGATTGCCGGAAGGTGGAAGTTCTCCGGGCGCAGCGAGTAGTTCTCCTGCTCCGCCGCGCCGTCCGCCGGGCGCTCGACCGTCAGCTGGATGCGCAGCGATTCCAGCTCCGAGCGGTCCGCGTAGAAGCGCCGCGCAAACGCGTCTTCGTTCATACCGCTGTAGCCCTCGACGTCGCGGCGGATCTCCAGCGCCGTGACCGGGCGTCGCTCGGCCATCAGGTAGGAGATCAGCGACAGCTGGCGGATCAGCTTCTCGGTGTCCTTTGCCATAGCGGCCCACGATAGAGGCCGACGGCGAGACGGTTAGCGGCGGGCCCGCTCGCCCGGCGCTATTTGCGGGGTTTCAGGCCGCTTCGCGTGCGGGCGCTCCTGGGAGCGCGATCTGCTGGCCGATCTCGGCCTCCGGCGGGTGGCCGGGCTGCGGCTCGGGTGGGTGGCCGAGCTGCGCCTCCGGGGACTCGGCGACCGCGGTGGCGGGCACAGGCGCGGGAATCTCCTGCGGCTCGGCCTGGACGGCCTCCGCAGCATCGCCCGCTGCCACTCCACGGCTCGCGAAGTAGGCGCCGCCGCCGATCGCGCGGTCGAATCCCGACCAGCAGGCCCCGGGCGCGAGCTCCTTCTCGATCCGGTCGAAGCTGCCGAGGCGGCCGCCGAGGTTGTCGATGTGGTGCACGAGCGTCGCCTCGCGCGTACACGGAACCACCGGGCTGCCGTGCTCGAGCGTGCCGTGGTGGGAGAGGATGATGTGGCCGACCGCCTGCGCCAGATCCGCCGGGAAGCCGTCGATGTCCTCGATCGCACGGCGGATGCGGTAGTAGCCGAGCGGGATCTCCCCGAGCAGCCGGCCCGCGTCGGTCAGGTCGATGTTCTGGGGGTCGTCCGTGTAGGCCTCGAGCTTGCCGATGTCGTGCAGCAGCGCGCCCGTGACCGCAACGTCGCGATCGATGCCCGGAAACGTCGCGCTGATCGCGCTGACCGCCTGCGCGACGCCGAGACAGTGCTCGAGCAGCCCGTGCTGGTAGGCCTGGTGGTAGTACTTCGCCGCCGGCGCCACGCGGTAGCCCGCCCACATCTCCGAGTCCTCCCCGAACACCCGCTCGAGCAGGATCCGCAGGTGCGGCTCCTGGATCGTGGCAATCAGCTCGCGGACCTCACGCTCCATCTGCTCGGCGCTGCGTACCGGCCCATCGAGCAGATCATCAATATTGAAGCTGTCAGCCTCCGGCTCTTGCAGGCCTCTGAGGTTGATCTGAGGCCCGAATCTGGGGTGCACCGTGTAGCGGCCGCGCACGCGGATCGGGGCCCCTGCGCGGGCCAGCTTCTCGACCTCCGGGAGCTCGTCCCAGACCATGCACACGAGCGCTCCCGTGCGGTCGCCGAGCTGCAATCTCAGGTAGTCGCCACCGTCGCGGCGCTGCCTGCGCTCGGACCCGCGAACCAGCAGAACCTGGTCGATCTCCGCGCCGTCTGTGAGCTCGTTCAAGAGCATGCATTGAAAGTAGATGGGGGTGCGGACGGGACGTGAGCGGAGCGGCTACCCGGCCGGCTGCTCGAGAAAGTGCTTGCTGAGCATGGTCTGCTGGCCCTGGTAGTTCGATTTGACGTCCGCGCCGTAGAGCACGTCGGGCTCCCCGGCCATGCGCTCGAAGGCGAGCTTGCATACGGGCTGGCCGTGCTCGACCATGAACGAGACGTCGCGCGCACGGACCTCGAGCGCAGCGCGGCTGCCACCAGGGGTGCCGTCGCGGTGAAAGCCGAAACCCGGATCGAAGAAGCCTGCGTAGTGCGTGCGCAGCTCGCCGGCGGTGGGGTCGTAGGCCATCATCTCCGCGGCGTAGGCGGGGGGGATGCTGACGCCCTCGGCGGAGAGCAGCAGGTAGAAGATCTCCGGCTCGAGGACGATGCGCTGCTTGGCCTCCGGGTGGACCGGCTCCCAGTAGTCCTGCCAGCGCAGGATGCCGACCTTGGTGAGGTCGATCGGGAGGCTGTTCTTCTTTGCTCGGTAGCCGACGATGCTCTCCGAACCACCGGAGGCGTCGAGGCTGAGAAAGAGGCCGTCGCCGACGGAGAGGGCGGACTGCGCGAGCGGCTCGGTATCCCGGTAGAGCAGCGGCGTCTCCCGGTGGAGCTCCAGCATCTCCTGATCCTTGAGCCGCCCGTCGCCGGCGATCAGGCGGACCTGGTTGAGCGCCAGGCCGGTCTTGACGCGGATCGCGAACGTGCGCGGGACGATCTCCAGGAAGAGCTTGCCGTGGTAGCCCGGGGCGATCTCGTCGAAGCGATGGCTGCGGTCGGTGAGGACGCGTGTGAACACGTCCAGGCGTCCGGTCGAGCTCTTGGGGTTCGTCTTCGCACGAAGGTCGCCCGGGAGGCGGAGCTCCTCGATCAGCGGAACGAGGTAGGGGCGGTCTCGCTCGAGCGTCGCTCCGTCGCGCAGGTCGATCTCTTCAAACGCCAGGTCCTCGACCTTCTGCTCAACCGTTGAGTCGCTGTCCGGAAGGAAGCTGCAGCGCAGGGCCCAGGCGCGCTCTCCCAAGCGCAGGTCGATGCTCGCGGGTTGGACGGACTCGGCAGGGACGCGCCACTGCCCAGCGGTGAGCCATTCGCGCGATACTGCATCGCGCAGGCGTTGCGCGGGGAGGACTCCATCCCGCTGCAGGGCACCGTCGACGGGCAGTGCCGGGTCCGCGCGCAATGCCGAACCCGTCGTCACTGCAACGATCGATCGCTCATGCCCCAAGTCTAGGGCGGAGCGGAGCAGGTGGCGCGCGCGCTTCGCTCTACCGTAGGCGTGATGACACCGCCCTTTCGCCTGTCAGTGCTCGACCAGTCGCCGATCGCCGAGGGCTCGACCGGCTCACAAGCGCTGCACAACACGATCGACCTCGCGCGCCTGTGCGACGAACTCGGCTATCACCGCTACTGGGTGGCCGAGCACCACGGCGGGCCGATGCTCGCCGGGCCCAGCCCCGAGGCGCTGATCGGCCCGATCGCCGCCGCGACCTCGCGAATCCGCGTCGGCAGCGGCGGCGTGATGCTGCCGCACTACAGCCCGTTCAAGGTCGCAGAGACGTTCAGCCTGCTCTCCGGGCTGTTCCCCGGGCGCATCGACCTCGCGCTCGGGCGTGCCGCCGGCACCGATCCGATGACGACCTTCGCGTTGCAGCGCGACCGCCGACAGGCCGCGCCCGACGACTTCCCTCAGCAGCTCGCCGAGCTGCTCGCGTACCTCAAAGACGAGCTGCCCGCCGACCACCCCTTCACGCGGCTGGCCGAGACGCTGCCCGGACGCCCGGAGCTGCCTGAGCCGTGGCTGCTCGGCTCTTCACAGCAGAGCGCCATCTGGGCGGCCGAGCTCGGGTTGCCCTACGCGTTTGCCGACTTCATCAACGCCGGCGGCGCCGAGATCGCAGCGCTCTACCGCGAACGCTTCGCCGAACACGAACACAGCGACGCGCGGCCCGTGACCGCTGTTGCCGCGTGGGTGATCTGTGCCGAGAGTGACGAGGAGGCGCAGCGGCTGGCTGCCAGCGGTCGGATGACATTCACCCTGCTGCGGCGCGGGGAACTGATCGCCGTGCCGCCGCCCGAGAAGGCGCTCGCGTGGCTCGCGAGCGAGGAGCGTGCGCCGAGGGCGCCAGGGCCGCCGGGGGGTAAACGCCGCGCCGTCGTCGGCACGCCCGCGGCCGTGCGCGCCGAGCTGGAGGACGTCGCGGCCAAATACGGCGCCGACGAGGTGATCGCCGTCAACATCCTCTACGACCACCAGGCGCGGCGGCGGTCCTACGAGCTGCTTGCGGAGGCGTTCCGGATCGACAGTTAGGCAGCGACGGGGCTCGTCGGGCTCTGCTGCTGCGCCGCGGCAAGCGGCTCGACCCCGTCCCAGGTGCCCACGGCGTCGTACGGGCGAAAGCGGATGAACGCCGACTCGGGTCTGGGGCGCCCGCCGAGCCTCGTCGCAACGTTTTCGCTGTGGCGGAGCACCGCTGCCATGCGCGCGTACGCGGTGGGAGCTCACGAGCCCGCGTGCCACGTGGTTACGGGAACATCAGAGGCTCAACCGCAGGGGCGAGCTGTCGGCGGCGTCCATCGAGGCGCTCGCTCGCAGCCTCGCCACCTCGCTGCGATCCGCCTGAGCCGGATCGCGCTGCCGCGCCCCAAGCCGCTGCGCCCCGACGCGCGAGCATGCGAGGATCGCCTCATGCGCGTCGCATGCCTGTTCGACATCCACGGCAACCTGCCGGCGCTCGACGCCGTGCTCGAGGAGCCGGACGTCGCGGCCGCGGATCTGATCGTCGCCGGGGGAGATGTCGCCTCCGGCCCGATGCCGGCCGAGACCCTGGACCGACTGGCACAGCTCGGCGAGCGCGTGCGCTTTGTGCGTGGCAACTGCGACCGCGAGCTGGTCGACGCCTACGAGCGATGGGGAGCAGGCGCACTCGCCACGAGCGAGGACCCGAGCCCGCCGGAGCTAATGAGCCGGTGGGCGGCAACACGCCTCTCCCCGCGCCACCGCGAGCTGCTCGCGACATTCGAGCCGTTCGTCGAGCTCGCGGTCGAAGGCCTCAGCGAAATTGCGCTGTGCCACGCGACCCCGCGCAGCGACGAAGAGATCGTCACGACGCTCACCCACGAGCAGCAGCTCCTCGAAGCGCTCGCGGATACCGCGGCGGACATCGTCGTCGCCGGCCACACTCACGTGCAGCTCGACCGACGCGCCGGGGGCCGTCGATTCCTCAATGCCGGCAGCGTCGGCATGCCCTACGAGGATGCGCCGGGCGCCTACTGGCTGATGCTCGGCCCGGAGATCTCAATGCGACAGACGAGCTACGACTACGCCTCGGCGGCTGAGGAAATCCGCGCCACCGGCTACCCGGAGGCCGAGGAGCTCGTCCACGAGTGCCTGCTCGATCCGATCGGCACGGCCGAGGCGACGAGCCACTTCGACCGCATCGCGCGAACGCGCAGTGCCCCCTTCAGCTCGCCGTAGCCGTCGCCCGCGTCAATCGCTCCACCAGTCCTGAATCACTTCGCCGTCGCCGTCGTGGCGCGCGCCGAAGGCGAGGATCTCGAGGCCGTCGGGCCCGGCCTCGAAAGCACGAGTGACGGTCGCGGCGACGCGAATTGCGTCGAGCTGCTTGACGTCGATGATCTCCTCGTCGAGCTTGAGCCGACCAGAGCCGGAGATCACGACGTAGACCTCCTCGGCCTTCTCGTGCTTGTGCCCGAACGGCTGGCGCTTGTTCGGATTCAGGCGGTGGTGGCTGACGCCGGTCTGCTCGGTGTCGAGGTCGCCCTTGGCGAAGTGGGCCTCCCCCATCCCCTCGAATCCGAATTTAGGCGCCGAGTCCTCGACGTCGGAGAGCTGCTGAAGCGTGTATGGAGCGGGCACAGCCTGCCTCCTCGCTTGTCGATGTCGCGCCGATCGGTGCGGTCGCGCGCTCGATCGGAGCCGGTCGATCCCGAGCATCGCACACGGCGCGAGCTCTCAGCGCAGCCAGGGTGCCCGGTTGATGATGCGCCGGCGCCAAGCCTCGTGACGGGGCCCTTTGCCGGCGGCATCGGCGAGCACGAGGCTGACCGCGACGGCCGCCGTGAGCAGCAGCAGCAGGATCAGGGTGACGTCGCTCACGAGCGGCGAGATGTCCGCGCCGAGCAGGCCGCCCAGCACGGAAGGCTGCGCTGCTTTCACGCGCTGCAGCGGGGGAGGCGCGCTGTAGCTGACTGCCTCGACGCCCCCTCTCGCGCCGGCACCTGTGCCTTCGCCGCCGCCGAAGCCGGAACTGATGAACGCAAGCACGTTGGCAACGGCCCCGCCCATGCCTCCGCACATGTGCGTCTCGCCGGCGCGCCGCAGGCTGTCGAGCGCCTGCCTTTCCAGGTTCGCGACGCGGCCGGCTTTCAGGTGCAATCGCGCGGCCGCGGCGCGCGGGCCGAGCGGCTGGGCGAGGCCGAGCGGGCGCGTTGCGCCGACGCCGGTGCGCAGCTCGAGCAGTTCGCGCTGGCGGTCGGGAAGCGTGGCGAGGCATCCCTGCAACTGCGCCACGGCCGCGACCAGGGCGCGCTGGCGAGCCATGCGCGCCCGCGTGCGTGCGTCGGTGCCTCGGCCTTCCGGCAGGGGCGACCCGCCGCCGGCGCCTGGCGTCGGCGCTTCGCCATAGGCGCCCGGGGCTTCACCGTACGTGGCATTCGTTTCTCCGAGCGACCCCGGTCCAGCTCCCGCGCCGGCGCCCGATACGGCGCCCCCTCCGCTGCCGCGATTCGATGTGCCGCTGCTCAGCGATCCGACTCCAGGAGCTTTCGCCGGGACGGTGGGTTTTCCGGGCAGCGGCACCGCTTTCACCGACGGCAGCGAGGCTTTCGCCGGTCCGCTCGGTGCTTTGACGGGGGCTTTCACGGGCGTGGTCGGTGTTTTCGCCGGGAGTTTTGCCGGAACGGTCGGCGCTTTCGTGGGGGCCGTCGGAGTTTTGACCGGCACTGTCGGGACTTTGACTTTGACCGGCGGGGCCGCGGGAGCTTTTACCGGCACTGTCGGCACTTTCACGGGCACCGTTGGGACTTTGACCGGCACTGTCGGCACTTTCACGGGCACGGTCGGGACTTTGACCGGCACCGTTGGAACTTTGACCGGCACGGTCGGCGTCGAGAGAGCCACCGACCCCACGGATGTCGTGAGCGAGACGGACGGGACCGGGATGCCCAGGCCCGCACTGGGGAGCGCACCAAGGATCAGGCCCAAGGTCAGAATCAGGCTGACCGCCACCGCTACGCGTGCGAGGCGTTTGGTCTTGCTGTGCGAAGCCATCCGTAACTCCTAGAACGTTCGTCCACCCGGGATTTGGGTAGCTGATACCCCGATCCTCGGGGTTCTACACAGTACTACACAGGCCAGGCGTCCAGAAATCAAGGGCCGGCTGTCGAAAGTGGGCCGTTGGGCTACGGCTCGAGCCGGTGCGGACCGCGGTACAGGAAGGTCACCTCACGGACGTTGTCCTGGCCGAGCATCTGCATCAGCAGCCGCGTCAGCCCGAAGCCGAAGCCGCCGTGCGGCGGGGCGCCGAAGCGGAAGAAGTCGAGGTAATACTGGATCGGGCCGGTGTCGACCTTCTTCTCCTGCGCCTGCTCGAGCAGGCGCTCGTAGCGGTGCTCACGCTGGGCGCCAGTGGTGAGCTCTATGCCCCGCCACAGCAGGTCGAAGCTCTTGGTCACGGTCGGCCGGTCGGGATAGCGCATGTGGTAGAAGGGCCGCACGCTCGTCGGGTAGTCGGTGACGAACGCGAACTCGTGACCGTGGCGCTCCTTGACGATCGCCGACAGCGCGCGCTCGCTCGGCGGATCGAGGTCGTGCTCGGGACCAGGCGCGTCGTGACCGGCCTCGCGCAGCAGGTTCTTGGCCTCCTCCAGCGCGATCCGCGGGAACGGAACTTCGGGCACGATCAGCTCGGTGTCGAACGTGCTCGCGATCTGCTCACCGTGCACCTCCCTGACCACGCCGAGGACGTGCGCCAGCCAGCGCTCTTGAAAGGCCATCACGTCCTCGTGCGAGTCGATCCAAGAGATCTCCGTGTCGACGCTCGTGAACTCCGTGTCGTGGCGCGAGGTGAAGGACGGGTTGGCGCGGAACACCGGCCCGATCTCGAACACCTTGCCGAAGCCCGCGGCCATCGCCATCTGCTTGTAGAACTGCGGCGACTGCGCCAGGTAGGCGATGCGGTCGAAGTACTCCGCCTTGAACAGCTCCGCGCCGGACTCGCTCGCCGAGCCCATCAGCTTCGGCGTGTGGATCTCGATGAACTGCTCTTTGCGCCAGTAGTCGCGCATCGCGTGCTCGGTCGTCGTCTGCACCTCAAAGATCAGCTTGCGGTCCGGGCGGCGCAGGTCGAGGTAGCGCCAGTCGATCCGCTTGTCGAGCGCCGAGTCGGGCGCGATCGGCACCTCCGGGTCGGCCAGCGAGTCGACCTCCAGCTCCTCGAGCTTCAGCTCGAGCCCGCCGAGGTTGACGCGCTCGTCAGCCGCCAGCGTCCCGGTGAGCGTCACGGCCGACTCCGGCGTCAGCGCCGAGATGCGCTCGTTCAGCTCGCTCGGCTCGTCGCCCTTGAGGAGAACCGCCTGCGCAAGGCCCGTTTCGTCGCGCAGGACGATGAACTGCACGCGCTTCTGATCGCGCAGGGCGTGGACCCAGCCGCGGATTCTCACCTGCTCGCCGATCAGCTCCGGGAGCTCGGCTATCAGCGTGCGCTTCATCGGCAGGACCCTATCCGAGCGGGGCCGGCGGCCGATCCCCGCGTGCGGCCGGCGGGTCGCCGCCGCAGAGCCCTCGCACCAGCGTGTCCGCGGCGATCTTGTGCGCGTCACAGATCCGCCCCAGGTGCAACAGCGAGTCGGTCTCGGCCGCGACCTCGCCGTCGCCGAGGCGGAGCACGAGCGGAATGCCTGGCTTCAGGTCGCTTGCGGCGAGGCCGACCGCGACGTTGACGAGATCGGTCGAGGTCACTGCCGCCACTGCCGCACACCCGCGGATGCCAAGACGCTCGAGCGCCTCGCGGTCGTCGCCCCGCCCCAGCGCCACCGGGATGCCGGCAGCGCGTGCCAGACGAACACAGGGCGCCTCCGGGTCGCGCTCGACGCCCAGCACGGCGACGTCGCGGCGGCGGAGCTCTTGAGCAAGGCGAAAGCCGACCTGCCCGAATCCGATCAAGAGCACGTGACCTCGCGCCGGTGCGGCGCGCCGGCCCAGGACCGTCGTCAGCCGCTGGCGACTGAGGCGCCGCACGAGCGCCGCGGTGAACACCGCGACGAGCAGCAGCGCCGCGAGCGTATCCAGCGCCGAGAGCAGCTTGAACCAGGCTGCACCGGACGCGGCGCCCGGCGTGCTCGCCACGGTCGCGACCGACCGGGTGCTGAAGTACAGCGCGTCCACCACACCCTCGTGGAGGGCGACCATCGTTATCGCGGCCTCGAGCAGGAGCGCGATCAGCAAGCCGGCGCCTGCTCGTACGAGCAGCCTCAGCGCATCGTCGACGAGCCGTATCCCGGTGCGACGAGCATCGAGGGCACCTCCGGCCGCGGCCACGCACTGCTCCGCCAGTTCGGCGGCGACCAGTTCCGAGGGCGAGATCACGTTGACCGCCGGAACGACATGGCGGAGCTCTCGCGTGATCGTCCTGTCGAACATCGTCACCCACAGCGGGAGGTCGGGTCGCAGGTGCGCACTGAGGAGGGTGAGACGCAGCGCGAGCACGTCGTCCCGGGTCACGACCGCAACCGCGCTCCAGCGACGCTGACGCAGGTACGCCGAGATCTCACTGTCGCTGAGCGATGCGGCCGCCTCGACCTCCACCTTGCTCTGCTCCAGGCGCCGGGCGAGCGCCACCCCGAGCCCACCGTCCTCCCCGAGGATGAGCACTGCCCTCTCGTCGTCTCCCCGGCCGAACTTCACACCCACCGCTCCTCCTGCTCTCACTCCGGCGCTACTCGGCTTCCTCCGCCAGCTCGACCTCGACTGAGAGCTCCTCGGCCTCGACTGGCTCGAGCGTCTCGATCGCGCCGGCCTGGCGCAAGTCCTCGGCGCCCAGCCCGAGCACCGACAGCCGCTCGGCTGTGTCGTGCACGCGCACGCGCACGACCGGCGCGCGCATCGGGCGGCGGGCCTGCGACTTGGCCTTGCGCACCTCGCGCAGCACGTCGGCGGCGAGCGCCAGGGCATCGTCCTCGCCCGGCTGCGACTGCGCGCCGAGCGCCTTGTCGAGCTCGCCGGCCTCGGGCCAGCCGGCGAGGTGGATCGAGCCGTCCTGCCACCACGACCACACCTCCTCGGCGACGAATGGCAGGAACGGCGCGAGCAGCCGCTGGAAGACCGAGAGCGAGCGGCGCAGGGCACGGCTCACCGAGGCGGCTCCTTCCCGCGCGCCATCGGACTCGCCGGAGTCGTAGCGGCGGCCCTTGACCAGCTCGAGGTAGTAGTCGCAGTACCACCAGAAGAAGCTCTCCACGCGCTCGAGCGCGCGCGCGTAGTCGTACTCCTCGAAGCTGCTGGTCGCCTCGGCGACGACCGCGGCGAGGCGCGCGATCATCGCGCGGTCGAGCGGGCTGGTGAGCGAGTCGCCCTCCTGGGGCAGATCGGCGAGCGCGAACTTCGAAGCGTTCAGCAGCTTGACCGCCAGGCGCCGGCCGACCTTCATCTGCTGCGCGTCGAACGCCGTGTCCGTGCCCGGGCGCCCGCTCGCCGCCCAGTAGCGAACCGCATCGGCGCCGTACTCCTCGAGGAGGTGCATCGGCGTGACGACGTTGCCCTTTGACTTCGACATCTTCTTGCGATCCGGATCGAGCACCCAGCCGGACAGCGCCGCGTCGCTCCACGGCAGCACGCCCTCGTCGAGATGCGAGCGCAGCACCGTCGTGAACAGCCACGTGCGGATGATGTCGTGGGCCTGAGGGCGCACGTCCATCGGGAAGACCTTCGCGAACAGTTCCTCGTCCTCGCCCGCGCCACCGGCGATCTGCGGCGTCAGCGAGGAGGTCGCCCAGGTGTCCATCACGTCCGGGTCGCCGGCGAAGCCGCCCGGCTGCCCACGCTGCTCGGGCGCATAACCCTCGGGCACGTCCGTGGACGGGTCGACCGGAAGCTGATCCTCGCGCGCGGCAATCGGATGCTCGTGGAGGATCGCGCCGCTCTCGTCGAGCGGATACCAGAGCGGGAACGACACGCCGAAGAAGCGCTGGCGGCTGATGCACCAGTCGCCTGTGAGCCCGTTGACCCAATCCTCGTAGCGGGCGCGCATGTACGGCGGGTGCCAGCGCAGCGCGCGGCCGCGCTCGAGCAGCTCCTCGCGGTGAGGCATCGTGCGCAGGAACCACTGGCGGCTGGTGACGATCTCGACCGGGCGCTCGCCCTTCTCGAAGAACTTCACCGCGCGCGTCACCTGCGTCGGCTCGCCGGCGATCTCGCCCGCCTGCTCGAGCAGCTCGACGATGCGCCTGCGCGCCTGGTTGACCGACTTGCCCTGCAGCTCCGCGTACTCGCTGCGCGCGCGATCGAGATCCTCCGACTCCCAGCCGGGCGCGCCCCACGGAACCTCCGTCAAGCGACCGTCCGGGCCGAGCACCGAGCGTACCGGCAGCCCGAGCTCGCGCCACCAGACCACGTCGGTGAGGTCGCCGAACGTGCACACCATCACCAGGCCCGTGCCCTTCTCCGGGTCGACGAGCGGATGCGTGAGCACGGGCACGCGCGTCCCGAACAGCGGCGTCAGCACCTCGCGCCCGACGAGCTCGCGCTGGCGCTCGTCGTCGGGGTGCGCCAGCAGCGCCACGCACGCCGGGATCAGCTCGGGCCGCGTGGTCTCGATCAGCGCGTCAGCGCCGGGGGCTGCGGCGCCGGTCGCGTCCGCCGGACCGTCCGCGCCTTCGGCGTCGCCGCCGTCACGCGACGGCGCCACGTGAAAGCGCACACGGTTCATCGCGCCCGGCCGCTCGCGGTCCTCGAGCTCGGCCTGCGCGACGGCCGTCTGGAAGTCCACGTCCCACAGCGTCGGCGCCTCGAGCTGGTAAGCCTCGCCGCGTTGCAGCAGCCCCAGGAACGAGCGCTGGGAGATCCGCTGTGCACGCGCGCCGATCGTCGTGAACGTCATCGACCAGTCGACCGACAGCCCGAGTCCGCGCCAGAGCTCCTCGAAGGCGCGCTCGTCCTCAGCCGTCAGGCGCAGGCACAGCTCGACGAAGTTCGGGCGCGAGACCGACACCGGCTCCTTTGCCGAAGGCTCCGCCGGCGGCGTGAATGCGGGGTCGTAGGCGACCGACGGGTCGCAGCGGACGCCGAAGTGATTCTGCACGCGGCGCTCGGTCGGCAGCCCGTTGTCGTCCCAGCCCATCGGGTAGAAGACCGCGCGGCCGCGCATGCGCTGGTAGCGCGCGACGGCGTCCGTGTGCGTGTATGAGAAGACGTGCCCCACGTGCAGCGAGCCGCTGACCGTCGGCGGCGGCGTGTCGATCGAGAAGACCTGCTCGCGCGGTGCGTCGCGGTCGAAGCTGTAGCAACCGTCACGCTCCCACGCCTCGCCCCACTTCTGCTCCAGGCCGTCGAGGGTAGGGCGCTCGGGTACTGCCGGGGATTTACCTTGGATGGCGTCAGGCGGCAAGCCGTTGATCGTATCCGGAGGGACACCCTCCGCCGCTGGCCCGCCGCCGGCTCAGGCCCTACCCGGGAGCGAGTCCAGCACCGTTTCTCCGAGAAGCCGATCGCCGCCGAAATCGAGGCCGGCGTAATCGGCAGCCGGGCTGATGGCTGCCGTCCACGCCTCGCGGCGCGTCTCCAAGCCGCCAACGGCAGGTCATAGACGACATCGCACTCGCCGCGCATCGCAGTGTGCGAGCGCGCGGCGCGCTCGCTGTTGTGCGATGGGCAGTAGACGCCGCGAACGTCGCCGTTGGAAAGGCCATAGGCGAGCCACACGCCCGCCTGCCAGATGAAGTGGAAGAAGCGTGCTTCGCCGTCGCCGGTCGCGTCGAGCTCGCGCTGCCAGGCGGCCGCGACGACCGCCACGGCCATGTTTCTGGACGCCTGTTGTCCAGCTAGTCGTTGGCCGTCAGCGCGCCGAGCAGGTGCGCGAAGCGCTCGCGCGACTCGGCGCGGCGCGTCGGCAGATGCTCGCTCGGCACTTCCTGGGGCGGCGGCGCATACCCGTGCAGGATCCGCCGCGCGACCGTCTGGCGGTGCACCTCGTCGGGCCCGTCGTAGATGCGCGCGGCACGCGCGAAGCGATACATCTGCTCGAGCGGCAGGTCGGTCGAGTAGCCGAGCGAGCCGTGTGTCTGCAGCGCGCGGTCGACGACGTCGTGCAGAACCTTGGCGCCGTAGAACTTGATCAGGGCCACGTCGACCATCGCTGCGCGGTGCCCCTGCGTGTCCATCACCCAGGCCGCGTGCAGCGTCATCAGCCGCGCCGCCTGCATCTCCGCGGCGCTGTCGGCGATCCAGTTCTGCACGGTCTGCTTCTCCGACAGCAGCGAGCCGTGCGCCTGGCGGTAGGTCGCGCGCTCGCACATCATGTCGAACGCCCGTCGCGCCACGCCGAGCCAGCGCATGCAGTGGTGGATGCGCCCGGGCCCGAGGCGCTGCTGGGCGAGCACGAAGCCGTCGCCGACGCCGCCGAGCAGCGCATCGCCTGGAAGGCGGACGTTCTCGTAGGCGATTTCCGAGTGCCCGCCGTAAGCGCCGAACTGCTCCCACGGGTGCTCCATCGTCGGCACGTCGCGCACGACCTCCACTCCGGGGGTGTCGCGTGGGACGATGAACATCGACGCGCGCTGCGCCGGGCGCGCGTCCGGGTCCGTTACGGCCATCACGATCAGGAAGTCGGCGATCGAGCCATTCGAGGAGAACCACTTAAGCCCGTCGATCACCCACTCCTCGCCGTCGCGCACCGCGCGCGTGCTCAGCTGCGTCGGATCGGAGCCAGGCGTGTTCGGCTCGGTCATGCTGAACGCGCTGCGTAGGTCGCCGGCAAGCAGCGGATGCAGCCAGCGGTCCTTCTGCTCCTCGGTGCCGGCCATCGCCAGGATCTCCGAGTTGCCGGAGTCGGGCGCCGCGTTGCCAAATGCCAGCGGCGCGATCGGCGAGGTGCCGAGGATCTCGTGCATCAGCCCCAGGCGGACCTGCCCCATACCCTGGCCGCCGAGCTCCGGTGGCAGGTGGGCAGCCCACAGCCCGCGCGCCTTGACCTGCTCCTGTAGCGGCGCCATCGCCTCACGCAGCCCCTCCAAGCCGAGGTCGTGCCAGATCGCCTCCAGCGGCCAGATCTCGCGGCGGACCAGCTCGTCCATCCAATCGAGCTGCTCCTGGAAGTCGGGGTCGGTGGAGAAGTCCCAGCTCATCGGGCGGATCCTTTCGATCGTGCGCTCACAGCGGCTCGGTCAAGCCTATGCCCTGGAGCTCGCGGCCGCCGCGCCAGATCGCTCGGCGCCACGGAGTCAGAGACATCTCGTGGAAAACCGCGAAGGAACCGTCGGGCGTCGTGACCAGCGCCCGGTCACGACGCCCTCCGGCAGTAATGCCCGGCGCCAGGGAGGGAGCGGCACCGAGCCTCCTCAAGGTGACCGGACGAGGGAGGTCACTCTCGAAGGCCCAACATCGCACAGCCCAAAGTCCCTGTCAAGAGCAAAGTAGGCTACTGTTTACATACCAATTGATCGGGTTACTTTATGTCAACCCTCCCAGCGGATTTCGATCGGCCGGGAACGCCTGCTGAGCCGACCGATACAAGCCTGATGGCCGCCAAGACCACGCAACCACCCGAGCCGCTCGAAGCGCCGAAGCCGGCGCCGCGCCCACGCAAGCCGAGCGGGCCGGTCGCGCGCGAGCAGTTCCGCGCCGGCCAGCGCATCCGGCTGGCGCTGGCGATGATCGAAGCGATCGCCGAGGACGGCTACCGCGCCACGCGCGTGGCCGACGTGATCTCCCGTGCAGGCGTCTCGCGCAAGACCTTCTACCAGCACTTCGCCAACAAGGAAGAGTGTCTGCTGGCGACGTTCGAGCTGGTCGCCGACGAGGGCATGCGCCGCGTCGAGAGCGCCTACCGCGACGCCGAGGGCTGGCCGGGGCGGGTGGAAGCGGCGATCGGCGCGCTGTTCGGCTCGGCGATCGACAACCCCGGCGCGCTGCGCCTCAGCCTGGTCGAGAGGGCGGCCGTCGGGCCGGTGGCGATCGAGCGCCGCGAGCGCTCGATCGAGCGCTACGAGGCGTTCCTGCGCGACGCGCTCGAGCTGGCGCCCGGCGAGGGCACGGTCGCGGACATGGCCCTGAAGGCCGTCGTTGGCGGGCTCAACCGCGTCCTCTACCGCCGCGTGCTGAGCGGCGACCCGGCCGAGCTGCTCGCGATGGTCCCGGACCTGACCGCGTGGGCGACCTCCTACTACCCCTCCCCTGCGGAGATCCTCGCCGAGCCCTCGCCGCTGTCCTCGCAGCGGCGAGCAGCGCTCGCGCTGCAGGGCGGCCGTGCCCCCGGCTCGCTCGCGCCGCATCCGCTTCTCGGTGGCCGTCGCGGACTCCCTCGCGGCGACCAGAACGTCTCGCGCAGCTTCGTCGCATACAGCCAGCGCGCGCGGATTCTCGACGCTGTCACCAACCTCACCGCCCGCGACGGCTACGCGTCGCTGAAGGTCGAAGAGATCGCCGAGCAGGCGGCCATCTCGCTCGTCGCCTTCTACGAACACTTCGAGGACAAGGAGGACGCCTTCCTCGTCGCCTTCGAGATCGGCCACGGCAAGGCGCTGACGATGGTGGAACGCGCATACGCGGCCCAGAGCGACTGGCGCTTCGCCGTCCGCGCGGGCATCTCGGCGCTGTTCGAGTTCCTCGCCTCCGAGCCGGCCCTCGCCCACATCGCGCTCGTGGACTCGCTGATCGCGACGCCGAGCTCGCTCGGGCGCTCGAACGTCGGCGTGAGCGCGTTTGCGCGGATGCTCGTGCCCGGGATGGAGGAGACGCGCGAGCCGGCGCCGCCGGCGCCGATCACCGTCGAGGCGATCTCCTTCGGGATCTTCGACCTGTGCCTGCACTACGCCTTGACGGGGCGCATCCGCGAGCTGCCGGAGCTGACGCCCACCGCCACGTACATCGCACTGGCGCCGTTCCTCGGCGGCACGGAGGCGGCACGCATCGCGTTGGCGCCGCCGCAGGAGCCCGGCTCGGCTATGTCCTCGTCCGCGGGCTCATCAGCGCGACCGGCACGGCGAGCCCGGCGGAGCGCTTCAAAGTGACTATGCGCCGACCAGGCTGGACGGCCGACCGCACCTCTCCGAGCTGCCCGCTGAGGGCGCGGATCGTGCGGTCCAGATCCTCTGCGACCAGAGCAAGCCCCCAGAGGCGCGCCCCGCGATCGGGATCGCCGTGCCGGGCGATCGCCTGCTCCGGTTCCTGGACGATCTCGAGGATCTCCTCGCCGAGGCGAAAGAACGCCTGACGCGGCGCCCCCGCCGGCGTCGGCTCCTCGCGAATCCGGCGCAGCTGCAGGCCCGCTTCCTCGAGCACCCTCACGCTGCGGTCGAGCGCCGGCGTCATCCCGACGACGTGATCGATCGCGCCGATGCCGTTGTCGTGCTGCGGCGGCGCTCCCGGCAGCTGTGACTGCGACAGCGTCGTCGCCAGCCCGTCGAGCGCGGTCGAGGAGATCCCGCGCAGCGACCAGCCGACGATCCCGCGACCGGCCTCCTCGCCGGCCAGTCTCACGCGCACGGCGCCGATCTGCACGCAATCCTCGGACACGGTGAAGCCAAGCCCGCTCCAGCGCTCGGGCGCGTCGGCGAGCACCAGCTCGTCGATGCTCGCCGCAGAGCCGGCGACACTGCCGGCGACGGAGTCGGGCTGGGCGCTGGACATCGACGCCAGCATGACAGCCGCGTTCAGCGCTCGATCACGAGCTTCGTCCAGTCACCCTCGACGAGCGCATCGGCCGCATCCGCCCAGCCGAGGACGCGCGTGGTGACGAGCTCCGGGCGCAGCGCGCCGCTTGCGGCGAGGTCGAGCACGTGCGGCATCGCCTCGCGCGCGTTCGCGCGGCCGGTCTTGAAGGTGATGCCCTTCGTATACATCTCCAGCAGCGGCACCTGAGGCTGCTCGCCGAAGTAGATCGCCGTGCCCGTGCAGATGCCGTCCGGCGCGGTCGAGCGCAGCGCCAGCGCAAGCCCATCCGCCTCGGCGCTGGCGTCCACTGTGATCGCGAACGGTCCAAGTCGCTGCGGCGCATCGGCGAGCGAAAGCGTCTCGGCGCCGAGCTGGGCGGCTGCCGCGCGACGCCCCTCATCGGCGTCGACGTACGTCACCGACTCCGCGCCGAGCGCGAGCGCGAGCGCCACCCCGTACAACCCGATCGAGCCGGAGCTGGCACCGCCGGCGATCAGCACCGGTGCTCCTGGCTCCTCGCCAAGCGGCGGCGCGACCGCCCGCCACGCGTCGCTGATGTTGTCCGAGGCACTCGCCACAGCCGCCGGCTCGACGCCGGCGGGCACCGGCACGAGCATGTGCTCGGCGTAAGGCACGCACACGAGATCGCAGAGGAACCCGCCCCAGCGCGCCACGGCCGGCCCGAAGCCGTAGGTCGACATGAAGTCGACGCTCGTGCAGTTGCCCGAGCGCCCGAGCTTACAAGCGTCGCACTCGCCGCAGGAGATCTGAAACGGCACGCTCACGAGCTGCCCGCGCTCGAACGAGCCGACACCGTCGCCGGCATCGACGACTTCGGCGACGCACTCGTGCCCGATCGGAAACGGAGCCGGGAACGGCGACTGGCCGCTGATGATGATCGTGTCCAGATCGCACGTCGCGACCGCCAGCGGCCGCACGAGCGCGGCCGCGTCGGACTCCAGTCGCGGCGCCGGCGCCTCGCGCCAGTCGAGCTCGTTCGGGGCGGTGTAGGTGAGTTGCAGCATCGCGCGCTCCTCCTCCTCTAGATAGATCGTTCTTTATACCGCGATCCTGCACGATCGCGCCGGGCGCTCGGCGGGGACGACCGAAGGCCGGCGCCGCCGTGCGTTCCGCCCGCGCGCGGCGGCGCGCTACCGCTACGGTTGCGCCGATGTGGGCACAGGCTGAGATCAGGCTCGAGCGGATGCCGCGCGGCTTTCACCTGATCACGCGCGAGGTGCTCACGGCGGTGCCGGAGACCGGGCGGGTGGGCGTCGGCCTGCTGCACCTGTTCCTGCGCCACACCTCGGCCTCGCTGACGCTCAACGAGAACGCGAGCCCGGACGTGCGCCGCGACTTCGCCGCCTACTTCGACCGCGCCGTGCCGCAGGACGCCTCCTACTGGACGCACACGCTGGAGGGCCCTGACGACATGCCGGCGCACATCAAGGCGTCGCTGCTCGGACCGTCGCTGTCGATCCCGGTCGCCGCGGGGCGCCTGGCGCTCGGCACGTGGCAGGGCATCTACCTGTGCGAGCACCGCGACGCTGCCGGCCCGCGCTCGCTGCTGGCGACGCTGTCGGGCGAGGCCGCGTCGCAACCAGGCGCCTGAGCGACGCGGCCGCCGGGCCCGACCCGCCCGGGCGCTCAGCCGGCCGGCTTGTAGGCGCCGGGCTTGGGACGCACGCGCCCGCCCGGGAAGGCGAGGCGCAGGATCGTGCGGTGCACGGTACCGAGCTGCTTGTGCAGCGGGCCGGTGTTGTAGGGCAGCCCGTAGCGGCGGCAGATGTCGCGCACGCGCGGGGCGATCTCGGCGTAGCGGCTGGAGGGCATGTCTGGGTAGAGGTGATGCTCGACCTGGAAGCTGAGGTTGCCGGCGAGCAGGTGGAACAGCGGACCGCCGTCGATGTTGGCGGCGCCGAGCAGCTGGCGCACGTAGAAGCCACCGCGCGTCTCGCCGGCGACCTCCTCCTCGCTGAACGTGTAGGTCTGGTCGGGGAAGTGCCCGCAGAAGATGATCGAGTAGGACCACACGTTGCGAATGATGTTCGCCGTGAAGTTGGCGGCGACCGTCGACTTGAACGTGCGGCGGCTGCTCTCCAGCGAGCCGCGCCCGGAGACGAGCGCGGACAGCGTCGGGAAGGCGATGTAGTCCTTGACGATCTGCGCGCGCGCCTTGGCGCCGATCGCCTTCAGCTCCTTCTTCATCTGCTTCTTTGACTTTTCGCCCTTGCGGATCGCATCGCCGTTGAGGTCGTGCAGCGCGACGCCCCACTCGAAGAAGCCCATCAGCAGGAGGTTGTACAGCGGCTGGAAGAGGTAGACCGGGTGCCACTTCTGGTGCGGGTCGATGCGCATGATCTCGTACCCGAGGTCGCGGTCCTTGCCGCGGATGTTGGTGAACGTGTGGTGCTCGTAGTTGTGCGAGTGCCGCCACGCATCGGCCGGCGAGGCCGTGTCCCAATCCCAGTTCTGCGAGTTGATGTCCGGGTCGTTCATCCAGTCCCACTGCCCGTGCATGACGTTGTGGCCGATCTCCATGTTCTCGAGGATCTTGGCCAGCGAGAGCGCGGCGGTTCCGGCCAGCCACAGGGGCTTGCGCTGGGATCCGAGCAGCATCACGCGCGCTGCCAGCACGAGCTGACGGTGCAGCTTGATCGTGCTGCGGATGTAGCGCGAGTCGCGGTCGCCGAGGTCGGCGTAGACCTCGTCGTGGATCGCGTCGAACTCGCGTCCGAGCTCCTCGATCTGCTCGGCGCTCAGCCGCGTGAGCGGGGACTCGGGGTCACCGACGTCAGAGGTGCTCGGCGGTCGGTCGATCTGGGTGGCGGACATGTTTGGCTCCTTGCGGTCGATGCGTCTAAGAGATTTATGAAAGCTCGTGTTGCGGGTTGCGTCTCACAGCTCGATCTCCACTGGGCCCTCGGGTGCGTTCACGCAGGTGCGCATGAGCTCGCCGCTCTGGCCGTGGACGCGTCCGGTGCGCAGGTCGCGCACCTGCCCCGAGCACAGGCGCCCGACGCAGCTGTGGCAGATGCCCATGCGACAGCCGAACGGAAGCTCCAAGCCGGCGTTCTCGCCGGCGATCAGGATCGGCTGCTCGCCGTCGCTGAGCGCCTCGGTCCCGCTCTTGGTGAAGGTGACCGTGCCGCCGAGCCCGCGCTCGCCCTCGCCGACGCGCGCGTCGGCCTGGAAGTGCTCGGCGTGCATCCGCTCCGGGTCGCCGTCGCGACGCACGCGCTCGCCGATCGATTCGAGCAGCCCGGCCGGCCCGCACAGGAAGATCTCCCGCTCGCGCCAGTCCGCGCACAGCTCGTCGAGGCTCTCGCCGCTGAGGCGGCCGCGCTCGGCACTGTGGTGCTCGTGCAGGCGGTAACCACGATGCGCGGCGTCCAGCTCGCGCAGCTCTTCACCGAAGATGACGCCGTCGGCGGTGCGCGCGCAGTGGATGTGCACTGCGTCGGCGAGCGCGTCGCGCCCGGCAAGGCTGCGCAGCATGCTCATGATCGGCGTGATGCCACTACCGGCGCTGATGAACAGCAGCTGCGGCGGCAGCGGATCGGGCAGCACGAACGTCCCTTCGACGCCGCCGAGGCGCACGATCGCACCCGGCCGCACGCCGCCGAACAGGAACGGCGAGACCTTGCCGCCGTCGACGAGCTTTGGCGTGATCGAGATGCAGCCGTCTGAGCGCCCAGGGTCGGACGTGAGCGAATAGGCGCGCCAGTGGTGGATGCCGTCGACCTCGATGCCCAGGCGCAGGTACTGCCCGGGGTTGTGTCCCTCCCACTCCCAGCCGGGCTTGATCAGCACGGTCACCGAGTCGGAGGTCTCGCGCTCGATCCGTTCGATGCGCCCGCGCAGCTCGCGCGTCGACCACAGCGGGTTGACGAGCTCGAGATAATCGTCCGGGAGCAGCGGCGAGGTGAACGAGCGGATCAGCCCCAGCACGCGGCGGCGCCCGGCGGAGACCTGCGGGACGGCCCCCCGTTCAGCCACGGTCGCCTCTCTGCTCGCGCCGCACGAGCGCGCTCGTACCGACCGGGCGCTGCCGGGCGAACGGCAGTCGTCGCGGAGCACCGGACGCACGTAGCGTTCGGATCACAGGAGGGCTGGAGGAAGGGCGCAAGATCATTACGTGAGATGATGTTACCTGAAATGAGGTCACATCAAACATGGTATCCTGAACAGGCGCATGGTTCCTGTGAACACGGACACAGTTGATCCTCCGGCACGCAAGCGCGGACGCACTGCCGACCGCGCTTCGGCGCCGCAGCCGAACCTCACCGTCGAGCAGCTCGCCGCTGAGGTGGGCATGTCAGTGAGAAACATCCGTAACCACCATACGCGTGGGCTGCTTCCTCCGCCAGATGTGCGTGCGCGGGTCGGCTACTACGACGCCGAGCACGTCGCGCGGCTGCGCTTGATCCTCGACCTGCAAGCGGACGGTTTCAACCTCGCCTCGATCGAGCGGCTGCTGAGCGGATCGGACGGACTTGCCGAGCGCCTGCTCGGTTTGCGCAAGGCCGTGACGACCCCATACGAGCCCGAGGCGCCGGAGCTGATCACGGCCGAGGAACTGGCGAGCCGCTTCGGCGAGATCGACGCGAAGGACATCGAGCGCGTGCGCAAGCTGAAGCTGCTCGTGCCGCTCGGCGACGAGCGCTTCGAAGTCCCGAGCCCGGCGCTCCTGACGGCGGCCGAGGAGGTCGTGCAACTCGGCATTCCGATGCACTCGGCGCTCGTGCTCGTCGAGCGCATCGGCCGCCACTGCGATTCGGTCTCGCGCGACTTCACGAAGCTGTTCCTGCGCGAGCTGTGGCAGCCGTTCGACGAGGCCGGTCAGCCGGACGAGGGCTGGGACGAGCTGATCGAAGGCGTCGACTCGCTGCGGCCGCTCGCCTCCGAGGCGCTGCTGGCGCTGTTCAAGCTGCGCATGACCGCGCAGCTGGAGGAGGCGTTCGGCAAGGTGATCGAGCACCAGGCCAAGCGCAAGTAGCTCAGGGTACGAGCACGATCTTGCGGTGCGAGCCCGCGGCGAGGCGCTCCCAGGCTGCGGCCACTTCCTCGAGCTTCATCGGCGCGACTTCGACCTCGATCTTGCCGCCCACGATCGCCTGCACGAGCCGTGCGTAAGCCTCGCGCTTGACCTCCGCTGGCGCGGCGAAGTTCGTGTGTCCGAGGATGTTGAGCATCTTGCCGCGGATCAGCGAGGAGGGCACGGTCGCCTCCGCGCCGGCGCCCGCGCCAAGCTGCACGATGCGAGCGCCAAAGCTCGCCGCGCCGGCGGCGGCGAGGAACGGCTCGCCGAACAGCGGGTCGACGACGACGTCGATGCGGCCCTCGCCGGCCTCCGCGAGCGCGGCGGAGACGCCGTGTGAGCCGTCCAGGCGCACCGCGGCGTCGGCGCCGAGCGTGAGGCAACGCTCGAGCCCCTCCTGCGAGCGCGCCGCGGCAACGACGCGCGCGGCGCCGAGCAGCTTAGCCGCCTGCACGGCGATCTGCCCGAGCACGCCGCTGGCGGCCAGCACGAGCACGTGCTCGCCCTGCTGCAGCTGCGCGCGCCACGTCAGCGCCAGCCATGCAGCCAGACCGGAGACGCCCAGCGCGATGGCGACCCCGTCCTGCACGCTGTCCGGCACCTCGTACGTAGAGGCCGGATCGACGAGCGCCCGCTCGGCCATCGATCCGAATGGCAGTACCGGCGCGTCGAAGTACACGCGCCTCCCCTCCAGCATCCCCACGCCCTCGCGCCCGGCGACGAACGGGAGCGGCGGCGGCCCGGCATAGAAGCGACCGGAGCAGATCGCGACGTCGACCGGGTTCAGGCCGGCTGCGAGCACCTCCACGACCGCATGCCCGTCCTTGGCCTCGGGCTCCTGGAAGTCGTCGGCGTGCGGGACCCCGTATTCGCTTACGACGGCGGCGCGCATCGGCCGATCATGCCAGACGCTTGAGCTTCAGCTCGAACTCCATCGTGGCAGTGCCGGTCACGGCGTTCTCAGTCTCCGACCTCAATGCCCCACGCGCGCGCGAGGTGCGTCGCGGCCATCGTGT
>JBBSDZ010000008.1:0-53234 GCA_038240205.1 Solirubrobacterales bacterium | reverse complement strand
TTGCGCCCATCGCGTGTCACCTTCAAGGTGATCCTCCCGAGTCGATCCTTCAGGCTTCGAACACCAGAAGAATCCCTGCTCAGGCGGACAGTCAAGCGGCCCCGAGAATCGGGGCCGCAACTGTTTCATGCAAGATCGGGGCTAATGCGCACCGACCTCGGGACGGGCCGGTCGTGAAGTTTGCTACCCGGCTGACGCGGCCCGTCTGGCCATCCAGACGCGTGCATGCTTGGACTGCTGGCCAGTGTGAACACGCCCGGCAGGGTTGATCATTGGAACGGATAAAGATAGGATGAGAAGGGCCGACCGCAAGGGAGACCGCTCACCCCACGGACCCAGCGATGAGGAGCGCAATGCCGACTTTCGTCACGAGCAACATGGTCTTCCTGCACGTGCCGAAGACAGGCGGCACGTGGGTCACGCAGGCCGTCCAGGCTGCCGGGGTCGCAGCGCTGCCGCCGAGCTCGGCCGGAGCGCGCGGGGCGGGCGGCGATCCTCACACGAGCTTGAGCGAGCTGTCCGCCGGCGAGCGCTTGAGCGTCGCTTTCGTGCGCCACCCGCTCGACTGGTGGCGCTCCTACTGGGGCCACCGGATGCGCGCCGGGTGGCTCGTCGACAGCAGCCTCGATCGTGCCACCGCGAGCGAGGATTTCAACGAGTTCATCGGGCGCGTGGTCGAGCACTGTCCCGGAACGGTCGACGGCCTGGTGCGCCGCTTCATCGGCTCGCCGACGGCTGAGGTGGCGTTCGTCGGGCGCTTCGAGCATCTGCTGGAGGACACGTGCATGGCATTGACCCTAAGCGGCGAGCGGTTCTCGCTGCCGGCGCTGCGAGCGCATCCGCGTGAGAACACGAACGACTACACCCGCTTCACTGCTCTCTACAGACCCGAGGTCGCCGAACGCTTGGCAGCTGCCGAGCACGAGACGATCGAGCGCTTCTACCCCGAGGACCCGCTGCCCGCGCACCTGCTGCTCGACCGCGCCGGCGAGCAACAGCCGACGGCCCGCGAGCTCGACGCGCGACGCCTGCAGGAGCAGGGGCGCGGGCTCGGCCGCGCGCTCGAGCGGGCGCGCAGCGCCGAAACGCAACTGAACGGATCGCTGACACGCGAGCGGTCGCAGCACGCCGAGACTGCGGCGGCGCTCGCCGCGTTGCGGGAGAGCCACCTCGTGCGGGGCACGCGCCCTCTTCGCCTCGGCTACTACCGGGTGCGCCGGGGCCTGACGAGCGCCCGCCCTGGCCGCCGCTAACCCTCGACGCGTGGCACCTGCTGGGTGATGCAGTGGATGTTGCCGCCTCCGAGCAGGATCTCGCGCGCCGGCACCCCGACGACCTCACGATCGGGAAAGCACCGTGCCAGCACCTTGGTCGCGGCGGCGTCCTGGCGCTCGTCGAGCAGCGCATGGACAACCCTCTTGGAGCCGAGGTAGAAGTTCACGTAGGAGGCGGCCATGCGATCGCCGGCGCTCCGCGGCAGCGTGCCGGCGGCGCTCCGGACGCTCTCGGCCTCGTGCTTGGCGATTCGCAGCGGCCCGGGCGCGGGGATCGTCACCACCTCGAGCGCACGCCCGCGCGCGTCCGTCGCTGCTTCCAAGCGCTCGCGCGCGTCGCGCGAGATCGCATGCTGCGGGTCGCTCTCGTCGTCGGTCCATGTCAGCAGGACCACGCCGGGCGCCACGAAGCACGCGAGGTTGTCGACGTGGCCGTCCGTCTCGTCCTCGTAGACGCCACGGCCCAGCCAGACCACCCGCTCGGCGCCCAAGTAGTCGAAGAGCGCCTGCTCGACCTGGTCGCGCGAGAGCTGCGGGTTGCGATTGGGGTTCAACAGGCACTCCTCTGTCGTCAGCACGGTGCCCTCGCCGTCGACGTGGATCGAGCCTCCCTCGAGCACGAGCGGCGCGCGGTAGCGATCCGCTCCCTCCACTTCGAGCACCTTGCGGGCGACGCGATCGTCGCGGTCCCACGGCGAGTAGAGCCCGCCGTCGTGACCGCCCCAGGCGTTGAACCGCCAGTCCACGCCCCGCAGCGGGCCGCCGTCGCGGATCACGAAGCTCGGTCCCGTGTCGCGCAGCCATGCGTCGTCGGTGGAGAGCTCGAGCACGCGGATCGAGGGCGAGAGCATCGAGCGGCAGCGCTCGAACTGCGCGTCTGAGACCGCCATCGTCACCGGGTCGGAGCGATGGATCGCCTCGGCCACCTCGGCGTACGCGCGCTGCGCGGGCTCGGCGCCTTCGCGCCAGTTGTCCGTGCGCTCCGGCCACGCCATCCAGCAGCCGCGGTGAGGCGCGCCCTCGGCAGGCATGCGGTAGCCGTCCGCGGCCGGCGTCGAGTCGAGCGTCGCGCTCATGCACTGACGGTATACGAGCCCACGCGGGGACCAAGGGTCTCGCTCGCATGCGTCGTTCGTGCGCATGCGGGTCGCCGGGCCGGGGCTAAGCTCCAGACATGGATGAGGCCCAGCTGGTCACAGCCCTCGGCCCGCAGCCCTCGCCAGCTCGCACCCGCCCCGCCGAGCGCTCGATCCTGCGCGTCGGGGCGGTCCAGGAGCGCTGGCATCCCGATCCGCAGGCCCACGAAGCTGCACTCGCGCGCGGTATCGAGATGGCGGCGGGCGAGGGCGCGCAGCTCGTGTGCCTGCAGGAGCTCACGCTCAGCAGGTACTTCGCCGTCGACCCCTCCGGCCCGGTTGCGATGGGCATCGAGCCCGAGCGGCTCCCAGGGGGCCCCACCCATCGCTTCGCCGCGCGCATGGCCAAGCAGACGGGCGTGCATGTACACGCATCGTTGTACGAGCTCCCCGGCGACGCCGGCGAGCTCGGCTACAACACCGCGATCCTGATCGCCCCCGACGGTGAGCTGATCGCCCGCACGCGCAAGCTGCACATACCGGTCACCGCCGGCTACTACGAGGATCGCTATTTCCGCGGCGGCCCGAGCGACGCGGACGCGTTCCCGATCGTCGACCTCGGCGATGCCCATCTCGGGCTACCGACCTGCTGGGACCAGTGGTTCCCTGAGCTCGCGCGCGCGTACAGCCTCGGCGGCGCCGACGTGCTCGTGTATCCGACCGCGATCGGCTCAGAGCCCGACCATCCGGACTTCGACACCGAGCCGCTGTGGGAGAGCGTGATCGTCGGCAACGCCATCGCCAACGGCGTCTTCATGGTCGCCGTCAACCGCATCGGAGAGGAGCCGCCGCTGCGCTTCTACGGGTCCTCCTTCATCTGCGATCCGTACGGGCGCAAGCTCGTGCAGGCTCCCCGCGACACCCCGGCGGTGCTCGTCGCCGACCTCGACCTCGATCAACGGCGCGATTGGCTGGAGCTGTTCCCGTTCCTCAGCACACGCCGCCCTGACACATACGCACGGCTGGCCTCGGACTGACGCGGCGGACGCGCGCCCCGCGGAACGGACCTGCGCCCGTCCTGCCCGCTCACGGCGCCGTGGACGCCGGCGTGGTGATCCGTCTACGGGGTTGATACGTAGAGCGTCGTTACAAGCAAGGTTTCAAGGGAACCATGTACACGCTGCGACCGAACACGGACTCCGGTGAATGGCAAGCCCTCGCGGGACGCGATGACCTGCCGGGAGTCGTAGCCCAGCTGTGCGCCAGCGGCAAGGCGGCGATCGTCGACGAGGCGGCCGCCGCCGAGGTCACCGAGTGGATCGTGGCGGTCGGCTGGGAGCCCGGCCGTGCACCCGTGCTGCTCGACCCGGTGGGCAACTGAGCGCTTAGCGACGGTAGATCGTCAGCGGCGGGTGCTCGTCGGACTCGTGCGGAGGTTCCGGCGGCGCGCGGAACGCGGATGGCCGCCAGCGCTCCGCCGGCGGTCTCTCCTCCTCCTCCTCGTCGTCGTCGCGCCGTCGACGAAGTCCGATGACCATCGCGAGCACGTTGATCAGGGTGAGGCCGGTGACGATCGACACCACCACCCCGGCGAGGATCAGGGCGAGGATCGTCAGAGCGACCAAGGCGACCACGAGCAGCAGCACCACCATCCAACGGGGTTCTACGTAACGCCGAGGTTCCCTTTTGGGCCAAGGCTCCGTGCGGACCCCGTTCGGACGAAGCATGGTTCACACTGTCGTGCCTCGGGTCCGCCGCGGCGCTTGGCGGCGGCGAATCGGGGGTAGGGCTTTGGGTAGGCACACAATCTGCGGCCGTCAAGGCCTTCAATAAGGAGAGCGATATGGCCGATCTAACCGCCGGCGACGCAAAGCTGGTCCAGTATCTCAACGAGGCATACGGTCTCGAGAGCCGTCTCGAGACCGCGCTGGAGGCGCACATCGCGATGACCTCTCTGCCCTCCTACAAGAAGCGTCTCAAGCAGCACCTCACCGAGACCAAGCGCCACGGCCGCGAGGTCAAGAAACGCATCAAGCAGCTCGGCGGCGAAGCGACGACGATCGACCCTCCGGGGCCGGCACAGGTGACCGAGGCAGCCCAAGCCGTTCTCGGCGGAGCCCAGAAAGCGCTCGCGCTCGCGCAGGGGCCGCTACACGCTCTGCGCGGCACCGGCCAAGAGGAGAAGCACCTGAAGAACGCCAAGACGGAGTACGCGAGCGAGTCCGAGGAGATCGCCGCTTACGCGGCGATCGGCGCACTTGCCGAGGCGCTGGGCGACAGGGAGACGCACCGCCTGGCCCGCGCGATCGGACGCGAGGAGGAGCGTATGCGCTCCTACCTGCAGAAAGCGATCCCGCAGCTGACCAAAGCAGTGGCCGTCGCGGAGATCCCGGCCTCGCAGCGCAAACGCGCAAGCAAACCGTCCCGGCGCAAAGCCCCCTCGGCAAAAGCAAAAGCGACGGCCAAAGCGACGAGGACCGTGAAAGCGAAAGCCGCCTCCGCCAGGAACAAAGCCGCTTCCGCAAAAGCAAAGACCGCAAGAACGGCCAAAGCGAAAACCGCAAGAACGGCGAAAGCAAAACCGGCGAGAGCTGGGCGCCGGGCGGCGAAACGCGTGAAGGCCACAAGCGGAAGAGGACGGTAGCCATGAGCGAGAGCCAGGACGATGTCGCCGTGAACGTCGGCGAGTGGCACGGCAAGACGATCGTCGATGTCGACGGAGAGAAGATCGGCAAGCTCGAGGACGTGTACGTCGACGTCGAAAACGACGTGCCACAGTTCGCGACGGTCAAGGAGGGCTTCATTGGCCGCCATTTGACGTTCGTCCCCCTCGGTGGGATCGCCGCTGGTCCGGACGAGCTGCGCGTGGCGGTGACCAAGGCGCAGGTCGAAGCGGCCCCGAACATCGACCAGCACGGCGGAGAGCTTTCTCAGGAGGACGAGTCGGCGCTGTATCACCACTTCGAGCTCAACTACACGCCCCCGCAGATCCCGAGCGGGCGCAGGCTCGCGCGGCGCTGACGCCCGGCGGCGCTAGCCCGCGTCGTCGAGCAGCTCGAGCACAGCGGCCTCGACGCGCCGGCGGATGCGCGCCTTGGCGAGGTCGGGACCGCTCGAGCCGAGCTGCTCGAGCGTGTCTGCGATCGTGCCGCCGGCCTGGTAGCGGTCGATCACGCGGGGATCGACATAGGAGGCCCGGCACACGGCCGGCGTGTTGCCGAGATACGCCGCGACCGTCTTGATTGCGCCGGCGACAGAACGCTCGCGCGCCGCACGCGAGCTGCTCGGCTTTTCCATCTGCAGCGCCGCGAACGCCACCGCCGCGAGCACGGTCGCGTTCCACGTGCGGAAGTCCTTGGCCGTGAAATCGCCCTTGCTGTAGCGCTTGATGTAATCGTTCACGTCCTCAGCGCGCAGCTCCGCCCAGCGGTCCTCGCCGCGGTAGGCAAGCAGTTGTGAGCCGCTGCGCCGCCGCTTGAGCTCGCTCACCACCTCGAGCGCGTCCTGGTCGGCAATCGCTTGGACGCGCCGCTGCCCCGACTTCGCCGGGAAGTCGAAGATCAGCTCGCTGTCGTCGATCGTCACGTGCTCTCGCAGCATCGTCGTCAGCCCGTAGGACTCGTTGCGCTCGGCGTAGTCCTCCGAACCGATGCGAAAGAAGCCGAGATCGAGCAGTCGCACAGCACAAGCCAGCACGCGCTCGCGCGAGAGGCGCCCATGGGCTGAGGCGCCCGAGCCGTTGGCGCTCGCAGGGCGGAGGTCCCTGGCCACGCGCCGGCGCAGTCTCGGCAGGGACTCACCGAAGCCGATCATCGAGTCGAACTTGCTGCGATCGCGGTGCGCCCGCCAGCGGTCGTGGTAGCGGTATTGCTTGCGCCCGGCGGCGTCGAGGCCGGTCGCCTGAAGGTGGCCGTGCGGATCCATGCAGATCCAGACCTCGCCCCAGGCCGGGGGGATAGCGAGCTCGGCGATCCGCTGCAGCACCTCCGGGTCGTCGATCCGCTCCCCCGCTGGATCGCGGTATTCGAAGCCCCTTCCCCGCCGCCGCCGCGCGATGCCGGGTGCGGCGCAGTTCGATCGTCGTAGTCTCGCCATCGCCCTATTCAAAGCACACGGCGGGCCGCAAGCCCGGCGGGTCGGTTGGGCAACCACCTCGGACCCACCACAATGGATCGTATGAGCACCGAAGTTCACCCTGGACGCCATTACTCGCCAGGCGATCTGGACGCTCCCGAGCAGCTCAGCCGCCGGCGCGTACGCTCGCGCGTGCTGTTCGTACTCGGCCTCGTCGTCGTCGTGGTGGTGGCTGTGACGCTGCTGCCCGGCCTGGGCACGCTGCGCTCGCGGCTCGCGCACGCCAAACCGGAGTGGCTGCTGCTCGGCGTCGCGCTGAAGCTGCTCTCAGGCGTCGGTTACGTCGCCGTGTTTCGGATGATCTTCTGCCGGCGCATGAGCTGGCGCGTGAGCTTCCAGATCGGTATGGCCGAGCTCGGCGCCAACGCGCTGATCCCGACCGGTGGCGCCGGCGGCCTCGCGCTCGGCGCGTGGGCGCTCAAACGAGGGGGCATGCAGACGGAGGACATCGCGCGGCGTACCGTCGCCTTCTTCCTGCTGACCAGCGTGCCGAACGTCCTCGGCGTGATCGTCCTCGGTCTCGGTCTCGCGACCGGCGTGATCGGTGGCGAGGGGAACCTGCTCCTGAGCGCCGTTCCCGCGGCTGCCGCGATCGCTGCGGTCGCGTTGGCGATCTTCGCCGGGCGCATCGCCAGGCGCTGGGGGTCGCGCCTGGAGCGGCGCGGCGGACGCGAGCTCTCCAAACGCAACCTCGTCCTGATGAAGGGGCTGACGGCGCTCGGCGACGGCGTCAAGGAGGCCGTGCTGCTTCTGCGCGAGGGCAACGTCGTGCTGATCCTCGGCATGGTCGCGTACCTGTTCTTCGATGTGATGATCGTTTGGGCGACGTTCCACTCGCTGGGCCCCGCGCCGCCGCTGGCGCTGATGTGGATCGCCTACCTGATCGGCGAGCTCGGCGGGCTCATCCCCGTGCCCGGGGGCATCGGCGGAGTCGACGCGGGCCTCGTCGGCACGCTCGCGCTCTACCACGTCTCGCTCTCCTCGGCCGCAGGCGCGGTGCTCGCCTACCGCGCGATCGCGCTGTGGGTTCCGGCGGTCGTCGGCGGGCTGGCCTTCATCGCCTTGCGCCGTACCCTGCGCGACGAGGCGGAGCAGATCGCCGTGTGCGTGCCACAGACCGATATGGACGTGATCGGCCTGGGGCGCGTGACGATCGGCGGCGAGAGCTCCCCGCCGGACTCAAGCTGAGTGAATCGCACACTTTGCGAGGCAACGCCGGGCACGCAACGCAGCGTGGAATGATGTTCACCGAGGCTGGCCGGGCGCGGGGGATATCGAAACTCAAACACGGAGGGCAGGATGGCGACCATCTCAAAGTACGAGGCCGAGCAGATCGAGAAGGCCAACACGACCGGTCTGACCCCCATCGTCTTCATCCACGGACTGTGGCTCCTGCCAAGCAGCTGGGACCGCTGGGCGACGGTCTTCGAGCAGGCCGGCTACACGACGCTGACGCCAGGCTGGCCTGACGATCCGCAGACGGTCGAGCAGGCAAACGCCAAACCGGAGGTGTTCGCGCACAAGACCGTCGGCGACGTCGCCGACCACTTCGAGGAGGTCATCGGGAGGCTGAAGAAGAAGCCTGCGCTCGTCGGTCACTCCTTCGGCGGCCTGCTCACCCAGGTCCTCGCTGGTCGCGGTCTCGCCACGGTCTCGGTGGCGATCGACCCGGCGCCGTTCCGTGGCGTGCTGCCGCTGCCGATCTCGGCGCTGAAGTCCGCGCGTCCAGTTCTCGGCAACCCGGCCAACCGCAACCGCGCCGTGCCGCTCACTTACGAGCAGTTCCGCTACGGCTTCGCGAACGCCGTCGAGGAGGAAGAGGCCAAGGAGCTGTATTCGACCTTCGCCGTGCCGGCATCCGGCGTTCCGATCTTCCAGGCGGCGACGGCCAACCTCAACCCGTGGACCGAGGCGAAGGTGAACAGCAAGAACCCCAAGCGCGGGCCGCTGCTGATCATCAGCGGCGAGAAGGACCACACGGTTCCGCCGGCGATCGCCAACGCCTCGTTCAAGAAGCAGAAGCGCAACGAGGGCGTGACGGAGATCACCGAGATACCGGGACGCGGCCACGCGCTGACGATCGACAGCGGCTGGCGCGAGGTCGCCGACACGGCGCTCGGCTTCGTCCAGCGGTTCGCGTAGCGAGCGGCGGGCGCGGCGGCGTGAGCAGCAAGCCAGGATCTGCCGCGCATGTCGAGCTGGTGCTCGCCGACGTCGACGGCACGCTCGTGACGCCCGAGAAGGAGCTGACTGAGCGAGCGATCGCCGCCGTGCACGAGCTCAAAGAGGCCGGGATCGCGTTCGCGGTCACCAGCGGGCGCCCTCCGCGTGGGATGGCCATGCTCGTCGAGCCGCTGCAGCTCGAGCTGGCCCTGGCGGCGTTCAACGGCGGCCTGTTCGTGCGCCCGGACATGTCGGTGATCGAGGAACGGGCGATCGACGCCGCGATGGTCGAGCCGGTCGTGAAGCTGCTGAGCGACCACTCGCTCGACGTCTGGATCTACCGCGGGGCGGACTGGCTGGTGCGCGACGAGCACGCCGCGCACGTCGAGAGGGAGGCCGCCACCGTGCGCTTCGCGCCGAAGGTCGTGCCGAGCTTCGACGGGATGACGGAGGGCGTCGCCAAGATCGTCGGCGTCAGCGACGATCTCGATCGAGTGGCGCGCGCAGAGACCGCAGCGCGCTCGCGGCTCGGCGAGCACGTCTCCGCGGCACGCTCGCAGCCTTACTACCTCGACGTCACCCATCCGGACGCGAACAAGGGCGAGGTCGTGCGCTACCTCTCGCGCGAGCACGGCATCCAGGCGAGCAGGATCGCAACGATCGGCGACATGCCCAACGACGTGCTCATGTTCGCGCCCAGCGGCCTGAGCATCGCGATGGGCAACGCCAGCGCCGAGGTGCAGCGCGCGGCTGGCAGGGTGAGCGCGTCGAACGCCGAGGAGGGCTTCGCGCAGGCGATCGAGCGCTTCGTGCTCGGCAAGGGCTGAGCCGGGTTGGGCTTCTGAGGGGTGCGCGACGGGCCGAGGGGCTCAGGGGTCGCAGCCGCTCGCAGAGCCGCTGCGCGCGCCTCGCTCGAGCGCCCGCAGTGCCCGCAGATGACGTCGCATCGCTGCCGGCGCGACGGCGCCCGCGGGCAGCTCGACCACGAACGACGTCGTGCCGGGGAAGGCATGGTTCGACCAGTCGGAGGCGGTGCCGGGCAGAAACGGCAGACACGTCGCGCGCAGTCCCGCCAGCTGCGCATAGCGGCGCGCGATGGCGCGGTCGCCGCCGGCCATGTCGACGAGGTCCTCGTGCTGGTGGTACCAGACCGTCACGGCTGGGTGGATGCGCCGGATCAGCGCGACGGCCGCGCGCGACTCGGGCTCCGACAGAGCGTGCGGGCCGGAGTAGTAGGTCGGGCCGGGCAGCGCGCGCCAGTGAAAGGGGAAGTTGCGGTTGAGGTCGACGCCGCGCGCGTCCTGGCGCGTCCCCGTGGCGCTGCCGTCCGGGTTCAGGCGGCGCACCAGCCACAGCTCGACGCCGGACGGCGGCGGTTTGCCGGCCAGCGCCGAGAGGATCCTCGTTCCGGCGCACTCGTCTCCGTGCAAGCAGCCGACGAGCAGGATCTTGCGCGGGGCGGAGTCCGCGCCGATGACCTGCGCGACGATCGGGCGCCCGCGGACCGAGTGCCCCATCACCACGTTGCGAGCCGCCGCGAAGGGCGCCGTCGCACACAGCAGAGCCAGCGCCACGCCCACGGTGCATGAGGCCACTCGCGCTCGGTGCGATGCCGGGTGCCGGATCCTCATACGGCACGGAGATGGTCGATATCGATCGAGACGAGCGTGCGTGGCAGCGACCGCCGTCGCTCCAACCCGCCGTGCGCGGCGATCGCCCCTTCGAGCAGGCTCATCGGGGGAAGTCCCCGCGGCTGCCCTCCCGCGCGCCATTGCGCGAGCCACCACCGAAACCGAGCATCCCCCATATAGTTAACCATATGGCTAATCAATTGGTCCTCGATCGCGCGTTCGCCGCCTGCGCGCACCCGATCCGCCGCGGCATCATCGAGCGCCTGGCGGACCGCGAGATGTCGGTCGGCGACGCTACGCGCGACTTCCACGTCTCCAAGCCTGCGATCAGCCGTCATTTGCGCGTGCTCGAAGACGCCGGCGCGATTGTACGCGTGATCGACGGGCGTACCCACCGGCTGCGGCTGAGCGATGACGCGCTCGAGGATGCGCGCGAGTGGATGAGCGACCAGCGAGCCATGTGGGAGCGAAAGTTCGACGTCGTCGATCAGTATCTCTCCGAACGCCGCGAGCCCGGGGCGAAGGGGGGCGGATGAGCACTCGCGAGATCCCCGTCTTTCGCATCGAGCGGCAGTTCGCCGCCTCCCCCGAGCAAGTGTTCGACGCCTGGACCAGCCCTGAGGTGCTCGTGCGCTGGTGGGCCGCCAACCCGGCTTGGACGTCCCCCGGCTGCGAGGTCGACTTGCGTGTTGGCGGTCGCTACCTGCTGCGCATGCAGGACGACGACAGCGGAGAGGTGCATGCGGTCGGAGGCGAGTACCGCGAGGTCGACCGACCCAATCGACTCAGCTACACGTGGTGCTGGCAGGGTGATGGCGGCTCGCATCCCGGTCACGTGAGCCTCGTCACCGTCGAGTTCCGCGCGGCCGGCGGCGGAACGCTCGTCGCGCTCGAGCACTCCGGCCTCCCCTCGGAGGAGTCGCGGGCCGGGCACGGCGCAGGCTGGCGCGGCACGTTCGAGAACCTCGCCCGCCGGGTGTTCGGCGAAGACGAGCAGAGCTGATGGCTGCAGCACGCAAGCGCAACCTGAACGGGTGGCGCGTCAATGGACAACGAGATGGAGGTTTCAGAAGATGAGCAAGTACCTGTTTGCATACCGTGGGGGCGCGGCCCCCGAAAGCGACCAGCAGCGCGAGGCGGTCATGGCCGCTTGGGGGAGCTGGTTCGAGCAGCTCGGCTCGGCGATCGTCGATCCGGGCAACCCGTTCGCCGGCTCCGCGTCGGTGGGTTCCGGAGGGAATGTCGGCGGGAGCGGCGCCTCCGGCCTCAGCGGCTACTCGGTGATGCAGGCCGACAGCCTCACCGCAGCTACCGAGCTGGCCAAGGGCTGCCCGGCGCTCGATCACGGCGGCAGTGTCGACGTGTACGAGACGCACGAGGTGATGTAGACGTGAGCCGGCTCGGCGATGGCGGCGGCGGCGCCTGAGATGGCATACGACGAAGTGCTTGCGCACCGCATCCGCGAACTGCTCGCCGAGGAGGAGGGCGTGAGCGAGATGTCGATGTTCGGCGGGCTCGCGTTCCTCCTGCACGGCCACATGTCCGTCGCCGCCTCCTCCAAGGGCGGGCTGATGGTTCGAGTCGGGCCCGACGGCAGCGACGCAGCGCTGGCCCGCCCGCACGCCCGCCAGATGGAGATGCGCGGGCGCCCGATGAGCGGATGGATCCGCGTCGATGCCGAGGGGCTCGCGAGCAAGCGCCAGCTCGCCGCCTGGGTCCAGCGGGGCGTGCACTTCGCGCGATCGCTGCCACCGAAGGGTTGAGCCGGTGGTCGACGTTCTCAGCGAGATCGAGATCGCGCGGCCGCGCGCAGAGGTGGCTGCATATGCGGCCGACCCCGACCTGGCTCGCTCCTGGTGTCAGAACATCAAGAGCGTGAGCTGGCGCACCCCGCCGCCCGCCGGCGCGGGTACGCGCGTCACGTTTGTCGCCGAGTTCCTCGGCCGTGAGCTGATCGCTGGACGACGGCTGGCGATGAGCACCGCGGACGGCCCGTTTCCGATGGAGACGACCTACACCTGGGAGGACGCCGCGGAGGGCGCGACGAAGATGACCCTGCGCAACCGCGGCGGGCCGGCGGGCTTCTCACGTATCGCCACCCCATGCTGGCGACGGCGATGCGGCGCGCCAATCGCAAGGACCTGCGACGGCTGAAGGAGCTCCTGGAGTCTCCGGCCGAAACCGGGACTCAGACCAGCGCGAGCTGAACGATCAGCAGCGCCACGATCGAGCTCGCGCAGAAGACATGCTCGCGATAGATCGACCGTGCAAGCTGGCTCTGGCGCGCGCTCGAGTCGCTGCGCGTGCCGGGCCGCACGGCGCTGGGCACCGTGCGCGCGCCCGCGAGCAGGATCGGCGCCGCGGCGAGGCCGAGCGAGACCCACGCCGCGGCGGGTGCAGCGCCGCCGTCGGCGATCTCCACGACGATCGCGGCGGGCGTCGCGAGCATGACGGCGGCGATCAGGCCGTTCATCGGCCGCGCGGCCGTCGTGACCCGCGCGTAGTAGGCGGCGATCGAGGCGAGCCGTGCCTCGCTCAGCTCGCCCTCGCGCGCACCGCGCACCTGGACGTCGAACATCAGGTCGAACCACAGCACAGCGAGCAGGAAGCCGGCGCCGGCGCTTGCGTACGCGCGCATCGCGGCTAGGCCCTCACGCGCTCGCCGTTGGGGTCGAGCAGCGGCTCGCGTGCGACCTCGCCGGGGACCCAGCGGCCGAAGATGTCGATCTCGACGCGGCTGCCGAGGGCGACCGTGCCCGGCACGTACGCGTATGCGATCGAGCGCTCGACCGTGTAGCCGTAGCCGCCGCTCGTCACCCGTCCGGCGATCTCGCCGTCGATGCGCACCGGCTCGTTGCCGAGCGCCACCGAGCGGGGATCCTCGAGCACGATGCAGCGCAGCCGGCGCTGCGGCTCCTGGGCCGAGCTGACAGTCATCGCCGGAGCGTCTGAGCCGAGGAACTGCTTGTCCTGCCTGACGCAGAAGCCGAGCCCCGCCTCGTGCGGGGTCTCGTCGGGCGTGATGTCTGCGGCCCACACGCGGTAGCCCTTCTCCAGCCGCAGCGAGTCGATCGCGCGGTAGCCGCCGGCGAGCATGTCGTGCTCGCGCCCGGCCCGCCACAGCGCCCGCCACAGACCGGCCCCATACTCGGTCGGGCAGTACAGCTCCCAGCCGAGCTCGCCGACGAACGTGACCCGAAGCGCCCGCACGGGGACGTCGCCGACAGCCAGCTCGCGCATGCTCATGTAGCCGAACTGCAAGGGATCGTCGGTCAGCGGCGCGAGGATATCTCGCGCCCGTGGGCCCCACAGCGCAAAGCACGCCCAGCGCGCGGTCACATCCGAGCAGCGCACGCTGCCGTCGCTCGGCGCGTGCCTGCGGACCCAGCTGATGTCGTGGTTGCCGAAGGCCGTGCCGGTGACGATCGAGAACAGCTCCTCCTCCACGCGCGTGACCGTGAAGTCGCACTCGATCCCACCGCGGCTGTTGAGCATCTGCGTGTACGTGATCGCTCCCGGCTCGCGCGCGACGCGGTTGTCGCAGAGGCGTTCGAGGAAGTCCGCGGCACCCGGCCCGGCGATCTCGAGCTTGGCGAACGAGGACTCGTCGAACAGCGCCGCCCGCTCGCGCGCGGCGCGATGCTCGGCTCCGATCGCCGCCGACCAGTGCATCCCGGCCCAGCCGCGCGGGCGCAGCGACTCATCGCCCGCCGCCGCGTTCGGCTCGTACCAGTTGACGCGCTCCCAGCCGGACTTCTCGCCGAACGCGGCGCCTTGCTCGCGGTGCCACGGATAAGCGCTGGAGGTGCGCAGCGGCCGGCCCGCCTGGCGCTCGTGGCCGGGATAGCGGATGTCGTAGTAGGTCTCATAGACCTCCTTGGCGCGCTTGAGCGTGTAGCTTGGCGAGCGGAAGTGCGGCCCGAAGCGGCGGATGTCCATCTCCCACACATCCATCGCCGGCTCGCCGGCAAGGATCCACTCGGCCATCACGCGGCCGACGCCGCCGGCGCCGGCTAGCCCGTGCGCGCAGAAGCCCGCCGCCACGAAGAAGCCGCGAACCTCGCTCTCGCCGAGGCAGAACTCGTTGTCCGGCGTGAACGCCTCCGGCCCGTTGATCAGACGCGTGACCGTGATCTCGTCCATCACCGGCACGCGCTTGGACGAATTCTTGGCGATCTCCTCGAAGCGGGGCCAGTCCTCCTCGAGCAGCCGCCCGTTGAAGTCGCTCGGGATCGCATCGAGTGAGTGCTCGTCGAGCGCCCACGGGGCAGAAGCGCGCTCGTAGCCGCCCATCACCAGGCCGCCGCCCTCCTCGCGGAAGTAGATCAGCAGGTCCGGGTCGCGCAGCGTCGGCAGGTGCTCGCCCGCTACGCGCTCACGGAACGGTTGCGTGACGAGGTACTCGTGCGCGAACGGCACGATCGGCACGCGCACACCCGCCATACGCCCGATCTCCGCGGCGAACATGCCGCCCGCATCGACCACCACCTCGGCCTCGATCGGACCCCACTCCGTCTGCACCCCGCACACGCGGCCGTCGGCGACGTCGATCGCCGTCACGCGCGTGTGCGTGAACACGCCACAGCCCCCCTCGCGCGCGCCGTCGACGAGCGCGGTTGTCAGCAGCGACGGGTCGAGATAGCCGTCGCTCGGAAGGTAGGAGGCGCAGCGCACGCCGTCGGTGCTCATCAGCGGGAACAGCTCGGCCGCCTGCTCGGCGGAGATCAGCTCGAGCGGGAGCCCGAACGTCTTCGCCCACGCCACCTGACGCAGCACCTCCTGCTCGCGCTCCTCTGTGCACGCCACGCGGATGCCCCCGCACTGAACCCAGCCGCAGTCGAGCGTGCGGTAGAGCTCGACCGAGTCCATCATCATCCGCGTCAGCGAGACGCTCGAGCGCAGCTGCCCGACCAGCCCAGCCGAGTGGAACGTCGAGCCGCTCGTCAGCTCGCTGCGATCGAGCAGCACGACGTCGCGCTCCCCGAGCTTCGCCAGGTGGTGGGCGATCGAGGCGCCGCCGACACCGCCGCCGATGATCACCACGCGCGCCCGCGCCGGAAGCTCACGGGGTTTGACCATCAGTCCCTCGCGCTCGCAAGCAGATCCTCGAAGCGCGGCTGCGCCACGGCCTCGCGCAGCCGCTCGAAGTGCGTCCCCGCGTAGCCGGCGAAGTCGAAGTCGAGCTCTGAGATCTGCCCCTGCACGACGGCCCACGCCGCTTCGCGCGCATCGGAGAGCACGCGCATCAGCCCAAGCACCGCCATCTGCGAGGCCGAGGGACTCGTGCCGTAGTAGGCGCGCAGGAGCCGCTCGTCGGTCGCCTCGTCGAAGCCGTTGTTGACCGACAGGTTGCCAAGGTCGAAGCGAGGATCGCCCATGCCAGCGTACTCCCAGTCGACCAGCATGATGCGCCCGCTGCCGCGCTCCCGAATGAGGTTGCCCGCCAGCAGGTCGTTGTGGCACGGCCGCTCAGGCTCGGGTGCGAGCGCCGCGGCGATGCGCGCCACGACGTCGCGCATCGGTTCGTAGTGCGCCGGCAGCTCGCCGCCGCGCTCGCGCACGATCGCGGCGTACTCGTCGAGCAGCTCCGGGACGCAGAAACGCGCCGGCAGTCCCACGCCGGAGTCGTGGAAGCGGCGCAGGTGGCGCGCGATTTCCTCGACGCCGCCCGCCACTTCTGAGGAGTCGACCGGTTGACAGGCGATGAAGCGGGTCACGAGGCCGTCGCGCGAGGAGAGGACCACCTCGGGTGCGAACCCCAGCTCGGCGGCCGTGACATTGGCGAGGCGCTCGGCCTCGCGATCGATCCCGAGCAGCTCTGTCTCCTTGCCCGGTCGGCGCAGCACGTAGTCCTCGCCGCCAAGCGTCACGCGGAAGTTTCGGTTCGTGATGCCGCCGTCGAGCTCGCATGGCGCGCCTGAGAGCGGGCCGAGCGAGGACTCGAGCCGCACGAGGATCTCGTTAAGCTCGCCCACCATCCTCGAAGGACTCCTGTTGCGCCATGAGGCGCACAACCTATACCTTCAACACATGCCCGGTGAGGTGCACACGCGATGACGCTAGACGAGCTGCGCCAGCAGGTGGACAGCGGCGCGATCGACACGGTCCTGCTCGCGCTGACCGACATGCAGGGACGGCTACAGGGCAAGCGCTTGACCGCGCGGCACTTCCTCGCCGAGGTCGCGGAGCACGGGGCCGAGGGCTGCAACTACCTGCTCGGCGTCGACGTCGAGATGAATCCCGTCGCCGGGTACTCGATGTTCTCGTGGGAGCGCGGGTACGGAGATTTCGTCCTGCGCCCGGACCTTGACACCCTGCGCGCGGTGCCGTGGCAGGAGGGCACGGTCGTCTGCCTCTCCGACGTCGCCTGGGAGGACGGCTCGGAGGTCAGCGTCTCCCCGCGCCAGGTCCTGCGAGGGCAGCTCGCGCGTCTGGCCGAGCGCGGCTGGAGCGCCAACGCCGGCACCGAGCTCGAGTTCATCGTGTTCCGCGACACCTACGAGCAGGCCTGGCACAAGGGCTATCGCGAGCTCGACCCGGCCAACCTCTACAACGTCGACTACTCGCTGCTCGGGACCGCGCGCGTGGAGCCGCTGATGCGGCGCATCCGCAACAGCATGGAAGCCGCCGGAATGCTCTGCGAGGACTCCAAGGGGGAGTGCAACTTCGGCCAGCACGAGATCAACTTCCGCTACGCCCAAGCGCTGAAGACGGCCGACGAGCACTCGATCTACAAGAACGGCGTCAAGGAGATCGCCGCGCTCGAGGGCATGGCGATCACGTTCATGGCCAAGTACGACCAACGCGAGGGCAACTCCTGCCACATCCACTTCTCGCTCGCCGACGACGACGGACCGCTGTTCGAGCGCGATCGGGCGCTGTTCGACTCGTTCCTGGCCGGTCAGCTCGCGGCGCTGCGCGAGCTGACGCTGCTGCTCGCGCCGAACGTCAACTCCTACAAGCGCTACGCCTCGGCGACGTTCGCGCCGACCGCGGTCGCGTGGGGGCGCGACAACCGCACGTGCGCGCTGCGAGTCGTCGGACACGGGCCCTCGCTGCGCTTCGAGAATCGCGCCGGCGGCGCCGACCTGAACCCGTACATGGCGCTCAGCGCGATCATCGCCGCTGGTCTGCACGGGGTCGAGCACGGTCTGGAGCTCGAGCCGATGTTCGAGGGCAACGCCTATGACGCCGCAGACAAGCCCCGGATTCCGACGACGCTGGCGCAGGCGCGTGAGCTGTTTGCGGCCAGCGAGATCGCGCGCGCAGCGCTCGGCGCGGAGGTCGTCGATCACTACGTCAACGCCGCCGACGTGGAGCTGGAGGCGTTCGGCGGCGCCGTCACCGACTGGGAGCGCTACCGGGGGTTCGAGCGTTTGTGACCGACGCCGTCCTCTCCGCCGAGACGGTCTTCGCACCAGTGCGATCGCAGACCGCCTTCGAGGAGACGGTCGAGCGGCTCGGCACGGCGATCAAGCTGGGGCTGCTGGCGCCGGGTACCCGCCTCCCGGCCGAGCGCGAGCTGTGTGCGCGGCTGGGGATCGCGCGCTCGACCCTGCGACAGGCGCTGACGGCGCTCGTCCAGAGCGGCCACGTCTTCGCCACGCGCGGGCGCGGCGGCGGAACGTTCGTGGCCGACCCGCAGCCGCCCGCCGAGCCACCATCGCGTGACGTGCTCGCGCAGTGGCGCGAGACGTGCGATCAGCGGCTGGCCGTCGAGCTGGGCGTCGCCGTGCTCGCGGCGGAGCGCGCCGGGCCTGCGGCGCTGGCCACGCTCGAGCGGTTCGTCACCGAGCTGGAGGAGCTGCTCGAGGACTTCGCCGCCTACCGCCAGCTCGACATCCGCCTGCACGTCGGGCTCGCCGAAGCCACCGGGTCGCCGAGCCTCGTCAAGTCGATGACCGAGGCGCAGGGCGCGATGACCGATCTGATCGCCTACATCGCGCACCCGCCCCAGGTGCTCGCCTCCTCCAATGTGCAGCACCGGCGGCTGCTCGCAGCCGTGCGCAAGCGCGACGCCGCGCGCGCGGCGCGCGTGATGACCGATCACCTGCAGGGAACCGAGCACGTGCTCGCGGGGCTGCTGCCCGGCGGCTGAGCGCCACCGCTGCGTGCCTCGAACCGCCGACGGCGGTTGGACAGCGGTCCGAGCCGCCCGCCCGCATGTTCACCGATTGCTCTTGACTTCGATTCGCGAACGCGCGTATTGTCACGCGAAGGAACGACGAGCAAACCTTTTACACCAGGGGGCGAGCGCAGATGAGCACAGCCGCACCGCCGGTCACCAGCGACGAGCAACGCCTTGCCGAGCTCGGCTACAAGCAGGAGCTCAATCGCTCCTGGAGCGGATTTCAGAACTTCGCGATCTCGTTCACGATCATCTCGATCCTCGCCGGCTGCTTCACCACCTACGGCCAAGCGTGGAACAACGGCGGGCCCGTCGCGATCTCGCTGGGCTGGCCGCTCATCTCGATACCGATCCTGATCATCGGCTTCTGCATGTCAGAGCTCGTCTCGGCCTACCCGACCGCCGGCGGTATCTACTGGTGGGCGTCCAAGCTCGGGGGCGCCGCCTGGGGATGGTTCACCGGCTGGTTCAACATGATCGGGCTGATCGCCGTGACGGCGTCGGTCGACTACGGTGCGTCGCTGTTCCTCAACACGACGCTCGGCTTCTACAAGGTCGATTGGTTCAACGGCGCCTCGACCGACGCGACCACGTTTCTGCACGGCACCTTCTTCCTGTTTGCCGTGATCTTGGCGCTGCACGCCGTCATCAACATCGCCGGCAGCCACCTCGTGGCGCGCATCAACGGGGTCTCTGTCTGGTGGCACGTCGCCGGCGTGCTCGCGATCCTGCTCGTGCTCGTCTTGGCACCCGCGCATCACCAGAGCCTGAAGTTCGTCTTCACCCAGCGCTTCAACAACTCGGGCTTCGGCATGCACATGTACTGGTTCTACATACTGCCGCTCGGGTTTCTGCTGACGCAGTACACGATCACCGGCTACGACTCGTGCGCGCACATCTCCGAGGAGACGCAGGGCGCCTCGACGACGGCCGCAAAGGGCGTCTGGCGCTCGATCCTCTACTCGGCGATAATCGGCTGGATCCTGCTGCTCGCGCTGACGTTCGCCGCCACACACGTCAACGCGATCAACACGAAAGCGGCCGGCGGGGCGTACGTCTCGATCGCGATCCTCGAAACGGCGCTCGGGACCGGATGGGTGAAGTTCGTGCTGATCATCTCGACCGTCGGGCAGATCTTCTGCGGCGCCGCCTGCCTCACGAGCGCCTCGCGCATGTGTTACGCGTTCAGCCGTGACGGCGCGATCCCAGGCTCGCGCCTGTGGAGCAAGGTCAACAAGCGACGCGTGCCGGCCAACGCAGTGATCTTCATGGCGGTGCTCGCGGGCCTGATCACGATCCCGGCGTACTTCCCGAGCAAGAAGGGCGAAGCGATCGAACCGGTCGCCTTCTATGCCGTCGTCTCGATCGCCGTAATCGGTCTCTATGTCGCATACGTGATTCCGATCTACCTGCGCTGGCGAGCCGGGGACAGCTTCCAGACGGGGCCGTGGAACAACGGCAAGAAGTACAAATGGATGAATCCGTTCGCGACCTTCTGGGTCGGGCTGATCACGATCATCTTCATCCTGCCGCTGTCCCCGGGCGGCGTGCCGTGGCGCAAAGAGTTCGACTGGAGCCTCGTCAACTACGCGCCGATCGTGACCGGCGGCCTCACGCTGGCCGTGGGTATCTGGTGGCTGGTGAGCGCGCGTCACACGTTCACAGGACCTCGACACACGGTCTCGGAGCTGGATGCCGAGCTCGGGGAGGGGGGCGCGGCCGCGGCTGCGCCCTCGCCGTAGCGATTGCGCTTGGGCGAGCGGCGCCACGCTTGCAGCGTGGCTGCCGCTGTGCCTGCGCCCATGAGCCATGAGCTCCACCCTGTCCGTCATCGAGCCAGCGAGCGAGCAGGTCCTCGCGGAGCTCCCGCGCGCCGGTGCCGGGGAGGTCGACGCAGCCGTTGCGCGCGCGGGCGAGGCGTTCCCTGCCTGGCGCGCGCTCGACCCGCGCGCCCGCGCGGCTCGCCTGCGCGACCTGGCTGACGCGCTCGAGGCTCACTTGGAGGAGCTCGCGCTGCTCGAGGCGCGCAACGCCGGCAAGCCGATCGGCGACGCGCGCGGGGAGATGGCGATGGTCGTCGACACCTTCCGCTACTACGCAGGCGCCCCCGAGCGCCTGCTCGGCGACACGATCCCGGTCGCCGGAGGCCAAGCGTGGACGGTGCGCGAGCCGCTCGGCGTCGTCGGCCTGATCACGCCGTGGAACTTCCCGCTCGCAATCGCCTCGTGGAAGCTCGCGCCCGCGCTCGCGGCCGGGAACACGGTCGTGCTGAAGCCGGCCGAGCTGACGCCGCTGAGCGCCCTGCGCTTCGAGGAGATCGCCTCCGAGGCCGGGATGGAAGCGGGCGTCGTCAACGTCGTCGTCGGCCCGGGCAGCGTCTGCGGCGCGCGCCTTGTCGAGCACCCGGGCGTCGCCAAGATCGCCTTCACCGGCTCGACCGAGGTCGGCCGCTCGATCGCCGCCGGCGCGGCGCAGAGCATCAAGCGCGTGACGCTCGAGCTCGGCGGCAAGTCGGCCAACGTGATCTTCGCCGACGCCGACCTGGAGGCTGCCGCCGCGGCCGCGCCGATGGCTGTGTTCGGCAACGCCGGGCAGGACTGCTGCGCGCGCTCGCGGATCCTCGTCCAGGACGCGGCGCTTGACCACTTCATGGAGTTGCTCGCGAACGCTGTCAGCGACATCGTCGTCGGCGATCCCCTGGTCGAGTCCACGCAGATGGGGCCGCTCATCAGCGCCGCGCAGCGCGACAGCGTCGGCTCGTTCCTCGACGGCGAGTCGCCGGTCGCAATTCGCGGTAGCGCGCCCGACGGGCCCGGATTCTGGTTCGCGCCCACGGTGCTCGCGCCCGTGCGAGCTGACGCGCGCGCCGCGCGCGAGGAGATATTCGGGCCGATCGCCTCAGTGATCTCGTTCGCCGACGAGGCCGATGCTGTGCGGCTTGCCAACGAGAGCATCTACGGGCTCTCCGGCTCGGTGTGGACGCGCGACGGCGCCCGCGCGCTGCGCATGACGCGCGCGATCGAGACCGGCGTCATCTCCGTCAACAGCAACACGTCCGTTCGCGTGAGCACGCCGTTCGGAGGCTTCAAGCAGTCCGGCTACGGCCGCGAGCTCGGTCCGCATGCGCTCGACGCATACACCGAGGTGAAGTCGATCTACTACGCGACCGGGTGACGGGAGTGCGTCTGCAAGAGAAGGTCTGCGTAGTGACCGGCGCCTGCGGGGGGATCGGCGCCGCGACCGTCGCCGCCTTCCAGCGTGAGGGCGCCCGAGTGGTCGGGGTCGACCTCGCCCCCGGCGCGCCCGGAGAGATCTCGCTGCAGCTGGACGTGACCGAGGAGCGTGAGGTGATCGAGATGTACGAGACGGCTGTGCGCGAGCTCGGCCGCATCGACGTCCTCTTCAACAACGCCGGCATCGCGCCGACCGACGACGGCTCCGTGCTGGAGACGACGCTCGACACCTGGCAGCGAGTGCAGGACGTCAACCTGCGCAGCGTGTTCCTGTGCTGCAAGCACGGGATACCCCACATGCTGAGCGGCGGCGGCGGATCGGTCATCAACACGGCTTCGTTCGTCGCCGTCGTGGGCGCCGCGACCTCGCAGATCTCCTACACCGCATCCAAGGGCGGGGTGCTCGCGCTCTCACGGGAGCTCGGCGTCGAGTTCGCCCGGCGCGGTGTGCGCGTCAACGCGCTCTGCCCAGGCCCAGTGGACACGCCACTGCTTCAGCATCTCTACGCAGCGGACCCCGCGCAGGCGCAGCGACGGCTCGTGCACGTGCCGATGGGCCGCTTCGCGCGCGCCGAGGAGATCGCCAACGGGGCTCTGTTCCTCGCCTCCGATGAGTCCAGCTTCGTCACCGCCTCGACGTTCCTCATCGACGGCGGGCTCAGCGGCGCCTACGTGACGCCGCTGTAGGGCGCCGGGCGCTCAGAGCTCACGGCGGGCGGCGTGCTCCCGCGCGACTGAGCGCGCGCGGCGAATGCCAGCTCGCGCTCGGGCGTGATGCGGATCACGTCGGAGACCAGGCCGAGGCGCTCCAGCCCGGCAATCAGCCAGCCTGAGGGATCGAGCTGATACCAGCGCAGTCCATGACGCGCTGAGGTCGGGAAGGCGTGATGGTTGTTGTGCCACGCCTCGCCGAGCGTCGGCAGCGCCAGCCAAAGCAGGTTGCGCGACTCGTCGTCGGTGCTGAAGCCGCGGCGCCCGAAGAAGTGGCAAAGCGAGTTGATCGAGAACGTGGCGTGATGCAGGAACAGCATCCGCACGGCGCCGCCCCACAGCAGCCCGGTGAGCCCGCCCACCAGCGATCCGGTAAGTGCGAACCCGAGACCGAACGGCACGGCCATCCCTACGAGCACCCACAGCACGAACGTGCGGTCGACGAAGCGCACGACCGGATCGGCGAGCAGGTCCTTGGCGTAGCGCTCCTCGCTGGCCATCTCCTCGCTGCCGAGGATCCAGCCGACGTGGGCGTGAAAGAGGCCGCCGAGCGCGCCGCGCCAGCCGCTGCCGCGTTCGAGGTGCGGGCTGTGAGGGTCCCCAGGCTGGTCGGAGAACTGGTGGTGCTTGCGATGGTTGGAGACCCACTCGATCACCGGGCCCTCGACCGCTGCCGAGCCGAGCACTGCGAACAGCGCCCGCATCGCCGGGCTCGTCTTGAAGCTGCGATGGGTGAACAACCGGTGGTAACCGACCGTGATCCCCAGTCCCGTCAGCAGGTAGGTCACCGCGAGCACGATCAAGTCGCTCCAGTGCAGGACGCCGCCCCAGGCCAGCCAGATGGCCAGCCCGAGCAGGCCGACGGGGACGATCGTGACGACGAGATTGGCGACGCGATCGACGTTGTCGGCGGTCGCGCTGCGCGTGTGCGCGGCGTCTGCTCCCGTCGGCGGCGTGCTCGTTCCCATCCAGACGTAACGATAGACGTCGATGTCAAGTGTCACGCCGCATCTTCACGAGGGTGGCGAAGTGCCGCCGAACGAGCGTGTGGATAGGCTTGGCCGCGTGAGCACCGCACCGCGCGCGATCCACCACCTGAACTGCGGCACGCTATGCCCGCGCGGCGCGCGCTTGATCGAAGGACAGGGCGGGCTGCTCGCGGCGGCCGAGATGGTCTGCCACTGCATCCTGATCGAGGGCGCCGAGGGGCTTGTGCTGATCGACACCGGCTTCGGCTTGGAGGACACGCGCAATCCGCGACAGCTCGGCCTCGCGTTCAAGGCCGCCTTCCGCCCGCGCGCGCTCGCGGAGGAGACGGCCGTCTCTCAGGTCCGCGAGCTCGGCTTTCAGCCGCGAGACGTTCGCCACGTGATCGCCACGCACCTCGATCTCGACCACGCCGGCGGCCTGCCCGACTTCCCCGAGGCCGAGGTGCACGTGCTCGGCTCGGAGCTCGAGGCGGCTCTGCACCCGGGACTGCGCGAGCGCGCCCGCTACATCTCCGCTCACTGGTCGCACGGGCCGCACTGGGTCCAGCACGCGCCCGGCGGAGACGACTGGCTCGGCTTCGAGAGCGTGCGCATCCTGCCGGGCAGTGACGCAGAGATCCTGCTCGTCCCGCTGCCCGGTCACACGGTTGGCCACACCGCCGTCGCGGTCAGGAAGGGCGAGGGCTGGCTGCTGCACTGCGGCGACGCGTTCTTCCACCACGGCGAGGTGCAGACGCCGGCGCATTGCCCGGCGGCCCTGAGCGCCTTCCAGGCGCTCAACTCCGTGGACAACGCCAAGCGCAAGCAGAACCAGGAGCGCCTGCGCGAGCTCGCGCACGAGCACGCCGGCGAGGTTGAGCTGCTCTGCTCGCACGACGCGAGCATGCTCGCGCGCCACCGGCACGCGGCAGGCGTCTAGGGCGCCTGGGCACCGGAGCGCCCGGCGACGCGACGCGAGGGGCGCGGCGCTCTAGCCCGGGTACATCGCGTCGATCTCCGCGGCGTACTTCTCGGCGATCGGCTTGCGCTTGAGCTTCATTGTCGGCGTCAGCTCGTCGCCGCTCGGCAGCCAGTCGCCGGGGACGATCGTGAAGCGCTTGACCTGTTCCACGCGTGCGAGCTTCGCGTTGGCGGCGTCGATCGCCGACTGCACCTGCTCGCGGATGCGCTCGTTGCCGGCGAGCTGCTCGAGCGAGGTGCCCTCGATGCCCTGCCCGGATGCCCATGCCGGCGCGAAGTCGGCGTCGAGCACGATCAGCGCCGTGTTGTACGGGCGGCGGTCACCGATGCAGCACGCCTGACCGATCAGTGGTGAGGCGCTCTTGAGCGTCGCCTCGATGTTTGCCGGTGACATGTTCTTGCCCGCCGCGCTGATGATCAGCTCCTTCTTGCGGTCGACGATCATCAGGTAGCCGTCCTCGTCGAAGGCGCCGATGTCGCCCGTGCGCAGCCAGCCATCCTCGGTGAACGTCTCCGCGGTCTTCTCGGGCAGGTTGCGGTAGCCCGCCATCACGACATCAGACTTCATCAGCACCTCGCCGTCGGTGTCCAGCTTGATCTGCACTCCCGGCGCGGGCGGCCCGACTGTCCCGATCTTGATCTTGCTCGTCGGGTTTACCGTGCCGGCCCCGCACGTCTCGCTCATGCCCCACAGCTCTGACAGCGGCAGGCCGATCGCGTGGAAGAACTCGAGCACCTCTACGGGCGTCGGCGCGGCGCCGACGTTGATCGCCTCGACCTGGTCGAGCCCGAGCATCTCGCGCAGGCCGGCGAAGATCTCCGCGTCGGCCTTGCTGACCTGCTCGGCCAGCGCCTCCGGCACCTCCTCGCCGCTCTGCTGCAGGCGCACCTTGCGCAGCGCCGCGTCGAGCGCCGTCTGCATGCGCTTCTGCTCCTTGTCGGGCTGCGCGGCCATCATCGTCTCGAGGCCGGCCTTCAGCTTCTCCCAAATGCGCGGGACGGCGAAGAACCAGCTCGGGCGCACTTCCGGCAGGTAGGAGAGGACCTGGCGGGGGTCGTCGCAGCAGGTGATCTGGAGCCCGAAGACGATTGGCAGGTAGTGGTGGGCGTTGCGCTCAGCCACGTGCGCGGCCGGCAGCCAGGAGATCACGCGTCCGTCCTGCGGGAATTCGATCAGCTCGTCGAGGCCTTCGACGGCCGCCAGCAGGTTGCGATGGATCAGCTGCACCCCCTTCGGCGGACCGGTCGTCCCGGAGGTGTAGATCAGCGTCAGCACGTCGCTCGGCTGTAGCTTCGCGATCGACGCCTCGACGTCGAAGTCCGGATTCGAGCCCTCGATCTCCGACAGCGCGATCGTTCCCTCGGGCGGGTCGCCGTCGACGACGATCACGTGCTCGAGCTGCGGCACGTGCTCGCCTGCCTGCATGATCTGCGGGAGGTACTGCTGCTCGCACATCAAGACCTTCGCGTCGGCGTCGGTGAGCAGGTACTGGATCTGCTCGGGCGAGTATGTGTTGTAGATCGAGAACGGCGTCGCGCCGATCATCATCGCCGCGAGGTCACAGAGATGGAACTCGGGGCAGTTGGAGAGCATCAGCGCGACCGTGTCGCCGCGGCTCACGCCGAGCTTCGAGAGACCGCCGGCGAGCGCGTCGACGCGCCCCTGCAGCTCCTCCCAGGTGATCGTGAACGCATCGCCCTTGGTGCGGATGGCGACGTCGCCTGGGCGAGCGGCGACGGTGATGCGAAATGCCGCCGCGACCGTATTGGCTTCGGCTGCCGCCTTCGCTGCGGGCTTGGCTCGAGTGACGCTGCTCTCCATTCCTGCTCCTCCCGATCAGCCTGCTCCCCAATGCGTCTTCGCGGCAAAGGATACGCCGCTGCCAGAGCAATGCGGGGCTTACCTCGCGCCCGCATGAAAACCGCCACGCGGGCCTAGGCCAAGCGGTAGCGCTCGAGCGCTTCGCGGCGAGCCTCGGCGTGGTCGACGATCGGCTGCGGGTAGTCCTCCCCGATCACGCAGCCGATCTCGCGCTGCAGCTGCGCCGGCATGCTCCACGGCTCGCTCAGGTACTCATCCGGCACGGCCGCGAGCTCCGGCACGTAGCGGCGGACGTAGGCGCCGTGCGGATCGTGCGCCTGCATCTGGCGCGCAGGGTTGAAGATGCGGCGGAAGACCGGCTGCGGGTCCACGCCGACGGAGGCGATCCACTGCCAGTTGCCGTTGTTGTTGGCCTCGTCGCCGTCGATCAGCATGCGCATGAACCAGCGCTCGCCGCGGCGCCAGTCGATGCCCAGGTCCTTCGTCAGGAACGAGCCGACGACGAGCCGCGCGCGGTTGTGCATCCAGCCCTCGCGCAGCAGCTGGCGCATGCCGGCGTCGACGAGCGGAAAGCCGGTGCGCCCTTCGCACCACTGCTCGAAGCGGCGCTCGGTGCGGCTCCACCTGATCTTGCCTCGGTAGCGCGGCTGGAACTCGGAGTGCGCGTTGCGCGGGTGGTGCAGCAGGACGTGGTGGTAGAAGTCGCGCCAGCAGAGCTGGCGGCGAAATGCCTCCGGTCCGCCGCCGCGGCCCAGTCGCTGCTCGACCTCGCGCGGTGACACACAGCCGAAGTGCAGGTACGGCGAAAGACGCGAGGTGCGGTCTTCGCCGAGCGCGTCGTGGCCCTCTCCGTAGTGCGTGACGTCGTCGGCGAGGAAGCGCGAGAGGCGCTCGCGGCCTCTGCTCTCGCCGCCGGGCGCCGGCTCGGGCACCTCCTGCTCGAGCTCGAGCGAGCGCAGCGACGGCAGCCGCCCCTTGGCGAGCTTCGAGGGCAGGGGCGGCAGCTTGCTCGGCGCGGCGAGCACCTCGCGGCGACTCTCGCGCAGCCACGAGTTGTAGAACGGGGTGAAGACCGTGTACGGCTTGCCGCCCTGCGTGCGTGGTGAGCCGACTTCGTCGATCACGCTCAGGCCAGGGTGCCCGTGAACGCTGACGCCGGCCTGCTGCATCGCCCCGTAAACGCGCCGGCCGCGCTCGCGCGCGAACGGCGAGATGTCGAGCGTGAAGTGCAGCCGCTCGGCGCCGATCTCCGTTGCCAGCGCGGCCAGCTCGCGCTCGGGCGCGCCGCTGCGAACGATCAGGCCGCTGCCGCGCTCGCGCAGCGAAGCGTCGAGCTCGGCCAGGGACTCCAGCAGGAACTGCGTTCGCGGGCCGGAGCGGTGGCGCCCGCTGAGCAGCCGCTCGTCGAAGCAGAACACCGGGACGACGCGCTCGCTGCTCTCCAGGGCGACGCGCAGCGCCGGATGCTCGTGCAGGCGCAGGTCGCGCCGGAACCACACGATCGCCGTCATCGCCTGGCCCACTCGGCGGCGGTGATGCGGAAGAGCATGTGGCGCGAGAGCGAATGCAGGGGCGGCACGCCCGGATGCTCGAAGTCGTCGCTGCGATCGTGCGACATGCCGATGCGCCGCATCACCGCCTGGGAGCGCTCGTTGGCGAGCGCCGTGAACGAGACGACCTGATCGAGCCCGGCCCGCTCGAAGCCGGCGCCGAGCGCCGCGAGCGCCGCCTCGCTTGCGTAGCCGTGACCCCACGCCGAGCGTGCCAGGCGCCAGCCGATCTCAACGGCCGGCGTGAAGCGCGCCTGAAAGGTGACGACCTCCAGGCCGGTGAAGCCGATCAGCCCGCGGCTGGCACGCTCTTCGAGTGCCCACAGCCCGTAGCCATGGCGCCCGAAGTGCGACTCGATCTCGGCGATCAGCTCGTCGCTCTGCGCGCGTGTCAACGGCGCGGGGAAATGCTCCATCACGAACGGGTCGGAGTTGATCGCGGCGAGCGGCTCGCGGTCGGAGTCCCGCCAGCGGCGCATGCGCAGGCGCGCGGTGAGCAGCTCGTCGAGCTCGCCCACGCCGCCGGTCAGCCGGCCGCCAGACCGTGGCGCTGCAGGAAGTCGGCCTGGTCTGCGCCGATGCGCTCCGGCCCGTCGCCGAGGAACGCCCCGAAGTGGTCATACGGATAGCGGTGCAGCTCGGCTTCGGGGGCGCGCTCGGCCAGCCGTTCGACCGCGCGCCTGGAGACCGACACGTCCTGCTCGCCCAGCCCCACCCACAGCGGCGCGCGCAGGCGCTTGGCGAGCGTCAGCGGACGGTGTAGGCCGATGGTCAAGAACAGGCCCGGTGAGATCTCGTTGCGCCACGGCGAGCCGGACGGCACGGCCGCGTGGAAGCCGTCGGACTCGCCTGGCAACGTCATCGCCGCGAGCTCTCCCGGCGCTCCGGTGACGGGCACGAGGTTGTGCCTTCCGAGCTGGTCGGCGAGCGCTTTTGGCACCATCCATGCGGACAGCTTCGGCGTGGTCGAGCGCACACGCGCGAGACCGTCGAGCATCGGGCAGAGGACCATGCTCGCCGCGACCTGCGGGTCTGCGGCGGCGGTTTCGACGACGTGGCCCCCGCTGAAGGAGAAGCCCCACAGCACGATCCGAGCGGGGTCGACGCCGTCGAGCGTGCGTGCGAACGCCACGGCCGCACGCCAGTCCTCGATCTGCTCGGACTTGCGAAAGCGCTGTCGCGGCGTGCCGCCGGAGTCGCCGAGGTAGCGGTGGTCGAACACGAGCACGGCAGCGCCCGCCGCGGCCAGGCCCTCGGCGTAGGCGGGCAGGCCGTCGTGGCGCGTCAGCGAGAACCCGTGCGCCATCACGACGCAGCTCGCCGGCTCGTGCTCGGGCCTGTACAGCCACGCCGCGCAGTGCGCATCGCCGGAGGTGAATGTCAGCTCGGTGCGCTCGATCGTCCAAGCCTAGTCGCATCCGCTGTGGCGCTCGCCCGCGGAGACCCGAGCGCTCGCCGAGTGCCCGCGACCGCCGTGCGAGACCTCGTCGCGGTGAATAGCATGGCGGCATGATCCTCGTCACTGGGCGCGTGCGCATTCCTGCCGAGAGTCGCGAGCGCTTCGTCGAGATCGCGACTGAGATGTGCCGGCGCTCGCGCGAGGACGAGGGCTGCGGCGGCTACCGCTTCTACGCGGATCTCGAGCAGCCTGACCGCTACGTGATCGTCGAGGAATGGGCCGACGACGACGCGCTGCAGGCGCATTTCGCCCAGCCGCACACGGGCGAGTTCCTCGGTGCGCTCCGGCCGCTGCTGGCGGAGCCGGCGGACGCGCTGTTCCACACGGTCGCCTCCTCGCGACGCCTCGACCCCGCTCGCGGCCTCGTGCCGCTCGACTGACGGCCGCAGGCGAGGCGGCGATGATCGTCGATGCGTGGATGCAGCATCCAACGCCGCGCTTCCTCGCACAGGAGATGTTCAGCTCGCTGCGCCGCTGGACCGGTCAGGAGATCCCCACGCAAGAGATCCCGATCGCGGCGACCGTGGCGGCGATGGACGGCTCGCAGGTGTCGTTCGGCCTGCTCAGCGCGTGGCACGCCCCCCATCAGGGCGAGCTGATCTCCAACGAGGAGGTCGCCGGCTGGGTGCAGGCCCATCCGGATCGCTTCGCCGGGCTTGCGGGCGTCGACCTGAATCGGCCGGTGCCGGCAGCTCGCGAGCTGCGCCGCTGCGTCGAGGAGCTCGGCTTCAAGGGGCTGCGCGTGATCCCGTGGCTGTGGGACGCCGCTCCCACCGACAGGCGCTACTACCCGCTGTTGCTCACGTGCGCCGAGCTGGGCGTGCCGTTCTGCACGCAGGTCGGCCACACCGGGCCGCTGCGCGCCTCGGAGGTGGGGCGCCCGATCCCGTACATCGACCAGGTCGCGCTCGACTTCCCGGAGCTGACGATCGTGTGCGGGCACGTCGGCTACCCGTGGACCGAGGAGATGGTCTCGCTCGCACGCAAGTACGAGAACGTCTACATCGACACCTCGGCCTACACGAGCCGGCGCCTGCCTGCCGAGCTCGTCGCCTACATGCGCAGCCGCGGCGGGCGGCGCAAGGTCCTCTTCGGGACCAACTACCCGATGATCATGCCCGACCGTGCGCTTGAGCACCTCGACGCGCTCGAGCTCGACTCCGAGACGCGCGAGCTGTACCTGGCCGGCAACGCGCAGCGCGTGTTCGGTCTCGACGGCTGAGCGCCCGCACGGTCGGTGACGTCCAGCTCGGCGACTGCGTAGTACTTCATCTCGATACCGGTTCCTGTTGGCGGGGGGGACCGCGCATACCGGGCCCGCCGTGGAGCGTAGACTGCGACCCATGGAGTTCCGCACGATCGGGGGAGCGGAGCAGCGCTTCGTGGTTTCGCAAGCCGGCGAGGGTCCGGACATCGTGCTGCTGCACGGGTTCCCGGACACGCCGCACTCCTACGCGGACCTGCAGCGCGAGCTCGTCGCCGCAGGCTGGCGCGTGACGGTGCCGTGGCTGCGCGGCTATCACCCGGAGACGATCGTTCCGGGGCGGCCGTATGACGCGGAGACGCTCGGGCGCGACGCCCTCGGGCTGCTCGACGCGATCGGCGCGCCGCGTGCCGTCCTCGTCGGACACGACTGGGGCGCTCTGATCACCTACGTCGCGGCGACGCTCGCGCCCGATCGCGTGCGCGGCATGGTCGCGATCGCGATCCCGCACCCGAGCCTGCTCGCGCGCACGCCCTCTTCGCTGATCCGCGTGCGCCACTTCCTCGGGTTCAAGATGCCGTGGGCGGCGAGCATGACCAAGCGCAACGACTTCGCCTACCTGGACACGCTCGTGACTCGCTGGGCTCCCAACTGGAGCGGTCCGGCACGCGAGCAGACGCTGCGCGACGTCAAGCAAGCGCTGTCGCAGACGGAGACGCTCGAAGGCTCGATCGACTATTACCGCGCGCTGGCCCTCGGCGGCTCGAAGCTGCTCGAGCAGCCGCCGAAGGTGACCGGCCTGATCGTCGGCGGCACGGCCGACATCGCGCCGGCGGAGCTGTTCACGGCGACCGCCGCGCTGCTCGGAGGCGACAGCCGCGCGCTGGTCGTCGACCGCGCCGGGCACTGGCCGCATCGTGAGGACGCGACCGCCGTGCTGCCCGAGATCGTCAGCTTCGCCGGCGGGCTCTGAGCGCTCCAGGCCGGGTGGGCGTTGGGCGTGTGCGACCGGCGCTCGTCCAAGCTCGCCGAGCATGCTTAGATTAGGCTGCTTCAAAGCAGCACATGCGCGCCCGTAGCTCAGTGGTCAACGGTTCTCTTCGGGGAGCCAAAGAGCAGCGGTCTTTCAAGCCGCAGGCCGCGGGTTCGATTCCCGCCGGGCGCATCGATTGGACGCCGTAGCTCGCCGGGCCTGCCTGGCGTCCGCACGACCGTGCCCCGCTTGACCGTCCTTCACCTGGACTCCTTGCCGCACTGTGGCGTGGCCACGCTCGAGCGCGAGACAACGAAGCGCTCATCTGGACCGCTGTGCCCGGGAGCCGCCAAAGACGGTTGACGGCCGAGACTCGGCGCGAATAGGTTGGGCAGATCCGCCGGGGACGGGGCTTGATGGTTCCCGGGCGGTGCCAACAACAGAGGGAGATGAGATGAGAAAGCGAAGCCGCGCAGTCGGCGTCGTAGCAGTGCTGGCCGGCGTGCTCGCGCCGGCATCGGTCGCCGCCGCATCGCAGTACGTGGATCTCGGCGACTCCTACGCCTCGGGCGTGGGTACGCGCGTGTTCTACTCGGAATCGGGCAGCTGCAAGCGCAGTCCTGAAGCGTACGGGCCGAAGGTAGCGGCCGCGAAGGGCTACACGCTCAGCTTCCAGGCGTGCAGCGGGGCAAAGACATCCGACGTGATCGCAAAACAGCTCGGCACGCTGAGCAGCTCGACGGCGCTCGTGTCGATCTCGATCGGCGGCAACGACGCCGGCTTCAGCAACGTGATCCTCAATTGCGCGCTGTACTACTTCACGTGCGGCAGCGCGATCAACGAAGCCAATAGCTACATCGCGAACAAACTACCCGCCGTGCTCGATACGACGTACAACGACATCAGGGCCAAAGCGACGACCGCGCACGTCGTCGTCGTCGGCTATGCCCACCTGTTCACGGACTCAGGAGCGACGTGCAACGCCAACTTCCTGACGTCGTCGAACGAGAAGAAACTGAACGAAACGGGCGACAAGCTCGACGCGGCGATCAAAGCCCGCGCCGCAGCGCACGGCTTCACGTTCGTCGACCCGCGAGCGGCGTTCAAAGCGCACGAGGTGTGCGCTTCTGAAGAGTGGCTGAACGGTCAGTCCAACCCGCTCGAAGAAAGCTACCACCCGAACATCAAAGGCCAGAACGAGTTCACGACCGAAGTCGAGGCCGTGCTGCCGTAGCCAGTCAGGCAACGCCCGCTCGCGGCTGTGGGTCGTGGGCGGGCGGTGGCCTGAGAGGGAGTCGGTCGCATATGCTCGTCGGCATGTTGCGCCAGATGACTGCGATATCTCAAGCAGCAGGGTCGTCTTGACCGACTTTGGGGGCGCCTCTTCGGTGGAGATATCCGCGTCAGCAGACGCCTGTTTCGCAATGGTGTGTGACACCAAGCGCACTCCCGAGTGGCAAAAGGCAGTCGCAGCGATGGAGGTTCTCGAGCGCTCGGACGACGGGCGCGCCGCTCTTGTAAAGACGAGCATCGACGCCTTGGTCGCCCGAGTGACAGTCGATCTGCGGTTCACCTATGAGCACCCACACCGGATACACATGGAGCGTGAGTCGGGCGACCTGAAGAGGGTCACGGTTGATTGGATGTTCGAGGACCTCGGCGATGGGCGCACGAAGGCGAGCTTCGCGACCGAGTTCGATCCCGGTCGTGTCCTGTCACTACTGGCGAAAGGGCCGGTCGTCGGCAAGCTCGAGGCCCTGCTTGCCGCGCAGCCGCCGGAAGGCCTCAAGGAAGTGCTCGAAGCTGGTTGAGCGTGGGTCGCATCCACCCCGAGGTTGGGGCGTCGAATGGCCGCGCGCCCGTTTCTGCGGAGGTGACAAGAGCTCACGGCCGGCTCGTCCGCGTCGCCTACTCGTCCGGATGTCGTCAGGATGCGGCGTGAATGCCAGCCGCCGCCGTTTTGAACGACGGCGGCGGCTGGAGAGTCGATCTACCTAGCTTCCTCGTACGGGTCGCGTGTAACGACGCGCTCGCGCGCGACAGCGCGTCTGCTCGCAGATGCCATAAAGAGCAAGGACAGCAGGATCCCTGCGGCACCCACCAACATGAGGATCAGGCCTAGCGTCGGACGGGAGACACCCGAAATATGCGCGGTCACGGCGTACCGCAAGATCGCGCCAGCTGCGACCAGGAATATTGAGCTTCCGAGAGGCATTAAACTCTGCCGCCCCGCCGGTAGCCAAACCCGCCGCTCGTCAGCAGAATCACAGCGGCTACAAGCAGCAGCAGGAACAGGAGCGGGCTGACACCGATCCCGCCGACGATCGCGGCGATTACCAAAACGATCAGAAGCAACTCAATGATGCCCATTGCGACCCTCCCCGTCTAGTTGATAGATCACTGCAAATCTGTAAATACCCCAGCCTGAGCACGACAAACCGTCATGGTCCGCGTCCGGACATTGGGGTTCGCCTCCCACTCGCCCTGATAGATAGCCGGCTCGGCCGCTTACGATGTTCGAAGCCTCTGAGCATCTGAAAAGGCAGGTCATCACGCCGTTGACGATGGCTCCTGCGTCGCGTCCAGCTCCGTCGCTTGATGCCAGATCCCGTCAAACGCGCTCTGATCGTACGGGAGCACCAAACAGTCGGCAATGACTCCTTCGGTGACCCCGAAGACAGCGACGGTCCTCCAGCTGAGCGCCCCATCACCTAGCCCGACGGTGCCCCGAGCCATTATCACCGCACGCTGATCATCGGCGAGCACCCCACGCAGATCGATGTGGAACCGCGCGGGGGCCAGTTGGCGTCGCTTGGCGAAGTGTTTTAGGACCTCATCCCTTCCTCGATGCTCACCGGCGATTGCGCTGCGTCCGGGCACGCGCCACACCACTCCGTCGCTGAGCAATTTGGCCACCGGCGCCTGGTCGCCGCCGGCGTAGAAGCCGTTCTGCAGGTGATGAAACTCACGGATGAGCCGGGCGTGCCGGTGCTCGTCGCTCATCGCGCCACTTTAGTCACGTGCGGGGCTGCGAGACGTGGCAGCCTGCCGTGGAGGTCGACTCTCAGCCGAGGGAGAAGGGGGTGCAGTACGGAGCGCATCGCCTAGCCCCGGCTCCAATCCCACCGACCCAACGCTCGCTGGGCCAGCGCCGAACGACCCGGCCACACCCGCCTACCCCGCCGCGATCAAGCTCACCCCGGCCAAGGCCAGGACGATCCCGACAACGTGCCAGTGGTGAACGCGTTCCTTCAGCACGAACACCCCTAGCGCGATCGTCACCAGCGGGTAGAGATTGCCGAGCACCGAGGCAATCGTCAGCGGCCCACGCTGAAGTGCGGTCGTGAGCGTCGCGTCGGCAATGCCCAAAGCCAGGCCGCCGAGCAGAGCGAGCCGCGGGGCGGACGTCGGCCGAGGCATCAGACCGGCCCGAGCAGCGATCGGAATCGTCACTGCGACGGCCACGCCGAGGTTCGCAACGGTCGGCCACAGTCCTGAATCGGTGCTCGTGCCGCCGATGCAGATGAAGTAGATGCCGAAGCCGGCGCCACACGCCGCCGAGACGAGCACCTGTCGCAGCGGCGACCACCGCACGGGGCCAGCCGGCTGCGTCTCCTCGCCACCTATCTCCGGCTCATACGCGACCAATGGGATCGCGACGAGCGCGCACGCGACGCCGCCGAGCGCGAGCGCCGAGAGGCGGTTCCCGCTCGCGAAACCAGCCGTCGCAGGCAGCAGCGCAGCGACAGCTGCCGAGACCGGGAGCACGACCCCGATGCGCCCGTGCGCCATCGCCGTGAAAAAGCCGAGAAACGCGACGCTCGTCACAAGCCCGCTCAGCGCTCCGAGCCCGAGGTCGCCGGCCGTGAGGGCCGAGGCACCGAGAACGGCAGCGATCGGCGCGAGCGTGAGCAGGCCCGCGAGCTGCAAGACCGCGCTGACCGTCAGCGGGCTCGCCCGATGGCTCGCCGCCCCACCCAAGAAGTCAGAGATGCCGATGAATAGCGCCCCGGTCAGGGCGAGTAGCACGGTCACGTCGCCCAGCGTAGTTGCGCGCTTCGCGCGCGCGCTCGTTGAGCGGGCAGTCAAGAGAGCGCCCGTCGAGCCGGCCCCGGCCGGCATGCAACCGCCTGCTATCGCTACAGGAGTGCCCGAAGCGATACACCGGCTCTCGCAATGGAGCTGGCCCGCGCGCTTCGCCATCGTCCAGTTCCCCAACGGGCCGCTTCTCACGGCGCTCGTCGCGAGCATTGTCGGCCACGCGACGCACGCCAGCGCACACCGCCTTGCGCTGGCGATCTTCTACCTGGCGCTCGGCGTGTGGGCGTATGCGGAGGCGCTGCACGGAGACAACTGGTTTCGGCGCCTGCTCGGCCTCGCGATCGGCGCTTACCTGATCGTGCGCCTCAATCACGATCTGCGCCCGTAGCCAGAGCGTCGCCTCAGCCCCGGGTGGCGCTGCGGCCTTGGCCTAAGCTCGACTGATCTCGACTTCACCGTCAAGCCAAGAATCGGTGTGGGACTATCCGCGCCCACCGCGAGTGGAGGCCACCAGCCAGCATGTCCAGGTCGTGCTCGCAGGCACAGCGCTCGCCGACACGCGCGCGGCCCTGCGCGTGCTCGAGACCAGTCATCCGCCCGTCTACTACATCCCGATCCTCGACATCGAGATGACGCGGCTGCGCGAGACGGGCCAGAGCAGCTGGTGTGAGTTCAAGGGCGCCGCCGTCTCCTGGGACGCCGACGGCGCGCCGAAGGTCGGTTGGTCCTACCCCGATCCCTCGCCCGGGTTCGAGGCGCTCATCGGGCACATCGCCTTCTACCCCGGACGAGTCGATCGGGCGCTCGTCGACGGCGAGCAGGTGAGCCCTCAGGAGGGAGGCTTCTACGGGGGCTGGATCACCTCGCGGATAGTCGGCCCGTTCAAGGGCGGCCCCGGGACAACCGGCTGGTGAGTGGCGCGCCTGACGCCTGACGCCGGACCCGTGAGGCGACGCGGGGCGACTCGCGCGGGGGCGGTCGGACGGCCGTTCGCCGCATGCGGACCGCAGAGCCCGGTTAGGATCCTTCGCAGATGTCAACTTGGGAAGAGCAGCGGAGCGCGATGTGTCCCGCCTCGCGCGAGCAGATCTGGGCGGTGTGGAGCGACGCGGAGCGCTGGAGCGAGTGGAACTCAGGCGTGCGCTCGGCGACGCTCGACGGACCGTTTGCCGCCGGCACGAAGGGGCGACTGAAGCCCGCCAGCGGTCCTGCCGGCTCGATCGAGATCGTCGAGCTCGAGCCGAACGTCGTCTGGGTCACGGTCACGCGCCTGCCAGGCGCGCAATTCCGGCTCGAGCACCGGCTCGACGACGGCACGGACGGCCAGGTCAGGGTCACCTACCGCGCCCAGCTCGGCGGCCGCCTCGCCCCGCTCTACGTGCGGCTTCGAAAGGGCGCCCTCGTCGCCGCCGTCGAGGCCGTGCACGAGCTGCTCGCGCGCGTCGCCGCGCTCGCAGCACGCTGACCGGCAACGGCTCCAGAAGCCGGTGCCCAGGCGTCCGCACGTCCCGCCGAGCTGCTCGAATGGCCCCGCGGTTGTCAGTTGACATTCCACGTAAAACGTGATTTATATGTCGGAGCGGGACACTGCTCCCGCACATTCGGAGCGACGGGCCGAATGGTGTGAGGGACAGACAGCTATTTAGGACAAGGGGCCTGCCAATGGGTCTTGCTTTGAGATTGCACAGTGACGGCCAGGGGGGGCGGCAATGAGGGTGTTTGTTTGCCAGGAGCAGCGGATGCTGCGCGCGCTGCACGGCCGCTGGCCGTACCGCCGCTCACACTGCCGCCACGACCTGCACTGGCTCGTACGCGTGCGAGCGCAAGGCGACTGGTGCGCGACCGGGCGCGGACACTCGATGGCGGGACTGCCGGCGCATCGCCGGCGACCCCACGGGCGTTGAGGGGCGCCCGGGGTTAGGCGGAGAGCCCTGAGAGGGGCTCTCCTGAGGCACGTGACGGCGGGTGGCGATCCGGGGAGCCACCCGCCCTCGCCGCGTTCTCCACGATGCCGTCGATCAGCTGCGGCCACACGCCGCGCGGCAGGTCGTGCCCCATGTCCTGCACCTTCATCAGCTTTGCGCCCGGGATCGCGCGCGCCGTGGCGCGGCCGCCCGAGAGCGCCACCAGCGGGTCCGACGTGCCATGCACGACCAGCGTCGGTGCGCGGATCGCCCCGAGCTCCGTCGTCCTGTCGCCCGAGGCGATGATCGCCGCGAGCTGACGACCCGGCCCGGCCGGGTCGTGGTCGCGGTCATAGCTAGTGGTCGCAATCTCGTGGATTTCAGCCGGGTCGCGCTCGAGCTCCTTGGAGCCGATCGCCGCGAACAGCTGCTCCGTGTGCGCGACGAACGAAGCCTTGCCCTCCGGTGCGCGACGCAAGAAGATCGGGTAGATCCGCAGCGTCGGCTGTCCGCTCCAGCGCTGTCCCGTGTTCGACATGATCGAGACCAGCGAGAGCACCTTCTCCGGGTGGTGCACGGCCAGCGACTGCGCGATCATGCCGCCCATCGAAGCGCCGATCACGTGCGCCGGGGCCAGCTCGAGGCGATCGAGCAGCATCGCTGCGTCGTCTGCCATGTCCTTCAAGCGATAGTGCGCCGCGCGCTTGGAGCGCAGCAGCAGCTGCGGGATCGTCGGCGGCGCGCCGTCCACGTGCGTCGAGCGGCCGATGTCGCGGTTGTCGAAGCGCACCACGTGAAAGCCGCGCTCGGCGAGTTGCAGGCAGAAGTCCTCCTGCCACGCGACCATCTGCGTGCCCAGCCCCATCACCAGCAGCGCCGTCGGATCCGACGGGTCGCCAAACGTCTCGTAACACAGGGTTATGCCGTTGGGAAGGTCGCAGAACTGCTCGTCCATCGTCCGCTGACTCTAGCGCCCGAACGTCGCTAGGATCGCTGCAATGGACGAGCGCGAGATCCGCAAGCTGTCGATCGACACGATCCGCGGACTGGCCATGGACAGCGTGCAGAAGGCCAACTCCGGGCACCCCGGGACGGCGATGGCGCTGGCCCCGCTCGCCTACACGATCTTCAAGCGCTTCCTGCACGCCAACCCGCAGGAAACAGACTGGCCCGACCGCGATCGCTTCGTGCTCAGCTCCGGGCACGCGTGCGTGCTGCAGTACTCCGTGCTGCACCTGTGCGGCTACGACCTCAGCCTCGAAGACCTCCAGCAGTTCCGCCAGTGGGACTCGCGTACGCCCGGCCATCCCGAGCGCGGTCACACCCCCGGCATCGAGGTCACCACCGGCCCGCTCGGTCAGGGCGTCGGCAACGCCGTCGGCATGGCGCTTGCCGAGCGCTTCCTCGCCGAGCGCTTCAACCGCCCCGGACACGAGCTCGTCGACCATCGCACCTACGCGATCTGCTCCGACGGCGACCTGATGGAGGGCATCAGCCAGGAAGCCGCCTCGATCGCCGGGCACTTCGGCCTGGACAAGCTGACCCTCTGCTACGACGACAACCACATCACGATCGACGGCACCACGGCGCTCTCCTTCGACAGCGAGAGCCATGTGGCGCGCTTCGCCGCCGAGGGCTGGCATGTCCAGCGCGTCGAGGACTCCGAGGACGTCGAGGAGCTCGAGCACGCGATCGCCGCCGCCGCCGAGAACGACGAGCAGCCGTCGTTCATCTCGATCCGCTCGCACATCGCCTTCCCCGCGCCCAACGCGATCGACACCGCCAAGTCCCACGGCTCCGCCCTTGGCGAAGACGAGGTGCGCGCGACCAAGGAGGTGATGGGCTTCGACCCCGATCGCAAGTTCTGGGTCGACGAGCGCGTCTACGAGCACATGTCGCTGCACGAGAGCGGCGCCGCGGCGCAAGAGGAGTGGAAGTACAAGCGACTCGACCCCTGGCGCGAGGCGTTCCCCGAGATGGCCGCTGACTGGGACCTCGCTTGGCAGGGCAAGCTGCGCGAGGGCTGGCGCGAGGCGCTGCCGAGCTTCGACGCCGGCGAGAAGATCGCCACGCGCTCGGCCGGGCAGAAGACGATGGCCGCCTTCGCCGAGTTCGCCCCGACGATGATCGGCGGCGCCGCCGATCTCGTCGAGTCGACCAAGACCGTGTTCGACGGCGGCGGCGAGTTCTCCCGCTTCCACGCCGGGCGCAACGTGCCGTTCGGCATCCGCGAGCACGGTATGGGCGCGATCGTCAACGGCGCCGGCGCGCACGGCGGCATCGTCAAGCCCTACGGCTCCACCTTCCTGATGTTCTCCGACTACATGCGCGGCAGCGTGCGCCTGTCCGCGTTGATGGGGCTGCCAGTCGTCTGGGTCTGGACGCACGACTCCGTCGGCCTCGGCGAGGACGGCCCGACGCACCAGCCGATCGAGCACTACGCCTCGCTGCGCGCGATCCCGCAGCTGTGGGTGATGCGCCCGGCCGACGCCAACGAGACCGCCGCCGCCTGGCGCGTGGCTCTCGAGCGCGAGGACGGCCCCGTCGCACTGCTGCTCTCACGCCAGAACATCCCCACGCTCGACCGCGACGAGGTGGCTGCCGCGGAGCTGCTCGAGCGCGGCGGCTATGTGCTGTGGGATTCAGAGAAGGGCTCCGTCCCCGAGCTGATCCTCATCTCAACCGGCGCCGAGGTACCGACGACGCTGCACGCCGCGCAAGCGCTCGCCAAGGACGGCGTCAACGTCCGTGTCATCTCGATGCCCTGCATGGAGCTGTTCGAGGCGCAGTCGCAGGAGTACCGCGACGAGGTGCTCCCGCGCGCGAGCACGGCGCGGCTCGCCGTCGAGCCCGGGGCGACCATGAGCTGGTGGAAGTGGGTGGGCCTCGACGGCGACGTACTCGGTCTCGATCGCTTCGGTGCATCGGCACCCGGAACGACCACCCTCGAGAAGCTCGGCTTCACGTCGGAGAACATCGCGATCCGAGCACGTGCGCTCCTCGAGCGCACCCCCTAAAAATCTGATCCAAGGAGTCGACCATGCCCGCCGAGAACCTCACTCCGCTGCGTCTGCTCTCCGCACTCGGCCAGAGCGTGTGGATCGACTTCCTCTCACGCGAATCGATCCGCGAGGGGCATCTGCAGAGCCTGCTCGACAAGGACTCGGTAGTCGGCGCGACGTCCAACCCGTCGATCTTCCAGAAGGCGATGGCCAAGGGCGACGCTTATGAGGAGCAGCTGCGCGAGCTCGACAGCGACCTCGAGACCAAGGACGTGTTCTGGGCGCTCGCCGAGCAGGACATCCGCGAGGCCTGCGACCTGTTCCGCCCGATCTGGGACGGCGGCTCCGGCCGCGACGGCTACGTTTCGCTCGAGGTCGATCCCGGCCTCGCCTACGACACGCTCGCGACATTCCGCGAAGCGATGCGCCTGCACGAATCCGTCGAGCGCCCCAACCTGCTCGTCAAGATCCCCGCGACCAAGCCCGGCCTCGGCGCGATCGAGGACGTCATCTCCAAGGGCCACTCGATCAACGTCACGCTGATCTTCTCGCTCGAACGCTACGAAGACGTCGCGCAGTCCTACATCCGCGGCCTGCAACGGCTCGTCGCCGAGGGCGGCGACCCGAGCGCCGTCGCCTCCGTCGCCAGCTTCTTCGTCTCGCGCATCGACACCGAGGCCGATCGCCGCCTCGAGGAGCTCGGCGGCCACGACCACCTCAAGGGCAAGCTCGCCGTCGCCAACGCCAAGCTCGCCTACCAGCGCTACAAGGAGCTGTTCTCCGGTCCCCGGTGGGAGTACCTCGAGTCCAAGGGCGCCACGCCCCAGCGCGTGCTGTGGGCCTCGACGTCCGTCAAGAACCCCGACTACCCGGACACGCTCTACGTCGAGGAGCTGATCGGGCCGGATACCGTCAACACGATGCCCGAGGAGACGATCGAGGCCTTCCAGGATCACGGCAAGCCGCGGCCGTTGCTCGAGTCCGAGCTCGAGCAGGCGCACAAGGTCTTCGACGACCTCGCCGAGGCGGGCGTCGACTACAAAGACCTCACCGACACGCTCGAGCGCGAGGGCGTCGAGAAATTCGCCGACGCCTTCGACGAGCTGCTCGAGGCGCTAGAGCAGAAGCGCCGCTCGCTCGTCGCCGCCTGAGATCGCGGCGCGCGCAGGCCTGCGACAGGCTCAGCGCTGCGCCGCGCGGACGCGCTCGCCGGCGCTCACGAGTACGGGGTCGGGATCAGCACCGTGATGCGCAGCGGCCCCGACGGGAACGCCTTCGCCGCGAACGTGAACAGCCTGTAGCGCTTGCCCGCGCGCGTGAACGCGCCGTTCGTGGGGATCGTTCCGGGGGCGTCGCCGAGTGTGCTCTTGACCAGCCGCGAGCCCATGTACATGAGCACGTCCAGCCCCACCAGCCTCTGCGCAAGGCGCTTGTAGCCCTCGTCGTCTTGGATCGAGAGCACGAAGCTGCCGACCGTGCGCCCGCCTCGGCTCAGCGGCGCTTCCACAGGCGCCAGCACGAACGGCCCGCCGACGTCCGAGAGCAGGCGCGTGCCGGCGCTCACACGCAGGCGCACGATGTGGTTGTGAAGCAGCACCGCGATCGCCGCCCGCGTCGCAACCGGGTCGCGCCTGGCGACCGCGTCCTGTAGCGCCGTGCTCTGTTGCACGCGCTTGATCGACGCCAGCGTGCGCCTGCCCGCCTCGCCTTCGTAGATGCGACGCGCGATGCGGCTGACCGTGTTGACGAGCGTCGCCTCCTCTTCGGCACCGCACAGAGAGGTCATCGAGTCGATCGAGCGCACCAGGTAGACCCGCAGCGGGGCGCCGTCCGGGTAGGCCTTCGCAGCGTAGGAGGTGTATTGATATGTCTTGCCGGCGCGCGGCAGCGTTCCCTGCGCCGGCAGCTTGCCGGCCGGCAGCTCGAACGAGCCCGCGACCGTTCGCTCGCCTGCGCGCACGACCGTCGCTCCCTCCGCGATCCCGTTCGTCTCGGCGATCAGCCCGCTGTCCGCCCACACGCTCGTCACATAGCTCGCGATCGGCTTGCCGTGAGCGTCGTTCAACGTGCCGCTCAGCGGAGTGACAGCGGCACCGCCGACGTTCGCGAGGAGCTGCTTGCCGCGCAGCACGCGCAGGTTCGTCATGTGGCCGGTCGCGACCAGCGACCGGGCTGCTGCCAGCGTCCGCGTTGCGTTCCCCGCTTCCACCGCCGCGCGCAACGGCGCCGATCCGGCGATCAGGTGCTGCGCGCTCGCCGTCCGTTCGCTGAAGACACCCTCGTTGTACACGCGCGTCGCGACGTGGCCGAGCGCGTCGAGCACCGTCGCCGCGCAGGCGCCGCCGGCCGCGCCTGCGGCGTCCGCGCGCGCGTCGCCGCCGCGGCTCGATCCGCACCCGGAGAGCGCCGCGAGCTGGCCCAGCGTCGCGAGCAGCGACGCACCGCTCGCCGCCCGCGCCGCGATCGGTCCATCGCCGAGGACACGAATGCGCACGCGAGCAACCATCGGCGACGATCCTAAGCGCTGGCTGAGCGTGACGTGAGATAGCTTTCATTCGATGTCCACCGCCTTGATCACAGGCGCCTCGACCGGGATCGGCCAGGCGACCGCGCTGCGCCTCGCGCGCAGCGGCTGGACGGTGCTCGCCGGAGTTCGCAACAGCGCCGACGGCGAGCGGCTCGTGCAGGAAGCCGGCTCCGAGCGGATGCAGCCGCTCGAGCTCGACGTCACCGACGAAGGCCAGATCGCCGCCGCCGCCGCGCGGGTGGCCGAGCTGACAGGCGCCGCTGGGTCCGGTCCCGGCCGGCTCGACGCGCTCGTCAACAACGCAGGCATCGGCTTCGGCGGCCCACTCGAGCTGATTCCGATGGACGATCTGCGCACGCAGTTCGACGTCAACGTGCTCGGTCAGATCGCCGTGACCCAGGCGGTGCTGCCCGCCCTGCGCGCCGCGCACGGGCGCATCGTGTTCATCTCCTCCGTCGGCGGGCGCGTGGCGATGGCCTTCACCGCGCCCTATGCCGCCTCCAAGCACGCGATCGAGGCGATCGGCGACGCGCTGCGCGTCGAGCTGCGCAGCTCCGGCGTGCAGGTCGCGCTGATCGAGCCCGGCTCCGTCGCGACACCGATCTGGGACAAGTCGCGCGACTCCGCCGATCAGCTGACCGTCCCGCCGGAGTTGCAGCGCGAGTACGGCCAGGTCCCCGCGGCGATGGACAAGACGCTCAAGGACACCGCCGCGCGCGGCGTCCCGCCTGAGCAGGTCGCCGAGACGATCGAGAACGCGCTCGCCGCCAAGCGCATGAAGTCGCGCTACCTGATCGGGCGCGACGCGCGCGGGATGGTCATCGCGCGGGCGCTGCTGCCCGACCACCTGTTCGACCGCATCGCCAAACGCGCGCTCGGCGTCTAGCGCACCCGGCCTCCAGCGCTGCGGCGCCCCCGCGCTTCGGCGTTTAGCGCTGCGGGGCGTACACGGCCAGCCACGCGAACAGGCTCGTCGTCGCCGCGTGCGTCTGCAGCATCCCCGGCCGCGCGTTCACGAGCGGCAGCGTCTCGCCGTTCCACGAGAGCAGGTACAGGCCTTCGCTGTTGCGCGCGCGCGTTTCCGCGTCGCGTGCGTTGTCCGCCGCGAGCGCGTACAGCGTGCGGTCGCCGTCGAGCAGCGACAGCGCGAGCATCCACTGCAGGTAGATCGCGTCGTACTGCGGTGAGAAGTCGAGCAGGTAGCCGAAGCGGGTGAGCGACCGCTGCTTCAAGCGCTCGGCGGCGTCGCAGTTCGGTTGTGTCGCGGTCAGGCGGCAGAGCAGCGCCTGCGCGTAGATCAGCGGGCCCTCGATGTAGTCGACCGGCGTCGGGTTGACGTTGCTGCCCGCGTACAGGCCATCAGCCGCGCTGAACCCGCTCGTGTTCCCCCACGCGAGGAACTTCTGCGCCTGCGACAGCGCGAAGCTCGAATGTGTCTGCTGATAGAGCAGCACCGCCAGCAGCGTGTCCGAGGCGAGCGCCGCGCCGGCCTTGTATGGATGCTGCGTGTTCCACCACAGACCGCCCGATTGCGGGTCCCAGCCGACTCTCGCCGCATAGTTCAGAGCACGTTGCGCATCCTTCAGCCAGCGCCGTGAGCCGGTGGCGCGGTAGGCGTTCATGAACGCGATGCCCCACCAGCCGTTGTCGTCGAACCACGTCTCCGTGTTCGCGCTGCGGTCGCCCGGATACGGGGAGTAACCCGCCAGCGGGCGCAGGCCGCCGTTGAGGTAGCGCTCGGCGCCGCGCGCAAAACTCCTGACCGCCGCGCGGTTGGCCGTCGTCGGCTCGGCGATTGCGATCGCGTCGAGCGACTCGAACAGCGGCACGATGTCCCAGATCGTCGCCAGCGGATAGCGGTCGCGGTCGTCCAGGCGGGCGTCGTACCAGCCGAGCCGCCGGTCGCGCCAGCGGCTTTCCGCGCTCGCCACGCCGGCGTGCGCGAGCGCCAGGTAGTGCTGCTGTGCGGCGCTCAGAGGAGGCTGTGGCGGAGAAGGCGCAGGCGCGGCGCCGGCAGGGCCGGTCCAGGCGACGGCGAACACAAGCGCGAGCGCCGACAGGATGAGTGCGAGCCTGCCCATGGAAGTTGCAACACCGACGTTAGGCCGAAAGCGCGGCAGTTACCGTGTAGCGGCGATGACCCTGGACGATCCTTCCCCACCCGCCGCCGCCCCCGAGCCGGCTCAAACGGCCAACTTCCCGGCACCCGCCTCCGAGCGCGGCAACTGGCTGCTCGCCGGAGCGCTCGCCATGCTCGGCGCCGCCGCGCTCGTGCTCGCGCTCAGCCTCGGCGGTCACTCGGCGCCGCCGCGCCAGGCCGCCGCCGCGCCGCCGCGCGTGCCGTTGCCGACGACTACCCCCGTCCCCAGCCCTGCGCAGTCGGCGAGCGTCCTCGCCGGCGCCAAGGCACCGGCGCGCCGCCGCAACGCCAGACGCGCCCGGCAAGCGCGCACCGGCACCGGCACCGGCAGCGGCGCCGCCAGCGGCCGCGCGATCGTCGCGCGGCCGTCGCCGGCCGAGCAGCAGCTCGACGCGAGACGGTTCGTCGATCAGACGCAGACGCACATCGCCAGGCGCTGGATGGAAGGCTTCTATCCGATCTACGGCACGGCGCAGAGGACGTTCGGGGTCAACTGGCTGCTGATCGCCTCGATCCATCGTCAGGAGTCGGCGTTCTCGACTGCACCCGACACCTACACCGGCCTCAACTTCGCCGGCTGTTGCGGCGGGCCGATGCAGTTCAACGTCACCAATAGGCCCGTCACCACCTGGCAGCTCGTCAGCGACTCCTACCGCTACGGCGTGCGCCCCGTTCGCTATGACCATGCGACCGCTACGCACCCGTCGATCTACGATGACTTCGACTCGGTCATGGCCGCCGGGCGGTTGCTCTCAGCCAACGGCGCAACCTATGCGCTCGACGCCGGAGCCTGGGACGCCGCGTACGCCTACTACGGACACGATCCCACCGGCGTCACCTACGCCGACCAGGTGCTCGCGCGCGCGATCGGCTGGTCACAGCACGGGTTCTGCATCAACTGCGGGGTGGAGCAGGGGTTGATCGACGCCGCGCATGCGGCGTATGGAGCGCCGGTGCTGGCCGCGCTGGTCATGGCCAGCGCGGCGCGCGTCGCCAGGTGAGGGCCGCTCCGGCCGGCCGCCGCAGGACGCCCGAGCAGCTGCACTCACGCGCGCGTCTCGACGATGGGATCAGCCGTCGCTCAATGACCCAGTTGCTCGGAAGGCTCTGACGCCCCGACCCCGGCGAGTCGGTGGTGGCGCAGCTCGCGCGGAGGCTCGCCGTGGAGGACCCAGTTGCCGTTCTCTCGACGGGTCAGCGACCCCGCCTGCGTCAGCTTCCCGAGCGCGGTCGTGACGGCCGGTCGGTGTGCGCCGACCAGATCCGCGAGCCGCTGGTGGGAGAGTGGGAGGGGTACGACGATGCCGTCGGGGTGCACTCTGCCCCAGCGCTCAGCGAGGTGCCACAGCATCAGCATGAGCCGGTCATCGACGCGCTGGTGGTAGGAGATCGCGAGCGAGACCGCGAGCGCATGGGCGCGTCGAGTAGCGCGGCCGAAGAGCTCGACGCCGAGTTGCGGCCAGGGAGCAATCCTGGTCACGAGTCGTTGATCGAGGATGGCCATGCATGTCGGCTCGAGCACCGTCCAGCCGATCTCGGCATGCACGTGCGAGCCCTCTCCATCCCAGGTCCAAGGCCGTAGGACATCGCCGTGTCCCAGCAACTCGACGCACTGACGTCCAATCACCTGCACGTCTCGAGAGAGCAGGCCCTCGGTGATCAGAAAACCGCGATGGTGGCGTTCCGGCAACGCCGAGGCGGCAGCGTCCCAGTCGCCGGGCCACAGGCGCAGCGCGGCTGCGCGGGCCTCGTGGCGTGCGCGTTCGAGCTCATCAGGAGCAAGCAGGTCCGCGAGGTCAGCATCCGCCTCGACGATCGAAACGGTGGCTGATGTGTCGGAGGACATGCCGCGCTTTTAGCACGTCCGCGCGCGGACGTCCGCGCGCGGACGTGCAATCGGCAGAGACAGCGCAGCGCCGCCTACGCTCGGAGACCAGGCCTGAGGGCTTGGCCTGTCAAGCCACAATGAGGAGGATCTCACGCACATGGGACTTGTTGAGCTGATTCTGGTTGTACTCGTAGTGGCCGCCATAGCAGGGGGTCTGGCCATCAGCCCGCTGCTGTGGATATTGCTGCTCGTTGCACTCGTCGTGCTGCTCACTTCCGGTGGCTTCGGCTACCGCAGGGGCGGGCGCCTGTAGCGCTGGACCGGTGCCGGGTGGCGCGCGGGACGGTCACTAGGAGATCGGGGCGACCGCGAACCAATCGGCCTCGAGCTCGGGTGCCGGCTCGCAGATGTCGCGGACGATCTCAAAGACTGCCCGCCGTTCGCGTTCGCGACGTTCTGCCCCGTCGGCGAAGCGACCTTCGTCCTCCCCCCGACTGGCCCGGATCTCGCGCCAGCCGTGCCGGCCGAATGACACTTCGTCCTGCCTGACCCCCAGACGACGCCATAGCAACTCGATTGCGTCATCCGGCGCACCATGTCCGGAATGGATCGTGATCCTGAAGCGCACGGCGCGAGGCTACAAGGCGATCGGGTCTCGGGCACGAGCGGTACCGGGAAGCTTCGCAGCGCAACGTCCGCCCATACCGGCCGTGGGGTCGCCGTGCAAGTCCGCGTGGAACCTAAGCGACGGCCTGCGCCATCAGCTCGCCGGCGACGCGGTCGGTGGCGCCGGCGGTGCCTCCGAGCAGGCGGCGGGAGAGCTGCGCGCGGCGGAAGTACAGCGGGGCGTCGTGCTCCCACGTCGCGCCGGTGCCGCCGTGCACGGAGATCATCGTGCGCGAGGCCTGGTCGAGCGCGCGGCCTGCGACCGAGCGCGCGGCGCTGGCAGCGAGCGGGAACTCCTCAGGAGCACCGCCGCGAGCCCAGCCGGCGTAGTAGAGCAGCGAGCGGCCGTTGTCGAGCTGGCGCAGCACCTCGGTGAGCGAGTGCTTGACGGCCTGGTAGGAGCCGATCGCGCGCCCGAACGTGTGGCGCTCCTTGGCGTATTCGACCGACACGTCGAGCGCCGTTTCGACGCTGCCGAGCGACTCGGCGGCGATCAGCGACTGCGCGAGGTGCCATGCGGCCGCAAGCGACTGCTCCGGAGCGTCGAGCACGAGCGCCGGGGCGTCCTCGAGCGTGACGTGGCCGAGCGAGCGGCTGGCGTCGTAGCGGCTGGTCGCCTCGATGCTGACGCCGGGGGCGCTCGACTCGATCGCGACGCCGACGGCCTTGCCGTCGAGCAGTGCGACGCCGACGAGCACGTCGGCGCCAGGCGCGTCGGGCACGAACGAGAGCGTGCCGCTGACGCGCGCGCCGTCGCCGTCTGAGACCGCGCTCGGCACATCCACCCGCTCCAAGCCGCTGGCCGGATCGGCGGTCCACTTCCCGCTGAGATCGTCCGGCGGGCTGGCCGGCAGGTAGACGGCGCGGCGCTCGCCGCTGGCGAGGTCCTCGAGCAGCGAGGCGCCGGCGGGGGAGTCGTTGAGGATCGCGCTCGCCGGCAGGTGACCGAGCAGCGCGATCGGGGCGAGCACGCGACCGCACTCGCCGAGTACGAGCATCGCGTCGAACGCGTCCAGTCCGGCGCCGCCGCGGTCCTCGTCGATCAACAGGCCCGGCCAGCCGGCCTCCTTGGCCATCGGCCACAGGTCCGGAATGGCGTCCTGCTTGCCGTCGAGCGCTTCGCGCGTGGCCTCGAACGTCTTGAAGCGCGACAGCGCGCCGCGCGCGGCCTCGCGCAGGAACACCTGCTCGTCGGAGAGGGACAGGTTCACTTCGACACCCCTTCAGTCGTAGTCGATGGCCTCATGCTGCGGCCGTTTCCTTGGAGCGCAGCTCGGAGAAGGGGATGCCCTTGTCCAGGCGCGGCGCCGGCGGCAGTCCGAGGACGCGCTCGCCAATCGTGTTGCGCAGGATCTCTTCGGTGCCGCCAGCCGACTTCAGGCCAGGCAGGAAGGAGATCATGTAGGCCCACTCGCCGTCCTCGCTGAGCGCGTCCGGGCCGAGCACGTCGGCGATCAGGTCCCCGGCTTTGATCGCGCCGTTGACGATCGTGATCTTCGCAAGGCCCGACTCCGGCCCCGGCACCTGGCCCTTCTGCAGCGCCGACAACGTGCGGTAGCCGGTGAAGCGCACGGCCATCAGTTCGCTTGCGATCTCGCCGAGCGTGTGGCGCACCTCGTGGTCCTTGCGCGCGTCCGGGTCGGCCGCGATCGCTTGCGCGAAGCGGGTGGAGTTGTAGCCCATGCCCTCGCTGCCGAGGCCGATCGTGACGCGCTCGAACATGAGCGTCGTGAGCGCCGTGCCCCAGCCGTTACCGACGCCGCCGACGACCGCGTCCGCGTCAATCTTCACGTCGTCGAAGAAGACCTCGTTGAACTCGGCCTCGCCGGAGATCTGGCGCAGGCCGCGCACGGTCACGCCCTCGGCGTCGATCGGCACGATGAACATCGTCAGGCCCTTGTGCTTGGGCACGTCGGAGTCGGTGCGCGCGAGCAGCAGGCCGTAGGAGGCGAACTGCGCGTTCGTCGTCCACACCTTCTGACCGCTCAGGCGCCAGCTGCCGTCCTCCTGCTGACGCGCGCGAGCCTGCACGGCAGCCAGGTCGGAGCCTGCAGCGGGCTCGGAGAAGAGCTGGCACCAGACCTCGTCGCCGTGCAGCATCGGGCCGAGGTAGCGGCCCTTCTGCTCATCGGTGCCGTGGGCGATGATCGTCGGGCCGAGCATGCCGACGCCGATCGCGTCGAGGATCCCCGGGACTTTGGCCTTGCCGATCTCCTGGTTGCAGATCACCTGCTCGATCGGGCCGAGGCCCTGGCCACCGAACTCCTTCGGCCAGGTCACGCCCGCGAGGCCGCCCTCGGCCAGCTTGCCCTGCCACGCGCGGCGCGCGGCGACCATCTCCGACTCGTCCTTGATGGCTCCTGGGCCATCGAGGACGGGAGCCTCAGACTTGTGCTCGTCGAGCCAGCTGCGCACCTTCGCGCGGTGGGCTGCCTGCTCCTGTGTGTCGTCGAGATCCACGGCGTTCTCCTTTGGCTGACTGACCAGTCAATCTATCCGAGGAACGGTACTCCTCCGGGCGCGCGTTTGCCGATGGAGACCCTCAGACCCCAGACGGGATCGGCCGCTCGCGCACGCGCGCCTGGTGGTAGACGCCCTGGAAGGCGCGGTCGAGCAGCTGGCGCGCCTGCGTGCCGGGGTTGGGCGAGTGCAGCACGATCACTCCCACGCGCACGCCGTTGCGCTCGGCGGTGGCGACGAGGCATCTGCCGGCCGCGTCGGTGAAGCCGGTCTTTAGCCCTGTCAGGCCGGGGTAGTGGTAGATCAGCAGAGGGTTGTTGTTGTAGAGGTAGAGCTTGCCCCCCTTGATCGGGAACGGCAGCTCGATCGAGGCGGTGCGCACGATCCGCGCCAGACGCGGCTGTTCGAGGTCGGCATGCGCGAGCACGGCGAGGTCGGCGGCGCAGGAGAAGTTGCCCGCGTTGAGGTAGCCGGACGGCGAGGAGTAGCGGGTACAGCCCATCCCGAGCCGCGCCGCCTCGACGTTCATCTGCGTGACGAACTTGCCGATGCTGCCGGCGATGTGCGAGGCGAGCGCGATCGCCGCGTCGTTGCCGGACGGAAGCATCAGCCCGTAGAGCATCGTCTCCAGGCGCACGTGCCTGCCGAGGGGGAGCACACCGACCTTGGAGCCGGCGGAGTTGACGGCCTGCTTGGTGACGAGCACGTGAGCGCTCGGCGGTTGCGTCTTGACGGTCAAGAGCGCGGTCATCATCTTCGTCAGGCTCGCGATGCGCACGCGCAGGTGCGGCTCGTGCTGCCACAGGACCTGGCCGGTGTCGAGATCGAACAGGATGCCGGCACGGGGGGGCGAATGAAAAGCGATGTGCACCGCGTCCTGCTGCGGTGAGCCGACCCCTTTGAGCGCCAGCGCCGCTTTGCCGAGCGGCAGGCCGGCGGGCGAGAGCGAGGGGACTTTGGCGGCGGGCGCATGCGCGTGTTTGGTGCTCGCCGTCGAGGAGCCGGTGCCGTGACCGCCGGACTTCGATATCGCGAGCGCCACGACGGCGGCGAGGATGATGCTCGCCAGCAGCGCGCCCAGCCCGATCGTCCGGCGCCGGCGGCGCCGGAGTCGCGCGAGCTCGCGCCTGCGGCGACTCTGGTCGGGCGTCATGAACGGCGAACTGCTCATCGGCCGGGAGGATTGCGCAGTGCACCGACGATGCCGATCGAGAGCATCAGCAAGATCAGGATCGAGAGAAAGCTTGCGACGGTGAAGCCCTGTTCGATCACTGCGACCACCGTGAGGAAGGCGAAGCCGGCGATGAATACGAGCGCCGCTGTGAGCACGAGCGTGCGTCTCATCGGCTCAGTACACCGGCACGGGCGGCGGCCCGGCCTTGCCGGCGGAGTCCCGCCTGACGCTCGTGAACAGCTTGATCGTGGCCAGGCCGAAGGCAAAGCCGCCGATGTGCGCGAAGTAGGCGACGCCCTCGGAGCCGGCGACAGGGCTGGCGAGACCGCTCGCGCCGAAGTAGAGCTGCTCGAGGAACCAGAAGCCGAGCAGGAACACGGCCGGAACCTCGACGATCGTCGCAAAGAAGACGATAAGCACGAGCGTCAGCACGCGGGCGCGCGGATACAGCAGCAGATACCCGCCGAGAACCGCCGCGATCGCGCCCGAGGCTCCAAGCGTGGGCACGGTCGAGTCCGGGCTGACGAGCACCTGCGCGCCGAGCGCGATCAGACCTCCGAGCAGGTAGAAGGCCACGTAGCGAATCCTGCCCATCGCGTCCTCGACGTTCGGGCCGAAGATCACCAGGAACAGCATGTTGCCGAAGATGTGCAGGAAGCTGCCGTGCAGGAACATGGAGGAGAACGCGGTCGTCCAGGTCGGGGGTTGCGCCTCGACGGGACCGAGCAGCTTCGCGCTCGAAGGGCACGCGACGAACGTCTTCACCGGATCTTCGAGCCCGGTGTGGACCGACGCGATTCCGCAGTGGCGGCCCGGGTGCGTGAGCTCGAACGGGATCGCGCCGTAGTGCACGGCGACGCTCTGGCTGGGTCCGCCGAAGAAGCTGCCGCCGTGACGGATCTCGAGCAGGTAGGCGACGACGTTGATCGCCACCAGCGCGACCGTGACGAGCGGGAACCGCGCCAGCGGGATGTTGTCTTTGAGCGGGAACATAGGGCCGCGGCGCGTGCCGCTCGGCGCTCACATTCTCGTTGACCGTGCGGGCGCCGCGCGCCGACGGCCAGGCGCGCGGCGGGCGAATCGAGGCTCAGGCGTGCGCCGCCAGCGGGCCGACGCCTGCGCGCGGCTGCGGCACGTGCTGGTCTGCGTGGTAGGAGGAGCGCACGAGCGGACCGGCGGCGACGTGGCCGAAGCCGAGCTCGTAGGCGGCGCGCTCGAGCGCGGCGAACTCGTCCGGGTGCCAGTAGCGCACGACCGGCAGATGGCGCTCTGAGGGGCGCAGGTACTGCCCGACGGTGAGCACCTGCACGCCGTTCTCACGCAGCGCGGCGAACGTCTCGATGAGCTCGTCGTGGGTCTCGCCGAGCCCGACCATCAGCCCCGACTTGGTCACGACCTCGCCGGCGCCCATCTCGTGCGCCATGTGCAGGACGCGGCAGGAGCGCTGGAACTCCGAGCCGCGCCGAGCGAGCGGATACAACCGCGGCACGACCTCGACGTTGTGGTTGAACACGTCCGGGCGCTCGGCGATGACCTTCGCGAGCGGCATCTCCTGCCCTTGGAAGTCGGGCGTGAGCACCTCGACCTGGCAGTCGGGAGCCTGGCGGCGGACCTGGCGGATCACGCCGACGAACGCCGACGCCCCCTTGTCGGGCAGGTCGTCGCGGTCGACGGAGGTGATGACGGCGTGGCGCAGGCCCATGCGCGCGATCGAGCGCGCCACGCGTGCGGGCTCGAGCGGGTCGTGCCACGTCGGCTTGCCGGTCTTGACGTTGCAGAAGCCGCAGCGGCGCGTGCACGTGTCGCCGAGGATCATGAACGTGGCCGTGCCGCGCTCCCAGCACTCGCCGACGTTCGGGCAGGCGGCCTCCTGGCAGACCGTGTGCAGGTTCTCCGAGCGGATCAGCTCGGTCAGCTCGCGATAGCGCTTGCCCCCGGGTGGGGGCACCTTGAACCACGGCGGCTTGCGCTCGCGCAGCGGGCGCACGTCTGGGCCGAGCACGCTCAGCACGTCCATGCCTCCGGGGTTGGCGCGCGAGCGAGTGGCGCTCATAGGACAACCTCTACTCGCTGGGTAGCGAGGTTGTTCTCGCTTTCTTTCCGAGAGTGGGAGATCTCGTCCGACCGTAGGTTGGGCGAGCCCTGAGACTCAGCGCACATAGCTGACCACCGCCGGGAGAGCGCC
>JBBSDZ010000007.1:0-55876 GCA_038240205.1 Solirubrobacterales bacterium | reverse complement strand
TGGCGGTCGCGGTTGGAGCCGAGCGGCATCTGGGAGTCGTTGAGGTGCAGCGAGCGCCCGCGGCCGCGGCCGAGCTTGCGCGTGCTCTCGCGCAGCACCGAGCCCATGCCCTTGGCAGTGCGGATGTCATAGCCGGAGGCGAGCAGGTGGCACGAGTCCAGGCATACGCCGAGGCGCTTTCCGGCGCCGGCCGCATCGATCAGCGCCGCGAGCTCGGCGAAGGAGCGCCCGAGCGTGCCGCCGGTGCCGGCGGTGTTCTCGAGATACAGCTCGCAGCCCTCGCTGTCGGCGAGCGCCTGCGCGATCGTCTTTCCGGCACGGGCGATCGCATCGCCCACGTGCCCGGTCTTGGCCGAGCCGGGGTGCAGGATCACCGCGGTGGCGCCAATCGCCTTTCCCACCCGCAGCGAATGGGTCAGCGAGGCGAGCGATTTCGCGCGGATCTCACTGTCCTCGCTGGCGCAGTTGAGCAGGTAGACGGCGTGGATCAGGACCGCCTGAATCGGGCTCACGGCCATCGCCTCGCGGAAGGCCGCCACGTCCTCGTCGCGATAGGCCGTCGGTTTCCACTGCCGCGGCGACTGGTTGAAGATCTGGATCGACTCGCAGCCTCGCTCGACGCCGCGCTCGATCGCCTTTGGCAGCCCGCCGGCGGGCGAGACGTGGGCTCCGATTAGCATGCCAGCGATTATGAGGGTTCGCTTCGCGCCATCGCCTACCGGCGCCCTGCACATCGGGGGCGCGCGTACGGCGCTGTTCAACTGGCTGCTCGCCCGGCACGAGGGCGGCACGATGGTGCTGCGCATCGAGGACACCGACCGCGAGCGCTCGACGCCGGAGAACGTCGAGCAGATCCTCGACTCCCTGCGCTGGCTGGAGCTCGACTGGGATGAGGGACCGGTCATGCAGACCGATCGCTCCGAGCGCCACGCCGAGGCGCTGAACGCGCTGCTGGCAGGAGACCTGGCCTATCGCTCGAGCGCCACCGCAGAGGACGTGAAGGCCTACAAGCAGCTGCACGGCGCCGAGCGGGGCTTTCGCGGCGAGCCGGAGAGCGAGGGCGCGGTGCGGCTGCGAGTGCCGGCGGCTGGCGCGACGGTCGTGCACGACGCGATCCGCGGCGACACGCGCTTTGAGCACGTCCACCTCGACGATCCGGTGATCGCTCGCGCCGACGGCTCGGTGCTCTACAACTTCGCCGTCGCGATCGACGACCTCGACGCAGGGATCACGCACGTGGTGCGCGGCGAGGACCACCTCTCCAACACCCCCAAGCAGCTGCTCGTGCTGGAGGCGGCCAAAGCGGTCGGCCTCGGCGCGGACGCACCGCTGCCGCTGTACGCGCACCTGCCGCTGCTGCACGGCCCGGACGGCAAGAAGCTCTCAAAGCGCCACGGCGCGGCCTCGGTCGGGGAGCTGCGCGAGGCGGGATACCTGCCCCAGGCGGTCCGCAACTACCTGGCGCTGCTCGGCTGGGGCGCGGGTGACGATCAGACGGTGCTCTCCACAGCGGAGCTGATCGAGCGCTTCACGCTCGATCGCATCAGCCACAATCCGGCGCGCTTCGACGAGGTCAAGCTCAAATGGCTGAACGGCGTCTACATCCGCGCGCTGGCACCGGACGTGCTCGTGGAGCAGGTCGGGGAGTTCCTCGATCTCACTGCTCATGCGCGATTCCGGGATGACCCGCGGTTCGCGCGCGCTGTTGAGATCAGCCAGGAGAAGATCCACACGCTCGCCGACTTCTGGCCGCTGGCTGGGCCGCTGCTGGCGGGGCCAGTCGATGACGCCAAGGCGCGCGAGCGCTGGCTGGGCGAGGAGGGCAGGGCGATGCTCGCCGACGTGCGCGAGGCCCTCGCGGGCGCGCCGGACTTCGATGAGGCCCCCGTCGCGGCTGCGCTGGAAGCGCTCGTCGCCGGCCGCGAGATGAAACCGCGCAACGTCTATCAGCCGCTGCGCGTGGCGATCTCGGGCACGACGATCTCACCGGGCATGTTCGAGAGCGTCGCACTGCTCGGGCGCGAGGAGACACTGCGCCGGGTGGACGCTGCACTCGCCGGCGATTGATCGTTCCAAGGCTCAACAGTTGCCCTCAAGCTGCCGATAGGAGTCCTACGGAGCGGCCGACACGGATGGTCGATCCTCCCCACCAATACCCGCACCCATGTCGGCAACCGCTTCCAAGTCAAAGACAAAACCCCAGTCGAAGTCGAAGCCGAAGGCCAGGAAGGCCGCCCCAGCAAATGGTGCGCGCCGCCCGGCTCAGGGCACGACTGCGGCGTCCTCCGCACCTTCCGGTGAGCGCCACCAGAACGAGGGCCACGGTCGCCGTCTGACGATGGCCTTCGAAGCGCTCGAGGCGTTCCCGGCCCTGGCCGAGTCGCGGGAGCGTTTGATGACGGTCGTTGAAAAGGACCACGTCGCCACGGCGGACGTCGTCACGGCGATCGAGTCCGACGTGGCCATGCTGATCGCCGTGTTGCGACTTGCCAACCAGGTGCAGGGCGGCCGCGGGCGCATCGACACGGTCGTCGCCGCCGTCGAGCTGCTGACGCCACAGACCGTGCAGACGCTCGCCAGCCGTCTGCGCACTTTCGACTTCTTCGAGCGCTCGAGCGTCTGGGAGGCGGCCCCGGAGCGCTTTCGCCTGCATGCGTTGGCAACGCAGCACGCGGCCGACAGGATTGCCGCCGAGGTTGGCTTCGAGCATCGCGACAGGCTGACCGCGACGAGCCTGCTGCACGACATCGGCAAGCTCGTGCTGCTGCACGCATACCCGGGCTATCCCTCCCAGGTGCACCGCGGCGCGCGCACGCCCGAGGACCGCATTCACCAGGAGCGCCGCGAGCTGGGCGTCGACCACGCGCTGGTTGGCGGCGTGCTCGCTCGCCGCTGGGGGCTGCCCGGGACGATCGCCTCCTCGATCGAGCGCCACCACAACCCGGACGCAGACGGCGAGGCCGCGTTCGTGCGCCTCGCCGACATGCTCGCTCACTACGAACAGGGCTCGCCCGTCACGCCGGCCGAAATGCTGCGCACCGCGCGCGCTGTCGGGCTCGGCCCGGACGAGCTGCGGCGAGTGATGTACGAACTTCCGAGCCCGCCCACCCAGCGCCGCCGCCACGTCGATCCGTGCCCGCTCTCCACGCGCGAGCTCGGGGTGCTGCAGCGCCTGTCCGAGGGCAAGGTCTACAAGCAGATTGCCCACGAGCTGACGCTCTCCACGAGCACCGTGCGAACGCACCTGCACAACATCTACGGCAAGCTCGGCGCCGTCGACCGTGCGCAGGCTGTGTTGATCGCCACAGAGCGCGGCTGGCTCTAGCGCAGGACGGTCGCTGAGTCGCCGCTCCTCGCGGCGCTCGGTTGCGTAGCATCGCGGCACAGATGATCTCGATCACGAGCAAGTCTCCGTATGCGGTGCTCGCCCTCGCTGAGCTCGGGCGCAGCGCCGGCACCGACCCGGTGCCGATCGGTGAGCTGGCGCGTAAGCGCGACGTGCCCGTGCAGTTCCTCGAGCAGCTCTTTGCCGTGATGCGCCGCGCCGGCATCATCAGCTCCCAGCGCGGCGTCAAGGGCGGCTACCGCTTCGCCCGTGAGCCCGCGAGCGTCACCGTGCTCGAGATCGTCGAGCTGCTCGACGGCCCGCTCGGACGCGACGCGCAGGGCCCGTTCGCCGATGCCGCGGCGGCCGCCAGGAAGGTGCTCGGTGGGACGACGATCGCCGACGTTATCGAGCGTGAGACGCGCGAGGCAGGCGCGAGCATGTACCACATTTAGAAGGTGCCAATGGCTTTGGGCCGTTTGGCTTGCAATGCGGGTTTCAACCGCCGGGGAACCGCTAAGAACCGCCCTCACAGGGTTTCGACTGTGGAGCAACTGTGGGAACGGGACCTCATCGAGGGCGCTCGGCTTCCGTGGAGCGGGCTGATGAATGCCCCTTGAAAATGACCGCTTTCGCGTCGCGACACTTACGGAGGACTGGGAAGTTCAAGGCCCTGCGGGGGGCAACGCGGATCGCCCACGCGCTCGCTGATGGTGACACCGAAGCGGAGTCGGGCGGTCCTCCCGTCCCCGGCCACCGAGGTACGCTCGAAGCCTAGCTTCCGATCAGCCGCGATGGCGGTTACGGGCCCGTCCTCTGGCTGCGTCTACTCCTCTAGCTTCGTCGCCTAACCCCAGCCCCACGGCCTTGAGCGCGCCGCGATGGTCGAGGAAGTGCTGGACCTCGACATACGTGCGCCAGACACGTTGGGGCCAAGCTGGAGCCTGAGGCTGATCTCCACCTTCTCTTGCGACATTGCCTACTCCTCCAGCCCAACGGCCCTGAGGGGCTTCGGTCCTCGTGGGATACTCGTGGACCTCGACGACCCTGCCAACCACCATCTCCCAGACATGGGTCTCGGGCATCTCGACCTCCCGGCCGCTTCCCTTGACGTGCCCGCGAACCGGCTCACCGAGGCCGCGGTCGTAGCGCCGAGGCGCCCGCAGAGCTAGCCGCGCTTTCCGCAGTGATCCGATTTGCGCAGTGTTGCGTAGTCTCTGACAGGCAGCAAACGGTGCGCGACCGCCACCGGGCACGGATGGACAATGATGACCAGGCGACCGGGGCAAACCCCCGGCCGTACGCCAGCCAAGGAGGAACGGAATGACCTACAGGATCGATGTCAACAAGGTCGATATCGACGGCGCAATCCGCGAGACTGCCGAAGAGGCGGCCGGGCATACGCGTCTGAGCTTCCTGAAGAAAGGCGGCATGGCCGGAGGGGCGCTGATGAGCGGAGGAGCAATCCTCTCGGCGCTTGCCCCGACCGCGTTCGGCGACGAGCTGCCGGGCCACATCAACGGGTTCGGGCACGGTGACGTGGCGATCCTCAACTTCGCTTTGGCTCTGGAGTACCTCGAGTCGGCGTTCTATAACGGCGCGAGCGCGGCCAATCTTGCGCTCAGCCCTCAGGCCGCTGCGTTTCTGAACGTGGTCACCAGGGATGAGAAGGCACACGTGGAATTCCTCAAGGCCGCTCTGGGGTCGAAGGCGATCGCGGAACCAACGTTCGACTTCAAAGGCACCAACACGAGTCCGCAGCTGTTCATGGAAACCTCGTTCGTGCTGGAGAACACCGGCGTACACGCCTATCTCGGGCAGATAGCGCGCATCGCCAGCCACGCGTACCTGAAGGCCGCGGGCTCGATCGTGACGATCGAGGGACGGCACGCCGGTGTGATCGGGCTGCTGCTCGAAGGCAGCGAACCGGGCAACGGCGACAAGATCACTCCGAGCGGCCCGTTCGACACGCCGCTGAAGGCCAGCGAAGTACTCGCCGCCGTGAAGGCAACGGGATTCATCGTCGAAGGCGAGCAGACCTCCGGCTACTGAGGCGCGGCGCCCGCCGGTGTAGCGATCGGCGGGCGCGTCTCGCGACGCCGCGCCCCAGGAAGACGAGATCGCGCGTTCGGCCGGGCAGGTTCGAGAGACGACCGCCGCGTGCACGTCGCGCGAGCCTTCCGAGCTCGACGGCCCGTGCGCAGTTCCAACAAGCCAACTCGCGTCCTCGTGTACTCCCAGCGGCCCATGCGTTTACTTGGGAGGGCAGCTAGAAAACCACCTATTGACTTGGCGTCATTTCGCGTTTATCGTGCTGCTGGAGATATCGGAGTTGAACGGGTTCGCTGCCGGCGGCGGCCGAGCCTCTGGCATACGAAGCAGCTCACACGGAGGCAAAATGGATTTCGGACTTGGTCCGGTGCAGGCGATGGATCGCTCAGGGGCCGTGCTCACAGCGCCGGCCGGTCGCCTCCTGCCCATACCTCTGCATCGTCTTCTCGGCGTTTTCGCGCTTCTCGTGCTGGTTGCCGCTACGGTGCTCACCGTCGCCGGCGGGCTCTCCGTCGGTAAAGGGCCCGTCGCCGTCAGATCTGGAGAAGCTCGCCCGTCGGCCGCCGCCTGGGGTCAGATCTCATCGGCTCTCGGGGCCGGTGATCCGGCCTTTCGCGTGGTCAGAACGGGAGGAGTCCTAACGGCGGAGAACTCCGCGCAGGGCCTGAGCGCGCGCTTCGACCGCGGTATGGTCAGCGTGTCTGCCACAGGACTCGCCCTCGACCTCAGCCTGAGGGCGTTCGGCTGGGGCGCGTCGCGAACGTCCGTGGCGACCTCGCGACCGGTGGCCCGTGGAAATGGGGTCAGCTACGCACGAGCCGGCCTCAGCGAGTGGTACCGCAACGGCCCGTACGGGATCGAGCAGGGCTTCACGGTCGCGCGGCCGCCCGCCGGAGCACGCATCGGTCCGCTCACGGTCGCGATGGAGCTCTCAGGCAACGTCCACGCGGCGCTCTCGGCTGGCGGCGCGGGTCTGGTGCTGCGGGCGGGTTCGACCTCACTGCGCTATGGCGGCCTGCTGGCAACCGATGCGAGCGGCCGCGAGCTCGGCAGCTCGCTGTCGCTGCATGGCCGGACGCTGCTGCTCGCGGTGGACGCCGGCGGCGCCCACTACCCGATCAAGATCGATCCGCTGATCCAGAAAGGCGGCAAGTTGACGGGCACCGGCGAGCAGGGCGAAGGGCGCTTCGGAAGCGCCGCGGCCGCCTCCGCCGACGGCAGCACGGTGCTGGTCGGCGCACCCGGCGACGAAAACTCCCAGGGCGCCGCCTGGGTGTTCGCCCGCAAAGGTTCCGAATGGAAGCAGCAAGGCCCGAAGTTGACGGCCGGGACGCCCCGGCCCACGGGAAGCGAAGAAGAATGCGCCGAAGAAGCCGGCGAAGATGCCGGCGAATGCGCGTTCGGCAGCAGCGTCGCGCTTTCCGCAGATGGCGACACGGCGCTGGTCGGAGCCCCGTCCCCGACGCTGCAGCCGGGCGCGGTCTTCGTGTTCACGCGCGAAGGATCGACCTGGACGAGGAGCGCGACGCTCATCGGGCCGAATGCGCAGGATGAAGGTCGCTTCGGCAGAGGCGTCGCACTCTCCTCCGACGGTGCGACGGCACTGATCGGCGACCCCTCAGCGGCGAATGAACGAGGCGAGGCATTCACGTTCACGCGTGCCGATGCCGGCTGGGCGCTCGCTGCCACGCTCTCTGGGCCGGACCTGAACCGTGTCGCCCACTTCGGCCGCAGCGTCTCGCTTTCGAGCGACGGGACCACCGCTCTCGTCGGCGGACCGGGCTACCTGGGCTTCAAAGGCGGCGCGTGGGCCTTCGGCGAGTTCGCGTCTAAATGGTCGCCGCTGGGCGCCACGCTGACGGGTCAGGGTGCCACGCCAGAAGCCCACTTCGGCAAGAGCGTCGCGCTCTCCGGAGACGGCGCCACCGCGTTGATCGGAGGCATGTACGATGGCGGCGGCCGCGGAGCGGCGTGGCTGTTCGCCCGCTCCGGCTCGCTATTTGACCCGCTGGGCGAAAAGCTCGTGGGCGAGGAAGAAACCTCACATTTCGGCAGCAGCGTCGCGCTCTCGGGAGCCGGCGACGTGGCGCTCGTCGGCGCGGCCCGGGAAGAACATGCCGTCGGCTCGGTCACCGTGCTGACCCGCTCGGGCGCGGCATGGACACGTCTGGGTGAACAGCTCGCAGGCACGGGGGCCTCGGGCAAGGGGCAGGCAGGGATGGCGGTCGCGCTTTCCAGCACCGGTCAGGTCGCCGTGAGCGGCGCCCCTCGCGACAATGCCCGCGTCGGCGGCGCGTGGGTCTTCTCGCAGGCGTCACTCAGCGCGATCGGGCCGCCCAGCGTCTCCGCGGTCGCACCCGGTCACGGCTCGACCTCTGGAGGCACCGAGGTGACGATCACCGGCGCGGGCTTCAACGCAGCCAGCGCCGTGTCCTTCGGCCCGGTGCCGGCGGCCAGCTTCGAAGTGAGATCCGCCACGACGATAAAGGCGATCACGCCCGTTGAGCCCGCGGGCACGGTGGACGTGACGGTGGCGAGCTCGCACGGCTCCAGCGCCCCATCGCCGGAATTCGACAGCTTCACCTTCCAGGGTCCCGGCGGCGGCAGCGCTTCAGTCCAGCCGGGTGCGGGTGCGGGCGGGGGCGCGGGCGGCGTTCCGGCCTCCGGCCTGCTCGGCTTCACCGGCTCAGGACCGGCCGCCTGCCTCGTCTCGCTCCGCAACAAGCATCTCGTCGTGGCGCGGAGGCGCTCGGCATTGCTGAGGCTGATGCGGACGGGCAGCGGTGGCTGCCGGGGGCGGGTCGCGCTCCGCTATGTGGTGAGGCACACACGCCACTTCTCGTTCCAGACGATCGGGATCGCGGGCTTCTCGATCGCACCGGGCGCCAGCCAGATCGTGCGTATCAAGCTGACGAAGGCGGGCCGCAAGCTGTTCCGCGCCCGGCACGGCAGGTTGAACGCGACCCTGGCGATCATTCGTGTCGCGCCCGCCCCGACGCTTGGCCGGACAGCAAGAGTGCGACTCAGCGTGAAGAAAACGCCGCGCTTGAAAGCCCCCCGCTAGCCACCTCCGACGGGACTGCGCGCGTGGTGGGAGCTCCGCTCACCGCCAGCGCTGCTTTATTGTCATGGACGTATGGCTCGAATTCCGATCAACATTGCGGAGCTCGTCGGCGATACCCCGCTGGTAGGCCTTCCGCGCATGCTCGAAGGCACCCCGGCCGCGGACTCCGGCGTGGAGCTGTTCGCGAAGCTCGAGTCGTTCAACCCGGGCGGCAGCGTCAAGGATCGCATCGGCGTGGCGATGATCGAAGCCGCCGAGGCCGAGGGGCGCATCGAGCCCGGCCGCACGACGATCGTCGAGGCGACCAGCGGCAACACCGGCATCGCTTTGGCGTTCGTGTGCGCGGCCAAGGGCTATGGCCTCGTGCTGACGCTGCCGCAGGGAATGAGCCGCGAGCGCGAGAGCCTGCTGCGGCTCTACGGAGCGCGCGTCGAGGTGACCGAGTCGCTCGGCGGCATGAGCGAGGCGGTCGAGGCGGCGCGCGCGATGGCGCGCGACGCGGACGTGTTCCTCCCCGACCAGTTCACCAATCCGGCCAATCCGGAGGCGCATCGCCGCACGACCGGACCGGAGATCGAGCGAGCGCTCGACGGGCGCGTCGACGTGCTCGTGGCGGGAGTCGGGACGGGTGGCACGATCACCGGCGTCGGTGAGTACCTGCGCACGCGCAATCCCGGCCTGCGCGTCGTCGCGGTCGAGCCGGCGGGCTCTGCCGTCCTCTCCGGCGAGCAGCCGGGCCCTCACCGCATTCAGGGGATCGGCGCGGGCTTCGTTCCGCCGGTGCTCAACCGCGAGCTGATCGACGAGGTCGTGACTGTCTCCGACGACGACGCGATCGGGACGGCGTGGAGCTGTGCCAAACGCGTCGGCCTGCTCGCCGGCATCTCCTGCGGGGCAGCATTGTGGGCGGCGCTCCAGGTCGCCGGGCGCGAGGAGTCCAAGGGCAAGCGGATCGTCGTGATGATGCCCGACTCGGGCGAGCGCTATGTCTCGCAGTCATTCTTCGCGCCCTGACCCGCTCGCGAGATAGCTGCACGGGCAACTATCTCTGAAAGTGCCGCTAGGCTCTAAGCATGGGCGGCTTCGAATTCGCGCGCGTCGCGAAGGAGTTGCGGCGAGATGTTCAGACCGCACGCACGCGCGATCCGGCGGCGCGCGGCGTCGGCCCGGTCGAGATCCTCGCTACGTGGACGGGGATTCACGCGTTGCTGGCCCACCGCGTCGCACACGCACTCGACGCCGCCGGCGTCGCGCTGCTGCCGCGCCTTATTTCGATGCTCACGCGCATGATCACGGGGATCGAGATTCACCCGGCCGCCCGTATCGGCAACGGCCTGTTCATCGACCACGGCGCTGGTGTCGTGGTCGGCGAGACGGCCGAGATCGGCGACGACGTCACGCTCTACCAGGGCGTCACGCTGGGCGGCACCGGCTTCGCCACGGGCAAGCGCCACCCGACGGTGCAGGACAACGTCACGATCGGCTCCGGCGCCAAGCTGCTCGGCCCGATCACGATCGGGCACGGCGCAAAGATCGGCGCCAACAGTGTCGTCATCACCGATGTGCCGCCCAACTCGACGGTCGTTGGCAACCCGGGCCACCCGGTCCGCGTCGACGGTCGCCGCGTCGAGGGACCGGACGCCGACTGGATCCACCTGCCCGACCCGATCGCCGAGGCGATCCAGGGGATGGCCAGTGGGATCGGCGCACTCGAACGACAGCTCGCGGAGCTCTCCGAGGAGGATCCTGAGCCGGTCGCCGAGGTGCGGCCGTTGCGGACGGTCAAGGGGCCGAACCCGGCCGGGGGGTAGGCAAACGACGACGGGATGCGGTCCCGGCCCGTCCCCCGCTCCCACGCCTATCCTGGAGGCAATGGTGGCAAACCCCCATGCAGAGCACCTGCAGGAGCTGCTGGAAGGCCTCAACGAGCCCCAGCGCGAGGCGGTCACCCACGGCGAGGGGCCGCTGCTGATCCTCGCCGGAGCGGGCAGCGGCAAGACGCGCGTGCTGACCCACCGGATCGCGCATCTCATTTACACAGATCAGGCGCAGGCGGGCGAGATCCTCGCGATCACGTTCACGAACAAGGCTGCCAAGGAGATGGCCGGTCGCGTCGAGCGGCTGCTCGGCCGTGCCACGCGCGGCATGTGGCTGATGACCTTCCACTCGGCGTGCGCGCGCATCCTGCGCAGCGAGGCCGAGCGGCTCGGCTACACACGCCAGTTCACGATCTATGACCAGGCCGACGCGCGCCGGCTGACCAAGCGCTGCGCTGACGCCGTCGGCGTCGACCCCAAGCGCTACACGCCCGCGGCGATCCACAACCAGATCTCGGCCGCGAAGAACCGCCTGCGCGCCGCGAGCGACCTGCGCGAGACCGTCGACTCGCCGTTCGCCGAGATGCTCGCTGATGTCTATGAGCTCTACGAGCGCGACCTGCACCGCATGAACGCGATGGACTTCGACGACCTGCTGTTTCGCACGGTCAACCTGCTCGAGCTGTTCGAGGAGGTGCGCGAGCGCTACGCGCGTACGTTTCGCCACGTGCTCGTGGACGAGTACCAGGACACCAACTACGCGCAGTACCGGATGCTGCAGCTGCTGGTCGGCGGCGGGCGCTCCGAGCCGCAGCAGGGACACCGGACGAGCATCCCCGGGCATCGCAACCTCGCGGTCGTCGGCGATGACAGCCAGTCGATCTACAGCTTCCGCGGCGCAGAGGTGCGCAACATCCTCGACTTCCAGGACGACTTCCCGGACGCGCGCGTGGTCAAGCTCGAGCAGAACTACCGCTCGACGGAGACGATCCTGCGCGCGGCCAACGCGGTGATCGCCAACAACCGCGGGGGCATCGCCAAGCGGCTGTGGAGCGAGCTCGGCCAGGGCGATCAGATCCACCTGCGCGCGCTCGACGACGAGCACGCCGAGGCGCGCTACGTCGTCGGCGAGATCGAGCGGCTCGTCGACGAGGGCGCCTCGCGGGAGGAGATCGCCGTGCTCTATCGCACCAACGCGATGTCGCGCGTGATCGAGGACACGCTCGTCCGTCGTGAGATCGCCTACCAGGTGATCGGCGGCACGAAGTTCTACGAGCGCGCGGAGATCCGCGACGCGACCGCCTACTTGCAGTTCCTCGCCAACCCTTTCGACGTCGTCAGCTTCACGCGCATCGCCAACTCGCCGCGGCGTGGGCTCGGTCAGACCTCACTCGCACGTGTGCTCTCACACGCGGCGGCGGCGGACATCTCGGTGTGGCAAGCCGCCGCAGCGCCCGAAGAAGTACCGGGTCTTGGCGCGGCGGCGATCAAGGCGCTGCGGCGCTTCATGGACACGATGGGCGATCTGCGGGTGCTCGCGGGCACGGCGGCCGACGACGGGACTCCGGTCGCCGAGGATCAGCTGCAGGTCGCCGCCCAGCCTGAGCAGCCGGTGCCGGTCGGTGACCTGATCGAGGCGCTGCTCGCACAGAGCGGCTACATCGAGGCGCTCGAGGCCGAGCGCTCGATCGAGGCGCAGGGGCGGATCGAGAACCTCGAGCAGCTGGTCGAGGTCGGGCGCGAGTTCGACGCGACCGCCGAGCCCGAGAACGACACGCTCGACGTGTTCCTGCAGGAGGTCTCGCTCGTCGCCGACGCCGATGCCCGCAGCGACGACGAGGGCCTGGTCACGCTGATGACGCTGCACAACGCCAAGGGCCTCGAGTACCCGACGATCTTCATCGCCGGCTGCGAGGAGGGCGTCTTCCCGCACTCGCGCGCGCTCGACGAGGGGGGCCTGGAGGAGGAGCGGCGCTTGTTCTACGTCGGCATCACGCGCGCCATGCGCGAGCTCTACCTCACCTATGCCCAGCGCCGTGCCGTCTTCGGCGCCCAGACGCCGGGCATGCGCAGCCGCTTCCTCGACGAGGTCCCAGCTGATCTGCTCGACGAGGTCCAGCGCGCGTCGCGCATGCGCCTGGGCGAGCCGTCGGCGGGCGGCATCTCCGCGAGCATCGGCCGCGGCGCGCGCGCGATGGTCGGCCTCGGCGCCGGCGCCCGCGGCAGCAGCGCGGGCGGCGGCGAGTGGGTCGCCTCGCGTAGCGAGCAAAGCGCCGTCGCGAGCGGCTTCCGGCTCGGCGAGGACGTCGTGCACGCGGCATTCGGCGACGGCGTCGTCACGGGCGTCGAGCCCGACGGCGTGATCGTCGTGCGCTTCGCCGAGGACGGATCGGAGCGCAAGCTGATGGCCGAGTACGCGCCGGTCAGCCGCCGCTGAGGGGTGCCGGCGAGCGCGCTCAACGCGTAGGATGCCCGCGGTGAGCGCGAGCATCATCGACGGCAAGGCGATCGCTGCGCTCCTCCGCGCGGAGGTCGCCGAGCACGTCACTACGTTCCGCGAGCGCACGGGTTGCGTGCCCGGCCTTGCGACAGTCCTGGTGGGCGACGATCCGGCCTCGGCCGTGTACGTGGGCGCCAAGCAGCGCGCGTGCACAGAGGTCGGCATGACCCCGTTCGACAGGCGGCTGCCGGCGGATGCGACGCACGAGCTCCTCGCTGCCGAGCTGCACGCGCTGAACGCCGATGCGGCCGTCAGCGGCGTCTTGCTGCAGCTGCCGCTCCCGACGCACCTGCACGGGCCGTCGTTGACGGAGCTGATCGCCCCGGACAAGGACGTGGATGGGCTGACGCCGGTCAACGCCGGCCTGCTTTCGCTCGGGCGCCCGGGCTTGCGCCCGTGCACGCCGATGGGAGTCATGGAGCTGCTCGCGCAGAGTGGTGTGGTGCTGGAGGGGTCAGAGGCAGTGGTCGTCGGGCGTTCGAACCTGTTCGGCAAGCCGATGGCGCAGCTGCTGCTCGGCGAGAACGCGACGGTCACCGTCTGCCACTCGCGCACACGCGACCTCGCCGCGACCTGTGCCCGCGCGGACGTGCTGATCGCGGCGGTTGGGCGCCCGCGGCTGCTCGGCGCCGAGCACATAAAGACGGGAGCGGTCGTGATCGACGTCGGTATGAGCCGCCTCACCCCCGAGCAGGCTCACAACAAGAGCGGCCTCGTGGGCGACGTCGACTTCGAGGCCGCTTCACGGATCGCCGCTGCGATCACGCCGGTCCCGGGCGGGGTCGGGCCGATGACGATCGCGTTCCTGCTGCGCAACACGCTGCAGGCGGCCGAGCGCCAGGCCTCAGGGGAGGCGCGGTGAGCCTGCGGCGCCTGCGCTTCGGCGAGCTGCTCGCGGCCGCCGGCGCTGTCTGCGTCATAGTCGCGATGTTCCTGCGCTGGTATGAAACGCCGACGGGCGCGCGCGACGCCTGGGACACGTTCGGTCCCGCGGTCGTGCTGCTGCTGATCAGCGCCGTGGCGGCGCTTGCGCTGCTGCTGAGCACTCTCGCAGAGCGCAGCACGGCGCTGCCGATCGCGCTCGCCGTGTGGTGCTTCCCGCTCGGGCTGATCGCGCTCGTGTGCGCGCTCGTGCGCCTGCTCGAGCGCCCGGACCACGCCACTTCTCTGTGCGTCGGGCCGTGGCTGGCGCTCGCGGGTGCGGCCGCCATCTTCGCGGGCGCATGGCAGGCGTTGCACGACGAACGCTCGTCGCTGTATCGGCCGGCCACGCCCGCGGCTCGGCCCCGGCCGTAGGGCGCCGAGCCCCTGTGAGCCCCTCCGGCAGGCGCAACGGCGCGCGGCGTCTGATCGGCGGCGGCGCGCTCGCGTTGCTCGTGTTGATGTTTCTGCTCGACTGGCTCGGCGTCGGCTTCGGTGAAGCCGGCCGGCCCGCAGGGGCGATCGGCTACCTGCCCACCGGCCTCGACCGCAGCTCGACTGGCTGGCAGGCGTTCACGAGCTCGCGCTGGATCTGGTTGCTGACGATCGTCGTGGCGCTGGCGTTCGCGTTCCCGTCGGGCGTCGGGCGCGGGTTGCGCAGCCCCGTGCAGCCGGGCGCGCTCGTCGCCGGCCTGGGCGCGCTCTCCTCGCTGCTGATCCTCTACCGGATCGTCCATCACCCGATCGCCGACGCGACGAGTCTGCACGCCGCGGCGCATCTGAAGTTGGGGATCTGGCTCGGCCTGATCGCGGCGCTCGCGATCGCCTGCGGCGGCTACCTGCAGCTGGACGAAGGGGCGAGGGCGGGCTCGGGCGGCGCCGAGCGGGGCGAGGATGCGTTCGGGGGCTTCACCGTCACCGCGGCCGAGCCACTCACCGAGTCACCCACCGAGCAGCCTGCCGAGCAGTCCCCCGAGCCGACGGCCCGCGACGAGCCGCCCGCTCCCTGAGCGCAGCGACGTAGAATCGGCGACCGTGATCGACCGCGACGAAGTACTGCACGTGGCGCGCCTTGCGCGCCTTGCCATCAGCGAGGAGGAGCTGGAGCCAATGGCGCGCGAGCTCTCGGCCGTGCTCGACCACATCGCGAAGATCGCCGAGCTCGACCTGGACGACGTCGCGCCGACTTCGCACGTGGTCGAGCTGACGGGCGCGCTGCGCCCGGATGAGCCGCGCCCGTCGCTCCCGCGCGAGCGTGCGCTCGAACAGGCGCCGGCGGCCGGCGGCGACGGCTTTCTCGTACCGAGCCCGCAGGCCTGAGCGTGAGCGACATGCTGGACCTGACGGCTGCGGCCGCGATCGCACAGATCGAGGCGGGCGAGCTCGGTGCCGAGGAGCTGTTCGAGCTCTATCGCAGCCGCGCGGCCGAGCACGGGGGGGACCTCGGCGCCGGCGGGCTGAACTGCTTCACGTGGATCGCCGAGGACGGCTCGCCCGCACCGGCGCAGCCGGGCGCGCCGCTGGCGGGGCTGCCGCTTGCGGTCAAGGACCTCTTCTGCACCGAGGGGGTGCCGAGCCAGTCGGGCTCGCGCATCCTCGAGGGCTACCGCCCGCCGTACACGGCGACCTCGGTCGCGCGGCTGCTGCAGGCCGGCTCGACGCTGCTCGCCAAGACCAACCAGGACGAGTTTGCGATGGGGTCCTCGACTGAGAACTCGGCCTTCGGGCCGACGCTGAACCCGTGGGACCGCACGCGCGTCCCAGGCGGCTCTTCCGGCGGCAGCGCCGCGGCCGTCGCAGCGGGGCTGGCGCCGTGGGCGCTGGGCACGGACACGGGCGGCTCGATCCGCCAGCCGGCCGCACTGTGCGGGATCGTCGGGCTGAAACCGACGTACGGCTCGGTCTCGCGCTACGGAATGATCGCGTTCGCCTCCTCGCTGGACCAGGCCGGCCCGCTGACACGGGACGTCACCGACGCGGCGCTGCTGCTCGAGCACATGGTCGGGCGCGACCCTTGCGATGCCACCTCGCTGCAGTTCCCCGAGCCGATCGCGCGCCCGCGCGCCGAGCGCCTGGATGGTGTGCGTTTGGGTGTGCCGGCCGAGCTGCAGCGTCCGGGAGCTGACTTCGCGGGCGCCGAACTGGAGCCGGGCGTGCGCGCGGCGTTCGAGCGCGCGCTGAAGCTCGCCGAGGAGCTCGGCGCGAGCGTGCAGGAGATCCACCTGCCGCACGCCCCGCACGCGCTGTCGGCCTACTACGTGATTGCTCCCTCCGAGGCGAGCTCCAACCTCGCGCGCTTCGATGGCGTTCGCTACGGCGCACGCGCGCAGGCCGCGACTGACCTGCTCGACATGTACACGCGCACGCGCCACGACGGCTTCGGCCCTGAGGTGAAGCGGCGCATCATGCTCGGCACGTACGCGCTCTCCTCGGGCTACTACGACGCCTACTACGGCCGCGCGCAGCGCGTGCGCACGAAGATCGCTGATGACTTCCGCACAGCGTTCGAGAGCGTCGATCTGATCGTCACGCCGACCTCCGCGAACGTGGCGTTCGAGCTGGGTGAGAAGACGGCGAACCCGTGGGCGATGTACCTGAGCGACTACTTCACCGTGCCGATGTCGCTCGCAGGGATTCCGGCGATCTCGATTCCGTGCGGCCTCAGCGCCCCGGGCGCAGGCGCAGGCTCCAGCCCGAGCAGCGAGGACGTCGGCGAGGCGTCCGGGTCGGCAGCGGGCGGCTTGCCGGTCGGACTGCAGATCGCGGGGCCGGCATTCAGCGAGAACCGGCTGCTGGACGCGGCTTACGCGCTCGAGCAGGCGCTCGGCTTCGACGGCGGAGCGGGCCGTGTCTGAGCTGGAGCCGGTGATCGGCCTGGAGATCCACGTGCAGCTGGCGACGGCGACAAAGATGTTCTGCGGCTGCGAGCTGTCGTTCGGGGAGCCGCCAAACACGCGCACGTGCGCGGTCTGTCTGGGGCTGCCCGGCAGCTTGCCGGTCGCGAACGCGCGCGCGGTGCACTTCGGGCTGATGATCGGCCTGGCGGTCGGCTCGGAGCTGGCCGAGCGCTCGATCTTCCACCGCAAGAACTACTTCTATCCGGATCTGCCGAAGGGCTACCAGATCAGCCAGTACGACGAGCCGCTGTGCCTGGGCGGGCGCCTCGGCGAGGTGCGCATCCATCGCGTGCACCTGGAGGAGGACGCGGCGAAGCTGATCCACGTCGGCGCGAGCGGGCGCATCCACGGCTCGGACGCGAGCGTGGTCGACTTCAACCGCGGCGGCACGCCGCTGGCCGAGATCGTCACCGAGCCGGACCTGCGCTCGGCCGAGCAGGCGAGCGAGTGGCTGAAGCTGCTGCGCACGACGCTGCGCCAGCTGGGCGTCAGCGACGTGAACATGGAGGAGGGTTCGCTGCGCTGCGACGCGAACATCTCGCTGCGTCCGGCCGGCAGCCAGGAGCTGGGAGTCAAGACGGAGCTGAAGAACATGAACTCGTTCCGCTTCATCGAACGCGGCATCAAGGCGGAGATCGCGCGCCAGCGCAAGCTCATCGAGGGCGGTGGCACGGTCGTCCAGGAGACGCTTCACTTCGACCCTGATTCGGGCGCGATCTCCTCGCTGCGCTCCAAGGAGGAGGCGCACGATTACCGCTACTTCCCCGAGCCGGACCTCTTGCCGGTGGCGATCGACGAGCAGATGCGCGCGGCGGCTGCCGCGGCGATGACCGAGCTGCCGGCGGCTCGCGCTGAGCGCTACCAGCGCGAGCTCCAGCTGAGCGCAGACAGCGCGCAGCTGCTCGCCTTCCGCAGCGAGCTGGGGGATTACTTCGAGGCTGCGCACGACGCCACGACCGACCCGCCGGCGCCCGCGCAGGCGCTGGCCAACTGGATCGCGGGCGAGCTTGTCTCGCGCCTGGGCGACGGCGAGGACCCGGCAGCATCGCGCGTGCAGGCGCCGGCGCTGGCTGCGCTCGTCGGGCTCATCGCGGCGAAGCGCGTGAGCGTCGGCGCCGGGCGCCAGGTGCTCGACAAGCTGGTCGCCGAGGGTGGCGGCGACCCGGCGGCGATCGTCGCGGCGGAGGGTCTGCAGGCGCTGGGCGGGCAGGACGAGCTGGGGGTGATCGTCGCGGCGGCGCTGGCGGCCAACTCGGATGCGGCCGAGCGCGTGCGCGCGGGCAACCAGAAGGCGATCGGGCCGATCGTGGGTGCGGTCATGCGCGAGACGAAGGGCCGCGCGGAGGGCACGGAGGTCACGCGTCTCGTGCACGAGCAGCTCGGGATCTGACCCGCGCACCTGGCGTCTGCGAGAGGCCCCCGACACTGCGCAGTTACGACGGCCGCACATTTTGGACCTGCGGCCAAAGGCAAGGCGCCGCGCGTGCGCAAATATGATCGGCATGAACCCGCCGCGCAGCGACTGCAGCTCCCCCTCTCCTCGGCGGTTCATCCTGCTGTTAGAGGAGCAGGTGCAGGGACACGGTCACCGGCCGCGGATCCGACGCTACCGCCTCACGAGCGTTGGACGGCGACTCGGTGCAAACGGGGTTGGTGTCGAACGGGCATGGAGCGCTCGCGAGGCCGGCCATCTTGGCCGTATGTAACCGAACGTCCCACACCTGTCTCGTCGTGGCTCCCCTCTAGTAGCCGCGGCGGGAGGTGCGGCCGGACGGGGTCGCGGTTCCCCGTCCGGTCGCATCACTTTTCGGTGCGGCCTCGAGCGGGCCTCGACAGCGTCATTTCCAGGTAATCTGAGGTCATGAACGAAACCTCCTCACGCTCTCTCGGCCGGACTGTCGTCGCGGGCCTGATCCTGCTGGTGGCCGCGTGGGTGCTGTTGCACTTCGTGATCGGCATCGTCACGGCTGTCGCGAGCATCCTCGTGGTCGTGCTCGCGGTTGTGGCCGTCGTCTGGGCCTTGCGCGTCCTGCTGTAGGGCGCGGCCGGCGATGGCCTATGTGATCATCGCGGTCTGCTTCGGGCTCGCTGGTGGTCTCGTTGGGCGCTACAAGGGCAGCTCGTTCTTCCTCTGGTTCCTGATCTCCGGCGCGGTGCCGCTATTTGGCCTGCTGGCGGCGATGGCGTTCCGCTTCGAGCGCGACGAGCTGCGCCGGGCGTGTCCGAACTGCGGTCGCGTGACGAAGATCTACGACGCGGTGTGCACACGCTGCGGCAGTGAGCTGGAGTTCCCGGAGGCGGCGATCGCGCCGGAGTCGTGGGAGCGCGTCCCGGCGGGCACGACCGCCGCCAAACCGTAACCTCGGGAAGCCTTTCAACGGTTCGGCTGATGAGGGTTGCCTAACCTGGATTCGGCTTACCTAAGCCGATCTTTCGCCTAGTGTGACTGCTCAGATGAGCACGCACACGAACACGGCGCCGCCGGCGCGGGACTCTCCGATCGTCCGCCTGATCCGCCGCGCGGGCTTCGCGGACGAGCCGGAATTCGTGCTGCGCGTGGTACAACCGGCGCTGGTGGGGATGATCGACGGCACGGTCTCCTCGCTGGCACCGATCTTCGCGGCGGCGATCGCTTCGAGCTCACACACCGCGCTGCTCGTCGGGCTCTCGACGGCGCTCGGCGCGGGCGTGAGCATGGGCTGGTCGGAGGCGCTGTCGGACACGGGCGAGCAGACCGGGCGCGGCTCGGCGATCGTGCGCGGGGCGATCACGGGCGGCATGACGACGCTCGGCGGCCTCTTCCACACGCTGCCGTTCATCATCGGCGACGTCAACAAGGCCCTGCTAGTGGCCGGCTGCGTGGTGGCTGTCGAGCTGTTCGCGATCGCGTGGGTGCGCAACCGCTTCCTGGAAGTCTCGATGCGCTCCTCGCTGCTCGTGGTGACGGTCGGTGGCGGCATCGTGCTGGCGATCGGGGTGGGCATCGGTTCCTCTTGATTTGATGGGCCGGCCTGGCGGCCGGCTGCTCGGGTCGCGTGACGCTCGCGCCGGGCATGGTCTGGAGGGGCGCCGAAAGGTCGGCGCCATGCACGGTCCGGAACTGCTCACACCACCGGCTCCGCGTCGTGCAAGGCGGCGGCATACGGCGCCGCACGCGGGACATCACTGGCAGGTCGATTGCGGAAAACGCAGAAAACCCGCTGGTACACTGGGTTTTCGCAGGTGAAACCGCTGTCCGAGTTGGTGAAAGGAGGTCGAAGATGCGCGCGGTCGATGCCGTGATGGAATGTCTGAAGGCGGAGGGCGTGGATGTCGTCTTCGGCTATCCGGGTGGAGCCAACCTGCCGACGTACGACGCGTTCGTCAACGGCGGCATCCGCCACATCCTCGTGCGCCACGAGGCGGGCGGCGGCCACGCGGCGGAGGGCTACGCGAAGGCGACGGGGAAAGTCGGCGTCGCGTTCGCAACGAGCGGCCCGGGCGCGACCAACCTGATCACGCCGATCTGCGACGCGATGATGGACTCGGTCCCGGTCGTTTTCATCACGGGGCAGGTGCGCACGGAACTGCTCGGCACGGACGGCTTCCAGGAGGCGGACACGATCGGGATCACGATGCCTGTCGTCAAGCACTCGATCATGATTCAGCGCCCGCAGGAGATACCGCGGGCAATCCACGAGGCGTTCCACGTCGCCCGCACCGGGCGCCCCGGGCCTGTGCTCGTCGACATCCCGATGGACCTCTCGCGCGCGGAGATCGACTACGAGCCGGTCACGGACGTGCGCCTGCCCGGATACCAGCCGCGGATCGAGGGCAACCAGAAGCAGATACGTCAGGCTGCCAAGGCGCTGGCGGCCGCGCAACGCCCGGTCATCTACGCGGGCGGAGGCGTGATCAGCGCCGGCGCCTCGGCCGAGCTGGTCGAGTTCGTGACGTGCGACCGCTTCCCGGTGACGTGCACGCTGATGGGCCTGGGCGCGTTCCCGGCTCCGCACGAGCAGTGGCTGGGGATGCTGGGGATGCACGGCACGCGCGCCGCCAACTACGCGATGGACGAGGCCGACCTGATCTGCGCTGTGGGCGCTCGCTTCGATGACCGCATCACGGGCAAGCTCTCGGAGTTCGCCCCGCGCGCCAAGTTCATCCACATCGATGTCGACCCTGCGGAGATCTCCAAGAACGTGCCGGCGCACATCCCGATCGTGGGCGATGCCAAGCAGGTGCTGGGCAAGCTGCTGATCGAGTACCGCGCGATCGGCCCGGAGTCCAAGCGCCTGGAGGCCTGGTGGAAGCGGATCGAGGGCTGGCGCGAGAAGTACCCGCTCGGCTACGAGGAGAGCACCGACGCAGAGATCAAGCCGCAGTTCATGGTGCAGGCACTGTATGAGGCGACGGGCGGCGAGGCGATCGTCACGAGCGACGTCGGCCAGCACCAGATGTGGGCGGCGCAGTACTACGACTTCCCGGCTCCGCGCCGCTGGATCAACTCGGGCGGGCTGGGGACGATGGGCTTCGGGCTGCCCTCGGCGATGGGCGCCGCGGTCGGCTGCCCGGATCAGCTCGTCTGCTGCATCGCCGGCGACGGCTCGGTGCAGATGAACGCGCAGGAGCTGGCGACGTGCGCTCAGGAGCAGATCCCGATCAAGGTCTTCATCATGAACAACGGCTACCTCGGCATGGTGCGCCAGTGGCAGGAGCTGTTCTGGGACGGCAAATACAGCCACGTCGATATGGGCGAGTTCCCGGACTTCGTCAAGCTCGCGGAGGCCTACGGCGCGACAGGCATGCGCTTCGAGGACAAGAGCACGCTGGTGGCGGACATGAAGCGCGCGATCGCTACGCCCGGCCCGGTGATGGTCGACGTGCGCGTCACGCGCGAGGAGAACACCTACCCGATGATCCCGGCCGGCCAGGCCGCGCGCGAGATGGTGGGATGAGGATGATGCAGTCGTCCGGATTCGAGCGCCACGAGGGCGATCGTCCCAATCACGACCGCCGGCCGGACGCCGGCACGAGCTGACTCCTATGGGCGAGCCTGGAACCAAGGAGACGCTGAGCCTGGAAGAGCTGGAAGCTTCGACGAACATGCGCACGGGGCGCAAGCACGTGCTCTCGATCCTGGTTGAAAACAAGTCGGGCGTGCTCACGCGCATCGCGGGCCTGTTCGCCCGGCGCGGCTTCAACATCGACACGCTCACTGTCGGTCCGACGGACGACGAGCAGATCTCGCGCGTCACGCTCACGGTGGACGGCGCGCTGCACCCGATCGATCAGGTCACGAAGCAACTGCACAAGCTGATCAACGTGCTGAAGATCCGTGATCTGGAGCCGGCGGACACGGTTGCGCGTGAGCTGGCGCTGTTCAAGGTCTCGGCGGACGGCACGCAGCGCGGCGAGCTGATGCAGATCGCGGAGATCTTCCGCGGCAAGGTCGTGGACGTGACCAAGCGTGCGGTGATCCTCGAGGTCACAGGCACGACGGACAAGATCGCGGCGTTCGAGGACATGGTGCGGCCGTTCGGGCTGATCGAGATGATGCGCACGGGCGAGATCGCGATCTCGCGGGGGCGCACCGAGACCTAGGGGGTGCTCGCGGCCGGCTCACGCTCGCAGTCGGGCCATGACGACCCGTTCGCGCTGACGCAGGTCGAGCAGGAGCTGCTCTCAGGTCGACTGCAGGCGGCGGTGCGGCGCGCGCGCCGTCGCGGCACGCAGACGCTGGCGACGATCTCGCTCGACCTGCCGGCGGGCGTGGATCCGACGGCGGCGGTGTGCGCCTCCCGGCGCTCAGGCGAGCACTGGTTCACCTTCGAGCAGCCCGACCGTGGGCGCGCGGCGCTGGCGGGGCTGGGTGAGGCGGCACGGCTGAGCGCAGCCGGGCCGGGGCGCTTCGAGCAGGTGGCGGAGCGATGGCGCGTGCTTGCAGGGAGCGCGATCGGCGATCCGGGCGGTGTGGCGGACGGCTCAGGACCGGTCGCTGTCGGCGGCTTCGCGTTCGCGCCGAACGGCGGCGCGGCGCCGCATTGGGCGGGCTTCGAGCCGGCGTCGCTGGTGGTGCCGGAGCTCGCGCTCACGCGCCGCGAACGCGACGGAGCGACGGCGGTGCGCCTGACGCTCGCGGCGCTCGCCTCGCCGGATGATCTTCCCGAGCAGCTGCTCGAGCGCCTGCGCGTGCGCCTGGCTGAGATGCGAGAGCGCGCGCTGCCGCTGCTCGACCCGGCACCGGCGGGACGCTTCCAGGTGGCGAGCGCGATGCCGCCGGAGCACTTCGAAGCGGCGGTTGCGCGGGCGGTCGAGCTGATCGGCGCGAGCCGGCTGGAGAAGATCGTGCTGGCGCGCGAAGTCCAGGTGCACGCCCCGCGAGCGTATGACCCGGCGGCGGTGATCGGCGTGCTGCGCGAGGAGTTCCCGTCGTGCTTCGTGTTCGCGGTCGGCCGCGGAGACGCGGCGCTTGTCGCGGCGAGCCCGGAGCTGCTCGTGCGCCGCGAGGGCCATCGCGTGAGCACGCTCGCGCTGGCCGGCTCGACCCGCCGCAGCGCCGATCCGGCCGTGGACGCGCACCTGGGCGAGCAGCTGCTGCGCGATGAGAGCTACCGCGAGGAGCACGCGATCGTCGCGCGCCGGATCGAGCGCACGCTGCGACCGCACGCCGTCTGGGTGGCGGTCGCACCGGAGCCGGAGCTGGCGCGCATCGCGAACATCCAGCACATGGCGACGCCGATCCGCGCCCAGCTCGCTACTCCGATCGACGCGCTGGAGCTGGCCGGCCTGATGCATCCGACCCCTGCTGTCGGCGGCGAGCCGCTCGCCCGCGCGGCGCCGCTGATCCCGGCCCTGGAGGGACTCGATCGCGGCTGGTACGCCGGCCCGGTCGGCTGGACGGACGCGACCGGCGACGGCGAGTTCTGCGTGGCGCTGCGCTGCGCACTGCTGCGCGGAGCGGTCGCGCGTTGCTTTGCGGGCAACGGCATCGTGCGCGAGTCCGACCCGGCCGAGGAGCTGGCCGAGACGGAGATCAAGCTCGCGGCGCTTTTGCCGCTCCTGTCGGGCTGATACATGTTGAGCCCCACGTGGCGGCGTGTCGTCGCTCGCCCGCTCGTCCCCTCGTCCCTCGCCCGCTCGTCCTCTCGCCGTCCGCCCGCTCGCCGTCTCGCCCGCTCGCTCGTCCGCGACTGTGGCTGGGCAGCTCAGCCCGGATCCGGGGAGAGGGCATGCGAGACGGCCTGCCACACGCGGCGGTGCAGCTCGACGTTGGCGCCGCGCTCGCCGCGGACTTCGATGATGCTCGAGCAGTCGCGCTCGAATGAGCGCTCGAGCGCTGCGCGGAAGCCGGGGACGTCCTCTGCACGCTCGTGCAGCAGCCCATACAGCTCGGCTGCGGCGACGAAGTCGAGGCCGGTCGGGGTGGCGATGTGGCGCGTGTAGAGATCCTGCTCATCGCCGCGTCCGTCGCCGTCGGCTAGCTGCTCGCGGGCGATCGCTGAGCCGGCGACCGGCAGGAAGTCGAAGATCCCGCCGCCGCCGTTTTCGAGCAGCACGATCGTCAGCTTCAGCCCGAGGCGACGCGAGGCGATCAACCCGCCGAGATCGTGCGCGAGCGCGACGTCGCCGATCAGCAGCACGACCGGTCCGGCGCCGAGGGGTTGCCCCGCGCCGAGGGGTTGCCCCGCGCCGAGGGCCCGTCCGCTGCCGTCCGGCGCCGCGTCGACCGCCTGCTCGTCGGAGTCGGCCGGCGCTGCGGCGCCGCTCGAGCCGGCGCTTGCGAGGATCCCGGCGGCCGCCGCGCCGAACGCGCTCGAGACGATGCCATCGATGCCGTTTGCGCCGCGGTTGCAGAGCACGCGCGGTGGGTCGGGGCGGACCGGCCAGAACGTCTCGATGTCGCGAACGGGCATCGAAGAGGCGACGAACAGGGTCGCGTGCTCGGGCAGCAGCACGCCGAGCTCGCTCGCGATCGCCGGCTCGCAGGCGCCCGAGTCGCCCAACACGCCGCGTATCGCCTCGGCTGCGAGCTCGTCGGCGCTGCGCCAGCGCGCGAGCCAGGTCTCATCGGCGCCGGCCGCCATCGCGCCGATCTCCGACAGCGCCATGGCGGGGTCGAGCGCGAGCGACTCGGACAGAACTGCGGCGGGGTCTTGCCAGGCGCCCTCCGGATCGAGCGTGACCTGCGCGGTGTCGCCGAGCCCGGCGAGCCAAGTCCGCAGCGGCTTGGACACGGGCAGATCGCCGACCCGCACGACGAGGTCCGGCTGCAGCGCTGAGGCGAAGCGCTCGTCGCGCAGCAGCGCGTCGTAGTGGGCGACAGCCGCCTCGCCGCGACGCGCGCCGGAGAGTGGATCGGCGAGCAGCGGCCACCGGGCTGCGGCGGCGAAGTGGGCCGCTGCCTCGCCGAGCGAGGGCTGTCCTTCGTGTTGGATGCGCTCGTCGCGCCCGGCGACGATGACGCCACGACGGGCGCCCGCGAACAGTTCCTGTAGACGGCTTGTGGCAACGCCCGCCGCGCCGGTCGGCGCCGGGGCACCGCCGGCGCTCGACGGGCTCTCGCTGCCCGTGGGCGCTCCTGCGAGGCTCGCGCGCCGCAAGTAAGGTGCCCCTCCGGGTCGCCCGCTGTCGTCCTCGGGCAGCGGCTTGTCGGTCACGAGCGGCTCGCGCAACGGGAAGTTGAGATGCACGGCGCCGGGGCGACCCTCCACAGCGGTCGCGTAGGCGCGGCATGCGAGCGTGCGCATCCAGCGCAGCCGCTCATCGCTCGCCTCATGCGTGCCGACCTCGAAGAACCACTTGGCCGCGCTGCCGTAAAGCTCGAGCTGATCGATCGCCTGGCCGGCGCCGTTCTCGCGCAGCTCGGGCGGGCGGTCGGCGGTGAGCAGCAGCAGCGGCACGCGCGCCTCGTGCGCCTCCACCGCCGCCGGCAACAGCTCGGCGGCTGCCGTCCCGGAGGTGCAGGTCACGGCGACGGGCAGGCCGGAGGCCTTGGCGAGGCCGAGCGCGAAGAAGCCCGAGCAGCGCTCGTCGATGTGCGAGAAGCAGCGCAGGCGCGGGTCGCGCGCGAGCGTGAGCGCGAGCGGGGCCGAGCGCGAGCCGGGCGAAGTGCAGGCCGCACGCATGCCACAGCGCACGAGCTCGTCGACGAACGCTCGCAGCAGCAGGTAGGTGTCGGTGGCGGGGGTCACGGGACTAGGATGGCAACGTGCCGGAGAGCTTGGTCCTGTTGCACGGCTTCAGCGGGACGGGACGCGCGTGGGACGGCGTCGTGGAGCGCCTGCGCCCGGAAAGCTACCGGCCGCTTGCGCTCGACCTCCCCGGCCACGGCGAGAACACCGATCTCGCCGCCGCGAGCAGCTTCGACTCATGTGTTGCCGACGTGCTCGCGCGCAGCCCGGCTCGCTTTGCGCTCTGCGGCTACTCGCTTGGTGGCCGCGTCGCCCTGCACGTCGCGCTCGCCGCGCCGGCGCGGGTCACGCGGCTGGTGCTCGTCTCGACCACTGCCGGGATCGAGGACCCCCACGAGCGGGCGCAGCGCCGCGAGGCCGACAGGCGCTTGGCGGACGAGCTCGAGCGAGCTCCGTTCGAGCAGTTCATCGAGCGGTGGCGGACACAGCCGCTTTTCGCCGGCGATCCCCCTGCGGTGCAGGCGCTCGCCCGTGAGGATCAGCGGCGCAACAGTCCGCAGGCGCTCGCGGCGGTGCTGCGCGGGATCGGGACGGGTGAGATGGAGCCGCTCTGGGACAGGCTGGGAGAGCTGCAGATGCCGGTGCGCGTGGTCGTGGGCGAGCGCGACGCCAAGTTCCGCGCTATCGGCGAGCGGATGATTGGTTCGATCTCACATTCGGAGATCGTCGTCGTAGTAGGGGGTCACGTGCTACCGCTCGAGGACCCAGACCGGCTAGCCGGTCTGCTAAACTAAGTCTTATGACTAAGTCTGTAGGTGTGCATCATGCAAAGACACATCTCTCTCGACTGCTGCAGGACGTAGCCGCGGGCGAGGAGGTCGTGATCACGCGGCGCGGTGCGGAGATCGCAAGCCTCGTTCCCGTGCGCCGAAGGTCGGTGCGCCAATTCGGAATCGATCGTGGTCGATTCGAGATACCCGAGGACTTCGACGTGCCGCTGCCGGACGATTTGCTCAATACGTTTGAGCAGTGAGGATCCTGCTCGACACGCATGTGTTCCTCTGGCTGCAGGTGAAGCCAGAGCGTTTAGGAGTGCGCCTTGAGATGGTGGAAGACGAGCAGACCACTTTGCTCGTTTCCGCTGCGAGCGCGTGGGAGATCGCGATCAAGCACGGGCTTGGTCGACTTGAGCTCCCGGAATCACCTGACCGCTATGTCCCCGAGCGTCTGCGTGTGATGGGGGCCGAGTCGCTGGCGATAGAGCATCGCCACGCCCTCGCCGTCGCCGATCTTCCACCACTCCATCGCGACCCATTCGACCGACTGCTCGTCGCCCAGGCAAACCTCCTTGACGTTCCGATCATGACGGCTGACCCGCAGATCGCCCAGTATCCGGTGAGCACGCTCGCAGTTTCCTAAAGCGGCTCGACGCCCAGCCCGGGTCCGCGCGGGACGGCGATCCGGCCTTCGCGTGGGGGCAGCGGGTCCTCGATCTCGGCGAACATGTCGAGCGTGGCCAGTCCACACGGCGGCACCGGCCCGCGCGAAGCGAGCGCGGCAGCGACGTGGATCGCGGCGGCGATGCCAAGGGGCCCGTCGAAAGTCGAGGCGAGATACGCCTCGGCGCCCGAGGCGCGCACGAGCGTGGCGGCGGCGAGCAGCCCCGAGATGCCGCCGCAACGGGAGATCTTCAGGCACACGGCGTCGGCGACTCCCGCGCCGAGGGCGCCGAGCTCGGCGGCCGTCTCGTCGATCGACACGCGCACGGCCACGCGCTCGCGCACCTCGCGCACCGCGCGCAGCCCGTGCACCGGCTCCTCGACGAGCTCCAGGCCGGCGGGAGCGAGTGCGTCGATCGTGCGGACCGCTTCCTCCACGTCCCAGGCGCCGTTGGCGTCCAGGCGCAGCGCGATCTGCGGGCCGGCCCCCGCTCGGGCGGCCGCCACGCGGCCGGCATCGTCGCCCACACCGACCTTGACCTTCACGCACCGAAAGCCGGCGCGGGCGGCCCTCGCCGCATCCTCGGTCACGCCCGCGCGGTCGAGCGCGGAGATTGTCGCGTTGACGGGCACCTCGGCGGCTGGGTCATCGGTGATCAGCGCACTAACGGGCAGTCCACGCACGCGCCCGCCGCGGTCCCAGAGCGCGAGGTCGATCGCTGCCAGCGCCGCGGGCAGGTCGTCGATCTGACGGCAGGCGTCGACGAGCTGGGCGCCGTTGAGCTCGCCCGAGCGCTCGAGCATCGGGCGATAGCTCTCGAGCGCCGCCTGCGCCCGCTCGATGCTGATGCCGTCGTAGGCCTCCAGCGGCGCCGCCTCGCCGTGCCCGGTCACGCCGTCCTCGCCGGTGAGCGAAACGGCGAGGAGCTCGCGCTGCTCGAGCACGCCGTAGGAGGTCTGCAGCGGGCGCGTCAGGCGCAGCGTGCGCCGCTGCACCTCGAGCTTCACGAGCCGATGCCGCCGCTGGCAAGGATCCCGGCGGCGTAGAGCAGGCAGAACAGCAGCTGTGTGGCGCCCGTCTTGGCCAGTGCGCCGTTCAGCGCCGGACCGTCGGTGCGCGTGCGCACGACACCGACGACGCCCACCGCGAGCGGGATCGCCAGCCAGCTGAGCAGCAGCCACGCGGACATCGACCCGAACGCCCACGGCAGGGGCGCGGTGACGAACGCCGCGGCGACCATCGCCGTGTACAGCGCGCGCGTTCGCTCGCGCCCGAGCCGCACCGCGAGCGTGTGCTTGCCTGCGCGGCGGTCGGTCTCGAGGTCGCGCACGTTGTTGACGACGAGGATCGCGCTCGCGAGCAGCCCGACCGGAACCGAGCACACGAACGCCTCCCACGGCAGGTGCTGGACCTGCACGAAGTAGGAGCCGACGACGGCGACGACGCCGAAGAACAGGAACACGAACAGCTCGCCGAGTCCCTCGTAGCCGTACGGCCGCGGGCCGCCGGTGTAGAGCACCCCGGCGAGGATCGACGCGGCGCCAACGATCAACAGCTCAGGCCCGGCCACGGCGACGAGGTACGCGCCGCACGCGACGGCCAGGCCGAACGTCGCGTACGTCGCGATCAGGACCTGACGCGGCGGCACGAGGCCGCCGGCGGTGACGCGGACGGGGCCGAGCCGATCCTCGGTGTCGGCCCCTCGGCGCGCGTCGGAGTAGTCGTTGGAGAGGTTCGTACCGACCTGGATCAGCACCGCCCCGAGCAGCGCCGCGACGAACGCGAGCGGATGGAAGCGGTCGGCGCCGAGCGCGAGCGAGGTACCCACGAGCACGGGCGCGATCGCCGCCGGCAGCGTGCGCACGCGCGCCGCCATCACCCAGATGCGCACTGCGCTCACGCGGTCAGGCTCGCCGTGGGAACTGCGAGAAGTCGGGCTTGCGCTTCTCGCGGTAGGCATCACGGCCCTCCTGGGCCTCCTCGCTGCCGTAGAACAGCAGGTTGGTGTCGTGCGCGAGCTGCTGGATGCCAGTGAGGCCGTCCTCGGCGGCGTTGAAGCTTGCCTTCAGCAGGCGCAGCGCGAAGGGGGAGAGGGCGAGCATCTCCGAGCACCACCGCACCGTTTCCGCCTCCAGGCGCTCGAGTGGAACGACCGTGTTGACCATGCCCATCTGCAGCGCCTCCTCGGCGGAGTACTGCCGGCACAGGAACCAGATCTCCTTGGCCTTCTTCGGGCCGACGAGGTTCGCGAGCAGGCCGGCACCGAAGCCGCCGTCGAAGGAGCCGACCTTCGGGCCGACCTGCCCGAAGCGCGCGTTCTCGGCGGCGATCGTGAGGTCGCAGACGAGGTGCAGCACGTGACCGCCACCGATCGCGTACCCGGCAACCATCGCGACTACCGGCTTGGGCAACCGGCGGATCTGCACGTGCAGGTCGGTGACGTGGAAGCGCCCGACGCCGGCCCTGCCCGCCGCGTCCTCGGCGAGGTAGCCCGAGTCCCCACGCACGCGCTGGTCGCCGCCGGAGCAGAAGGCATCCGGCCCCTCGCCTGTCAGCACGATCACGCCGATCTGCGTGTCCTCGCGCGCGTCCTCGAGGGCGCGCGAGATCTCGACGATCGTGCGCGGGCGAAAGGCGTTGCGTACCTCCGGGCGCGCGATCGTGATCTTCGCGATGCCCGCCTCCGGCGCGGCGGACTTCTCATAACGGATGTCCGCGAAGTCGCCCCCCGCCGCAGCGGTGGCGTCTATCCAGGTGGTGCTCACTGCGCGAAGGCTAGTCTGTGCCGGCCCGTCGGGCCCTGCCCCGCTACGGGACTGTCGGAGCGAGTCTTTTGGTCTTCTCTTCGCAGGCGGCGAGTACGCGCTTTTTTTGCCGGCTCGCTCGACGTCGGCATCGTGAACGCAACTTCGCCGCAGACCTGCTCCCCGTACTGGCGAAACTCCGTGACCCCTCGCTCGAGCCCTTTGTCACAAGAATCGTAAAGCTCGGCCTTGTTGCCCCTGGAGAGCCATGATGCGAGAGGAAGCTATCTCTCGGCGCCGAACACCGCAGGTGGGCTAGGGCCACGCTTGCCGTTGGGCTCTAGACGCGTCTGCGTCGTTTCTGACTCGCCCTTCAGGAGCCTGGCTAGGAGTTGTGCCTCGCCCGCGATACCGACGGCTAGGCTCCCGAGGATGGTGGTTGAGGCATGGCTGGCCAGGGCCGCAGCGTCACGTCCAGAGCACACGGCGCTACAGACCCCGGAAGGGGACTGCTCCTACGCGCAGCTGCTCGCCGCGGCGAGCACCGGCGCGGACGTTCTCGCCGCGCGGGGCGTCGGCGCCGGGGAGCGCGTCGCGATCGCGCTACCGCCGGGGCTCGAGTTCGCGCGGGCGCTGCACGCGTGTCTACTGCTCAGCGCTGTCGCTGTGCCGATCGATCTGCGCCTCTCGGCGGGCGAGCGCGGCGCGATCGCCGTCGGATGCGTCGCAAGCGTCGAGGCGCCGCTCGGCAGCGTCGACGAGCCGGGCCCGGGCGAGGGTTCCACCTCGGCTGCGCGCGCTCGCTACCGCCACGAGCTCGACGCGACGGCGGTCGTGATCCACACCTCCGGCACGAGCTCCGTGCCGAAGCCGATCGAGCTCACGTACGGCAACCTGCTCTGGAGCGCGCTCGGCTCGGCGGTCGCGCTCGGCCTCGACGGCGAGGAGCGCTGGCTCTGTGCGCTACCGGTGTCGCACGTCGGCGGCCTCTCGATCCTCGTCCGCTCGGCGATCTACGCGACGACCGCGCTCCTGCACGAGCGCTTCGAGACCGAGCGCGTCCTGCGCGCTCTTCACGAGCAGCAGGTGACGCTCGTCAGCCTTGTCGCGACGACGCTCGCGCGCCTGCTCGACGCCGGCCTGGAGCATCCGCCGGCGCTGCGCTGCGCGCTGACCGGCGGCGGACCGGTGCCCGCGGCGCTCGTGCAGCGCGCGAGCGAGGCAGGCGTGCCGGTGAGCATGACCTACGGCTTGACCGAGAGCTGCTCGCAGGTGACGACGACGCCGGTGGCGGCGCTCGCCGGAGGAGACCTCGGCGCCGGGCCGCCGCTGTTCTGCACGCGCGTATGCTGCGCCGATGACGGCGAGATCCTCGTGTCCGGTCCGACCGTCGCACCCCGCTCACTGCAGCCCGACGGGCGGCTTCACACGGGCGATCTCGGGCGCATCGACGAGCGCGGGAGGCTGTGGCTCACAGGGCGCAAGGCCGACACGATCGTCAGCGGCGGGGAGAACGTCGCGCCGAGCGAGGTCGAGGCCGTGCTCGAACGCCATCCGGACGTGCTCGAGGCGGCGGTCCTCGCGCGGGCGGACGAGCGCTGGGGCGAGGCCGTGACGGCGATCGTCGTCGGCCGGCCGGGGCGCACGCCCGACGGCGAGGCGCTGCGCGCGCACTGCGCGGCCGCGCTCGCCTCCTACAAGGTGCCCAAGACGATCGAGCTGCGCGAGCAGGCACTCCCGCGCACGCGCTCAGGCAAGCTGCTGCGCCGGGAGCTCGCGTGAGCTTCGATCCCAACGAGCATCGCGACGCGAGCCTGCGCGGCTGGGAAGAGGCGGCGCCCGGGTGGGTGCGCAGCCAGGAGCAGATCCGCGACTTCGGCGCGCCCGTCTCGCACTGGCTGATCGACGCGATCTCACCTCAGCCGGGACAGCGCGTGCTCGAGCTCGCGGCCGGTCTGGGTGAGACGGGCCTTCTCGCCGCCGAGCTGGTGGCGCCGGTCGGCGGCGCGATCGTCTCCGACCAGGCCGAGGCGATGCTGGCAGGCGCGCGCGAGCGTGCCGCCGAGCTCGGCCTCAGCAACGTCGAGTTCAGGGTGCTCAACGCCGAATGGATCGACATGACGGTGGCGAGCATCGACGCGGTCATCTGCCGCTGGGGCTACATGCTGATGGCCGACCCGCCCGCGGCGCTCGGTGAGACGCGGCGCGTACTGCGCCCGGACGGGCGCGTCGCGCTGGCCGTGTGGGACGCGCTCGAACACAATCCGTGGGCACAGTTCCCGGCCCTGGAGCTACGCGAGCGAGGCCTCGGTGCCACGCCCATCCCGGGCTCTCCGGGGCCGTTCGTGCTCGGAGACCCCGAACGGGTCGGCAAGCTGCTCGACGAGGCGGGCTTCTCGGAGGTTCACGTGGAGGCGCTCGAGTTGCACCGCCGCCATGCCGACTTCGAGGAGTTCTGGGAGACGACGCTCGACCTCTCGCGCGCCTTCCACGACGCCGTGCTCGAGCGCGAGCAGGACGAGATCGAGGAGATCAAGGCCGGGCTGCAGGAGCGCTTTGCGCCCTACCGCGACGCGCAGGGCCGGCTGGACATCCCCGCGCGCACGCTCGTCGCCTCGGCGAGCGCCTGAGCGGCCGGCGCAGCCCCGACGCGATAGCCTGCCCGATCAATGATCTACGACGACGACGCAGACCTCACGCTCCTCGACGGCAAGACCGTCGCAATCATCGGCTACGGCTCTCAGGGTCACGCCCACGCGCTCAACCTGAAGGACTCCGGCGTCAAAGTCGTCGTCGGTCTGCGCGAGGACTCCGCCTCGGTCGCCAAGGCACGCGAGCAAGGCCTGGAGGTGCTGTCGGTCGTCGAGGCCTCGAGCCGCGGCGACCTGGTGATGATCCTGCTGCCCGACGAGCGCCACCACGACATCTGGGAGCAGGAGATCCGGGACGGTATCGCCGAGGGAAACATGATCCTCTTCGGCCACGGCTTCTCGATTCACTACAACGAGATCGACCCGCCGCCCGGCGTCGACGTCGGCATGGTCGCGCCGAAGGGCCCCGGGCATCTCGTCCGCCGCCAGTTCACCGAAGGCAGCGGCGTCCCTGGGCTGATCGCGGTGGAGCAGGACGCTACGGGCAACGCCCGCGCGCTCGCGCTGGCCTACGCCAAGGGCATCGGCTGCACGCGCGGCGGCGTGATCGAGACGAGCTTCAAGGACGAGACCGAGACGGACCTGTTCGGCGAGCAGGCGGTCCTCTGCGGCGGCGCATCGGAGCTGGTGCAGGCCGGATTCGACACGCTCGTAGAGGCAGGCTATGACCCGGAGATGGCCTACTTCGAGTGCCTGCACGAGCTCAAGCTGATCGCCGACCTGATGTACGAGAAGGGACTCGCAGGGATGCGCTTTTCGATCTCGAACACCGCCGAGTACGGCGACTACACGCGCGGCAAGCGCGTGATCACCGACGAGACGCGCGCGGCAATGCGCCAGATCCTCAAGGAGATCCAGGACGGCGATTTCGCGCGCGAGTGGATCGCCGAGAACCGCGCCGGCCAGGAGAACTTCAAGCGTATGCGCGCCGAGCAGGCGGACACGCAGGTCGAGCACGTCGGTGGCGAGCTGCGCTCGCACATGGACTGGATCAAGCCGTCCTTCTGAGCGCCGCGGCGCGATGCTCGCCTATCTGACCTGGCATCGCCCCGCCGAGCGGGTCGATGCGCCGGTGTACGAGCGCGCGCTCGAGCGCTTTCATCGCTCGCTCGCGCACCGGCCGCCGAGCGGCTTTCGGGGCTCCGCCTCGTTTCGGCTGCCGATCGTGCCGTGGCTTACGACCGGCTCGCCAGATGGGGCGGAGGGCCCGGGCTATGAGGACTGGTACCTGATCGAGGACTGGGCGGCCGTGGGCGTGCTCGAGGAGGCTGCCGTCGCCGCCGGGCACACGAGCGCCCACGAGGGCATCGCGGCGCTCGCGGGAGGCGAAACGGCGGCCATCTACCGGCTCGTCGAGGGCGCCGCGCAGCTGCGCGGCGCAGAGACTGCCGTGTGGGTCTCCTCGGCGCCAAACCCGCTGAGGCCGTCGCTGCCGGCGCTGCTCGGCGACGGCATGGACCCGGCGAGCGACGGGCTCTGGCGCCGCTGTCTCGGCCTCGGCCCGGCGCCGGAGTACTGCCTGCTCGCCCGCGAAACGCCACTTGGGGTCTCCGGCGGGCGACTGCCGTCGGGTTGGCACGCCCGGACGGTCGGTAGGCAGCCGGTGTGGGACGGTTGAGCTACACTCCGCCTCGTCGCGACTGGCGCTGAGGTGGAATCGACCATCGGGAAGCGACGAACGAGCAAGCCGCGCGCCTGGGCACCTCCGATCATCGATATCCCTCGAGGTCCGAACGAGCGAGGAGCCCGAAATGACGCCGAGCCCAACAGCAGAGACCGAGCTGGTAATCCCCGTGGCGATGAAGCCGACGGACGGCCGCTTCGGTTGCGGCCCTTCGAAGGTGCGCCCGCAGGCGCTCGCCGCGCTCGCAAGCGACGGCGCCGCCGTGATGGGGACCTCGCATCGCCAGAAGCCCGTCAAGGCGCTCGTCGGCGAGATCCGCGCCGGGCTGCGCGAGCTCTTCGCCGCGCCCGAGGGCTACGAGGTCGCGCTCGGCAACGGCGGCGCCACCGCGTTCTGGGACGCCGCGGCCTTCGGCTTGATCCGCGAGCGCTCGCTGCACCTGGCCTTCGGCGAGTTCTCACAGAAGTTCGCATCGGTCAGCGCGGGGGCGCCGTTTCTCGGCGAGCCGGTGACGATCTCAGCCGACCCCGGCGACGCGCCCGATCCCGCCGTCGTCGGAGGCGCTGCCGCCGAGGCTGGTGCCGACGTGCTCGCGTGGGCTCACAACGAGACCTCCACCGGCGTGATGGCGCCGATCGTGCGGCCCGAGGCTGCAGGCGAGGCGCTCGTGCTGATCGACGCGACCTCCGGCGCCGGCGGGCTGCCGGTCGACGTCTCCCACGCGGACGCCTACTACTTCGCTCCGCAGAAGAGCTTTGCCGCCGATGGTGGGCTGTGGCTGGCGCTGCTGAGCCCGGCCGCGCAGGAGCGCATCGCCGAGCTCGACGGCTCTGACCGCTGGATCCCCGCGTTCCTCTCGCTGCAGACCGCCCTGGAGAACTCGCTCAAGGACCAGACGTACAACACGCCGGCCGTCGCGACCCTGTTCCTGCTCGCCGATCAGATCCGCTGGATGCTCGGGGAGGGGGGGCTCGATTGGTGCGTCGCGCGCACACGCGAGTCCTCGCAGCTGCTCTACGGCTGGGCCGAGCGCAGCGGCTATGCATCTCCGTTCGTCGCCGATGCCGCCAAGCGCTCACTCGTCGTCGGCACGATCGACTTCGACGAGCGCATCGATGCCGCGCAGATCGCCAAGACCTTGCGCGCCAACGGCATCGTCGACGTCGAGCCCTATCGCAAGCTCGGGCGTAATCAGTTGCGCGTCGGCATGTTCCCTGCTGTCGAGCCCGGCGACGTGCAGGCGCTGACGGCGTGCGTCGACTGGATCGCGGAGAGGACCTCGACATGAGCGAGAACGGCAAAGCGACCGATGGCCGGCTGAAGGTGCTCGTCAAGGAGAAGATCGGCGACTCCGGCGTCGAGTTGCTGCGCGAGCACTTCGACGTGGACGTGGGTGTCGACTGGAGCGACGAGCAGCTCGCTGAGCGCATCGGCGAATACCACGGGATCGTGATCCGATCGGCGACGAAGATGACCGCCGAGCTGATCGGGCGCGGCGAGAAGCTGCGAGCGATCGGCCGCGCCGGCGTCGGCGTCGACAACGTCGACGTCGAGGCGGCGACCAAGCGCGGGATCGTCGTGGCCAACGCGCCGCAGTCCAACGTGGTGACGGCGGCCGAGCACACGATGGCGCTGCTGCTCGCGCTCGCCCGCAACATCCCGCAGGCGCACAAATCGCTGATCGAAGGCAAATGGGATCGCTCCAAGTACTCCGGCGTCGAGCTGTACGAGAAGACGCTCGGCATCGTCGGCTTCGGGCGCATCGGCCAGCTCGTCGCCCACCGCGCGCGCGCCTTTGGCATGCGCGTGCTCGCGTTCGACCCGTTCGTCAGCGCCGAGCGCTATCGCGAGCTGGGCGTCGAGAAGGCAGCCGACAGCGACGAGCTCTACGCGCAGTCCGACTTCATCACGGTGCACCTGCCGAAGACGCCCGAGACCGAAGGCTGGCTCGACGCCGAGGCGTTCGCGAAGATGCGCGACGGCGTGCGCATCCTCAATGTCGCCCGCGGCGGGCTGATCGACGACGCGGCGCTGAAGGACGCGCTGGACTCCGGCAAGGTCGGCGGCGCTGCGCTCGACGTCTTTCCCTCCGAGCCGATGACCGACTACCCGCTGTTCGACGGCTATCCGAACGTCGTCGTCACCCCGCACCTCGGAGCGTCGACCGCCGAGGCGACCGATCGCGCCGGCTACCAGAGCGCCGAGCAGGTCGTCGCCGCGCTGACCGGCGGCGTCGTCTCCACGGCCGTCAACATCCCCTCGATCAGCGCCGAGGACATGGAGGTGCTCGGCCCGTTCCTGCCGCTCGCCGGCCAGCTCGGACGCCTCGCGATGGCGCTCGCCGAGGGCAGCTCCGTCGAGCGAATCGAGGCTGCTTTCATGGGCCGCATCGCCGACTTCGACACGCGCCTCTTGACGCTCGCCGTGATCGGCGGAGCGCTGCAGGGGCGCACCGAGGAGCAGGTCAACCTCGTCAACGCCCCGACGATGGCCGAGGAACGCGGCATCGTCGTCGAGGAGAAGTCCGTCTCCGAGGCGCAGGACTTCAACGAGCTGATCCGCGTGACAGTCATCGCCGGCGGCGAGCGCGTGGCCGTCGCTGGCACCGGCATCGGCCCCAAGCAGGAGCCGCATCTCGTCGAGGTTCAGGGCCGGCGTCTGACGATCGAGCTCGAGCCGCACGTGACCGTGTTTCGCTACGAGGACCTGCCGGGCATGATCGGCCGCGTCGGCACGATCTTCGGCGGACACGGGATCAACATCTCCTCGGCCGCCGTCGGGCACACGCCGGACGGTGGCGGCGAGGGCGTGGACCGGCGCCTGGCAGCAATGGTCGTGACCACCGACGCAGTCGTACCCGACGAGGTAGTGCAGGAGATCGTCGCCTCGGAGGGGTTCGTCAACGGCTGGTCGGTCGACCTCGGCTGAGCGACTGCCGGCGTGGCGACCGGGCTATTAGCAGCCGCTAACCAGTATCGGTATGGTGCGGGCATGCGCGCGATCGTCATCACCAAGCACGGCGGACCGAGCGTCCTGCAGGTGCAAGAGAAGCCGGATCCGCAGCTAGGGCCAGGCCAGATTCGCATCGACGTAGCCGCCGCCGGCATCAACTTCGCCGACGTGATGGCACGCATGGGCCTCTACGCGGACGCACCGAAGACGCCGTGCGTCGTCGGCTACGAGGTCGCCGGGACGATCCTCGAGCTGGGAGAGGGCGTCGAGGGCCTCAGCCACGGCCAGCGTGTCGTCGCAGGCACGCAGTTCGGTGGCTATGCCTCGCAGGTCGTCGTGACGGCGAACGACGTGATCGCCCTGCCCGACGAGCTTAGCTTCGAGCAGGGCGCCGCGATCCCCGTGAACTACGGCACCGCCTGGGCCGGGCTCGTCGGCTACGGCAACATCCAGCCGGGAGAGCGCGTGCTTGTGCACTCTGCCGGCGGCGGCGTCGGCATCGCCGCGATTCAGATCGCCAAGCGCTCGGGCGCCGAGCTGTACGGCACCGCCTCGCCCGGCAAGCACGACCGCATCCGCGAGCTCGGCGTCGACCACGTGCTCGACTACAACAAGAGCGGCTGGGAGAGCGGCCTGCCGAAGTTCGACATCATCCTCGACGCCGTCGGCGGTAAGAGCTTTCGCACGAGCTACTCGCTGTTGCGACCGGGCGGGCGCCTCGTCGCCTTCGGCGCCTCCGCCGTCGTCTCCGGACAGCGGAAAAACATCGTCACTGCGCTGCGGACGGTCGCGCGCATGCCGCGCTTCAACATGATCAAGCAGATGTCCGAATCGAAGGCCGTGATCGGGCTGAACATGCTCTCGCTGTGGAAGGATCGCGGCACGCTACAGCCGTGGATCGGGCCGCTTCGCGAGATGCTCGACGATGGCACGATCAAACCGGTGGTCGCCGGAGACTTCTCCTTCGAGGAAGCCGGCGCCGCGCAGACGATGATCACCGAGCGCAGGAACGTCGGCAAGGTCGTTCTCGCGCCTCGCGGCGCCTGACGCTCGCCGAAGCACGCGAAGCCGTCTGCCTGACATCACCGCGACGCCTCGGCGCGGCGTTTGTCGCCCCCTCACACGGGTGCTACCCTGCGAATCAGATGCCGTTTCGCAACTCGCTCCTCCCGCTTCTCCTGCTCCCCCCTCGGGGGGAATAACGCGTGGCGGCCGCGTAGCCGCATACCCAGCAGAGAGGAACGGCAAGCGAGATAGAGAAGGAGCATGAACGGCATGAGCACTGAACGCAGCAACGCAATCGAGCGCAGCGAGTCCAATCGCGTTTTGATCTTCGACACGACTTTGCGCGACGGCGAGCAGTCGCCGGGGATCTCGTTGAACAGGCAGGAAAAGCTGGAGATCGCCCACCAGCTCGCGCGGCTGGGAGTGGACGTGATCGAGGCCGGGTTCCCGATCACCTCGCCCGGCGACTTCGAGTCGGTGCAGGCGATTTCGCGTGAGGTCGAAGGGCCTGTCATCTGCGGGCTGGCGCGCACGAGCAGCCAGGACATCGAGGCCGCCTACAACGCCGTGCGCGATTCCGAGCGCCCACGCATCCACACGTTCCTGGCGACGAGCGACGTGCACATCGAGCACAAGCTGAAGACGACGCGCGAGGACGTCAAGGGTCAGGTACGCGCGGCCGTCGCGCAGGCGCGTGAGCTCGTCGAGGACGTCGAGTTCTCACCCGAGGATGGCTCGCGCTCGGACGTCGAGTTCATGGCCGAAGTCATCCAGATCGCGCTCGACGAGGGCGCGAGCACGATTAACGTCCCCGACACCGTCGGCTACGCGATGCCGAGCGAGTACAAGGCGATGTTCGAAGAGCTCTACCGGCTGATCCCGGATCTGAGCAATGCGGTCGTCTCCGTTCACTGCCACGACGATCTGGGGATCGCCGTCGCCAACTCGCTCGCCGGGCTGGAAGCGGGCTGTCGTCAGGTCGAGTGCGCGATCAACGGCATCGGCGAGCGAGCCGGGAACGCCTCGCTCGAGGAGATCGCGATGTTGCTGCACACGCGCGAGCCGCTGCTCGGACTGTGGACCGGAATCCACACGACCGAGATCGCGCGCACGAGCCGCTTGGTCTCGCGACTGACCGGCTACCAGGTGCAGCCGAACAAGGCGATCGTCGGGCGCAACGCGTTCGCGCACGAGGCCGGGATCCATCAGGACGGCGTGCTCAAGGAGCGCACCACTTACGAGATCATGGACGCGACGACCGTCGGCCTCAACAGCAATTCGCTCGTGCTCGGCAAGCATTCCGGCCGCCACGCGCTGGGCAAGGCGCTGGAGGAGATGGGCTTCGAAATCGACGGGCAGGCGCTGAACACGGCGTTCAAGCGCTTCAAGGAGATCGCCGACCGCAAGAAGCAGGTCACGGCGATGGACCTGGAGGCGCTCGTGACCGACGAGCTGCGCAGCGAGGACATCGGCGGCTACTCGCTCGACTGGTTCGAGGTCGAGGCATCCTCGCTGCGCCCGCCTCACGCGCGAGTGTCGGTGGTGCTGCCCGAGGGCGGGGCCGCCGCCGGCTCGTTCACCGGCGACGGTCCGATCGACGCCGTCTTTCAGGCGATCAACGTCGCCACCGGTGTCCCCGCGAAGCTCAGCGAGTTCACGATCGGCGCCGTCACCGAGGGGCAGGACGCCCTTGGCGAGGTCGCGATCGTGCTCGAGATCGACGGCTTCACCGGCGCCGGGCAAGGGGTCTCCACGGACATCATCGACGCCGCCGCACGCGCGTATGTGCGGGCGCTCTCGGTAGCCGTGGCGCGCTCGCGCTCGGAGCAGGCGCTCGGACTGCCGGAGGCTGCCGCCCCCTGATCGAGAGCCGCATCGGATGCACGGGTGCGCCTGCGCCGGGTCGGATCGGAGACGGATCCGGCCAGGCACGCCCTGGGGTGCGTCGGGCGATCTGCGTCCGTGATAACGTACGCGCGTATGGCGACCTTGAAGGACCGAGCTCCGTCCCGAACCCACGCCGCTGCGAACGCTGGGGCGGGTGTGGCCGCACCGAACAGCGAGGCTGCCCAGGGCGCGCCCGACGCCCTCGATCCAACGGTCATCGGTGCCCGCGTCAAGGCCCTGCGCGAGTCCGCCGACCTGTCGCTGCGCGATCTCGCCGCCCGCAGCGGAGTCAGCGCGCCGATGCTCTCGCAGGTCGAGCGTGGCGAGACCAGCCCGACGCTGACCGTCGCCACGCGCATCGCCTCCGGTCTGGAGCTGCGGCTCTCACAGCTGCTGCGCCTCGACGAGGGTGGCTCGGTCACGATCGTGCGCGCCTCCCAGCGCCAGCGCGGCGGCAACGCCCGTCGCGGCCATCGCTTCGAGGTGCTCACCGCCTCGCAGCCCGGCCAGCGCGCCGAGCTCTCGCGCCACACGCTTGCGCCGGGCCGGGCGACCGGTGCCCCTGATGACCCGCCCATGCACGAGCCCGGCAGCCGCGAGACGGCGCTCGTCGAGCGCGGCAACGTCGTGCTCGTGTGCGACGGGCAACGCTACGAGCTCGCAGATGGCGACTGCGTCACCTTCGACGCCGACCTTCCCCACCACTTCGAGAATGACGGCAAGCAGGAGGCCGCGTTTCTCGCGGTCGTCTCCGCCGGACTGAGGCGCAGCTGATGCTGGCCACAGACCACGCATATCCGACCCCGGAAGGGGTCTTCATAAAAATGGTCGAAAGACGCTCCCGCACACACGACGAGAAGGGCTGAGGACGATGGCAAAGACGCTGTTCGACAAGATCTGGGAGACGCACGAGGTCGCACACGGCGTCCTCTACATCGACCTGCACCTCGTCCACGAGGTGACCAGTCCGCAGGCGTTCGACGGTCTGCGCCTCGCCGACCGCGACGTGCGTCGCCCCGATCGCACGCTCGCGACAGCCGACCACAACACGCCGACCGACGGCACGCCCATCGCCGCGCGCATCAAGGACGAGCTCTCGCGCGTGCAAGTCGAAACGCTCGAGCGCAACTGCGAGCAGTTCGGCGTGCCCGTCTACTCGCTCGGCTCCGCCCGGCAGGGAATCGTGCATGTGATCGGCCCCGAGCTCGGTGTCACTCAGCCCGGCATGACGATCGTCTGCGGCGACTCGCACACCTCCACGCACGGCGCCTTCGGCGCGCTCGCGTTCGGCATCGGCACGAGCGAGGTCGAGCACGTGCTCGCCACGCAGTGCATGGTTCAGCACAAGCCGCGCTCCATGGGCATCCGCTACGACGGCGCGCTCGGCTTCGGCGTCACCGCCAAGGACCTGATCCTCGCCACGCTCGGCAAGCTCGGCGTCGGCGGCATGACCGGCCACGTCGTCGAGTACTCCGGTCCCGCGATCGAGGCGCTCTCGATGGAGGGCCGCATGACCGTGTGCAACATGACGATCGAGGGCGGCGGGCGTGCCGGCACGATCGCCCCCGACGAGACCACGTTCGCGTGGTTCACCGAGACCGAGCGTCCCGGTGCGCCCAAGGGCGCCGAGCTCGAGAAGGCGATCGAGCACTGGCAGGGTTTGCGCACTGACGAGGGCGCCGACTTCGACCGCGAGGTCTCCATCGACGCCTCCGCGATCTCGCCGCAGGTCACGTGGGGGACGAACCCCGGCATGGTCCGCGCCGTCACCGAGAGCGTGCCCGCGCCGGAGGAGTTCGAGAGCCCCGCCGACCGCGAGTCGACCGAACGCGCGCTGCAGTACATGGACCTGCAGCCCGGCACGCCGATCGAGCAGATCTCACTCGACCGCGTGTTCATCGGCTCCTGCACCAACTCGCGCATCGGCGATCTGCGCGCCGCCGCCGAGGTCGTCGCAGGGCGCAAGGTCGCCTCCAGCGTCAGCGCCATGGTCGTACCCGGCTCCCAGCAGGTCAAGGCGCAGGCCGAGGCCGAGGGACTCGACCGCGTCTTCCGCGACGCCGGCTTCGACTGGCGTGTCGCCGGCTGCTCGATGTGCCTCGGCATGAACCCGGACACGCTCGCCCCCGGCGAGCGCTGCGCCTCCACCTCCAACCGCAACTTCGAGGGCCGCCAGGGCCGCGGCGGGCGCACCCACCTCGTGTCCCCGCAGATGGCCGCAGCCGCGGCGATCGAGGGGCACTTCGTCGACATAAGGAGCTGGAGCTGATGGATCCGATAAGCGTCATCTCAGGGCCGGTGAGTCACCTCGACCGCGCCGACGTCGACACCGATCAGATCATGCCCAAGCAGTTCCTCAAGCGCGTCGAGCGCTCCGGCTTCGGCGAGTTCCTGTTCTTCGACTGGGCCAAGGAGCCAGGCTGGGAGCTGCCCGCCAACCCGATCCTCGTCGCCGGTGAGAACTTCGGCTGCGGCTCCTCGCGCGAGCACGCGCCATGGGGTCTTCAGGACTACGGCTTCCGGGCGATCGTCGCGCCGAGCTTCGCCGACATCTTCTACTCCAACTGCACCAAGATCGGGCTGCTGCCGGTCGTGCTCTCGGGGGAGGACTGCCGCGCGCTTGCGTACGCCGGAGCGGGGGAGGTCGACTTGCTCGAGCAGGAGGTCCGCTTCGACGGCCGCGACGTCGCCTTCGAGATCGACCACGAGATCCGCCACCGTCTGATGAACGGGCTCGACGACATCGCACTGACGCTCGAGCAGGACGCCGAGATCGGCGAGTACGAGTCAGAGCACGAGGACGTCAGCTGGGCACGTACTGCGACGACTCGGCTCTAGCGACTCGAGCGTCCTCGAGATGCTCTCGGGCGAGCTCGTGCTTCTTTCTCGGCGCCACCGATCAAGCGTAACTCCTGCTGCGGTTGCGGCGTGACCGATCCAGTCGCCGAGACCCTACCCGCTGATAGCGTCGCGCCCATGGCACATCACATCGTCACGCTCCCCGGAGACGGCATCGGCCCGGAGATCATGGCGCCGACGCTCGACCTGCTCGGCCGCCTCGGCGACTTCCAGTTCGAAGAGCACGTCTTCGGCGGCGCCTCGATCGACGCGCACGGCATCGCGCTCACCGACGAGGTGCTCGCCGCGTGCAAGGGTGCCGACGCAGTGCTGCTCGCTGCCGTTGGCGGCCCCAAGTGGGACACGACCGACCCGGACAAGCCACGCCCGGAGCAGGGGCTGCTCGGCCTGCGCAAGGGCCTGAACCTGTACGCCAACCTGCGCCCGGTCAAGCCGCTACCGGCGTTGTATGACTCCTCGCCGCTGCGCCGCGAGCGGATCGAGGGCACCGACTTGCTCGTCGTGCGCGAGCTCACCGGCGGCATCTACTTCGGCGAGAAGACGCGCACCAAGACGACCGCGTCGGACACGTGCCTCTACAGCACCGAGGAGATCGAGCGGATCGCGCGCACCGCCTTTGGGGCCGCGCGCTCGAAGGTCTCGAGCGTCGACAAGGCAAACGTGCTGGAGACCTCGCGACTGTGGCGGGAGGTTGTCAGCGAACTGCACGCGCGCGAGTTCGCTCACATCGAGCTCGAACACGTGCTCGTGGACAACGCAGCGATGCAGCTCGTCTCGGCGCCGCGCGAGTTCGACACGATCCTCACGGAGAACATGTTCGGAGACATCCTCTCTGACGAGGCGGCGATGATCACCGGCTCGATCGGGATGCTCCCGAGCGCGTCGCTCAGCGGCGAGGGTCCGGGCATGTTCGAGCCGGTGCACGGCTCCGCCCCTGACATCGCCGGTAGCGGCGCCGCCAATCCGCTGGCTATGTTCCTCTCGGCGGCAATGATGCTACGCCACGGGCTCGGCTTGGAAAGCGAGGCGACGGCTGTAGAATCGGCCGTTGAAGGGGCGCTGGATGCGGGCCTGCGCACCGCCGACCTCGGAGGGTCGGCGGGTACCGCACAGGCCACCGAGGCAGTGCTCGCGACTCTCGAACAGGAGCTCTAGTGAACGTGGATCCCACCGACCTCATATGGATGAATGGAGAGTTCGTCGCATGGGAGGACGCCAAGGTCCACGTCCTGACGCATGGTCTGCACTACGGCACGGGCGTGTTCGAGGGCGTGCGCTGCTACGACACCGAGATCGGCCCGGCAGTGTTCCGCAACGCCGAGCACGTAGACCGACTGTTCCGCTCAGCCGGCCTCTACTACATGGACATCCCGTACTCCGCCGAGCAGCTGCGAGCGGCGACGCTCGAGCTCGTTGCGCGCAATGGGCTGCGCGCCTGCTACATCCGCCCGATCGCCTACCGCGGCTACGGCACGATGGGCCTGAATCCGCTTGACGCCACCGTCGACGTGACGATCGCCTGCTGGGAGTGGGGCGTCTACCTCGGCGAGGAGGGCGCGAGCGAGGGCGTGCGCGCGAAGGTCTCCTCGTGGCGGCGGATCGGCTCGGACTCGCTGATCCCGCACGCGAAGGCCTCCGGGCAGTACCTCAACAGCGTGCTCGCGAAGATCGAGGCAGTCAAGTCCAACTACGACGAGGCGATCCTGCTCGACGACAACGGCTACGTGTGCGAGGGCACCGGCGAGAACGTCTACATCGTGCGCGACGGCGTGATCGCGACGCCCGGCCAAAGCAACTCGATCCTCGACGGCATCTCGCGGCGCTCGATCATCCAGATCGCGCGCGACCTCGGCTACGCAGTGGTCGAGCGCGACGTTGCTCGCGCCGAGATGTACCTCGCCGATGAGATGTTCCTGTCCGGCACGGCCGCCGAGATCGTGCCGGTACGCGAGATTGACGACCACCCAGTCGGCACGGGCAAGCCGGGAGAGATCACGCGCGTGATCCAGGCGGCATTCGACGATGCCATCCACGGACGCAGCGAGCGCTACCGCGAGTGGCTGGACCCGGTGTCCCCGGCGGACCTCGAGACGCCGGCCGGCAAGGCGCCGGCGCCGAGCGCCCAGACGACCGCGTAGCGGTGGTCTGGCGGGCCGCTAGTGGCTGACATCCAGCTATACGACGCCACCCTGCGCGACGGTATGGGCGGCGGCGGCCTGAGCCTGACCGCAGAGGAGAAGGTGCGCGTCGTGCATGCGCTCGACGCGCTCGGCGTGGACATGATCGAGGCCGGCTTCCCCGCGTCCAACCCGAAGGAGCAGGAGCTTTTCGACCGCCTCGCCGGCGAGCAGCTCTCACACGCGCAGATCGTCGCCTTCGGGATGACGCGCAGGCGCGACTTGGCGGCGGCCGAGGACGACGGCCTGCGTGTGCTCGCCGAGTCGTTCGCGCCGATCTGCACGCTCGTCGGCAAGGCCTCGCTGCTGCACGTCGAGAAGGTCGTGCGCGTCTCGCGGGAGGAGAACTTGCAGATGATCGGCGACTCGATCGCCTTCCTCGTGAGTGCCGGCAAGCGCGTGCTGTTCGACGCCGAGCACTTCTTCGACGGCTTTCAGCTCGACCCGGGGTATGCGCTCGACTGCCTACGCGCGGCCGCCGACGCGGGCGCTGAGCGCGTCGTGCTGTGCGATACGAACGGCGGATCGCTGCCGCCGCAAGTGCGTACTGCGTTTGCGGTCGTCAGAGAAGCGCTGTCAGGCTGCGCGCTCGGCATCCACTGCCACGACGATTCGGGCTGCGCCGTCGCCAACACGTTGATCGCCGTAGAAGCTGGCGCAACGCAGGTGCAGGGCACGGTCAACGGCATCGGCGAGCGCACCGGCAACGCGAACCTGATCACGATCATCGCCGACCTGCAGCTGAAAATGGGCGCCGAGCTGCTCGCGCCCGAGCGGCTCGCACGCCTGAGCGAGACGGCGCACTTCGTCGACGAGCTGCTCAACCGCACGCCCGACCCGGCGCAGCCGTACGTCGGCAAGCATGCGTTCGCGCACAAGGCCGGCCTGCACGCCGCCGGCGTGCGCGCCGACTCACAGACCTTCGAGCACATCGACCCGGCGATCGTCGGCAACAGCCGCGACGTGCTCATCTCTGAGCTCTCCGGCAAGGGCACGATCGTCGAGAAGGCGGCCGCGGCGGGAGTGAAGGCTCAGGACGGCGAGGACGAGGACGCGTTCGCCCAGCGCGTGGTCGAGCGCGTCAAGGAGCTCGAGCACGAGGGCTTCCAGTTCGAGGCGGCCGACGGCTCGTTCGAGCTGCTGATGCGCAAGGAGGCCGGGTCGTATGAGCCGCTGTTCCGCCTGGAGTCCTGGCGCGTGCTCGTGGAGAAGCGCATCGACGGCAAGGTCATCACCGAGGCGACGATCAAGATCTGGCTCGGCGGCGAGCGATACGTGCGCACGGCCGAGGGCAACGGCCCGGTCAACGCGCTCGACGCGGCGCTGCGCGATGCGATCGGCGAGCTGCACCCGCACCTGCGCGAGATCGAGCTCGTCAACTTCAAGGTGCGTATTCTCGACGAGAACAAGGGCACCGGCGCGGTCACGCGCGTGCTCATCGACGCCTCTGACGGCCACGAGGTGTGGGGCACGATCGGCGTCTCTGAGAACGTCATCGCCGCGTCGTGGGACGCGCTCGTGGACTCACTCGAGTACGGGATGCAGCCGGGGCGCGAGCCGGCAGGCGGAGCCGGGAGCGCCGGCGGAGGCGCTGACGCGGGCGCGGGAGCGCTGGGCGCCGGCGAGGCGGGCAGCGAGCAGCCGGCGACGAGCTCCGGCAGCGGGGCTTAGTGGCAGAGCAGCCGATCCCGCTCGCCCAGCCGCAGCTGGGCGATGCGGAGGAGCGAGCCGTAATCGCCGTGCTGCGCTCTGGGCAGCTCTCGCTCGGGCCGCGCGTCGAGGAGTTCGAGCGCTTGTTCGCCGAGCGCCTCGGGACAACGTGCGCGAGCGCCGTCAGCAGCGGCACGGCGGGGTTGCACCTGGCGCTGCGCGCTGTCGGCGTGCGGGACGGGGACGAGGTGATCACGAGCCCGTTCTCGTTCGTCGCGTCGGCCAATGCGGCGCTGTACGAGCGTGCGCGGCCGGTGTTCGCGGACATCGACCCGGTCACGCTCAACCTCGACCCGAAGGCGGCGGAGGCGGTGGTCACCGAGCGCACGCGCGCGCTGCTGCCGGTGCACATCTTCGGCTATCCCGCCGACATGCCTGCGTTCGAGCGAATCGCGCAGCAGCATGGGCTGGGCATCGTGGAGGACGCTTGCGAGGCGCTCGGCGCCCGCCACGCCGACGGTAAGAACGTCGGCGCGCGCGGCAACCCAGCGGCGTTCGGCTTCTACGCGAACAAGCAGCTGACGACGGGCGAGGGCGGGATGGTGACGCTCGGCGATCCGGCGCAAAAGCAGCTGATCGACTCGGAGCGAAATCAGGGTCGTGCCCCGGACATGGGCTGGCTCGATCACGACCGCCTCGGCTTCAACTACCGCCTTTCGGATATCGCTTGCTCGATCGGGGTCGCGCAGTTGCAGCGCCTCGACGAGATGCTGTCCGAGCGCGCTCGCGTCGCCGCGCTGTACCGCGAGGCGCTCGCCGGGATCGAGGGGCTGGAGCTGCCGTGCACGGATAGCGGGGGCGACGCGCGCGGGTGGTTCGTGTTCGTCGTGCAGCTCCCACGCGGGGTAGATCGCGCCGCGACGATCGCAGAGCTCGCGGCGCGCGGAATCCAGAGCAAGCCATACCTGCCGGCGATCCACCTGATGAGCTTCTATCGCGAGCGCTTCGGGCATCGCGAGGGGGAGTTTCCGGTATGCGAGGACGTGGCCGCGCGATCGCTGGCGCTTCCGTTCTTTCCGGGGATGGGGGAAGGGCAGGTGGCACGGGTCGGGGAGACGATGCGCGCGACCCGCGGCTAGCGGCCCCCCGGGGGGGGTCGCGCCGATTTGCGCGGCGGATGACGCGAGTCAGAGCCCGCGTAGACTCCTCGCGATGTCGCGCTTCCGCGAGCCCCAGCACGCCGACTTCCATCGCCTCAACGCGTCGATCTCTTTCGATCGCCGTCTGTGGCGCCAGGACATCGCCGGCTCGCGTGCGCACGTGAGCATGCTCGCCGCGCGCAGGATCGTGACCGAGTCCGATCGCGACGAGCTGCTGCGCGGCCTCGATGCGGTCGCGCAGGAGCTGGACGAGGAGCGCTTCGCGGTCGACCCGGCCGACGAAGACATCCACATGGCGATCGAGCGCCGCCTCATGGAGATCGCCGGTCCGGTCGCCGGGCGGCTGCACACGGCACGCTCGCGCAACGATCAGGTCGTCACCGACCTGATGCTCTACACGCGCGAGCAGTCCGCGCTAGCGCGGACTGCGATTGCGGCGCTGATGGGGCGGCTGCTGGAACGGGCGACGGAGCACGCGGACTGGCCGATGCCCGGCTACACCCACCTGCAACGCGCCCAGCCCGTCTACCTCGGCCACCACCTGCTCGCGTATTTCTGGATGCTCGCCCGTGATCGCTCGCGCTTCGCCTTCGCGGAAGCGCAGTCGAGCTCGCTGCCGCTCGGCGCGGGCGCGCTCGCCGGGGTCAACTTCGACACCGACCGGCGCATGGTCGCCGACGAGCTTGGCTTCACGGAGATCGCCCCCAACTCGATCGACGCGGTCTCGGGGCGCGACTTCATCCTCGACTACCTCAACGCGGCGGCGACCTGCTCGACGCACCTCTCGCGCCTCGGCGCGGAGCTGGTGCTGTGGTCGAGCGCCGAGTTCGGCTTCTGCGAGCTGCCTGACGCGTGGAGCTCGGGTTCGTCGATCATGCCGCAGAAGAAGAATCCCGATGCGGCTGAGTTGTTGCGAGCGAAGGCGCCGCGCGTGGTCGGGCACCTGGCGGCTTTCCACGGCGTCATGCACGCGCTGCCGCTCACGTACAACAAGGATCTGCAAGAGGACAAGGAGCACCTGTTCGACACGGTCGACACGCTCGAGCTGACGCTCGCCGCCGCGAGCGGCATGATCGCCGGTGTCAGCTTCGATCGCGAGCGGATGGCGGCGGCGGCCTCTGACGAGCTGATCGCCGCGACCGACGTGGCGGACCTGCTCGTGCGCCTCGGCGTGCCATTCCGCGAGGCGCACGGCGTCGTCGCGGGGCTCGTGCGCACGTCGCTCGACACCGGCCGCAGCCTGTCGGAGCTGCAGCAAGAGGATCTGGCCGCGCACAGCGAGACGCTCGCCGAGCACTCCGACCAGTTCCGCGAGGTGCTCGCGCAGCGCTCGTGGCTGGAGTCGAAGGTCTCGGAGGGCGGTACGTCCTCGGCGCGCCTCGCCGATCAGATCGTGGCCGCGCGCGCTGTGCTCGATGAAGACGCTTCCGCCTGACTTCTACGCGCGCCCGGTGCTCGAGGTGGCGCCGGAGCTGATCGGGTGCACAGTCACGCACGGCGACACGGCCGGTGTGATCGTCGAGACGGAGGCCTATCACGAGAGCGAGCCCGCGTGTCACGCCTTCAACGGCCTGACGCCACGCACGGTGGTTCTGTTCAGTGAGCCCGGTCTCGCGTACGTCTACCGCTCATACGGCATCCACGCGCTGCTCAATGCGGTCTGCGAGGACGAGGGCGTCGGCGCTGCCGTGCTCATCCGTGCGCTCGCACCGACCGCTGGGCTGGAGCAGATGCGCGCGCGGCGCGGCCTTCTTGCGCAACGCCCGGCGCGCGAACGCGACCTCTGCTCGGGGCCCGGCAAGCTCACGCAGGCGCTCGGTATTTGGCTGGGGGAGAACGGCAGCTCGCTTGCGAGCGGTCCGATTCGCATCTTCGAGCGAGCCGGCGAGTGGCGTGAGCCGGTGCTCGTCGAGGGCACGCGTATCGGCATCACGCGCGCCATGGAGCTGCGCTGGCGGTTTTGCGCGGCCGGGGACGCGAACGTGTCGCGGCCGCGGCCGTAGGTCGGACCGAGATCCGCGGGCTGTCGCAGCGGCAGTCCGACTCGCTGCCGCTCGCTCTCCGAAGGGTGATTCGCGCGAGGCGCCGGGATGGTGTAGCCAATGTAGAGAGGCTTCTGTCGACGCCAGCGCCTATAGCCCGTAACTGTGGCGTTCTTGCCAAGGACCGACGCAATGACCGGGATTGGAGTCGAGATCGGAGCCCTCGAAGTACGCAAGAGAGAGACGTTCGAGCAGTGCGAGGGATCACGAGATGCCGAGATCGAGCACCGACAACCACACCGCCTTGCCGCCCGGCCCACGCCTGCCGACCTCCGCGCAGGCTGCCATCTGGGCGCTGCGCCCGCTCGACTTCCTCGACCGCTGCGAGCGACGCTACGGCGAGACGTTCACGCTGCGCATCCGCCGAGCGCGTCCGTGGGTTCTGCTGACAAATCCGGCGCACGTCAAGCAGGTGTTCACAACCGAGTCGGCGCTGCTTGGCGCGGGCGCGGGCGAAGCAAACCCGCTGCTGGGCCCGCTGCTCGGCCCGCGCTCGGTGATGCTGCTCGACGAGCCGCAGCACCTCGGCGACCGCAAGCGGCTGCTGCCGTCGTTCCACGGCAAGCGCATGCGCGACTACGCAGCGATGATGACGGGCATCGCCGAGCGACAGGTCCGCACCTGGCCGATCGGTGAGCCGTTCGAGCTTTGGCCGCGGATGCAGGCGATCAGCCTCAGCGTCGTCATGAGCGCCGTTTTCGAGGATCTCGATGTCGGCACGGCGCGGCTGTTGCGCGAGCGACTGGTGGAGATGACCGACTGGATCAATCAGCCGCGGCGTCTCGCTCTGCTGGCAGCCGTCGGCTCGCGTTCCATCACCATGAGCTCGCGCTTTCGCGAGGTGATGGGGAGGGTCGAGTCGGTCGTGCTCGAGGAGGTGCACCGGCGCCGCGAGGAGCCGGGTGCGGCCGAGCGCGAAGACATACACGCGATGCTCGAGCGCGGTCACGGAGAGGACGGGGCGCCTATGAGCGAGCAGAAGCTGCGCGACGAACTCGTGACGATGCTCTCAGACGGCCCAACGGCGACCTCGCTTGCGTGGGTGTTCGAGCGCCTGCTGCGCCATCCGGACAAGCTCGCGCGGCTGCGCTCGGAGGTGCTCGCGGGCGAGAGCGAGGAATACGTCGACGCCGTCGTCAAGGAGACCTTGCGCCTGTGCCCTGCGGTTCCGCTCGTGATGCGTCGACTGATCGAGCCTTTGCGGCTCGGCGACGACACGATCCCGGCCGATACGATCGTCGCCCCGTGCGTGCACCTCATGCACCGCCGTCCGGACATCTATCCCGAGCCACTCAGCTTCCGCCCCGAGCGCTTCCTCGAGGAGTCCGAGGGCACCTACACGTGGATCCCGTTCGGCGGCGGCGTGCGCCGCTGCGTCGCTGCGAGCTTTGCCCAGCTGGAGATGAAGCGCGTGATCCAGGTCGTGCTCAGGGAGCTCGACCTGCGCCCGGCTGAGAGCGGCGCCGAGGGGGCCATGCGCAGCTCGGTGTCCTTCGCGCCCAGCGGAGGGGCGCGTGTCGTTGCCGACCGCCGGATTCCCTCGGCTTCAGGCGATCACGTGATCGCGGCCTGACGCGAGCCTCGCCTCCGCTAACCCCCGGGGCTGACGCCCCCCGTCGGCGAGGAAGAGGAGGGGGGAGCCGAAGAGCTCGGCGCCGGCGACGCCGCAGGCGGACTCGACGGTTCAGGAGTCGCTTCGGGCGCCGCTTTGCTGCTGCCGCCTTCGCCGCCACTGCCGCCGCCGGCTTCTTCGCCTGCGCCCGGCGCCGGGGCTTTGCCGCTGCCGCCTTCTTTGCCGCCGCCGGCGCCGCTCGAACCGCCTGACGATCCTTGATTGCCGGAGGACGACGACGAGGGGGATTCCGAGCTGTTAGTGCTCGACGTCGACGTTTCGCCCGATTCGCCGCGGCTGCCGCTCTTCTTCGCGGTCGCAGCTTCGGCGCGGTTTTTGTCGATCTGAAGCGCCGAGGTGATGAAGTTGTGCCAGATCAACGCCGGGTAGGTGCCGCCGAGCACCGGGCCGCCGTTGAAAGCGGTCGTCATCGGCACGAGGCTGTCCGGGTAGCCGACCCACACGGCGACCGTGTACTTGCTGTTCCAGCCGACGAACCACGCGTCGCCGTAGTTGGAGGTAGTGCCGGTCTTGCCGGCCGCGAACTGCCCGATCGCTGCGGCGCGGCCGGTGCCGTATTGCAGCACGGTCTCGAGCATCGACGTCTCCGTGCTGGCGACGCCCGGCGGCAGCACTGCCTTTGTGCGCACGTGATTGACGTCGTGGTGATTGCCGTCCGGCAACGTGTGCGAGCCGGCGTCGACTTCCTGGATCGCCACGGGCGCGCCGTCAGCGGCGAGCGTGCCGCTCACCCGTCGCCCGCCATGCGCGATCGTCTCGTACGCGTGCGCCATGTCCAGCGGCGTGACGCCGACCGTGAGCCCGCCGATCGTCATCGCCGGGTTGGTCGACAGCGGCGTCGTGATGCCCATCTTGTGCGCCAGGCGCGCGATCTTGTGCGTGCCGACCTTGAGGCCGACTTCGGCGTAGATCGAGTTGTCGGAGTAGGCGGTCGCCGCGGTCAGCGTGTTCGACCCGGTGTAGTTGCCTGCGTCGTTGTGCACGACGAATTTTTCGGTCCCGCGCGGGCTCGGTACGTAGAAGGTCTTCTGCTTCGACGTCCACGTCGAGTCCGGAGAGATCCCGGCCTCGAGCGCCGCTGCGAGGTCGAACGCCTTGAACGCGGAGCCCGGCTGGCGCTCGCCGTTCGTCGCCAAGTTGAACGGGCTTTCGTTGTAGTTGCGCCCGCCGACCATCGCGCGCACCTGGCCGGTCGAGTTTTCGATCGCCACGAGCGAGGCCGTCGGGCCGCCGGCGTATTCGAGGTAGGAGTTGACCGACTGTTCGCCCGCGCGCTGCAGCTCGAGGTCGAGCGTCGTCTTGATCTTCAGGCCACCGTCGAACGCGCGCGGAGCGCCATAGCGTTCGATCACCTGCTGCTGCACCCAGCTCGTGAAGTAGCCAGCGTCGACGCCTTCGATCGTCGGCTCCTGGGGCGCCTGTACGTCCTTCGAGGCCGGCAGCGCCTGCCCGACGCTCTGGTTGAAGACAGCCTGCGTCAGATAGCCCTGCTCGAGCATCTGGCGCAGCACGGTGTTGCGGCGCGTGCGCGCTGCCACCGGATGGTTGGCCGGATCGAACGCCGTCGGCGACTGGATCACGCCGGCGAGCATCGCCGCCTCCCACGGCTGCAGCTGTTCGACGCACAGCTGGTGTGCCGGTGTGCCGCAGCCGAGGTGGTTGACGTCGCGACCGAAGTACGTCTGTGCGGCCGCCTCGATCCCATACGCGCCGTTGCCGAAGTAGATCGTGTTCAGGTAGGCGGTGAGGATCTTTTCCTTCGACCACTTGTGCGAGAGCTGGAAGGCGAGCGCGACCTCCCTGAGCTTCTCGAAGATCGTGCGGTGCGACTGCGCCTGTAGCGCGTTCTTGATGAACTGCTGCTCGATCGTCGAGGCGCCCTGGACGTTGCCTTTGTGCGCGATGTCCTGGACGAACGCGCGCGCGATCCCGCGCACATCGACGCCGCTGTTCGTCTGGAAGCGCTTGTCCTCGATCGAGATCACCGCCTCTTTGGCGATCGCCGGGATCTGCGAGGGCGTGACGATCACACGGTTCTGCTGGCTGACCACGCCGATCGGATGGCCGAGGTCGTCGAGCAGGACCGAGCTCTTGGCGTCCTTCAGCTGCGAGAACTTGGTAAGCGACGGCAGGTCGGAGGCGACCGAGATGAAGATGCCGAACACGAACGAGACCAAGCCGAGCACGAGCGCCGCCATCAGGATCGCCACGAAGCGCAGCCTCTTCAGGCGCGGCTTGGGACGTTGCGTGATGTCGGGGCTGTCGTCCTCGCTCATCGGCAGTTGCCGTGGCTCCCGCGGCGAGCGGAGAGCCCATTCCCCGCAGCGCCGGCCGCACGTTGAAAGGCAGCTCGAAGGGGCCGACGGGAGGGCGAGAGTCTAGCATTGGACTTCATGCCCAACGCCACCAACGAGGTCCCGGAGGACCCCACCCGGCTAGCAGCGTGGCTGGGGCGAAACGCCGTCGACAGCCTGCCGCAGGGCGCACTCGCAACGCGGCTCGAGCACATATCAAAAGAAGGTCGCCCGCTGCGCGTGAAGCTTGGCATCGACCCGACGGCGCCTGACATCCATCTAGGGCATGCAGTCCTCCTGCGCAAGCTACGCGAGTTCCAGGACGCCGGGCACCGCGTCGTACTGATCATCGGCGACTACACCGGGCGTGTAGGCGACCCTTCCGGGCGCTCGAGCCTGCGCCCGATGCTTTCGGGCGAGGAGATCGACGCCAACGGGCTGACCTTCCAGCAGCAGGCGCTGCGCATCCTTGACGACGATCCCGAGCGCCTGGAGATCAGGCACAACGGCGAGTGGCTGGACATGCCGATGGTCGATCTGCTCGCGCTCGTGCGCACGACCACCGTCGCGCAGCTGCTCGAGCGCGACGACTTCGCCAAACGCTTCGCCGCCAACGAGCCGATCTCGCTGCTCGAGCTGCTCTACCCGCCGCTGCAGGGCTATGACTCGGTCGCGATCGACGCCGACGTCGAGCTCGGCGGCACCGACCAGAAGTTCAACCTGCTGCTCGGGCGCGACGTGCAGCGCGCTTACGGCAAGCCCGAGCAGTCGATCCTGACGATGCCGCTGCTCGTCGGTATCGACGGCAGGCGCAAGATGTCCAAGTCGCTCGGCAACCAGATCGGCATCACCGACCCGCCCGAGGAGATGTTCGGCAAGGCGATGTCGATCCCCGACGAGGCCGTCGCCGAGTACCGGCGGCTGCTGCTCGACGACGCTCAGAGGGCGCCCGATCGGTCGCCTTCCCGCGGCGCCGAGGCGTCGGCCGTGGACGCGCCCGAAGAGCTCGCCGCGCAGGAGGGCGGCGTGAAGGACGCCGGCACGCAGGCGACAGCCGGCAGCTCGGCGCGCGACGCCAAGCGCGCGCTCGCGCGGGACCTCGTGGCCTGGCTCTACTCCGAGCAGGCTGCAGCAGACGCCGAGCGCCACTTCGAGCGTGTGTTCGTCGAGCGCGAGGCGCCGGAGGAGATCGCTGAGGCGAGCTTTCCGCGTGACGGCGGCCCGGTGCATCTACCCGGCGTGATGTCCGCTGAGTTCGGGATCTCCAGCTCGGAGGCCCGGCGCCTGATCGACCAGGGCGGCGTGACGCTCGGCGAGGCGCCGCTCGGCGCCGGCGAGTACGATGTCCCCGGCGAGCGCGCCGACGGGCAGGTGCTGAAGGTCGGCAAGCGTCGCTTCCGCCGCCTGCGTGCGGCTTAGCTATACTGCTTGGTTGGCCCGGAAGCGTCCGAGGACGCGGGGTCAGATGGGTCTCCTCTGAAGGAAGCACCTTCGCAAGAGGCTTGACGGTCTTTGAAAACTCAACAGCATGCGCATCTACGATCGATTCTCGATCGTGGTGTGCGTCCAGGTTCGACCCGTCAGCGGGCACGCTTTGCGTATCCGCGTGACGGCAAAGAGTCAAGTAGAGAAGTACCCCGTCATGGCTTCGAGACCACGGTGTATGGGTCTCGTGCAGTTCCATGACAGCTTTTCGTGAAGTTCTTCACGGAGAGTTTGATCCTGGCTCAGGACGAACGCTGGCGGCGTGCTTAACACATGCAAGTGGAGCGACGAACCAGGGCTTGCCCTGGGGCAGAGCCGCGAACGGGTGAGTAACACGTGGGTTACCTGCCTTGATGACCGGGACAACCCGAGGAAACTCGGGCTAATACCGGATGTGCCCGCAAGGGGAAAGGAAGCTTCGGCCTCCGCATCAAGATGGGCCCGCGGCCCATTAGCTTGTTGGTGAGGTAACGGCTCACCAAGGCTTCGATGGGTAGCTGGTCTGAGAGGACGATCAGCCACACTGGGACTGAGACACGGCCCAGACTCCTACGGGAGGCAGCAGTGGGGAATCTTGCGCAATG